>DFCS01000013.1 GCA_002367105.1 Hungatella sp. UBA3048
CATTGGACTTACCGGCGCTACTGGGCCTACCGGACCTATTGGAGCTACAGGAGCTACAGGACCTACTGGGCCTATTGGCGTAACAGGGCCTACTGGACCTATTGGTGATACTGGTCCCACTGGGCCTATCGGTGCAACAGGACCCACTGGGCCTACTGGCCCTATTGGTGCAACGGGACCCACAGGACCTACTGGCCCTATTGGCTTAGCGGGCAATGGAGCAATTATTCCGTTTGCTTCCGGTACACCTGTTACCTTGACCACAGTACTCGGAGGATTGCTTAATACCTCCAGCGCAGTTGGTTTCGGGATCAACCTTTCCGGTATTTCCGCTGCCAGCGGAACAGTGAATCTACTAGGGTTGACGAACATGGCATTCTCCATGCCCAGGAATGGGATTATTACCTCCTTGGCCGGTTATTTAAGCATTAGCGCTGCACTCAGTTTGATTGGTTCGACTGTAACAGTAACCGCCCAGTTGTTCGAATCCACAACACCTAACAACACCTTCGTTGCGGTGCCGGGCGCAGTGGTTACGCTGTCACCTTCCCTTACGGGAGCAATTTCTATCGGTACTATCAGCAGCGGTGTCACCACCGGACTGAACATTCCTGTTACCGCAGGAACCAGGTTGCTTTTGTTATTCTCCGCACAGGTCACTGCCGGTCTCGATATAGCAGCCACTATCGCGGGCTATGCCAGTGCTGGCCTAGGTATATCCTAAGAAGTTTATAAAACAGCCCCTTACAATCATGTATTTCCCAAACGATGACACTTGCTGTTTAAAATGAATCGCAGTATAGAGGCGGGGCGTCTGTTCGCAGACGTCCCGTTTTCCTTATTCTATCTTACAAAGTTATTTAAAGTTTAATGTACGGATCAGCCTGATTTACGGTCTACTATGGCGCAAAGGCCCAGCCTGAATTTCGGAATTTCGGACCATAATTTCACAAAGAAAAAGAAGCAAGGCATATATCTTGCTTCTGGTTTATGGATTCATATGATAAGGATCAGGCAAAATGCCTGGTAATGCTTAATAGTGAAAGAATGACACAGCTATTCATCCTGTTCTTTTTCGTCTAACTGCTTTTGAATTTTTGCCTGTTTTTTCTTGTTCAGATAATTAAGACAATATAGTACTATAAAAGTTGAAAAGGTTGCGCTGATAAAAGTAACTATCAGCACAGAGATAAAATAACCTATACCATCTTCCTTATACTTTTCTGCGTACTGCGAATAGTTCAATATACCATTAATCGTGGTTACTACAATTCCGGCTACTATACTGTTCACAAAAGAAAGTGTTTTAGCCCGTTTACCTTCGCCATATAAGTCAAGTCCCAAGGTCATATACCGTATTATCATATATAGGGATATACCAAAAAAGCATATAAACTCAACAGCATATTGTTCAAACGGAGCGTTTAGCAAGAATTGTTGTACGAGTATTGAACCGAGAAGCACAATCATTAAAATGCTGTACGCTTCACTATTTATTTTGCGGCGTTGTGCTATAACTCTTTCGTCTTGTATATTTTGCTTATTCATTTCGATTCCTCCCAAAATAAATCATTTAATGTTTTGCCAAGCGCCTTACAAATCGATATACATAGGTTTAATGTGGGGTTATATTCCCCTGATTCTATCAGACCGATCGTTTGTCGGGTAACGCCTACGGCTTTTGCTAAGTCCTCTTGTTTCATATCAGCTTCCATTCGGGCGATTTTCATTCTCTTATTCTTCATGGAATGCCCCCTTTCGTAGTCATATAATACATCATACATTGCAAAATGTCAAGTATATATTGCATCTGCTGTTGTAGAAATAATTAAAAGCTGCAAGTAAATATCTTTTTGGCTTTATCATTACGCTAATGTTGGCTGAATAGCCCTCTTAAGTTAAACAGTCATTTCCGGGCCGCAAAGCTGCCTTCGCTCCAGTATGACTATGATGTTAATGCTTACATTTTTGCGATATAATATTTACGTTGCCTACGGGTATATTGGAAACCTTCAGACCAATTACGATGTGTTGATAAAGTCCCCCAAATAGCGATTAGGCGCAAAAAGCATATTTACCGAACGAAAATTGCCAAGGGACAAATGATATGATGTTTTAATTGTTTTGGATAAACGAATGTAGTATACTTGATTTCAATAATAATAGATGTTAATTTGAATCGAGGGCGTATATGAATACTGATTTTGTAAACTTAACAACAGAAAACCTTACCAATGAGCATTTGTGCTGCATTATCCGCAGTAAAAAGCCCCATCAAGGTATTGAAGCAAAGAAACAATGGCTTTCAGACCGACTAAATGAAGGTCATGTCTTTAGAAAGTTAAATGAGAAGGCTACGGTTTTTATTGAATATGCTCCTCTTGAAACAGCTTGGGTTCCCATAACTGGTGACAACTATTATTATCTGTATTGTTTATGGGTTACTGGGAGTCACAAAGGAAACGGGTATGGGAAAATGCTGATGGAGTATTGTTTGGCTGATGCAAAAGAAAGTGGTAAATCCGGTATTTGTATGCTCGGGGCAAAAAAACAAAAATCTTTTCTTTCTGACCAATCATTTGCAAAGAAGTACGGCTTTGAGGTTGTTGATACTACCGATAATGGCTATGAATTGCTTGCACTTTCTTTTGATGAAACAACGCCGAAGTTCGCGCAAAATGTTAAAAAACAAGAAATCGAGAGCAAGGAGCTAACAATTTATTATGATATGCAATGCCCTTATGTCTATCAAAACATTGAGATGATAAAACAATATTGTGAAACGAATGACGTACCTGTATCTTTCATTCAAGTGGATACGCTACAAAAAGCAAAGGAATTGCCTTGTGTTTTCAATAACTGGGGGGTGTTTTATAAAGGAAATTTTGAGACAGTAAATTTGTTAGATGTCGCCTGCTTAAAGAGAATACTCAAAAAATGAAAGGTTGCGAAGACATCTAGAGAATTGCCTGTGATTCATTTAGAAAAATATCAGAAAAAGCAGCTACCATCTAACAACATCCCAGAAAAGAGTTGTCAAATGGTTGCCGCCCATCTTTTTCACTAATGATCCCTATTATAAATCTTTATATTATCTTGATTTATAAGATATTAATATGTAAATAACTGTACCCAGTACTGAGTTCCGGAGTTATTCTGAGTATTACCTACACCGATATGTGTGTAGCTCTTATTCATGATGTTTGCACGATGACCTGCACTGTTCATCCAGGCATTTACAACATCCTGAGGAGTTTTCTGACCCCATGCGATGTTCTCGCCTGCACCGCGGTAATTCACACCCTGCTCTTTTAAAGCACTTGAGAATGAGCTGCCATTTGGCCGTGTATGGTCAAAATTTGACTGTATCTCATTGGCTCTCACGGTAGCTGCCTTCTCTACATTAGGATCAATAGTAAGAGGAGCCAGTCCTTCTTTTGCTCTTTCAGCATTTACAAGGTCTACTACCTGCTGGGTATAGGACTTATTTCCCGTAGAGTCATCTGGAGTAGTGCCGGTATTGCCATTATTGCCGGTATTACCGTTGTTACCTGTATTACCGTTGTTGCCGGTATTACCGTTGTTACCGGTATTACCATTATTTCCAGTATTGCCAGTATTACCGTTGTTACCAGTATTACCAGTGTTACCATTATTACAATTCTTGCCTGAATTACCGTTGTTGATGAGCTTAGACCAATCGACGTTATTCCCATCAACTCCTAATTGCTGCAATCTAGACTTTAAATCATCTAAATTACAGTTCTTGCTCACTGTTACTACATTCCTTCCATTGTTGCATTGACTGTAAGGTCTTGCCACTGCCGCATTCGCAGTCAATGGTATCATACTCGTTAAAGTAAGTGTAATCATTCCAAGTGCCGTTAGTTTTCTCAATTCAATTGCCTCCTTTGAAATTGTTACATTTGTGTTACGTTTGTATTTCATTTATGTTACAAACATATAATAACACTCTTGTTACCATTTTTCCAGTGGAAATAATTGGGAATTTCTTTGGCAGTCTTTTGCATTTGATTTTATATAATGTAATCGTTTGAATAATCGCTGCTGGAAACCAGATCAGCTATGGTTATTCCGTCAAAGTAATCATTAATCAGTTTATTGAATCCCTCCCACATAGGAAGTGTCCGGCAATGACAGGCCCTTGTGCAGTCATTCACCTCTCCTTCCAGGCAGGAAACCGGAGCAAGAGATCCTTCCGTAAGCCTTAATATACTGCCCACGGTATAATCCTCCGGGTTTCTCGCCAGTTTATAACCGCCGCCCTTTCCCCTCAGGGAAATGAGCAGATTGCTTTTACTCAGAACCGAAACAATGGATTCTAAGTATTTTTCTGATATCTCCTGCCTCTTTGCAATATCCATGAGAGGAATATATTCTCCATGATTGTGCTCAGCCAGATCTATCATGAGTCTTACCGCATAGCGGCCTTTTGTTGAAATCTTCATAAGACACAGCCTCCGGATTCATTATTATGTGTCCAAATCATAACCGTCAAGGAAGTGATGTACATTTCCATTTTCCTTATATGCAATGATGGTATTTAAATTCACATTTTCCACGCTCTTAAAAATATTACTTTCAATATACGGGTTTACTTTCTTTAACTGCCTGATTAAATCCTTTATCTCCATCCTCTTTGATCCGGTGCTGCCGTCAGTCCTGCAGGTCGTGCAGGTATCCGTAAACCGGCATGCACATTGAATGAAGTGCAGATCATTGTAATCTCTCCAACCCTTAATGTCATCTTCCCGTATGAGATACATAGGGCGGATGAGTTCCATTCCTTCAAAATTTGTACTGTGCAGCTTGGGCATCATGGTCTGTATCTGTGCTCCGTACATCATGCCCATCAGAATTGTCTCAATGACATCATCGTAATGATGTCCCAGGGCAATCTTATTACAGCCCAGTTCCTTGGCCTTGCTGTACAAATAACCCCGCCTCATTCTGGCACACAGATAGCACGGAGATTTCTGTACATCATAAACCGCATCGAAAATCTGGGTTTCAAATACGGTAATGGGAATATTCAAAAGCTTTGCATTATTTTCAATTACCTGCCGGTTGGTTTCGTTGTAGCCTGGGTCCATGACAAGAAAAACCAGCTCAAAAGGAAACTTATTGTGCCGCCTCAATTCCTGAAACAGCTTTGCCATGAGCATGGAATCCTTACCACCTGAAATACAGACAGCAACCCTGTCGTTTTCCTTAACCAGCTCATACTCATTAACAGCCTTGGCAAATCTACTGAACAGTTCCTTATGAAATTTCTTCCGGATGCTCTTTTCAATTTCTTCCAGNNTATCTTCTTTCTCCAAGGCCCGCAGCAGCCATTCTCCATAGCCTCCTCGAAGATTATACGCTTCATATCCCTGTTTTGTCAGATGCTCTGCAGCCTCTTCACTGATGATCCCTTTTAAGCAATATAATATGATCTTCCTGTCCCTAGGAAGGGAAGGCTCTCCGTTTAACAATGCTTCTTTTTCAATATTGATAGCCCCAGGTATAAATCCATGGTTGTATGCCGTCTGATCTCTGACGTCTACAAGCACATATTCATCCGGGTGCATTTTCTTCATTTGTTCCAATGACAGATCGTGCTCATGAGCCATATTGCCGTCAATCATGTGATTACCTCCCCATCTTTCCATTCAGAGACAGATCCTTGATCACCTCTCCGGCTATGATAAGCCCTGCTACTGAAGGAACAAAGGCCACACTTCCGGGAATATCTCTCCGTTCCGTACACTTATGTTTGGCTCCAGGCGGGCAGATACAGTTTGTCCTGCAGCTGATGGACATATCCTCCAAAGGCCTTGTTGGCTTTTCTGTTGAAAAAACAACCTTTAGCTTCTTTACGCCCCTTTTCTTAAGCTCTCTGCGCATGACCTTCGCAAGGGGACACATGGTGGTTTTATAAATGTCCGCAACCTGAAATTTTGTAGGATCCAGTTTATTGCCTGCGCCCATACAGCTGATGACCGGAACGCCTGCCTCCTTCGCCCGCATGATCAGTTCCAGCTTTGCGGTTACGGTATCAACTGCATCTACTACATAATCATAATTTTTAAAATCGAAATCATCCGCGTTTTCCGGCAAGTAGAAGCACTGGTGCATTTCTACTTCGGCATCCGGATTGATTTCCANNTATGATCTGCCTGTTTATATTTGTAAGACAAACCTTATCATCATCAACTAGCACAAAGGAACGGACCCCGCTTCTTACCAAGGCTTCTACCACATAACCGCCTACGCCGCCGATACCAAAAACAGCAACCTTTGCACTCTGCAATTTTTCCATGGCATCTTCACCCAATAACAACTGGGTTCTTGAAAACTGGTTTAACAATTGATTCTACCTCTTTCTTTAATTTACTATCAATTTAGTAGGAATAAAAAAGCACTTCAATTATTATACTTCTAAATGCTTATTTGGGCAAATGATTTTTACTGTTGATGAAAAACAAAATAGCAAACAATTACCGGACCGCTGATTGTTAAACGGCTTTTCATTGTCTGCTATTTTTAGGGTTTTCCCTATCTTTAAGTCAATCGGATATTCCCAATCCGCGCCCCTGCCTGATGAGGTTAAAAACTGTCGTCTTTTCTTATCCGGTGGCGGATCACACGATTTCGATATTCGTAAATCTCGCGAATGTTTGTCTGTTCATCAATGAATTTTCCAATCTCAGCTACGACCGTCGGTATTATGGAAAGAACAACTGCAAGCAGCCAGTGATGAGAATCTATGGCAGTTAAACCAAAGATTTTTCCTATGGGCGGGAACGCCACCAGAAGGCTGAATACTGCGATCATGCCTATGGTACTGTATAATACCGGCGGATTATCCTTAATCGTCCGTTTGAAGATGGATTTCCTGCTGCGGACTGTAAATAAATGAAGGATGGAGGTCCAACCTAAAACCAGAAAAGCAACGGTCTGTCCGATTGCCTGAGAGGGTCCCTGAATTCCCGGAAGTTCCCGGAACGTACCGATGTAATACCCAACCAGAACCACTACCGAGCATGCAATGGTCTGTTGTACAATTACCGGAAGAAGGCCGCCGGCTAAAAATCCTTCGTCTCTGCGGATAGGCTCCCGATCCATAAGACGAGGATCCGAAGTATCCCTGGATAAGCAAATTCCCGGAATACCGTCACCCAGCACATTGACTAACAACAGCATGATCGGTGTTACAGGGATACCCCAGCCTTTTAACTGGGCAACCAGCATAATGACAATTTCCGAAATATTGCATACCAACAGAAAGTAAACGGTTTTTCTGATATTCGAGAAAACATTCCTTCCTTCTGATACCGCATCTATAATCGTAGCAAAGTTATCATCTGTTAAAACCATGTCAGAAGCACTTTTTGCAACTTCAGTTCCGCTTTGACCCATGGAGATTCCAACGTCTGCTGCCTTCAGTGCCGGAGTATCATTAACACCGTCCCCGGTCATGGAAACAACTTCCCCGTTTTCCTGCCATGCTTCAACAATGCGGATCTTATCCTCAGGGGAAACCCGGGCATAAACAGAGTAATGATGGATATTCCTGCAAAGATCTTCATCTGACATATCATTTAGCTGCTGTCCGGTGAGAACCTTTTCATTTTCACCTAGAATTCCAATGTTTCTTGCGATTGCACTTGCTGTTGCCGCATGGTCCCCGGTAATCATGATGGTACGGATACCGGCCATCTTTGCCCTTTCCACTGCCTGGGCTGCTTCCGGACGAGCCGGGTCAATTAAACCAATAAGCCCGCATAATTCCAGATCCTGTTCAATTTCCTCCGGCTTTTCCATAGAAGGAGCTTCCTTTACATAACGGATCCCAAGGGCCAGAACCCGAAGTGCCTCTCCGGCAAAAATCTTATGAACATAGTCAACTTCTTTTTCTGTTTTCTCATCAAATGCTTTGAGAGGCAACCGGTCAAGAGCACCTTTGGTAAGAATTAAATATCCTCCCGCGGACGCTTCCAAAACAATGGTCATCTTCTTGCGTTCAGAAGAAAAAGGGATTTCTCCTGCTATTCGGTATTGCTCAGAAATACGCTCTTTGGATAAGCCCTTTTCATGCAGAAGGCGCATGATGGCTTTCTCCGTCGGATTTCCCATGATGGTTAAGGTACCATCCTCTGCTTCCTGGACAGTAGCGTTGCTTGCCAGTGCAAACATCGTCAGAAGGTCTGTCTGATCCTTCGAAAATTCATCTCCGGCTCCAAACGGCTCATTTCCTGGAATCCAAAGCTTTTCAATGGTCATCCGGTTCTGTGTCAGTGTTCCGGTCTTATCTGAGCAGATGACCGAGGTGTTACCAAGAGTCTCCACTGCGGTCAGCTTGCGGATCAGTGCATTTTTATTCACCATGTTTTTAACACCCTGGGAAAGGGATAAGGTTACAATTAAATTTAAGGTTTCCGGTACTGCAGCTACAGCCAGCGTGGCCGCAAGCATAACCATGGACCAAACGGATTCTCCCTGTAAAATACCGATGGCAAAGAGTAATGCAGCTGCTGCAATGGCAACAATGCTGATGGACTTAGCAATTTTCTCCAAACGTCGCTGCAGCGGTGTTTTTATTTTCTGTGAATTGTTTAAAAATCCTGCAATCTTCCCCATCTCTGTTTGCATTCCGGTACCGGTAACCATGGCTAACCCATGTCCTGATGTCACATGACAGCTGGAGAATACCATATTAAGCTGATCTCCAAGAGGAACACTGCCCTGCAGCAGAATATCCGCATCTTTTTCCGAAGGCTCGCTTTCTCCTGTGAGTGCCGATTCATCCACCTGTAAATTGGTGCTGGTAATCAGGCGTGCGTCGGCTGGAACAATGCTTCCCAATTGAAGCTTAATGATATCACCGGGAACCAATTCGCTTGTATCCATCTCTTTTTGTATGCCATCCCGTATAACAACACAGTTAGGAGAATTTAAGCTGGATAATGCCTCCAGGGCTTTTTCAGCGCCCCGCTCCTGGGTAATTGCAAGGATTAGATTTAAGACAACTATAGAAACGATTACTACTGGCTCTATAAAGCCATGACCATCCTTCAATGCCATCCCTAAAGACAGCAAGGCAGCCAAAAGCAGAATTATCGTTGAAATATCTTTAAGATGGTGCAGAATTTCTTTGATCAGACTGGTTTTTTCCTGCTTTGCAAACTCATTTTTTCCATACTTGCTTTGTCGGTTTGCTACCTCTTGATCCGATATTCCAGTATTTTCGTTCGTGTTAAAATGTTCAAGTGTCTCTGTTATGCTAGCTACATACCAATTTTCCACTTAAATTTCCTCCTTTCAGTTAATATTCTTCATTCACTGGTTCCTTAAGTTTCTCTTCCATCAACCTTTCCAGTCTCCGCTCCATGGTTTCCGCGCAGCAGTCCACTTCCTGCGTGATCTGCTTGATCGACTGGAATGCAGCATCATAAACGGCTCTTGGCTTATCATGAACTACCTGCCTGATGCACTCTTCCGTAACGGATAGCTCCTTAAGTTTCTTAACCGGGGCCGCAATGTCGTCCATTAAATTATCATAGCTGTATAAAAGCCTGCGAACCTGTACGCAGAGTAGATTTACTACATGTACAATTTCATCGGTCATATCCAGCTCCACGGACTTTTCCAAGGTCTCAATAAGAGAAGAGATCATCTCCTGTATCTCCGGCTGGGGAAGCTTTTCCATAATACGGAACAGCTTTTCCGCTCTTTTAAGAGAAATGATTTCATCCTGCTTGTAGCGGTACTCGGTCGCTCCCATTAAATATCCAACCGTCACTCCGAAATAATCCGCTATATGCCCGGCAAAATCAATATCCGGGGCCCGCTTCTCATTCTCGTAATTGTTGACCGTCATTCGGCTTACACCAAGCTCTGCAGCCAGTTTCTCCTGGCTCAAGTGCCTCTCTTCCCGAAGAGTTCTAATACGTTTTCCTATCACTGTTACCACACCTTTCTAAAAAAGTATAAAAAAAAATGATAACAATGTAAATCGTTTTTACTAAATGATACTGAATATTATCAAATCTTTACCGTTTCTTTATACGAAGGAATCTAGAAATAGCCTTCCCAAATTTACGGCTTTATAACAAAAAAAGAGACTGATACACTGAGTATTCGTGTACAGCCTCCGGGACTTTTCTTCTTATCTTACCAGACGGTATAAGCCGCTTTCTTCTTTTTGCATCCTGTCATCAATGCTTCTCATGATTTTTCAGCTTCGCTGAAAAAGCTTTCCTTTTCTGAAAGGATTTCTTGTAACAGGCGGGACGGCCTGTTTCCCCTTCAGACCGCCCCGTACTTGTTACCTTGTTTTTTCGCGGATCCAGGATTCGTACTTATCCTGTACGCCCTGATCCTTTGCCTGTCTTTCAAATGATTCCGTTTCATCATCCACAACTTTTAACTTATCTTCAGCCAGTGCACGTACTGCAAATGCATAAGCGGCCTCATCTTCTTTTTCAATATGGCGCTTTAATAAGGCACCATAGCCAACCGCATTGGAGATAATATCTAACTTTGACTCTGTTCCCGGATTTTTCTCATATTCATCAATGGCTTTTTCCAGCTCAGACAGATACAATCTTCCAAGATCATGTTCCACAAGCATGCCATTCCTGATTAGCTTTTCCGCAACAGGTCCCATATTTTCCATCATGATCCGGAACAGAATCTTTTCTTCCTTTCCGTGATGATGCTTATCTGCATAATTTCTTGCAAATTCAAGGCACTCCCGCAGCAGGGGAGCATCCACCGGCTTCCCCTCCAGAATATCGGCGCTGATGCTTCTTAAAAAGCCGGTAAAAGTCAGAATGTTCTCATGCTCTTTCATTAATATATCTATTCCGTACATAAGCGTCTCCTCAATTCATATACCTGATCCTCAATCTGATGAAATTCCAGTCCGGAATCCTCAAACATTCCTTTTATCAGAGATTCTCTTAAGGTATCGTAATGTGTTACATCTCCATGGATCATCGTCCAATAAGCGCCATGGATATCCTGGGTCTGTCTCCATACCAGGTTGTCTTCCGTTTCCTGGACTAATTCGTTCACTCTGTCACAGGGCATGCCGTTGAGCAAGGTGCTTTCCAGATAATCATAGCCTTTACGGACTGAGATATTTTTATCCGCAGAATTTCTTTTTCCAAATTCCTGTACAGCATGAATGATATGGGATAATCTTTCCTGATCCGGTTCCATGAATTCGGTGACCACATAAGCAAGTCTGTTTTCCACCAGGCTCACTTTTTCCTGCAGCCAGCCGTGGATATTGCCCGTATCGATCATATCCTCCAGATTTCCTTTTTCAAGTACTCCGTATCTGCTGTCAGCCCTGGCTCTAAGCTCTTTGCCGCAGCCATTTTCTTCTGCGAAGTCTAAAATTGCGTCAGTCATTGCATCCTGAAATTTTATTTTGTTGTATAACCAAGTATGAATCGGTCCTAAAAAAGCACTCATGTTACACCTCTTTCTTTATTGGTTCAGCTTGCCCAGCACTGCGTCTGCATCAAGCCCATGAACCATACATGCATCTTCTAAGGATTCCATCTGGGATGACGGACATCCCAGACAGTGCATACCGCAGCCCATTAAAATCTCCGCCGCTTTTGGATTGCTTCTTAATATTTCTCCAATATACATTTCTTTCGTTATCATATAATTATCCTCCTGATTTTATTAATGATTTATATTATCCAAGAATTTTCTTTAAATCCTCTTCCGGTGTGCTGATAGGGGATATTCCGTAGTTTTCAACAAGGAAGTTTAATACATTTGGTGATAAGAATGCAGGTAAAGATGGCCCCAGGTAGATATTCCTGATTCCAAGGTGCAGCAAGGTAAGAAGAATGCATACTGCCTTCTGCTCATACCAGGATAATATCATGGACAAGGGAAGTTCATTGACCCCGCATCCAAAGGCTTCTGCCAGAGCCACCGCTACCTTGATGGCACTGAATGCATCATTACACTGCCCCATATCCATAATTCTTGGAAGGCCTCCAATGGTTCCAAGGTCAAGGTCGTTAAAACGGTATTTTCCGCAGGCAAGGGTTAAGATAATAGAATCCTTGGGAGTCTGCTTTACAAAATCGGTATAATAATTTCTTCCTGTCTTAGCACCGTCACAGCCGCCTACTAAGAAGAAGTGGCTGATTGCTCCCTGCTTCACTGCATCAATGACCTGATCTGCAACTCCCAATACGGTTCCATGGGAAAATCCTGTCATGACTTCTTTGCCGCCGTTGATTCCTGTCATTTCATGGTCTTCTTCATATCCGCCAAGCTCCAGCGCCTTTTTAATGACAGGAGTAAAGTCTTTGTCATCTCCTATGTGGACCATTTCCGGATAGGAAACCACCTCTGTGGTGAATACACGGTCAGCATAGCTCTTTTTCACTGGCATCAGGCAGTTTGTGGTAAAGAGAATGGGGGCGGGAAGGTTATCAAACTCTTTTTGCTGATTCTGCCAAGCAGTCCCGAAATTTCCCTTTAAATGAGGATATTTCTTTAATTCCGGATAGCCATGGGCCGGAAGCATCTCTCCGTGGGTATAGATATTGATCCCCTTATCCTTTGTCTGCTCAAGAAGCTGTTTTAAATCATATAAATCATGTCCGGTGATTACGATAAACGGACCTTTTTCAATGGTAAGAGGCACTTTGGTAGGCTCCGGAGTTCCATATGCGGTGGTATTTGCTTTATCAAGCAGCTCCATGCATTTTAAATTGATCTCTCCCACTTCAAGAACCACCGGAAGCAGCTGCTCCATGGTCAGATCATAGCTTATGACTGACAACGCCTTATAGAAGAAATGATTGACCCCTTCATCTTCATATCCAAGAACCATAGCATGATAGGCATAGGCTGCAACGCCCCGAAGTCCAAATAAAATCAAAGATTTTAAGGAACGGATATCTTCCTGTGCATCCCAAATGTTCTTCATATCATAATCGGAAGTATTTCCGCAAACAGAGGTACATTTGCTGCAATCCGGCACGATCTTTTCTTTTTCTTCCCGTACCCTTTTTATCATCTCTGCTAAAACCTCATCATTGAAATTTACATTTGTGATGGTGGTAAACAGCCCTTCTATAAGGATTCTTGTGGTAGTCTCCAAAGGGGAATTATTGCCGCATGCCTTTGCCAGACCGATCAGGGCGCCTGTCAGTTCATCCTGTAAATTTGCAGTGCTGGCAAATTTGCCACACACTCCTGCGCTGCCCGTACAGCCGCTGCAGCCTGCCGTCTGCTCGCACTGAAAGCAAAACATCTTACTATCCATATCTATATCCAACCTTTCTATTCTGTCCTTTTTATTCCAACTGGTTAAAATACTACAACCAATTCCATCTTAAAGCGTTCTTCTGCATAAACCGCATGAGGCTTTTTTGCAGGCATGATAAGGGTTTCTCCTGTATTTAACAGATATTCCTTTCCATCTACCGTAAATTTCCCGGTTCCTTCCAAAACAGTCACCATGGCATCCCCGTTGGATTCGTGGGTACTGATTTCTTCCCCTTTATCAAATGCAAATAACGTAATGCTAAGGGCTTCATTCTGTGCAAGAGTCTTGCTGACGATCTGACCTTCGTTTGCCTGAACCAGATCAGATAACATTACGATTTCTTCATGCTTTATATTTTTAATGAATTTCTCTGTCATTTGACTGCCTCCTTGTTTTTCTATTGCTTTTATAAGCAGATTATAATATAATAATCTCATCAATTCTGTTGTAATTACAACAAAATTAAAATAATTTAAAAGGAGGCGGCTAATGGAGGAATACCTGTCCATATTAAAAAAGTCAAATCTGTTTTCCGGGGTTCAGCCGGAGGAAATAAGCGCAATGCTAAAATGCCTGTCGGCCCGGATTAAGCATTATAAAAAAGATGAATTTATTATAAGAAGCGGAGACTACATTCGTTCCGTCGGAATGGTGCTCACCGGGACTGCTCTCATCATACAGGAGGATTTCTGGGGCAAACGAACCATTATTTCCGAGGCGATGTCCGGCGCTCTTTTTGCGGAAACCTATGCCTGCATCCCCTCCATACCGATTGAAATGAGTGTTATCTCTGACTCCGAATGCGATGTGCTGTTTATGGATTTTAACAGGATAATGAACGTGTGCACCTCCGCATGCACCTTCCACACACGCCTGCTGCAAAATTTTTTATCTTCCATTGCCAGAAGGAATTTAATCCTCACGAAAAAAATGCAGCATATGTCCAAAAAGACCATCAGGGAAAAACTGCTCTCCTATCTTTCCGCCGAATCCTTAAAAAACAATTCCTCCACGTTTGATATTCCATTTAACAGGCAGCAGCTGGCGGATTACCTGTCCATAGACCGCAGTGCCCTGTCCAATGAAATGAGCAAATTGCAGGACGAAGGGATTTTAACCTATAAGAAGAACCGGTTCACGTTAAAAGAAGATCTCCATGAAGGATAACTTCTTCCTGCCTGACGGACCCTATTTCGTAATACTATTTAAAAAGCGGAATCCGGTGCAATTATCCCCGGATTCCGCTTTTTAATTTATAAAATATTCCCATCAACAGAGATGGTAACTACATTACATGGAATTTCTTTGCCGCTGTCTTCAAGGGCTCTTAAGGCCGCATGTTCCAGACCGCCGCAGCATGGTACCTCCATTCGGACGACCGTAATGCTTTGAATGGCGTTGTTCTTTATAATCTCCGTCAGCTTCTCACTGTAATCCACCTGGTCCAGCTTCGGACATCCCACAAGAACGACCTTTCCCTTTAAGAATTTCTGATGAAAATCTCCATAAGCATAGGCGCTGCAGTCCGCAGCGATCAATAAATCCGCCTGATCAAAATAAGGCGCTTTCACAGAAACCAGCTTGATCTGAACCGGCCACTGTCTTAACTGGGACTGGATAGGTGCCTCAGCCGTTTTCTTTGTTTCGGCCGTGCGTTCAATCTGCATAGCCCGGCTTCCAGGGCAGCCGCTAAAGGAAGCGTGTCCTTTTGCCTCAGCCTTTTTCTTATTTAATTCCACTGCCTCTTCGTCATAAGCGGCTGCTTCCCGCTCTACGAATGTAATGGCCCCGATAGGACATGTCGGAAGGCAGTCCCCTAATCCATCACAGTAGTCATCCCGCATAAGCACTGCTTTTCCATTTACCATACCAATGGCTCCCTCATGGCATGCTGCTGCACAAAGACCGCAGCCATTGCATTTTTCTTTATCAATCTGAATAATTCTACGAACCATTCCTTATAGCCTCCTCATATTTGCTTTCTGAAGCTATCATACTATGCTCTTTGGCTTCTGTCCGTTGTAATTACAACAAAAATTCAAGAAAAAATTATACGGTTTTATGGGTTTACCTCTTTACTTTTCACACATACTACTCCTTATCGGAGGTATCCTATGTTCCCAGATAAAATTTATTACGAACCAGAATCCCTAGACTATGAGCTGGGCCGGTGTCTAAAGGAAAAATACAGCACGATTCCATGGATTCCCATTAAAAGCCACAATAAAATAGACGAGCTGCGGACCCGTCCAAACAGTGATTTTCCGGCCATGAAGCACCATCTCATTATAGGGGTCCGTAAGACCCACAACTACGTTCCCAATCACAAGGTATCGGATTTTCTTGTTCCTTATACCTCTTCCGGCTGCACCGCCATGTGCCACTACTGCTATCTGGTATGCAACTACAACAAATGCGCTTATTTGCGTTTGTTTGTAAACCGGGAGCAGATGCTGAAAAAAATAATGGACCACGGAGCCCGTTTTAAAAAAGATTACATCTATGAGATCGGAAGCAACAGTGATCTTGTTCTTGAAAATACCATAACCGGAAATCTGGCCTGGACAATTGAAACTTTCAGCAAGAGCAACTATGGGTCTCTCACCTTCCCAACAAAATTCAATAAGGTAGAACCTCTTCTAGGCCTCAGCCACGGCGGCCGTGTCATCATGCGGATGAGTGTCAACCCCCAGCCTATCATCACCCGGTTTGAACCGGGCACCTCCGGCTTAGACGCCAGAATTACCGCCTTAAACAGCATGTGCGACGCCGGATACCGGGTGGGACTCTTGATTGCTCCCATCATTATGACCGAAGACTGGAAAGACCTGTATTCTCAGCTGATCGATACGCTCTCAGACCGGCTTTCCAAAAAAGTAAGGGAACAGGCACCCATTGAAATCATTTTCATGACCTACAGCTATGTTCAGAACGCAATCAACACAGAGGCATTTCCTCAGGCAGAACGCCTTTATGACAAGGAACTCATGACCGGACGGGGAAAGGGAAAATACTGCTACCGTGATGATTTAAGAAACGACGGAGAACAGTTTTTAAGACAGCAAATCGAAGAAAAGCTAAGAGGAATGACGATCCTGTATGTAGTTTAATAAAACACCCGGAGCACTTTGAGCTCTCCTAAAATGGCCGCTTCCATAAGTTATGGGCGGCCAAAGTTCTACCGGTAAGCCTTGAGAATTGCCGCAGCAATTACTGCGATTCATTGAAAAATCAAGATATACTATTATTTTTTTGTCCTTTTATGTCGAATATATAATTGTTATATAAATAGTATAACAAGGTCACAAACCATGCTTAAAATACGAAAGGAGGATCTTTTCTTTTACCCGCATAAGACCATAAAATTTTACTGCATACCATGCAGTATATTTTTTCACTCATTTGCTGGTAAAATTTTCCGTTTTTTCCACAGAGCGGACCGATCATTAAATAAAAGGGAGTGTAATACAATTATGAAGATATTGAAAAAGCTTAAGTTCAGCAATTTGAAGCTTGCTGCAAAGACTTCCATTACTATGGGAATCATTCTGGTCGCGAGCCTGATCTTGCTCATTACGATCTCGGCAGTGCAGGCTAGCAAAGCAGTTTCAAAGGCAATCAACGGTGAATTTTCAGGAATATCCGCCCAGAATGGCCTCATGGTACAGGCCGTAATCGACGATGCTTCTGGAGCCGCCAAAAATTTGCAGGATTACTTATACCGTGCATACAACGACCGGAACGCTACCGGCGATTGGAAAAGCACCGTCCGTAAGAGCAGGGTATACGATGTTGGACTTAAGGAAATCAATTATGCGATCGAGAATTATATCTTAAATTCAGCCTGGTCAACCGTGGACACCAATCCAGATATTTATGGAATCGGTGCTTTTTTTGAGCCATTAGAATTTGATCCCGAGATCAAGGATTACTCCCTCTATGTAGACAAGAAAGAGGCTGAAAATAAAACCGCTCAGACTCTTGGAGCATACAGCGACTATTCCACAAATGATTATTACCGTGTTGCCAAGGAAACAAAGGCTACATACATCACCGATCCTTATACTTACGGCGGAGTCATGATGAGTACCATTGCTTTTCCTGTTATGAAAGGGGAAGACGTCATCGGAGTCATTCTGGCCGATATTAACGTTTCCAACTTTTCTAAAATAAAAACTTCAGATTCAAAATATCAAACTATGTATGTTGATATCTACACGGAAGAAAACAAGATTGTCTATGACAGCCAATCAAACGATAACATCGGCAGAAACCTAAGTGAAATGATTTCTCCTTCAGATTATGCAAAAATTGCAGCCATGCAGCAGGCTAAAGCTGAATTCCAGATAGATACCAAAAGATCCGATGGAACCATGGAATCCAGATATTATTACCCGATTACCTGCGGGTCACAGACCTGGTGGGCTTCCAGTTGTCTGGAAAAGAATGATCTGACAAAGGATGTATTAAAGATCATAGAATTAATGACTCTTCTTGCAGTCCTTGCACTGATCATAATTAATGTGGTTGTCATTGTTTTCTTAAAAAAGACTCTTCGCCCTATTGACGGTGTGATGTCCGCTGCAGCCAGCATCGCTTCCGGTGACTTGGATATCCAGATGGAGGTTCAGTCCATGGATGAAATAGGTGTACTGTCCAAAACATTTATGGATATGGCGGAAAACTTAAAATTCATCATCCAGGATATCAATGAGGTTCTTGGCGAAATGAGCAACGGCAACTTCAAGGTAACATCCATTCATGAGGAAAAATACACCGGAGCATACCAGTATATCCTGGAAGCAATGCAAAACATCCGCCTTACGTTAAGCGATACACTTTCAGAGATCGACCAGGCTTCCGACCAGGTTTCCACCGGGGCTTCCCAGGTATCTGATGCTTCCCAGTCACTCAGCCAGGGAGCCACGGAACAGGCCTCTTCCATCGAAGAGCTGTCCGCAGCCATTAACGAGGTTTCAGAACGGGTTAAGGAAAACGCCTCCAACGCCTTAGAGGCTAATACCCTGTCCCTGGAAGCATGCGAAGGCATGCTGGCAAGTGATCAGAAGATGAGGGATATGATTTCAGCAATGAATGAAATCGCAAGCACCTCCGGTGAAATAAGCAAGATCATCAAAACCATTGACGATATCGCTTTCCAGACCAATATCCTGGCATTAAATGCGGCCGTTGAAGCTGCAAGAGCCGGCTCCGCCGGAAAAGGATTTGCGGTTGTAGCCGATGAAGTCCGAAATCTGGCCGGCAAGTCTGCGGAAGCTGCTAAAAATACCACAGCACTTATAGAAAACGCGATTACTGCCATTGGAAACGGAACAAAAATAGCAGATGAAACTGCAGAAGCACTGCGGCTTGTAGTTGAAAAATCAAATATCTCTTCCGTCAGGGTGGCAGAAATCGCGGAAGCATCCGCCGCCCAGTCTGACGCATTGCTGCAGATAACAACCGGCATTGACCAGATATCCGCAGTTGTACAGACCACTTCCGCAACATCGGAAGAAAGCGCAGCCACCTCAGAAGAACTGACCGCACAGGCCTGCAATCTAAAATCCCTGGTAGGAAAATTTCAGCTGATGGATAAAGAGCCTTCCACAGCCAGTGAACCAACTGCTGCTTGGGAAGATTCTGCTTCCTGGAAGGATTCTACTGCTTGGAAGGATTCTATTGCTTTGGAGGATTCTGCTGATTGGAAGGATTCTGCCCAGGAAGAGACTTATGATAAATATTAATAGTCACAGGATTCTTCTCTGCTGACAAATGCCTGAAAAAAGGCTGCGGATTTAAAGATCCGCAGCCTTTTTCTGCATTTCCATGCCAGTTTTTATAAAGCGGAACATCCGAAGAGCTCCCTGATAGTATAAGTCCTCGGCATCTTCCAATGCCTTATCCAGTTCCATGACCCCATTGACCGTTGTCATGATGGAGCAGATCCCAAAGTCATAAATCTTTTCTGCACCTTCTCCCATAGCTCCTACCAGAGCAACAGCCGGAATCCCTTTTCTTTTGCACCTCATTCCAATGCCCTGTATTACCTTTCCAAAACAGGACTGCCAGTCCGTACGCCCCTCTCCGGTCACCACCATAGACACGTCTTCCAGGCGGGAATCAAAATCAATCAAATCCAGAACCGTTTCAATTCCTGATTTTAACTCCGCTTGAAGAAATACCAGAAGTGCCGCGCCAAGGCCCCCAGCGGCTCCGGAACCAGGCATATGATCTGGATTAATCCCCAGTTCCCGTATCATCACATCCCGGTAGTTCTGCATTCCTCTTTCCAGTTCATCAAGAACCTGGGGCGAACCGCCCTTCTGCTCTCCAAACGTGTAGGTGGCTCCGTCTTTCCCGCATAAGGGATTATTAACGTCACACATGGCTGTCACTTTCACTTTAGAAATCCGGGGATGGAGGCAGGAACTATCGATATGGGCGACTTTTTCCAGATCCTTTCCCGTTCCTTCTAACTCTCTGCCCTCCGAGTCAAAGAATCTTACTCCTAATGCCCTCATACAGCCCATGCCGCCGTCATTGGTCGCTGAACCTCCGATCGCTATGGAAATATCGGTAAAGCCCCGGTCCAAAGCATCTTTAATCAGCTCTCCGGTTCCATAGGTGGTGGTGTTCCTTGGATCCCTTAAATCCCTTGGAATCAGGGGAAGCCCGGAAGCCGCCGCCATTTCAAGGATGGCACGTTTCTCATCCAATTTTCCGTAATAAGCGTTTACATGAGCAAGAAGCGGCCCGCATACGTTCACGGGGATTCTTTCTCCCTGCATGGCTGCAATCACCGCATCTGTGGTTCCCTCTCCTCCATCGGCCACAGGGATTCCGATACCTTCCCACTGATCAAACACTTCCGCCGCAGCTTTTTTCAGCAGTTCTATGGTCTGTTCACTGGAAAGAGTCCCCTTAAACGAGTCAGATGCAAACAGTAATTTCATATACTAAGTCCTCCTTTGACCAGTGACTTTTGCTCTTTTATGATATCATAGCACCATTATGACCTGGATTTCTAATGCCATGAGTATCAATATTACCCTGATTTTTGTATCATCAATACAAAACTAGTGTTCTTTTCTTAAAAAACTATAAAAGGATTCCAGAAAAAACCGGTCTGCCGAGGATTCTATGGGATTGATATTCAAGATATCTTTCACCTTATTATAACGGTACAAAAGTGTATTCTTATGCACAAAAAGCTTTTTTGATGCCGTTACCAGATTATAATTTGTATTTATCAGAGCACCGGCTATTTCCATAAATGTGCTTTTAAATTCTTCCCCCAGCTCCCTTTCATAAATATTGAACATCCATTGCAGCTCATTCATCGGTACTATGGAACGCACATAATTTCCCGTATGGTCATAAAAAAAGGAGGCAGAACCGGAATCCTCATTTTCCTCCAGCCACTTGCAGTGCCGGTAGGCATTATAATACTGGGTAAAGCTTCCCTGAAAGGAACCGATGTAAAATTTACAGCTTTTCTCCTGCTCCCTCAGCCATTTTAAAGCAGTGCTTAAATATTCCGCAATGATGTATTTATAATCTGCAAATACTATTCGTATCTGCTCCGGCATTGTTTTGAATATGAGGATATGGTTACTATCCATGATAATACTGATATCCTCCGGCCCATGCCTGGGATTTTTCTTGATCATGTCTAAAAACGGCTCCGGCTTAATATCATCCAGTTTACACAATATGGGGATACGGATTATGTTCTCTGAATAATTAAGCTGCTTTGCAACGTTCCGCAATTCCCCCGGGTCCGGATATTCCACATGGATCAAAAGGTTTGTGAAATGCTCCTTCCGATTCCTCCTGCGCCTTATTTCCTCCTGCTGCTTCTCGTATTTCAGCATGGCTTCGATGGCCATTTTAGTGATCAGAGCGACGGGCTTTATCTCGCCCGGATTACCGGTGATTCCTACCACTCCTTCCCGTCTGCCGTCAATGTTAATGACCATGTTGATCCCAGGCTTTACCCCGGGATAATCCTCCTCTGTGGATGTGACCACGATATCCTCGCTTCCGGTCACAATATAATAGGCCACCTCATGAAACGTCCCCACCCGATTAGGATCCCGGCTGGCGATGATGACCCCCTGCTCATTCATTATGTTGATATTGTATTCTGTATATTGAGTGATCTGTTCCATGAATTTCTTAGCTAATTCTGTTTCTATCATCTGCATCCTCCCGTAGTTAAAACTTTATCATACGAAATCACCGGATATTTCTTCTTTATTGAAAACAGCTTACCATACTTTGCTTTTCCCTTCAATAGCAGTAATTTTATCCTTTTCTTACTATATCCATTTTACTTTTTCTAGGATTTGTGGTAAATTATTTTTTATCATAACATTTTATACTTATTATATACGACGGTTAAAAAAGGAGAATCTTATGTTACAAGATGATTTTATCATGCGAATGATTCATGAAATGGTAACAACTTTGCTAAAGCTGATTTTTCATATTGAATTAGGGGAAAATGAGGAACTGAATTTCAAAGACCAGGAGACAGCATCGAATTACCTTGAACTTTTAGCTCTTATCCAGGCCGGAAAGATCAATGAAGCAGAAAACAAATTATTGGATGAGCTGGATTCCGACGATATGGAACATTTTAAAATGGCGCTCATGTTTTATTATCATTTAAATCAGATTGATTATAACTTTCTTGAAGAGCATGATTATTCTAAAAACGAAATTACTGAAGGATTAAGATACGTATCATCAGTGTATGGCTATGACAGCATGGCAGAAGCTCTTTTGGGCAGAGGTTAATCGAACATCCATATTACAATATAAAAGGGAGGTATCTTCACCTGAAGACGCCTCCCTCTTATATTGGTAAGACCATTACTCTGACATATGCTTATTTAACTTATCGATCAGTTCCTCAGCCGGAACGCCGTGGACCATACAGGCCTCTTCCACGGTCTCAGCAGCAGATGCAGGACAGCCAAGGCAATGCATTCCCATTTCAAAAAAGAAGTGTGCGGTGGTTCGGTCTGCTTCTAAGACCTCTCCGATTAAAGTATCCTTTGTCACTGTCATATTCATTTAAATTACCCCTTTTCTTTCAATATTTTTATGTGGTGTGTTTAACCCTTCGGAAAATAATCCGTTCCCGTTCTTTTGAAAATATACATGTTCAATTCTGGGAAGGAAAATCCCCAAAGACTCCTTTAGTACATCCTCTACCGTTTCCACCGGTATGATCGTAAGCTGATTCTTCACTTCTTCCGGTACATCCTTTAAATCACTTACATTATCTTTGGGAATCAAGACCCTGTTGATTCCGGCTCTTTGTGCTCCCAGAAGTTTTTCCTTTAAGCCTCCGATGGGTAAGACCGCTCCCCGCAAAGTGATTTCTCCGGTCATGGCAAGTCTTGAATCCACCTTGTTGCCGGTAACAAGAGAGGCCAGAGCAGTAAATAATGCGATTCCGGCAGATGGACCGTCTTTTGGTACCGCTCCTGACGGAACGTGAATATGAAGGTCTCTTTCCTTAAAATTAAAGGCATTTAAAGGCAGTCTGGATTTTAATAAGCTTAAGGAAATCTTAGCAGATTCCTTCATCACATCACCCAGCTTACCGGTCAATATGACCGCCCCGCTTCCCGGCATATCGGTTGCCTCGATAAAGAGTATTTCTCCTCCCACCGGGGTCCATGCAAGGCCTGTAACCACACCCAGAGGATTATCCTGCTGGGCCTTATCGTGACGGGAAACTTTACCGCCAAGATATTCTTCTAAATCTTCTTCCTTAATCACGAAAGGCAGCTCCGCCTTTTTGGATACGATTTTTTCCGTTGTGATCCTGGCAAGGCTGGACAGCTGCTTCTTCAGCCCCCGCACTCCGGCCTCCAGCGTATAATCACTGATAACCTTCTGCAATACTTCATCTTCAATTACCAATTGCTCCTGCTTTAAGCCATGTTCTTTAAGGACCTCCGGGATCAGATGATTTTTGCCGATATGGAACTTTTCGTCCATGGTATAGCTTGCTATCTGGATGACTTCCATCCGGTCTAAGAGAGGACCTGGAATGCTTTCCAAAGAATTGGCTGTTGCCACAAAGAAAACATCGGATAAGTCATAAGGAATATCCATGTAATGATCGGTAAAGCTGTTGTTCTGCTCCGGATCAAGAACCTCTAAAAGTGCGCTGGCAGGGTCTCCGCTGAAACCGCCGGACATAATCTTATCCACTTCGTCCAATACCATGACAGGATTGGTTTTCCCTGCCTTTCGGATACTTTGGATAATCCTTCCGGGCATGGCTCCGACATAAGTTCTTCGGTGCCCTCTGATTTCCGATTCATCCCGGATACCACCTAAGCTTAAACGGATGTATTTTCTGCCAAGGGCTTCTGCAATACTTTTTCCAAGGCTTGTTTTTCCGGTTCCCGGCGGCCCTACAAGGAGAAGGATGGAACCTTTTTTAGCTTTGTTTAACTGCATGACTGCCAGATGCTGAATGATCCTGTCTTTTACTTTTTGCAGCCCGTAATGCTGTTCGTCAAGAATCCGCCTTGCCTTGTCAAGATCAATGTCCTTAGTCTCTTCCTTTTTCCACGGAAGCTGAACCAGAAGATCCAGGTAATTACGGATCACATTGTAATCCAGCTTATTGGGGCCCTGATCATCAAGCTTTTCCAGTTCTTCAAGAGCCGCCTCTTTGATCTCAGCCGGCATACCTGCCTCTTCGATCTTCTTTAAATAATCCGGCTCCTTTTTTCCTTCGTCCTTTTTGCCTTCTCCCAATTCTTCCTGAATGGCCTTTAACTGTTCTCTAAGTACAGATTCCCTGTAATACCGGTTTGCTTTCTCGGAGAACTTCTCGGAAATCTCCATCTGCAGTTCGATCATTTCCTTTTGCTTCAGCATGTAATCCAGGAAACGCAGGCTTCTTTCTTTTAACGACATTTCCAGAAGCTCATGCTTTTCATCGTTAGGTATCTGAAGGAATTGAGACAGATACACAATTATGGAATTTAAATCCTTAAACTCATTGACAATCCTCTGGTACTGTTCTCCTCCTGAAAATTTGGAGCTTATCTCACTTGTAACGTTTTTGATATAACCCAGCATTTCTTCCCGGCTCTTTTCGTCTAAATCTTCCTGATTCTGACCAAGCTCATACTGGGCATAGATAACGCCGTCTTCTATATGAAGCTCTTTTACTTTGATCTGGTCCGTCAGCCTTACGGAGAGCAGGATCCCTTTATCCGTCTGGTCCATTCCTGTAACCTCAAAGGTCAGGCCTGTCCGGTAAAAATCTTCCTCATGCTTTGGATTTTTACCAAAATTCTGTTTTAACGGCAAAGCTATCTTAACGGTTTCTTCGTTTTCCAGATACATCATATGTGTTTCGTCAAGGGCTTCTAAACGAACCGTAGTTACGACGTCCGGCAATAAAACCTTGTTGGAAATTGGGAAAACGATTCCTATGTTATTTTTATCATGATTTGTCATAGTTTTATCCTTTCTGTGCGTATTCTTTAAGTGAATGTTCATTTAATATGAATTTGTTTTTATGCGAGACTCTTTGTAAAATATATTCACAAAATAATCTCGCTTGTAAAAAACTAAAGCAATATTGCGTCTTGTATAATTTGAATCATTTCCTGCAGCAAATCCTCTTTCTGTGCCTCGTTCTTTCGGTTATCAACAGCAATTGCTTTCACCGGCTGAAAAATGATGGCCAAAAGATTATCCTCTTTGTAATTCCTTATGAGATTACTCCTCTTCATATCCGACATCAGGCTGTAGATATTACAAATGCCCTTTTTCCCGGAACAGTTGTTAGCCAATGAGGGGCAATTGGAAAATTGCTCCACAAAGCTGAAGATTTCCTTGTTCTCTAATATATAGGTATAGTAGCTTCGGATGAGCACTTCGATCTGCTGCCGTCCTTCCATTTCCCGTTTTACGCTGTCCAATAAATAATCATATATTTCTTCCGAGTATTCCAGGTAAATATCGTGCAGCATATCTTCTTTATTCTCAAAGTAGATATAAACCGTTGCCGGCGAAACCCCTGCCATCTTAGCGATTTTAGAGACAGAAGTGCCATGGAAGCCCTCCTGCAGGATCAGCTTGATTACTGCATCCTTTATGCTTTTCACTTTTTCGTCGTCTTTTTTTCTCATGCCATCACCTCTATGTTTTTATAATAAATGATCATTCACTTATTGTCAACCTATTTTTTCACTTTTGAAGCTGATTTGCATTTCTTCTCAAATTCTTCTGACTGAACCGGTACATGAAGCTTTGTCGTAATAAAAGTCAAGCATTAATATTACGAAATTAAAAACAGCAGTTCTCCTAATCAATAAACAGGAAAACTGCTGCCTTATCTTATATAATGAAAATCAAATACAGTCCTATAAAAATGCGCTCTGCCCTCTACTCTGCCATATCATAACACTCCCCTTGTCATGTTAAGCAGATTGGAAGACCAGCCTATGCATCGGCTTTCTTAAACTCTTCCAGATAAGCATTCAAAGCATCCATTCCTCCAAGCTGGTAACGCTTTATGAACTCCGTCCCTATGATGGCACCATCGGCACCATTTTTCATGACTTCCTTCACATCCTCAGCAGATTTAATACCAAAGCCTACATAGGCCGGTGTCTTTGAAACAGATTTTACTTTTTTTACTACTTCAACATATTCCGTAGGTAACTTATCAAACGATCCGGTTTTTCCTTCCCCGGAAACGATATAGGCAAACAGGTCATTATGCGCAAGAGCCTTTGCTATGCCCTCATCACTAAGGGACCGGCCCAGTACAGTGATCTGATTCGGGAAGGATCCGGTTGGAAATTCTCCATCCACACATAGAAAACCGTCATATAAGTCTCTCGGTACGTCAGAAAGGTGAAAAGATTCTACACCTTCCTTATAAGTCATCAGCACGACTTTAAACGTGAAACGCCTGCGGATTTCTTCCAGCGTGTGTATCACATCGTCTGAACTTATCTTTTGCTCCAACGCCTCTTTATGAGTCTGCCGTATCACAGCTCCGTCTACAAAAGGATCGGTAACCGGTATGCCGATTTCAACAAAACCGGCCTTTTCATTATCCAATAACTCTAAAATCTTAAAAAAGGTTTCCCTGTCCGGATAATGCAAAGTAAGATAAAACACTAAATTTTTCATTAAATGCCTCCAAACAGCTTAAGCACCCAGCCTAAGATCGGACCGTAGAAGGAATAATCTGTCTCGCTTAAAATACGCATGATCGGCGCATAAGTTCCAATCATGGGAAGAAGCAGGGCCTGTCCGAAAATAAGGATCAAACCATTTACAAAGGAGCCTATGATCGCACCTCTGCGTCCGCCATGGGCATTTCCGAAGATGGCTGTTACCGCACCGGTGAAAAAGGTGGGGATCAGTGCCGGGAATACCACAACCGGATAATTAATAAATCCAAGGATCATCATACCGATCAGACCCGCTATCAAGCTGGTCAGGAAGCCCAATATCACGGAATTAGGATAATTGGGGAAAAGCAGAGGGATATCAAGCCCTGGTACGGAATTCGGAATAATCTTATTGGCAAAGCCGTGGAATGCGGAAATGATCTCGGAGAGCATCATTCTTACACCTGTAATAATAACTGTGATCCACATACCGAAGGACAATCCTCTTAAAAAGCTGAATACTACGATATCCTGTCCGCCGGTAATGTTTTCACGCATCCAGGCCGGGCCGGAAATCAGGCTTATGACCAAAAAGAGAACTGTCATAACAATGGTTAAGGAAATGGTCATCTCCCTTAAGAAATTAAGCTTCTTTGGAACATTTAAGTTTTCAAGATCATTTTCCTTGTTCCCAAAGGCTTTGGCAAGCAGGGAAGAAATCAGAATTCCGATGGAGCTGGAATGGGCAAGGGTAAAGCCCTCTCCACCCTTTACTTCCTTCATAAATACTGCCACATAAGCGCAGGAAAAGGTCATATACAGGCCGAGCAATATGGAACCTGTTATTACAAGCGGTACAAAAGCCAAATTGGTTCCGAATTTTAACAGCGCTGCAATCAATCCGGCATAAAAGAAGGATACATGAGCTGACAAATGCACATATTTAAAGCGTGTAAATCTTGCAAGCAAAAGGTTCACCAGAAAGCCCAGTGCAAAGATCAACGCCATTTCCGTTCCGATCCCGGTAAGGCTTTCGGCTTGAGCCGCACCAATATCCACTGACACAGGCGGCATATTGAATATCTTTGTAATCATTCCCTGCAAAGGCAGCAGGGACATACCGAGGGTCTGCCCTCCTACGTTGATCATGGTAAAGCCGATCATCGTCTTAATCACGCTGGGAAGGATCTGATCCCAGGTTTTCTTCTGGGCAACCATACCGGCGATAACAACAATTCCAATAATGAATACAGCCTGGCTGAAAACATTATTAATCAAATACATTACTACTCCCATTTTTCTCTCCCTTCCAAGGCCGCCATCAGCCTCAGGTTATCTCTTGTTTATTGCTTCAAGAAGCTGTTCTTTTAAATACTGCTTATCCATCATGTTGTCGATCCGGATAATGTGGGCTTTCGAATCTCTTAAAACATCGGCAAAATCTGAAGTTGTAATTAAAATATCATAGGAATCCGGGCTTACGGAACCGATATCAGAAGCATCTACAGTTGCTTCAATCTTTTCTGCATCAAGAATCTGCTGGGTAAACAGGCGAAGCATCATGGAGCTTCCCACTCCTGCACCACATACTGTAACAATTTTTAACATTGTGAATCCCCCTTTATGATGTGTAATATTTCCTCTGCGGAATTTGCATTGGTTATTTCATTTACCTTTTTTTCGTCCATTAAAATGTCCGCAAGCTCGGTAAGCGCTTTTAAATGTGATTGGTGGTCAATGGCGCAAAGGCCTACCACGATTTTAACCGGGTCGTTTTTCGGATGTCCGAATACAACGGGTTCTTTCAAGGTTACAATACTAAGGCCGATATCCAGAGCGCCTTCCTCAGGTCTTGCGTGCGGCATGGCGATTCCCGGTGAGATGACGATATAGGTTCCGTTTACCTCAACATTTTTTAGCATTGCCTGGATGTATGACTCATCTGCCAGCCCTTTATCCACAAGGAGCCTGCCGCTTTCTATAACGGCTTCATCCCGACTGGAGGCCTCAAATTTCGCTTTTATTAAATCTGTGGTCAAAATTTCTTTTAACATCGGTTGATAAATTCCTTTCTTTGGTTCTGAATTTTCTGTAATTCCCA
Organism: Hungatella sp. UBA3048; assembly: GCA_002367105.1. Taxonomy (GTDB): domain Bacteria; phylum Bacillota; class Clostridia; order Lachnospirales; family Lachnospiraceae; genus Lacrimispora. The sequence goes on from DFCS01000013.1 coordinate 28,595, forward strand.
AATAGATACTCAATTCATTTTTTAAAGGCGCCAGCTTATGATCCTGGATTTCCACATATTTGCCAATAATGTTCATCACCTCGGCCATATGGATCCTGGCAGTTAAAAATGACAATTGGCTCTGTATTTCCTTTATGTCATAATCCGATAAATAAGGGCTTACTTTCAGCACCTTCGTGTCCTTCCACTTAAAAGGTACCGTGGATATGATCAGGTCCGGGGTATGCTCCTTCAGCCACAGTGCCGCATTTCTCACACTGAATGTCCCTAATATATTCACATGGAAGATGGCCTGCAGCCTGCTTTTTAATATCTCAGAAGTGCTGATTCCTGCGTTGCAGACAATAATGACATTGGGCGTCCTGCGGATCTGTTTTTCATTTCTTTCTATTACGGAAGCAAAAAACAATGTGAAGTATGATATCTCGTGCTCATTAAAATGCACTTTAAGCTCTTCTTCAAGTACCTTTACACTCTTTGCAACCGCTTTGTTTAGCTGGAAGAAATTTTCCAGGACATAGCTCAATAATGGATTTTCAGCCCATTCCCCAGCCAAAGCCCGCTTATAAGCAGGACGCAGATGGTTGAGCAGACCCTCATAAAGCTTGGAATCGGTGCGAAAAGCTTCAAAGGAGTACTCCTGTGCCACTGCATCGATAAACTGGTTTGTCACAAGATTAAAAGGCAGCCATTTTTCAGACAACAGCTCCTCGGATTTGACGACAGATGCTTCTGCCAGCTTATTGGCCAGATAAAAGCAGTCATCAATCGATACTTCCCTGCCGAATATCGCTTCAATTTCCTCATGCCGTTCCACAAAAGCCTTTTCTTCTCTTGTTAAAACATCCTTTAATCCCCCGGTAAAAGCTTTTCCGATGGAGATCCTTGCATAAGTGACATAAAAGGCGATCACCATACGGTTAAATGATACATCGCTCAGTTCTACATTAAGCCGTTTTGCCACATCGTCCAGAAAGGCCTCACAGGAATATAGGATCTGCATATCTTCTTTTCCTGCCCTGTCCTCAAAAAACAGCGGATCTTCACTGATGGAAAGAATCAAAAGATTCCTGATGTTTTGTTCTTTACCGGAGATCCGGTACCCTTTAAAGGGCGTGGCCTCTACTGCGATGGAATGAAAGCTGAGCATTTCCCTTACTTCCTTTAAATCACCGATGAGGGTATTTCTTGAAATATCAAGTTCCTTCAACAGGTCATCCACCGTGAACTGATCGCCGGACAAAAGAATGGACGTGGTGATCCGCAGACGCCGGATTCTTAAATTTGACAAAACAAAAGCCGGGGTCGAGTGGATCAGACTCTCAAACTCAATCATCAGCGGTTCCGTATAAAACATCTTCCCCTTATCTGCATTGATTTCAGGGTATCCGGAAGCCTCAAGTAATTCATTTAATTTTTTTATATCGCTGTAAATCGTTCTGCTGCTTACAGAAAACTGCTGTGCCAGCTCCCGCACGGTAAACTCACGGTTGCTCTGGCAGACAAGGCGGAATATTTCTAAAAGTCGGTTTTCCATGGTTTCCTCCTTTATGTGATAAGTATAGCATTCCAATGAAATCATCAACAAATCCAATTTGCTTCACTTTTTTTGAATGGATAGGTATATGGCGGTCTAACCAAAAAAAAGACGCCGCTTGCGCTGACGCCATATGATGTTTCATAAGTCAAGCAGCTTCCTTATAACTGAATTTACCGGGATATCAGTTATAAGGAAGCTAAATTTTTAATCATCTATGAATATAAAAAAATATATTGCATGGATAATAAATCAAGTATATAGGTAATGCCATATTTCCCATAAATACTAAGGTAGTCATTTGAGATACTATTCTTACTTATATAAAAAACATCTTCATAAGCACTTTTTAGACTTTGATCCCTGTTTCCCGTTATTAGAAATTTATGGCCTTTTAAACTTTTAACAAATTCAAGTGACAGTTCTGCAAATTTACCGGATGCTGATACAGTAATTATAATATCCCCTTCATTGAAAGATTTTAAAACATTGTTTTTCGTAAATGAATTTGAAATAACATGAGTAACCTTAGATGCAAACATTAATTCCTGCTGAAACTTTGCGATCGTTCCGCTGGTATTGTTTGCACATAAAAACACGATGTTAACATCTTTATGAAGCAGCTGGCACAAATAACTTATCTTTTCAAAATTAAAATGCTCATCAATATCTATAATCATGTCATTAATAAGACTTTTTATAAGGCTTTGATAATTGGAATATTCTTCAATATCCCTATATCTTAAATTGCTTGGAAATACTAATTTAGTCACTGAACTTTTTAATTTGCTGAAATTATCGTATCCCAGTTGTTCGCAGAATCTTCTGATGGCTGATATAGATGTAAAGCATTCATCTGTGATTTCTGAAATACTAACACTGGAAATTCTATATAGATTTTTTAAAATATACTGAGCTAATACATATTCAATATTATCTGATTTTCCTGCGTTTACTATTAATGATAAAGAGTTTAAGAGACCTAAGTTGTTGATTTCCACATTACATTCCTCCATTGAGCTTATTAATGCATGAGTACTCTTCTATTATAAGCTATTTATAACCGGACGGGTATGCAGATAAAATTGTTTAGGACAGACTTTTAAACAACGATCAGAATTTTTATATGGAACTTGTGAATGCCGCTTTCTTATTGAGTAAGAACGGGCGGCAGTATGCAGTCGCATTACTCGTTGGAATAACTTCTTCCGAAAGATTGATTGCCAGTTCTTCCCTGATATAAGACCTGCGTTTCTGGATTCTGTTCCACATTTCCGGATATTCCTTTTTTATTGCATCCCGTAATGCCTTGTCAGCCAGCATAACTCCGCTCTCACAGCTGATTCCGCCATAACCGGGAACGGATGGAATAATATCGATCTGGAACAGCATTCCGCTCTTTATTAGTTCCTCTGAACCAGGGTACACTGGAGAAGCAAGCCATTCTTCATCGGCACATAAGTGTCCGGGATTTAATGACCATCCATACCGGGCTTTTGGCAGCACTTCTTCTATCTTATCATATAATTCGTTTCCATCCATACCAATCTTAATCGTTTCTAACCAGATTTTTACCGCAGTGTAGTAGGGAATTGCTACCTTCTTCAAATAGTCTTTTTCACCTTCCGGCAATTCCTCTTCCCTAAATACCGCATACCCGCCGCGGCTTTGTAATCCCCCTTTGAATCCAGTAGTGATTGAAATACGGTCTCCTTTTTTAATTACTTTATTAGTTGGGTATATATTGGCTTTTACAAAACGTTCCCCTGCCGCCATGATTGTTACAACATTATGAGGCTGTCCAAATGCAGCTAATTTCTCTGCAAGCTGCATTTCTGTTTTCCCCTCATCAAACTCTTCCATGGCTTCTAATATACAATTTCCTGCAAGTGCAGCCCCAAATTCATAATGCGCAAGTTCATTGGCATTGTTTGTGGTTCGTACACCTCCATCTCCAATGAATAAGCCCGCAGCATTAGTAAATCTGGCTTCCTTGCAGTTGGTCATGATCGCTTGTACGATAAAGTAAGGAATATCATATAATGCAGTATTATCCTCGGATTTGCCGGTAAAATTCTTCCAACCAACAAATCCAATATTTTTTGCTTTTTCCATTCCGCACTGCATTAAAATTTCAGCCACGCTTTTCTCTGTCTCCATTGGCTGGTTCGGAAGGGAAAAATACGGCATGTGCACAGCCGTCACTTCAATTCTTGATTTTGCTGCTTTGTTCAAATTTTCATTTCCTAATACCATATAAGCCTTACCACAAGAATGAAGCACGATTAAGGCTTCTTCAAAACGAGGCAGGAAACCGCATATGTATTCAAAATTACTTCCATGTTCCAAGTCAGCATAGATAACAATTGTATCATAACCTTTCTCTTTCATCTTTGCCAGCAATTTTTCTTTTCTTTCTTCCATTGTTTCATCACTTAATGCAACTGGTACAAGATTCTGTTCTAATTCCGGGGCTTTTATTTCTTTTAGCTGTATCATTTTATATTCTCCTTCTTTAAATGTCATCAATCGGAAACATCGGACGCATAATGCGTTTGAATGGCAGCTTTGAAGTATCCTGCAGCGTTGCTCCCTGGGTTAATGACATAACAGTTAATTGGCCTTCTTCTTTTAATTCCGGGAAAATATATCCCTGTTTAACTATAATGATATCATAATCTTCATAGTCTGCACCAGCAGTATAAAACTGGTGTGTTTCCACAAAAGGGTGATTATTACCTGAAACAATGATATCAATTGGCTTATCTTTGACACCAACGGTAATACAATCGCCAAAATTCCCTTCTCCTACATAAGAGTAGCCGGATAAATATCCTTTTGCTTTGACTGATACTTCTAAATCTACTTTTGCAGATAACTCATCCAAATTCATTCCTAAAGAAACTGTTGCTTTTTCCCCTTCTTCCAAGCCGGCTAATTTTGTTAATGCCTCTGCATCATTTATGCCGGCAAACAAAAATTTCTTGTTGCAGGTATTGTCAAGTGCCAGCACCTGGCGCAATAGAAATGTATTGCCTCCCACGGCTCCAGAGGTCACATTATCCCCGGAATCAGTGATGAATACAGGTTTACCTTTAAATTCTAATGCCATTTTCATTGCATCTTCCGGCGGTGCAGTCAGTCCGGTATAATGGAATTCATGCCGTTTATCCCATACATACCTGGCTAATTTATCTGCAATTTTATTCGCATATTCCTGGTCAGTCTCTGTTGCAGGGATAACAACAATACCGCATCCTGCAACATCACAATCATGACGAATATATCCTACATGCCAGGAACAGCTTAAAATTCTTTTATCTTCTTCTAAATCTTCTAAGTATTGATTGATGGATTTAACTGGTTCATCCGCAGAAACACTTTGTTCCCCTCCCAAAATCATCGGTAATTTACGGTATACCGGCTTAATATTCTGACGCGTCTTCAACAGTGCTGCCATCTTTTCACAAATAAACGTAATCGTTTCCTTTATATCTGTATGAGGAGAATTCCGGTAACTGCGAATCAGTGTTGTGCTTTCTGCATATTCCTTGGACAAATTGCCATGAGGATCACAAACCACGGCAATTGGAAAATAAGGCCCGACTAATTTGCGAATCTCCTTCACAATATGGTGATCACCTGATCCGCCCTCTAAATCTTCCACTTCACTTGCACCGTGCAGGTGGAGGTAGATTCCATCCATTTCATGAATGTGCTTTTTAACATCCTCCAGAATTCTATTTTCAATGAAATCAAATGCAGCTTTCTCTAATACACCACCTGCTGCTGCATTGGCATAAATGGAAGGTATGATTTCGATTCCTTCTCTCCCAAATACATGTTCACATTTCATTTCCCGAATGCAATCTTCCCCAAATAAAAGATTAAAATTTTCCAGTTTACTTTTATACGGAATGTTTGCATTGGATTCAATAACAAATTGGGCTATCAATACTTTCATTAAATTCTTCCTCCTGAATACGGTTAGTGTGCCTCTCGCTATAAAAAATCACCCCTATGAATATTATTCACAGGAGTAATTTTTATAATATTCTTACATAATAGATTAAGCCAACCTTATTTAAAAATTATATATTTTATTTTTATTACTCTGTTTTTGAAAGAATGATCTTGCATGACACAAAAGATACCGCAACTGCCACAACTGATACGATTGCGGCCAAAAAGAAATTTCCCAGACCGCCATTTTTATCGACAAAGAACAAAGCTGTTAATAATCCTGGGCATCCTCCCATAACATAGCTTTTTAATCCAAAGATACCAGCAACCAAACCAGCGCTTGCCGCTCCGATTGCAGTACCAATCAAAACTCTTGGCCTCATAATTAATGATCCATAAAATGCCGGCTCTGTAACTCCGCAAAGTGCTGTAATACCAAAGGATGCAATCATACCTTTTTTGCTTTTATCGTTTCGGATGGTTGTAGCCACTGCCAATGCACTTCCGCCTATACACAGGTTCGAGATAAATCCCATAACCATAATCGCCGGATCATATCCAATTGTCGCAACACTGTTAAATCCAATTGGCATAATGGCTTTGTCTAATCCCAGCATGACCATATAAGGGTAAACCACCGCAAAAATCGGCATGGCTATTCCGCCAATTGCATTCATTAAGTTTGTAATTCCAACACCTACATAAGTACTTAAAACGGTTCCTATCGGCCCTAAAATAATTAAAGTAACAGGGACAACAACGATCATTGTACATAATGGTTTCAAAAAATATCTCACTATTTCAGGAATATATTTCTGGAATAACTTGTCCACAAAATACATGAATCCAATGCCAAGCATAATTGGCAATACGCTGCCGGTATATTCTACCACCGGAATTCCAATTCCCAGAAAGCTTAATCCTGCAGCACCGCTAATATTGGAACTTACCAAAAGTCCGCCTAAAAAAGCGCCCATGATTGGTTCCATTTTTAAACGCTTCGCCATTGTAAAACCAATGTAAACCGGTAAAAAGGTAAATGCAGCACTGAAAATCGAAGATAAAATAACAGCAGTTCCGGAATCCATGGCAACACCAAAGTAATTAACCAATAAGTTTTTAAATGCCAGAATCATTCCCCCTGTGATCAGTGCAGGAACAATCGGCATAAAGACCGCAGCCATGAAGTTACCAAATTTGTTAACATAGTACATTGCCTTTTTTTCTTCCGGTTCTTCCTGAGAAGCTGGTTCGCCGGTTACGCCTTCTTTCCATCCTGACACATCCAAGAAATCGTTGTATGCTTCATTTACATTAGGCCCAATGATGATCTGAACCTGTCCGGCTTTGCTGACAATGCCCAGGACATTCTCAATTCCTTTTAACGCTTCTTCATTTACAAGTTTTTTGCTGTTGTAGTGTAAACGAAGCCTGGTTGCGCAGTGCTCAATATGATTTAAGTTTTCAATACCACCAACATGCTTTAATACTTGCTTTGACATTTCAACATATTTCATTTTATTTTTCCTCCACCCATATTTATTCTTCCTTGAAATTTATCATTATATAGCTATATCAAAATATAGGATTTTTCTATCCTTTTCAGATGCCCCTTTTGGATGCGATAAGCGCTTTGTACCAGTAGTAGCTTTCCTTGGGAATTCGTCTATTGTTGTTATTAAAATCAACCCTGACAATACCATACCGCTTTTCATAGCCATTAATCCAACTGTAGAGATCCATGGAAGACCACATATAATACCCTTGTACATTCACTCCTTCTTCTCTTGCCTGTAACATGTAGTCGATAAATTCACTGCATATTTCTATTCTTTCAGTATCTTTTACATAGCCATTGTCATCGGGAGTTTCATATTGACCGCATCCGTTTTCCGTTACATAAATCAAAATATCTCCATATTTTGCCTTGATTTCCTTTAAGGCGTTATACATACATTTTGGATAGACCTCTCTCCCCCAAAGATTACGTCTAACATCAGGGTCAAATGATGTTTCAAACAGGTCCTTTATACGAATTCCTTCCTTGGATTTTGATCCTTTCCCCTTATTATTGTGGAAAATCTCTGTTTCACCCTCAGAATAATCGGTTACATACTGACGATTATAAAGATTCAAACCAATATAATCGATCTTGCCTTTTTCAAAATCAGGAAAATCTTCTTCATAAATAAATGAGGCATCAACATTATTATCCTCTAAAACCTTATTTAGTTCAGCCGGTATTTCGCCTAATACGGCGGTATCCAAAACCATACGGTTGTAAAAAATATCAGCCCTTAATTTTACTAATTCTTTTTCTTTCGTGCCAAGGTCTATTTCAACATTTCCATTATCATGGACAACCCCAATGATTCCTTTCAATCCTAACTCTTTATAGCTATGAACTGCTTTCGCACTTCCCAGCATCAGGTTATAAAGAACTTTCCAAAAGCGGCCAAAATCAGCTTTATAATTTGGCGGATAATTTCCTACAACATAACTGCAGTACGCATAATATCTTGGTTCATTGATCGTAGACCAAATCTTAACCCGGTCTCCAAAGTTTTCAAAACACACTTTTGCATATTGATTAAAAGCATCTACAACGTTACGATTCTCCCAACCGCCGATTTTAGCCATTTCGTTTGGAAGGTCGTAATGAAATAATGTCACATTAGGAGTAATTCCATTTTCCAGACAATAGTTAATCACATTGTTATAAAATTCAATTCCTTTCGGATTGATCTCGCCAACTCCCTGCGGAATGATTCTGGCCCATGAGATTGAGAATCGATAAGTATTTTGGTTTCCTTCTGCCATCAGGTCTATATCCTCTTTATACCTGTGGTAAAAATCACTGGCAACGTCACCATCAACATTGTTTATATTCAGAGAACTTTCATGATTAAAGACATCCCATTCATTTAAGCCTTTCCCATCTTCGTCCCAACCTCCTTCACATTGATAAGCAGCAGTTGCCGAGCCCCATAAAAAATTTCCTTTGATACTCATGTTTTTTCTGTATTCCTCTCTTAAACAATAATCGCAAAACGTTTTACACTTTTTATTATAATCCTTTTAAAAAATTCATGCAGTTCAGAATACGAACGATTTTTAACCGGCTTCACTTTCGCTATTTATAATAAAAATAAGCATTAAGGTGAGAGGACTTCTTTCACCTTAATGCTTATTTTATTTAACTATTTCTTTTTTGAAATTGATTTTGAAATTGGTTTTGCAATATCCGGCTTGGATTTACGGTTATCTTAATACGCCGTTTTCATCGGGAATAAATGTCTTGGCTGATGAAAGCATGCGGCCATCTTTTTGAAGATAATATGTTTTGCCTTCCAGGGTGATGAATCCTGTTCTCATAATTCCACTCTCCGGATCCAAGTAATACCAGTCACCGCTATCTTTCAGCCAGCCTGTATATGATAAGCCATTGATATCATAAAAATACCAGTTGCCGTCCTTTTTTACCCAACCGGTTTGCACATCTGATGTGCCGGAATTTGGGAATACCATGATTTTTGAGATCGCATTATCCGTTGACCAGACCAGGCAATTACGTCCTTTTGTCAGGTCATGGACCGTAACAATGTTACGGGTTAAATATGGAAACAGGTTACTTTGCTCTGTTATCCTGTATTGCTTCCCTGTATCAGAGGTAAGGATACCTGTCTTCCCATCTGAGTGAATCGACATAGACGCTACCGTTATGTATTCCGGAACCCGGTAGTCAGCCGGGATTTTACAAAGCACTGTAATGGCATTTGTCATAGGCGGCAGGCTCATAGTCATAACAGGACTAATGTCAGCATAAATAAATTCTCCTTCCTGTATCTGTCCAACTGCTTCAGGATCTCCGCTGACGGCGTTTAAAATTTTCGACTCAGAGGAAAGGTTCAGAATGATTTCCTGGTCTGCACTGGCACCGTCTTTCCTTATCATACGGAGTCTGTTTTCGGAAACCTGGGTTACTGTTCCGTATATACGTATGGAGCTTGGCAACGAAGTCTGTTCCTCTGCTTGAGTTGTAAAAGCACTGGCTGACAGGACTAATGCTAAGGAGCTAATACCGGTTAACAGTAACTTTAAATATTTCTTCATGTTATGTCCTCCTTCATCTTTTATAAGATATAGTATAACAGCAGATCCCAGATTTTGGCATTACGATATATTTACAATTACCTTAATGATCGTCAGGATTTAGACATCTTCCTTACATTGGGAACTTATTATTGATCGTTAGTAAGTTTTAGTAGATTAGCTTCCCATCAAAGAAATAAACCACTTAAAAAGATCACCAGAGTTTGAGCACCCACAATGATAATATAATTCTGTACCGAAAGGACAAAGGTCTTTTCCTTGATATGTTCCGCTCTGAAGCGGCAGATGTTCTTATGCACAGGAATAATGGTGATTAACGCCAGCAAACAGACCGGTGATAGGATCCTCAGCGCAACAGACGCCGCCCATGTCAAATAAGTCACATAATATAGCCCGGCAAAGACTCCCAATGCATGTTTGCCGAAAAAGTAAGGTAACGTGTAACGCCCTACCGTAATATCCTTTTCCAGATCGCAGATATTGTTAGCCAGCATAATGTTGGCTGTCGCACAGATTGGGCCGGCTGAAAACAAAAGCAGGGAAAGCGAAGGCGCAATGTTTAAGACGAACCGGATTGCATGCCAATCCACTTCTAAGGTCAGGAATGTTCCTGACGGCATATTCATATAAAGCATCAAAAAGGGAATAAACAGACCATAAAAAAGTCCAGAAAAAATCTCTCCCAGGGGTAAACGGGATATTGGAACCGGCCCCCAGGTATAAAACACTCCGCAGAGAAAGCACAGTCCGCCTAGCAACAGCACGACCAAATCTGTGCGGTACGCCAGGATAAGTCCCAAAGCAGTGCTTATACCAAACAGCAGATAAATAATAAGCTTTGCTTTGCCCCGTGTAAAAGGCAGCTTTTGACCATTCGTTTTGGTGTCAATATAATTATTGATCGCGGTTGTCGTTAAGTCGAACAAAAACATAGAACAAAAAAACAAAACGGTACGCTCAATATTTACCGGCTGCCTGCGGTAAAACAGATAAGCCAGAGACATAAGGAACGGAATCAGACTTGTGATCTTGGTACGTATCTCAGTATATTCAAGAAACTTTTTCAAATTAGAATGGTAATCAACTCCAGCGATCTTTGTTTGCATTGCAATCCTCTTTCATCTATTAATCAAAATGGCTCCAAAAACTTTCACCTATGAAAGGATATTACAATCATTTATATGCTTTCAAAATATTTGTACTTTGCCATTTATTCAAATGTTCGACTTTTGAAAATCCTCCGGAGAGCAATGCTTCTGTTTCATGCGCTCGTGTAAGCGGTGTATCATAGTGATAAAACTCACCGTCACATATTCCTGATTCTTTTTTCAACCGGGAAAGCTCTAAAAAGTTATTCTTTTCTTCTTCATCATTTTCAGCCATATAGTCCGTTAAAATAAAATATCCGCCCTCTTTCAACGAACCATGCAGCTTTTTATAAAGCAGAATTTTCTGTTCCAGAGTGAAATGATGCAATGATTCCACAGAAACGGCAGCATCAAATACATGTTCGCCAAAAGGAACCTCAAAATATGAACCATTGATAAGCGTAAGCTGTTTATCTGGAAATTTGGCATGAAGTGCTTTTAACATCCCATTTGCCAAATCGATCCCTGTTATGACAGCAAATGGATTAAGCATATAATATTCATTCAATTCAAGCCCTGTCCCACAGCCCAAATCGAGTACTTTACAGCCTTCGTACATAGGCAGCTGCGATGCCGTATAGGGATAAAATATTTTTGCAGAATCAATAGCATTGAGCTGGTGGTCCTCATACCCGTCTAAGCGACGATCAAAAAATTCTTCCATTTTTTCAAGCTTCATTACAATCTCCCCCTTATAAATTAAAATTAAGTTTTAAGAATATACTACCACCTAATATACGAACGATCAATATTTGTAATTGAACAAACATCTAATTACAGCTTATTTATTCGTGATAAGTAAGTCATAACATAGCTATCCTTATAGTGCTCTCATTATACGAAAATGTCAACCTTATTGAGCCAAGTAATAATATGAGAACAGTCTATTCCTATATCTGATTTGGCGTAATCCTTATTTTCCTTACGGTTCATGGCAATTCCTTTTCCGGTGTCTCATATAATATAAATATCAACATCCGGAAAGGAAGAAAAAATATGCCCCCATTCCCACCTACCGATAGATCGCCAACCTCACCTATTGATAGACCCCAGGCCCCACCTACTAATAGACCGCCTTCCCCGCCTACCGGCAGGCCGCCATCTCCGCCTACTGGCAGACCGCCTTCTCCGCCTACCGGCAGACCACCATCTCCGCCTACTGGCAGGCCGCCTTCTCCGCCTACTGGCAGACCGCCTTCTCCACCTACTGGCAGACCACCATCTCCGCCTGCTGGCAGACCACCATCTCCGCCTTCTGGCAGACCACCATCTCCAC
>DFCS01000036.1 GCA_002367105.1 Hungatella sp. UBA3048
CGAAATTAATTATACGTCATCTGTCAATGGGGAATACATACCATCTCAAACTGTTACTGCCCTTAGATCACCGCATCTATATTAGTCAGGTTCTTAGGGACATCCATTTTGTTGTAGACAACGAAGAAGCACATGCAGCGTTTCTGCCCAATCCTTGTCATTATTACCATTACCACATAAGTCTATTTTCTAAAACTCTAATGCGTATTCTTTGGTCACCGGCGTGTATTCCCACAGTACTTCATTACTTTTTTATCTCTAACGCTTCCAGCCTGGCACGGATTTGCTCCTGCTGCTCAATGAGTTTATCCATCTTAACGTGCAAATCCTCCACAATTAATTCTGATTTCAGATTCACGCGGTAATCATTTTCCGCTCGAAGTCGATCCTTTTTCTCCTGGCGGTTTTGACTCATCATAATGACAGGTGCCTGAATCGCTGCTACACAGGATAATATCAGATTTAATAAGATAAAGGGGTAAGGATCAAAAGCATGAACAGCGAACAAAACTGAATTTATAAGAATCCAGAGAATCAGCACTGTGCAAAACCCCAGTATAAACGACCAACTTCCTGCCACATTAGCTAAACGATCTGCTATTCTATCTCCCTTTGTTGCAGTCTCTTGATGTCTATAATTTAGATTTTCAGCTACCTGACGATTTAGAAGCAAATGAATTATATCCTCATCCTCCGAGATATTCTCCATATCTTCACATAGAATCTGACGGACAATTTCTGCATTATTTAGCGTTTTTGACATGAAACCCACTCCTTTTCATCATTCCTATTTATTGTACCACCTCAGTTTATGTGTACATAAGTCAATAAGCAAAACTTTAATTTGAGTATTATCTTTTGGTTCCAGGGTACCATCTGTTATTAGCCCATTTGACCTAACTATACTACACACTCCATGTTTGTAGCTACTGTGAGTCAGATTGTGGAATAGCATCGTTTATCCTCGGCAGGTCAAGCTATTGCCCACCAAATGTAACAATGCTTCTTTCTTATATTTTTTCCAAGAACTCCACAGTCTTGTCGTTTTTAATGTTCCCTGTATTCAATGTCGTCTTTGGCTCAATGAGCATAACATGTACTTCCTCCTCGGCAACAGGCATATGCTCTATTCCTCTTATAATTCACCCTCGTTTAAGACAATATCTTCCGTACGAAGCTTAATTATCAGTCTACCCTTAATAACCATGAACATTTCGTCTTCATTTTCATGCAAGTGCCATAAAAACTCACCTTTTAGCTTTACGAGTTTTACATGATAATCACTCATTTCACCAACAATCTTAGGACTCCAGTAATCACTGAATGTGCTTAGCTTTTCATAAACATTAACTTTTTCCAATATTTACGCCTCCATTCTAACCAATGTATGATAATATATATTTACTATTATGTTCCAGCTATAATACTCTCATAAAAAATAATTATATCATCTATTCTAATGAAAAACTACAAAAAATTCACAGCGTCTTGAACAGTCAAAAAATACAGCTAGAAGCTGGTAATTCCTTAACGGCTCTGCTTTTTTATATATCCCCCAAGCAGGATTCTATATCTATCCTTCCCAGGTGTTTTACGCTTTCGAATTAATACTGAATATCTCTTCCAACACCCTGCCGTCACAAGGACCGAAATCAATGCCGAGAATTGCTGCAATCGTAGGAGCTATATCTACCATCTGTATTTCTCCCAACTGGTAATCTTTCTTAATACAATTTCCTGATACTACAAAGCCACATCGATACTCTGGATTCTCTGGTGAATACCCATGAGTTGCATACTTTCTATTCTCTTTTTCCAAGTCAGTCACAAGGGACCCGGTAAGGCTGTCATCAAAACAGTAACCAGTCTTTGCTTCCAGCATATACCCCGAAACCGGGAACGCATGGAAACGTTCCAGTTCTTCTCTGGTATAGATCCTCTCAATACCTAAATTCTTCTCTTCTTCCGCTTTTAGAAGAATCTGCAGTACATGCTGCTTCGCTTCCTCGTCATTTTCCTTTATGTGCAAATAGGCAGATCCTCCTGCAGACTGTATATAGGCTCTCCAAAACATTTTACCTTTTTCTTCATAAATAAGACCTTCTTCTTTTAACAATTGATTCAGCTTCACCTTGTACCTTACATTTTTCTGCCCATGATCTCCCAACACCAGAAAAACCGTTTCCTCAAAAATGCCTGCCTCCCGAACTGCCTCGATAATCTTACCGATTCTTTCATCCACCCGGATCAAAACCTTGTCAATCTCAGGACTGTCAGTCCCATAACGATGCTTCGCATCGTCCAGTTCAATGAAGTGCATCATCAGAAGTTCCGGTTTTTTGCTTAGAATGGTGTCTTTTCCGCACATGGCTGTAAAATCATCCAGGTAAGGCTGTTCAATCCCTTTTCTTGATTTTCCATATTTTTTCTCAAGCCCCATGCAAAAAAACGGACTTCCATTTTTTAAGATCTTAAGCGCTTGATTCTCACGTCCGATTGCCTTTATCTCCGGAAGATTATAGCGAATGGAGGCCTTTCCGGTAACAGGCCACAGGATTCCGGCTGATTTCATTCCATAATTTCTCAAAGCATCATACACAGCTGGTGCCCTCATATCCTTTTTAAACCAGAACCACGCCTGTTCTTCATCATCAATGAAAGGCTGGAGAGGGGTATTATGATAGATTCCATGCTTATCCGGATAAACACCGGTCACCATAGTGGTATGCACTACATAGGTAAGAGTCGGATAGACGCTTTTTAATTTTGTACTGAACGTTCCGCTTTTTATTAACCGGGAAAGGTTGGGAAGCCGACTTGCCTTTTCCCAGTTATCTTCAGAAAATGCATCATAGGAGATCACTACCAAATGCTTTGCTTTTCCTTTGCTCATTTTTCCAGCTCCATCATCTTTCATTATATTTTTGTTCTTTAGGAAGTTTCATAAAAATCACTAATCCAATTAAAAAAAGAGGAATAATTCCCAAAATACTCCATCTGGCATTGCCGGTAATGGCTGTTGTAAGGGACATCAGCGTTGGACCCATAATGGCTGAGAATTTACCGAATATATTATAAAATCCAAAAAATTCATTGGATTTTTCCTTGGGAATAATCTTTGCATAATAGGACCGGCTTAGCGCCTGAATCCCTCCCTGTGCAGAACCGATCATGGCTCCAAGAATGAAAATATGCCACATAGAAGCTAAAAAAAATGCAGCAATACAGGTAATTATATAAGTAAATATTCCGATGATAATCATGGTTCTGGCAGAAAGCCGTTTCGCCAGGTTTCCATACATAATGGCACAGGGAAAGGCGATCAGCTGTATAATCAGTAAGATTCCCAGCAATGAGAATGTATCCAGTCTATAGTTTCCAAGGACAGCTGTGGCATAAGGAACTACCATTTTAATTATGGTATCCACACCATCAATATAGAAAAAATATGCACCAAGGAAGTAGAATACGGTTTTATACTGCCTGATCTGTTTAAACGTTGCCGCCAGTCTTTTAAAACTGTTTCTTACCGGATGTTGTTCGGGTTCCACATAATGAATCTGTTTTACATCTTTTATCATAGGGAATGTTAAGAGTCCCCACCATAACGCAGTAATGATAAATCCGATCTGGTATCCGATTGACTTGTCCATCCCCAAAAGAAATATGAGCACCAGGCTGATGCCAAAAGGTATGACACTGGATATATAGCCGAACGCAAAACCAAGGGAAGAAATCTTATCCATTCTCTCATCACTGGTAACATCAACGATAAATGCATCGTAGAAAATATTGGATCCTGCAAATCCAATTGCCGATAAGATAAAAAACAGAATTAAAAGCTGCCATTGTCCGCTGGAGGGAGGAATAAACGCCAGTGAAGCGGTTGCAAGGACACCCAGACAGGTAAAGAATACAAAAAACCGTTTCTTTTTATCTTTATAATCAGCGGCGGCACCTAAAACCGGACTTAAAACCGCCACTAGAATACTTGCAATGGAATTAAAATACCCCAGATCCATGCTGTATTTCACATTGTCAAACATTCCGAACATAATCGGCAGTAATGCAGTGGTGACAGCCATAGAGTAAGCCGAATTTCCGCAATCAACCAATATCCATGATTTCTCTTCTCTGCTTAACTTCATTATTGAATACTCCTTCCAGCCTTTATAATCCAATTATATCATAATGTTAAGCATAGTTTTGTAAAAACATTGTAAAAGAGCATTTGGCTTTCTGCTTTATTTATAATCCATTCCTCTAAGTACGGCTCCTTCTGTTAGTTTCCCTCATCTTTGATTCAACAATCGGATGCCATGTCTGCCTTTCTCCCCTCCTCACAGTCGGTCATGTTATCCTCTCTTCTGACGCAATTCGACAACGCATTTTGTATGTGCTGAGCGTGTGAAAAAGATTTCCGCAAGGCGTGGCCAGGCCTAGACGGAATCGTTATCATTCCTACCAAACAAATCCAAACCTATTCACACTATTTCATATCTTTTTTCATTAAAAACAATTCTGTTTCCGTACCTGCTCCCTTAAATCCCAATTGCAGATAAATATTATGCTTTTCTCCTGTTTCCGTAACAATATATACCTGCTTATTCTCCTCTTTTATGGCTTTATAGAGCAGTTTCTTCAACATATTTGTTCCGAATCCCTTCCCCTGATATTCGTTTAATATTGTAACTTCTTCTAATTTTACAATTCGATCCTTCTCATACCAATCACAAAAACCGATCGGAGTCTCTTCTTCATAACAGATATAAAGATCCATCAATCCCTTTTCATAGAGTTCCTTTTTCTGGTTCGCTTTCTTACTGGATAACTCAAGGGACATTCTTTGCGCAGCATAAGTGATGGCACAATCTACCCCTGCTTCTATTTCTTCTGATGTAACTGCCTTTTTAATCCTGCAGCTGTCATCTCCATGCCAATCCCCTGCGTAATGTTCATCCGCTGTCATGTAGTAAAGATTGTCCACATCAAACCTCATATCATTCATGACATCATAAAATCCTTTCGAAACCTCAATTCCAGGATGGATTACAATTTTTAGATGTTCTTTATCTGAATGCGCCAACACTGTTAATTGTTCGCGTATAAATTCAATTGTTTCCGTCTCATTGCTTATGTTTTCTAACAGAATAAAATTATGATCATACAATTCTGGCACAATCTGATTGCTAAAATAACTGATATCTTGCACTGTTTTTTTCTGGCAGAATAATTCCATATAACCATCTTCTACCACTCTTAATTTATTTATCATAAAATAATTCTCCTTTTAAAAGCTCTAAGATGTTTTATTTCAGTTACACTTCGTTATATCTAATTTACTTATTCATGTGTATTCTGTAATAATGCCTTAGAGTGTCAGCTCATTTTGGGATCGCAAGAAAAACACTTTCTCCTATTTCCATATCTAGGAAATAAGTATAATTGTCATCAGCCATCTCAATTGCCTCCTATACAACGCTGCTGTTAGAATGTAGAGAGCAATCGGTCAGGCGGTCACCTCCTTTCTACCCACTTCAATCTCCTCTAAATGCTATAACTCTTCAAAAGATAAAATATTATCTGATTTTCCCTCTTTCCATATTTGTTCCTTTATTTGTTCTATCGCAACCTTGTTTANNTACCGAAATAAAAATATTTATACTCTCACCACTTATACTGTTATATGGAATAACGGGAACAGACAAATTAAGACTCTTTTGCTTATGACTATCATTATCAATAATTGCGCTAACATCAATATTTCTCTTGATTAAATAATTGGCCAATGGTACACCTATACTTCCAGCTCCCCAAATATATAGATTTTGATTATTTGTCATATGTAATCCATTAATAATCGATTTATCCAAACCGTCAATATCTTGCTCAATCCATTTGGAAACACTTAAGTGCCTCTACAATCGTATCCTCTTATTCCTTAGTGCACTATGGTTGTCTATTATCCACAGACTTAGGCAGATTATATTTCTCTCTTTCTATAATTCCACATTTCTTCTTCACCTGTGCAATATTAAGACTGCTTACCTTAAGCCCGGTATGTTACAGCACATACTCCTTAATTTCCTCATAAGTCGCCTCGCTCTCGGCACTTGTGACATCCACTCGTCCATATCCAACTTCACATTCACATGATGCTTTACTTCATGGAGTTTGGACAAAAGGCATATCGTCTCACAATGCCTTGAGTGTGTGAAAAAGCTCCTTGTAAGGCATGGCTGGACCTTGAAAGAACCTTTATGATTCATCGCCATTATTATAGAACAAGATTCAGAGAATTTTTCCCACATTTACTACTTTTGGCACCGGCGCCTTAGCTTTTTTGAACAATACTTCCCAATCCGAACACTATCTTCCTCCTTTCATTTTACTGGATAATATCTATTTGTTCAAGCTGTTCCTGGCTGAATTCCCACTGCTCGAGCTGTTTTTGGGTAAACCGGCTTCGGTAAAGCTGGGCTTCCGCAAATACGGCTCCGGTCAGATCGGCTTTTTCAAAGTTGGCGTCGTTGATCATCGAACCGTTCCGTAACCACAAAGAAATGTATAGAAAACCTTTTAAGTGTTATGCGATAAAGCTAGCCGAAGCTGCTTGATATCACTAATAGGCGGCAATCCGAACATTCGTAAATATTCCCTGCTGAACTGTGAAGGACTGTCATAACCAACTCGATAAGCGACAGTTGCAGCTTCAAATGATTCCGAAAGTAATAAACGTCTTGCCTCCTGTAGCCTTATTTGTTTTTGATACTGTAATGGGCTCATGGCAGTTATGTCCTTAAAATGACGATGCAGTGTTGCAGAACTCATATTTGCAATCAAAGCCAATTCCTCAATATGCATATTTTTCTCGTAATTATTTTTAATATATTCAGTTACTTCCGCAATACGGCAGAAATTACTGTCTGCCATAGCAATTAATTTCAACGCATCCCCCTGTTCATCACAAAGAACTCTATAGAGAATTTCACGAATTATTAATGGGGCAAGTATCGGAATATCTTTTGGATTATCCAGCAACTGAACAAGCCTCACTACCGCATCAAGAAGATTAAAAGGCATTTTGCCCAAAAACAAACTGCGGCTGGATCTTTTTATTTTATTTGGCAGAAGGTCAGTTTCTTTCATAATGTCAAAAATAAGGTTTGGATCTAAATCCAGCCGAATTGCCAAATAGGGAAATTCAGGTGACGCCATGGTCACTCTTCCGGTAATTGGTACACCTACAGATACAGTAAGATAATCAGAAATGCCATACCGATAACTTTCTGAGCCGAGCATAACTATCTTTTCTCCTTGAGCAACTATACATAGGGACGGTTTTTGAATATGACATATTGGCACTGCAATATTGGAATCACAAATGAGATGAAGGGACGGAATTTGGGTTTCATGGTCTCCATCACTACCAGAAAAATGCTTAATAAGTCTGGCTAGTTCATGTTGTTTTGTACTTGTATTTTCTTGGGATGTTAACGTTATAAAATTCGGCATTGATTCTCTCCTTTATCAGATTCTATTTCTATTATAAGTGATAGTATTAGGCAATAAGTTGATGTGAATATTATACCACATATTGTGGTCATCAGGCTATAATAATATCAAACCGCTTAGTGGCATCTAAGCGGTTTGATATTAACATGCAATAACAGATAAAGAAAAGGAGTGATATTATGAAACAACATGAAGAAAACAAATACATAGGTATAGGGGCTATCGTTGATAGTTATATCCGTCAGGAATCTTTGCCTGACGGGACATATATGGGAGGATTAAAATGAATCAAATAAGAAAGAAAACTGCTGAAAAAATAGAACTAAATCAATTCCTGATTCTTTTAATGTCAGTTGCTAACGCAATTTGTGCAGCAAATTTATATTACGCTCAACCTTTGCTATCCAATCTTGCGACCTATTTTCATGTCTCGTCGACCGTTATCGGAATCTCGGCAACGATTATTCAGATTGGTTTCGCAATTGGATTGATTTTTATTGTCCCGTTGGGTGACATAGTAAACCAGCGTTCATTAATTCTCATTATGCTCAGCTGCTCCATGGCAGCAGTACTGGAACTTTCATTTGTCACAAATGTCATTTGGTTTATAATTGGTTCTTTATTTGTTGGAATCACCTCTATTACCCAAATGGTGCTTGTAACATTAGCGGCGCATTTGGCAAATCCCGCCTCCAGAGGTCGTGTAATTGGTACTGTAATGACCGGCTTGTTAATTGGAATGCAGCTCTCACGTACTTTTAGTGGAATTATCGGTACATATTATGGCTGGCAAGTAGTATATCAGATTGCTGCTGTGATGATAGGTATACTGATCATTATTTTCTATTTTCACCTACCACAGTCCTCTCCTGACGCAGTTATGAGTTACGGTAAATTGATTTCATCTTTGGGCAGTATACTGCGAAAACAACCTATATTAAGAAGTTCTTCTTTGATCGGCGCAATGATGTTTGCATCTTTCAGCGCTTTCTGGACAACGCTTTCTTTTCTGTTGAAATCTCCTGCTTATAATTTAGGAGCACAAACGGCGGGAATGCTTGGGCTTATCGGTGCAGTTGGTGCTTTAGCAGCCTCTATTGCAGGAAGGGTTGTAGACAAAAAGGGATATTATTTCACTCTAACAATAGGAATCAGCCTTTCCATGGCAGGCTACCTGTGTTTCTGGATTTTAGGATATCAGTTGTGGGGACTTATTTGGGGAATTGTTCTGCTAAGTATAGGTATTCAGACCGCTCAAATATCCAATCAAGCAAAAATTAATACACTGGATGATATTCTGCGCAGTCGAAATAATGGTCTTTATATGGCTTTTTATTTTATCGGCGGTGCGATAGGTTCGTTTTTGGGATCATATTTATGGGGACTGTTCGGGTGGACGGGAGTTTGTATTCTTGGAATAACTTTTCAAGTCATTGCGGTAGTAACCCACTTTTTCGAAAACAAACATACTACTATGACCTCAAATTAATAGGAGTCGTCAGTTGACCTTATTAAAACACAAATTTTTATATGACACTTGCATTTTGATTATATTAACAATATAATACTACTATATAAATTAAACCATACTGCTTTCCTAAATTGGATGAAATATCAAGTAGAATATTGGCTAAAATTAGAGAAATGAATAGATTTCTTCATTAATTTGGGGGTAAGTTTGTGCCTAGAAAAAGCAAAGAAATTACAAGGATAAAAATTGAATTAGTAGCGGCCCAGTTATTTTCGCAACGCAATTTTAATGATGTTACAGTAGATGAAATAGCCGCGGCAGCAAATATTACAAGGCGAACGCTTTATCAACATTTTCCATCTAAACTCACATTATTTGCCAGTATTTTTGAAAAATATTTAAAGAACTTGTTTGATGATTTAGCTGTTGTTTATACGCAGGAGAAATCAGTAAAGGAAATCATGAAGGATTTGCTTACAACTTTGTTCAATTTTTCTACAGAACACCCCAACTTTATGAGAGAATTTTGGATGCTGGATGCTGATAACGCTGGCGAAGGACTGCCTAAAGAGGTGATGCAGCATATCCATATATGGAATCGTGCATGTGTAGATTTAGGTGTCGAATTTTATACAAAGCATAAATCAGAATTAGGATTATTCGAAAAATATGATGCTGAAATGCTGGTGCATTATATTTCAGCTATTAATAAGGGTATTTTCATACAAACAGAAAAAGAAAAAGCTTCAAATATGGAAACTGTAGATAGTAATCAACTGCTGCAAATATTTCTTGATCAAATCTTAATGTCATTTGACAATACTTTATTGTCCAAAGATAAATAGTTGTAAACCAGTCCCGGAACCATGAGATAATTCGTCTCATGGTTTTTTTATTGTTTTTTTGCACAAATCTTATACTCCCATTTCAGTGATTATTACAAGTTGACATTTTTGCAAACAATAAGTATACTACGACTGTACTTATATATCTCGAATTATAAAAATAACGATTTAAATCAAGGAATATAAAGTACACATTAGTGAAATTATTCAGGAGGATGATATGAATGACAGAAACAAAAAAAAATCTATTCGATAATATTTGGGAGCTCCATACTATCGAACAGGAAAGCAGTAACAGCAGTTGGCTGAGCATTGACCGGTGCTATATTCACGATCTGAATTCCCCCTATGTATTTAAGCTGGTTGACAACTCCGGCTTGGATGTATGGGAAAAAAAGCNNAAGCGTGTGCTGGGTATTCCGGATCACTCTCTGTCTTCCTGCCCTGGCCGTACCGGAGAGGATACTAAGGCAAGTAAAGTTTTTATGTCTAACATGCGCAGTAAATTCAATCAATACGGGCTTGAATTTTTTGAACCAAATTCGCCTGAGCAAGGTATTGTACATGTTGTCGGGCCGGATTTGGGGATATCATTACCCGGCATGACACTTGTCTGCGGTGACAGCCATACCTGTACCCACGGCGCCATTGGCGCGCTTGCATGGGGTATTGGAACCAGTGAGCAATACCATGTTCTATGTACTCAAACGCTGAATGTTAAAAGACCTAAAACCATGAGAATTAATATTGAAGGTTCGCTTAGTGAAGATGTAGGCCCTATGGACGTCATATTGTCCATCATAGCAAAATATGGTACAGATTTTGCCAATGGTTATGCCGTTGAATTCTCAGGCAGTGTCATTCGCGCCATGGACATGGATGGCCGCATGACGGTATGCAATTTATGTGTTGAGTTAGGGACCGAGTACGGACTCATTTCGCCGGATGAAAAAACCTTTGCATACCTGAAGAGCAGAAAATATGCACCAACCGGTGAAATGTATGAACAAATGATCTCTCACTGCAAAGAAATAGCTTCTACACCGGAAAGCATATTCGACAAAGAAATTACCGTAGATGTTACCGGTCTTGAGCGTCAGGTCAGTTGGGGAATTTCACCTGCCCATACCATTGGCATTCATGATGTGATACCGGATCTTTCGCAAACGCGATCCGAAAAAGATCGGAAGGGATTTGCAGAAGCATATACATACATGGGCTTTAAAGCCAAAGATGCAATTGCCGGCATTGCTGTTGACCGGGTGTTTATAGGTTCTTGTTCAAACGGAAGACTTTCTAATATTAAATTAGTCGCCGGACTTGTAAAGGGTAAAAAAGTGGCCGAACATGTAGAGGCCTGGGTAGTTCCCGGTTCCCAGCAAGTCAAAAAGGATGCAGAAGCATTGGGACTGGACGCTATAATTAAGGAAGCCGGCTTTTTATGGGGAGAACCTGGCTGTTCTCTTTGTAGCGGCAGCAACGGAGAATCCATTCCGGCCGGTAAACGCTGCGTATCTACGACGAACCGAAATTTTATTGGCCGTCAGGGCAAGGGCGCACGCACTCATTTATCAAGCCCGTATACGGCGGCATTAGCAGCCATATATGGAAAAATAGTATAAGAGGGAGGATGCAATGAAGAAGTTTGAACATGTTAAAAGCGTTGCGGTACCATGGTTACTGCCAAACATTGACACAGATGTCATTACACCGATGAAACGGATCCTGTACAATATGGAAGAAATGGGAAAATATTCTTTCGCTCCATACAGATTTGCTGACGGTGATGGGGATAATGACGAGTTAAACCCGAAGTTTCCTTTGAATCAGCCACAGTTTAGAGACTCAAAAATCATGCTGGTCGGTGAAAACTTTGGATGCGGCAGTTCACGCGAAACGGCGGCAATCGCCATAGCGGAGATTGGAATTCGATGTTTGATTGCGCCAAGCTTTGGCGGGATTTTTTTTAAAAACTGTTTTCAGCAGGGCATTCTGCCTATTGTCCTGCCCATGGAAATGATACATCATTTGGCCGCTTTACAGGGGGAAATAGAGATTGATCTTGAAAATTGCCAAATTATATGCCCAGATGGCAGGCAGGTTCCATTCGAGGTCGAAGCTTCACGCCGGCGCATGCTTTTAGAGGGCTTAGATGATGTTATGCTGACGCTAAAGAAGGAAGGGCGCACACGTGAATTCATTGAAAAAGATTCCATGCTGCGGCCATGGGTCTATCGGAATGTACTGATTTGAAAAGAATAAGAGAGAGGTGATCCTTATGAATATGGCTATTGTTATGTTGATCGTTATTGTGTTAGCGATTGCGATTGGGTTTAAAACTAATATTAATATTGGTGTTCTCGCGATGGTCTTCTCCTACATAGCGGGCTGTTATGTGATGGGTTTGAAGGCGTCGGCCATTGTTGCTATGTGGCCCATCAAGATTTTTTTCATTCTTGTGTCCGTTTCATTCTTTTACAATTTTGCCACTTTAAATGGCTCTTTAGACAAATTAGCGCTTAACATACTTTACAGGTTTGGGAAACAGTCCAAGATCATTCCTTTTGTGGCATTTGCGGCGGCCTGGCTTATGTCCGGAATGGGCGCCGGGCCATACGGTATTATATTTTTGTTATGTCCGATCTTATTTGTCATCTGCAATAAGATTAATATGAACAAATTAATGATTGGATTAGCAGTATATTTTGGCGCGGTCAGCGGCGGCGCTTTCCCTACAAGCTCGACTGGAGCTGTCGTCAAAGCAATCATTTCCGATGCAGGATTTGCTGATTCTTCTATGTCTTTTATATTTACAATTTTTATCTGTGAAACCCTGGCTTTTTTGCTGTTTTTCACTATTATGTACTTCTTTGTATTTAAGGGCTATCAAACCGGCAATCAAAATGTTGCCATTGATAAACCCGAACCGTACACAGACGCACAGAAAAAGAGCCTTGCATTAATTGCTGTTTTCATTTTACTTTTACTGGGCCCATATTTGTTGGCCATACCGTTTGCAAACAGCTCGGTAGTGAAAGCTCTGGTTCAATATAATGATGTGGGCTTCATTGCTCTTTTGATGGCTGTGGTATCGTCTTTGCTGAAACTGGCGGATGAGAGAAAAGCACTTGCTTCAGTACCGTGGAATACCGTTATTATGATCAGCGGTGTGGGGATTATCGTAGGTGTTGCAGTTAATGCGGGAACTGTCGATATGATGATTAATGCTGTAAGCGCTACAGAAAACAGTCGGTTTGTTCCGGCTTTCATGAGCGGAATCGCGGGGATTATGACTCTGTTCAGCAGCGCAACCGGGGTTGTTTTTCCCACACTTTATCCTATGGTCAAAGGGATCGCTGAAGCAACGGGTCTAACGCCTGGGCTGCTGTTTACTGTCATTGCAACTGGTTCTGTATTTGCCGGCATGTCGCCGTTGTCTGCATGCGGCGGACTGATTATGGGCTGTGTGTCCGAGAATGAAATTAAAAGTATATACAAGAATCTTTTCATAGTTTCAGGCGCCGGCATAGTATTTAGCATGTTTTTATCCTTTGCAGCGACCTTAATCATCTAAATCAATATTTTAAGAAGGAGTGTTTATGTTGAACAATGCAAAAAAATTAAGACAATTACTTTTAGGAAAAGAACTTATTCTTGCCCCTGGCGTTTATGACGCATTTTCTGCCAGGATTGTTTCGGAAACCGGATTTTCAGCCGTATATATGTCAGGAGCCTGTGTGGCGCACAGCCTGCTCGGCAAACCCGACATTGGATTAACTACCCTCACTGAGATGACAACAGCGGCCAGGAATATTGTGCTTGCCGCCGGAGAAACGCCGGTAATCGCTGATGCTGACAACGGTTATGGCGGGCTCTTGAACGTAATGCGTACAGTCAATGAGTATGAGTGTGCCGGGGTAGCTTGTATTCAATTAGAAGATCAAGTGTTTCCTAAGCGCTGCGGGCATATGGAAGGAAAAGAAGTAATTCCGAAGGATGAGATGATAGCAAAAATAAAAGCTGCCATCGCCGCAAAGAATAATCCGGATACTGTTATTATGGCTCGTACTGACGCCAGAGCCGTCACCGGTTTTGATGACGCGCTTGACCGTGCAAAGGCCTATGCCCAGGCTGGAGCAGATGTGATTTTCTTTGAAGCCCCGCAGTCGGTTGATGAGATGAGGGAAATCAATCAGGCCCTCAATGTACCGTTGCTTGTGAACATGGTGGAAATGGGTAAAACACCACTTATGAGCAAACAAGAACTGGAAGAAATCGGATATAAAATCGCGATCTATCCAGGCACAGTTATGATGGCTGTATCCAAAACAATTGCACAAGTTTCCGGGCAGCTGCTTAAACAGGGAACCTCCTCTGCATTTCTTGACCAGCTCATAACATTTAAGGAATTTAACGAAAGAATACATCTCCAGGAACTTAGAGATATGGAAAAGTCCTTTCTTAAGTAGTGCTTTTCCGAAATCGCCGAGGCGCTTTTGGAAAAGCACTAGCCCACTTCACGGACAGCGGCAATACTGCCTCCAAAGTACAGGAAGCCATAGCCTACTTAGTAAGTACGGGTGTAATCGGCAATTTATTTGACTGTATTGGACAACGAATAGCAAAGTCAAGGGCAAACCTGCCTAAAGACAGGGGCGCAAAGCTACAGGGTCTACGGTGTTATCTAACGCCATGATAGCCTGGCTGACAAAACCGAACAAGGGCCTGCCCTCTTTAACTGAGGGCAAGCCCTTGCTCACTTTTACGGTTTTTGTGCGGGCAGTCTTTGGCAAAGATCAGTTCAGGTCTGGCTTATTTTGGTGCCATTACCGTAGCATTACCCTGTACCACAATTTCACCATTTTGATTTGTCGCCACCGTCTCCAGCTTCAGACGGTTCTTTTCTTCTATTATATCAATTACCGTAAGCACTGCTGTTATTGTATCATTGATATAAACCGGCTTTACAAATCTTACTTCCTGCCCCATGTAGATTGTACCCGGCCCCGGCAGACTGGTTCCAAGTATTGTAGAAAAAAGTGAAGAAATCAGCATACCATGAGCGATGCGCGCTTCAAAAATAGTGTTCTTAGCATATTCGGCGTTAATGTGAGCCGGGTTAAAATCCCCGGTAATTCCGGCAAACTGATAGATATCCGACTCCGTAATTGTTTTAGAAAATTCGGCACTGTCACCGACATTTATTTGATCAATTGTTAACCCTTTCATAGATATGCCTGCTCCTTTATCTGTTTTATCAGCAGAGGAATAATCTTTCCTGCGTCACCAACAACACCATAATCGGCAATTTCGAAAATGGGCGCGGTTTCATCCTTATTGACGGCTATAATAATATCACTTTCTTCCATTCCTGCAAGGTGCTGAATCGCCCCTGAGATCCCGCATGCAATATAAAGATTAGGTCTGACAGTTTTGCCGGTCTGTCCCACCTGCCGGTCCTTTTCCTGCCATCCGGCATCCACTGCAGCACGGGAAGCAGCAACTGTCCCGCCCAGAACCTCTGCCAGTTCTTCCAGCACCGCAAAATTCTCCGCGCTGCCCATTCCCCTTCCGCCGGATATCAGTACTTTTGCATCCATGATATCCATGCGTTCATTTACTTTTTTTATAATTTCCAGAATCTCAACATTTTTGCTGTTTTCCAGTTCATTTACTTGATAAAACTCAATCTTGCCTTCTGTGTCTTCCCGTAGTTTTGTGCACTGCATAACGCCGGGGCGGACGGTAGCCATCTGCGGACGGTGCTCCGGACACAGGATTGTTGCCATAATATTGCCGCCAAAAGCAGGCCTTGTCATCATCAAGTGATTGGTTTCTTCCTGAATTTCCAATTTGGTACAATCGGCTGTTAATCCGGTATGCACGCGAGCCGATACCCGCGGTGCCAAATCTCTGCCAATCGCAGTTGCGCCATATAGCAGGATTTCCGGTTTATATGTCTCAACCACTGCCGTCAATGCCGCAGTATAGGGTTCTGTCATATAGGTTTCCAGCACCGGATGATCAACAATAATCACACGATCCGCACCATACCGGACCAGTTCTGCAGCCAGGTATTCAATTTGACTGCCCAAAAGAACCGCAGTTACCTCAGTATTCAGTGCTGCTGCTAATTCAACCCCTTTGCCCAGCAATTCAAAGGTTACCCTTGAAACTTTTTTGTCAACCTGCTGGGCATAAACAAAAACACCTTTATATTCTTTCTGAATCATATGTTTCACCTCCATATTATCTAGCTAAATAACAAATTTTTCTTTCATCTGTCCAAGCAGCCACTCTGCCGCTTCCGGTGCATCCAGATGGACAATAGTTCCTTTCCCCTTAACAGCCTTAGTAAAGGATTTGAATACCCTGGTAGGAGAGCCTTTCAAACCGATATTGCCATCCTCCACATCAAGGTCTGCCCTTGCAAGCATCTTTATTTCTTTCTCATGATAAGCTTCTTTAATTCCGCCAGGGGTCATATATCTGGGTTGATTAAGCTCTGATAAAGCAGTGATCAGGCACGGCATTTTAGCCTTTATCACATGACTGCGATCTTCATACTGTCTTTTAACAACCACATATTCATCTATAATCTCGATATCTTCCGCATAACTGATGCCGGGGAGATCTAAATGTTCCGCAATCTGCGGGCCTACCTGGGCCGTATCTCCGTCAATTGCCTGGCGGCCTGTGATAATCAAATCATAACCACCTATTTTACGGATGGCTGACGCAATGGTTGAACTGGTT
This sequence comes from Hungatella sp. UBA3048, assembly GCA_002367105.1. Taxonomy (GTDB): domain Bacteria; phylum Bacillota; class Clostridia; order Lachnospirales; family Lachnospiraceae; genus Lacrimispora. The sequence continues at coordinate 16,588 of DFCS01000036.1, forward strand.
GCCCAGGTATCCGCTCCGCCAAATGCCCTGTCAGAAATCAGGTATGCTTCATCGGCACCCATTGCCAGGGCCTCTCTTAAAGCGACATCAGCCTGCAGCGGGCCCATAGTTAAAACGATAACCTTTCCCCCATGGGCATCTTTTAAACGCAGGGCGGCTTCCAGTCCTGCCTTGTCATCAGGATTGATAATGCTGGGAACACCATCACGGATTAAGGTGCCGGTTTCCGGATTCAATCTTACCTCAGTAGTGTCCGGAACCTGCTTGATACACACAATAATATTCATCTTATCCTCCTCTATTTCAGCAATGCACCGGAGATAACCATTCTCTGGACTTCACTGGTACCTTCATAAATCTCTGTAATCTTCGCATCACGCATCATCCGCTCTAGCGGATAATCCCTGGTATAACCATAACCGCCGTACAGCTGGACACACTTTGTCGTTACAGACATTGCCGTTTCCGAAGCATAAAGCTTCGCTATTGCTGCCTCCACTGAAAAGCGGCTCTTATTATCTTTGGCACATGCTGCCTGATAGACAAGAAGCCTGGCCGCTTCAATCCTCGTTTTCATATCAGCAAGCTGAAACTGCGTATTTTGAAAAGCTGACAGGCTTCTGCCGAACTGTTTACGCTCTTTTACATAATCTACCGTTTCATCCAAAGCACCTTGTGCAATTCCAAGTGCCTGGGCAGCAATCCCAATCCGTCCTCCGTCAAGGGTACCCATCGCAATCCCAAAACCTTTTCCTTCTGCTCCCAGCAGATTTTCTCTGGGAACCTTGCAGTTTTCAAATACCAGTTCTGTTGTAGAAGAACCCCTGACCCCCATTTTCAATTCCTTCTTGCCAATAGAAAAACCTTCAAATCCTTTTTCTACAATAAAAGCCGAGATCCCTCTATTTCCTTTGCTCTTATCAGTCATTGCCATCACTATGTAGACATCAGCCACACCGCCGTTGGTAATAAAAATCTTCGTCCCATTCAGGATATAATAATCACCATCGAGAACCGCTTTTGTCTGCTGTCCGGCGGAATCTGTTCCTGCTGCCGGTTCGGTCAGGCCGAAAGCGCCGATTTTTTCTCCTTTAGCCAGAGGGATTAAGTATTTCTCTTTTTGCTGTTTCGTACCATATTTATTAATTGGATCCGCACATAAAGAGGTATGGGCGGAAACAACCACTCCTGTGGTTGCGCAAGCCCGGCTCAGTTCTTCTACACAGATCGCATAGGTTAAACTGTCACATCCCTGCCCGCCGAATTCTTTGGCGAATGGAATCCCCATAAAACCATAATGTGCCATTTTCTCAACTGTTTCCTGAGGAAACCGCTCCATTTCATCCAGTTCCTGTGCTAATGGTTTCACCTGTTCTTCCGCAAAGCTGCGGAATAATTGTCTGGTTAGTTCCTGTTCTTTACTCCACTCAAAATTCATCCTGTTTTCCTCCATTGACTTAATAGGGAAAGAATCCCTGCTTGGTCTTCCTGCCTAATTTGCCTCCCCTGACCATCTTTTTAAGAAGCGGATGCGGCCGGTATTTAGGATCTCCGGTCTCTGCGGCAAGTACCTCCATAATCGCCAGGCAGACATCCAGGCCAATGAGATCCCCTAGTGCCAGCGGCCCCATTTTATGGTTTGCCCCTAATTTCATTGCGGTATCAATATCCTCTGCTGAAGCAATACCCTCTGCCAAAATGCCGGCCGCTTCATTAATCATAGGGATCAATAACCGGTTGACTACAAACCCTGCCGATTCCTTTACTTCTACTGGTACTTTGCCAATCATCTCAGCAATTTCTTTAATTTGGTTAATCTCTTCCGCCGTAGCATTCAGGCCGGCAATAATCTCAACCAGCTTCATCACCGGCGCTGGGTTGAAGAAATGCATTCCCATTAATGTACGGTCTAGTCCGCTGCCAATCTCAGTGATGGAAAGAGAGGAAGTATTGCTTGTAAAGATGCAGTTTTTTTTACATATGTCCTGAAGCTCACGGAACATCTTCCTTTTGATGTCAACAGATTCTGCTGCCGCTTCTATAATTACATCACAATCAAAACAAATCTCTTTCGTTCCTGTTACTATTTTACTCAATATCTGAGTCTGTTCCATTTCATCCATCTGGCCTTTTTCAACCTGACGTCTTAAGGATGCGGCAATTCTTGCCTTTCCCTGTTCTGCAATATCACCGTTTAAGTCACACAAGGATACTTCAAAACCATCTACCGCAGCAAATGCCTGGGCAATCCCCGCTCCCATTGTCCCTGAACCAATAATTCCCACTTTCATTTTTCTGCTGTTTCCTTTCTTTCTCCGGTAAAGGCTTCTGGTTTCCGCCTTTCCAAAAACGCACTCATTCCATTACTCTGATCCATTGTTTCAAAACATTCTCCAAATAAATCCACTGCCAACCCTCTTGTATCAAATATCTTCGCTGACTGGTTTGCAATTATTTTTGATGCCTGTACACTAAATGGCGCATTGGCGGCAATCTGCCCTGCCAGTTTAAGGCTGGCATCTATTAGTTCAGAGGGTTCAGCGATGCTGTTTACCAGCCCAATCTGCAATGCTTCTTCTGCTTTTATTCTACAGGCCGAAAAGACCAGTTCCTTCGCTTTTGCTAATCCTACCGTCCGTGCCATCCGCTGAATTCCGCCAAATCCGGGCACAATTCCCAGGGTCACTTCCGGAAACCCAAACACTGCATTGGCGGAAGCGATCCTGATGTCACAGGCCAGCGCCACTTCACAGCCGCCTCCCAGAGCATACCCATTAACCGCCGCAATCACAGGAACGGACAGGCTTTCCAGTTGGTTAAGCGCCTGGTTCCCTGACAGACCAAACTGCCTTGCCGCCTTCTCTCTCAGGGGTTCCATCTCAGCGATATCGGCTCCGGCAATAAAGGATTTTTCACCTTCCCCAGTCACAATCAGGCACCGGATATCCGACCCTTCCAGCTTTGACAGCAGTTCTGACAGCTCCGCCAGCACCTCGCTGTTCAGGGCATTTAAGGCATCAGGACGGGAAAAGGTTAAGATGCCAATATACCCATCTTGTCTATACTTTATATTCTTCATATTAACTCTCCAAATCTTCCGATCTAAAAATAAGTAACTGATGCCGGAATCAATAATGGGGCGCCGGTTTTTTTGACAACCTCATCCACCGTTGTTCCCTCTGCAACTTCCCGCAGCACAAGGCCATCTTGTGTCACATCAATGACTGCCAGTTCAGTTACTATCTTATGTACCCTGGCAACCGCTGTCGCCGGCAAGGTCAGCTCGCTGAGAATCTTTGCCGAACCATCTTTTGCAGTATGGGTCATTGCGACAATTACTTTTTTTGATCCGGTCACCAAATCCATAGCTCCGCCCATACCCGGCACCATTCTCCCGGGAATAATATGGCTGGCAAGGCTGCCCCGCTGATCGACCTGCAATGCTCCCAGCACGGTCATATCCACATGGCCGCCCCGGATTATCACGAACGAATCGGCACTGTCAAAATAGCAGGCACCGTTTTCTACCGTAACCGGTTTCCCGCCTGCATTGACGATATTCCTGTCATAAGAATCATCCTGGGGCACCGGACCCATACCCAGAATCCCATTTTCTGACTGGAGATGAATCGTCATACCTTCCGCAATGTAATCAGCTACCATTGTAGGCATGCCAATTCCCAAATTCACAACATCTCCATCCTGTAATTCCTTTGCCACTCTTTTTACAATCCGTTCTTTAACCGACATATCCTTCACCTCCTACCAGATAGTCCACAAAAATACCAGGTGTCACCACATGTTCCGCCTGTATCCCGCCCACCGGGACGATTTCCTCCGCAGCAGCAATCACTGTTTCGGCGGCGGTTGCCATCAGCGGATTAAAGTTTCTGGTGGTTGCTTTATAATAAAGATTTCCGCTTTCATCGGCTACGGAAGCCCTGATTAATGCAAAATCTGCTTTGATCGGTTTTTCCAGTAAATATTCTCTGCCGTCCACTGTGATTACCGTTTTTCCTTCCTGAACTTCTGTACTCAGGCCAGTGGGCGTCAATACTCCGCCAAGCCCGGCTCCCGCCGCCCGGATCTGTTCCGCCAGGGTTCCCTGCGGCACCAGTTCCACGGCCATGCTTCCTTCATTCATATATTGTCCGGTCAAAGGATTCAGCCCGATATGCGAAGCAATCAGCTTACCGACTGCCCCCGCCTTAACCAGGCGGCCGATTCCTGTCTCCGGAGTGGCACTGTCATTGGCGATGACCGTCAGATTTTTAATTCCTCTCTCAAGGATTGCGTCAATCAGGATCTCCGGTGTCCCATTCCCCATAAATCCGCCAATCATTACAACTGCTCCGTCTTCCATTGCTGCTATTGCGTCAACCGCTGATACTCTCTTCATACTGCCTCCTTTTCTAATCCCGTTCCACTACAAGGGCCGTTCCCATGCCGCCGCCGATGCAGAGTGCTGCCATTCCCTTTTTCGCACCAGAGCTCTGCATTTGATAAAGCAGTGTTGTTAAGATTCTTGCTCCTGATGCTCCGATTGGGTGGCCCAGGGCGATAGCACCGCCGTTTACATTGGTTTTATCATATCCGATGCCAAGATCCCGGCAGACTGCGATTGCCTGGGCTGCAAAGGCTTCATTGGCCTCTACCAAATCCAAATCAGAAACCGTCAGCCCGGCGTTCTTCAGTGCTTTTTTGGCCGCCGGTACCACTCCAAGGCCCATCACTTCCGGCTCCACTCCGCCTGAACCATAACCAGTAATCCTCGCCATAATCGGCAGGCTTAACTGTTCCGCCTTTTCTTTTGCACAGATTATCAGCATAGCCGCACCGTCATTAATTCCGGAGGCATTACCTGCTGTCACTGTACCATCCCTTTTAAATGCCGGTTTCAGCTTCACCAAGCTATCTCTGGTTGTTCCAAAGCGAGGATATTCATCCTTATCAACCCACACCGGGTCACCTTTTCGGACCGGAATTTTCACCGGCGCTATTTCGTCCTCGAATACTCCGTTTTCAATGGCCTGCTGAGCCCTCTGCTGGCTGACAGCCGCAAAGCTATCCTGTTCTTCCCTGCTGATACCATATCGTTCTGCAATGTTCTCAGCCGTGATTCCCATATGATAATCGTTAAATGCATCCCATAATCCATCCTGAATCATAGTATCAATCAAGGTATCATGGCCCATCTTCCTGCCTGTTCTATGGTTTTTGAGTACAAACGCTGCATTTGACATACTTTCCGTACCGCCGGCCAGAATCATATCTGCATCACCGGCTTTAATAATCTGTGCAGCCAGGGAAATAGCCCGCAATCCGGAGCCGCACACTTTACTCAGCCCCATTGCCGGAGTTGTCACAGGTATCCCTGCCTTTAAAGCAATCTGGCGCGCGACATTCTGCCCTTGTCCCGCATTCAGGACATTGCCGATAATCACTTCATCAATCTGGCCCGGTTCCAGGCCCGCTCTTTTTATTGCTTCCGCTGCTGCCGTGCAGCCCAAATCCACAGATGTCAGCCCTGACAGGCTCCCGCCTAAATTTCCAATTGCTGTCCTTGCAGCACTCACAATCACTACTTCTCTCATTTTCTTAATCTCCTATTCTTTTTATGTAATTTAAAGCCCATACTCAAATAAAGCTTCATCAAAACAATCCAGGTTCTTTTGGGATAAAGTAAGTTCCCCCCGCTCAATCCCATGAACAATGTTTACCACCATATCATTAAATGGTGTCGGAATACCGCTCGCCCTGCCGGCAGCGCAGACAAAACCGTTAATTAAATCCACCTCCGTTAATTTTGATTTTTCCAAATCCTGAAGCATACTTGCTTTTGCCGGACGCAGCCCTTCATACATCGTAAGGAACATTGTTTTACATTCCTCGAATTTTCCTGCGTTCTCCAGTCTCAGCGGTTCCGGTGACAGCTCTCCCAATAAAACCGGCAGTGTCAATCCGGCGGCCTCACAGCATTGCTGCACTTCTCTGCCCAGGTAACAGAGGCATGCCAGTGATTTTGGATGATCAAGAACCTCACCGAAGGTTTTGGCACTGGCCGCCGACATTCCGCTCATACAGGCATTGTTGACTAACTTGCCCCAGCGGGAGTTCATGAGGCTATCCGTAATTTTCGCCGGCCCCATTCCATTTAAGATTGCCGCGATATTTTTAATGCGTTCCCCAATCGTTCCGCCAATCTCTCCAATTTCAAATAAATGGTCGGCTGCTGAGATATCCTGAGTTAACTCTGATACACCAGGTTCTATAAAAGTAGCACCCCACAGTACAGTTCCGCCGACGGTACGCTTCTCACCCACATATTCAGCTACTGAAGGTTCCGGAACTCCATTCTGTAAGGTACAAATGGTACTGTTTACGTCCATATGGGACAACAGCACCGGCAGCACCTCCTGATTCGCCGTCTGCTTCGTTAACAGGAAAATCACATCGTAAATCCCCTGCATCTGGCTGGTTGTAACTGCTCTGACCGGAACCGTCATATCTACAGTCCCCACAATATGGGCACCACGTTGATTCATGGCATCCACATGAGCCTGATAATTATCAACCATTTCCACTGTCTGCCCATTTTTTGAGAGATAAGCACCTAATACTGTACCCATCGCACCACAGCCTACAATTGCAATCCTCATTTCTTTTACCTCCTAAAAGTATTATGCTTTTATAAACAGCAATTTCCATGCCAACTATCATTCTCCAAAATAAAAATCTGCTTGCTCCGGCTAAATTGACATTCACATTTACTGTTGCTATACTTAATTTAAAGAGCAGAACAGAAAGCAGGTATTGAGATGGATCAGGCGTTATTTGAAATTTTATTGGACAATTCTCCCGATGGAATCTATGTTTTGGACCACCAGGGAAATTATATCTACGCAAACAGCATTTATATCAATATGCTTAATTTAACAAAAGCCCAGCTATTAACCTATAATGTCCATGACTTTCTTACTTCCGGACAGATTGATATCTGCATCTCGGATATTGTTTATAAAGAAAAGCGGTCAGTCAACCTGTTTCAGGATTTATATGACAGGCATGACAGCAGCCAGCGTAAACACCGGCAATTAGTTGTCTCCAACCCGGTTTTTGATGAGAATGGTGAGGTATGCAACATTATCGCCTTTGTCCGCCCGCTGGATACGATGAACGACGCCTACCATCAGGCCAGCATGCAGCAATCAGTAACTGCCTTCACACAAAAGGAAAAACCGGACGGCAGCATTATCGCTGAAAGCCCGGCGATAAAGGAAATACTGGCATTGTGCAGTAATATCGCCGATATTGATTCCTCTATTCTAATTACCGGAGAATCAGGTACCGGAAAAGAAGTAATCTCCAGTTTCATCCACACGTCTTCTTCCCGCAGCAAAAAAAACATGGTTGTCATCAACTGTGCCTCCCTGCCGCCATCACTGTTAGAAGCTGAACTTTTCGGCTATGAAAAGGGGGCGTTTACCGGAGCTTCCAGCAGCAAGGCAGGACTTTTTGAAGCGGCCGACGGAAGCACTCTTTTTCTGGATGAAATCAATTCGCTGCCCTTTGATCTACAGGGAAAACTTCTCCGGGCAATCGAAACAAAAAACATACAGCGAATCGGTTCCACCAAGCCAAGAAAGGTGGATTTCCGCCTGTTGGCTGCAACCAATGAAGATTTGGCAGAACTGGTCGCCGAAAAGAATTTCCGGGCCGATTTATATTACCGGCTGAATGTCATACCCATCGATATCCCGCCTCTGCGCAAAAGACGGGAAGATATCGTCCCGATGGCATTGCACTTTTTGAATCATTACTGCAAAAAATATAATAAAAATAAGGTATTTTCCCAGCGGACACTGGCACTGATTGAGCAATTTGACTGGCCGGGAAATGTTAGAGAGCTTAAGAACTTTGTCGAACGTTCAATAATTATGAGTTCAGGAGATTTTATTGAGATTAAGAATATTGGGGGAATTATGCAGGGAAATTTCGATACAGCAAAAGAAATAAGCGCTTCTCCCGCACTACTGAAAGATGCAGAAGAAGTCCCGCCGGCTGCTGATTTGAAAGGATTTGACTACGCTCAGATGATCAAAGACCATATATCTTTAGAGGAGCATGTGGGCACCTGTGAGTCTGATTATGTTCGTTATGCACTGGATATTTATGAAAGTTCTTATCTTGCTGCCAAAGCACTTCGGACAAGTCAGACTTCGATTATCAGAAAAAAGAAAAAATACGATCTCTAAGCTTTGAAAACCAATGCAAAATCGCCTCAATAAGTCGCAATCGTTTTATCAGTGAACCGATTATAACTTATTAAGGCGATTTTGCAATCCTGTCAAAGGAAATCTCCGCGTAAAACATGCATTGCAAACTTGGCACGCTTTTTGCTTCTATATATAGATATCACACAAATGGAGGTAATTTTATGTCAAATTTAAAGAACAAACGTGTCATCACTGCCGCCCTTTTAGGTTCCTGGGCTACAAAGGATTTAAACCCGGCGGTCCCGTATACACCGGAAGAGATTGCCAGAGATGCCTACGAATGCTGGCAGGCTGGTGCCGCCATCGTACATATTCATGTCCGCAATGCTGACGGCACACCCTCAACTGATTTTAAGCTCTATCAGGAAACCGTTGAGCGAATACGGGCATTTAAAGATTGTGATGTTTGCATTAATATTACCAGCTCCGGATCCGTTGATTTTAGCGATGAGGAACGTATCTATCCTCTGCAACAGCTTCTGCCGGAACTGGCTTCCTATGACGCAGGCTCCTTAAACTGGCAGAACCGGACCGTTTTCTTAAACCCGCCAGCTTTCCTGGAAAAATTAGGCCATGCGCTGCAGGAAAGCAATATCAAGCCTGAAATTGAAATTTTTGATACTGGAATGATTTACAACACTCTTTACTATATCAAAACCGGCGTTTTAAAAGCCCCCTGTCATTTTCAATTCGTCCTTGGATGTGCCGGCGGAATGGCAAATACAGTAGAAAACCTGGTATATTTAAAAAATCTGATTCCGGATGGCTCCACATGGGCTGGCTGCGGCATCTCCTCCGGGCATCTGCCGATTATGTCAGCTACCATCGCCATGGGCGGACATCTTAGGGTTGGCCTGGAAGACAACGTATATTACAGCAAAGGCTTACTTGCAAATTCCAATGCCCAGTTAGTTGAGAGGGCAAAACAGATGCTGGAAATTAACGGATTGCAGGCTGCAACTCCTGACGAGGCCCGCGAAATCTATGGCTTAACCAGGAAAATTTAAATCATGACCACCCGTCAAATGAAGTGCACCCCAAACATTGGATGAATTGATGCTTGGAGGTGCATTTTCATATCTGGTAAAATAAAATTTTCAGACGATGAACGAATCAAAGCTGTTCATACGATTACAGAACAGAATATAAACCATCTGTCTATCCGTTCAACAGCAAAGCATTTCAATATTCCGCAGCATTATACGGTAAAGTGCAAACTAAAAGGGCTGAGTCCGATAAAATATCGGATACAGTCCTCTAGAGTTGCTTAATTAAATATTGTTTAACGTTCAGTACAAAACCAATCAAATAGTTTTGCAGCTCCTATTTATGTCGCGATCCTTTTTCCGTCTGATTCCGTTATTCCGTCGATGAAATTCCGGATTCTATCCGCGTATACCTCCGGGATATATAGATAAAACAGATGCCCCTGTTCCGGGATAATTGAGAGTTTTGCACCTTCAATCAACTGAGCCGTTCTTTCAAAAGTTGCAATCGGATATATGTCTGTTTCACCGCCGATAACAATAACAGGTTTTGTGATGCAGCCGAGAACCTCCCAATAATCATTGGCAATCATAGAAAGCTGAAGCCTGACCATGGCATGCTGATTTAGATTCAACGCATTTTCATAGAATTCAAGTATATATGGATATTCCGCCATCCAGCTATTGGCTGCCGGATCTGTCTTCCTTTTTTCTGCTTCATAATTATCATTGAGATTAGTAATTGTCTCCATAGCTGTTTCAATGGTATATCCCTTCATACCAAGCTGATATTCTTTGTTGTTGACAATATTTGGTGACATACTGGTGAGGATCAGTGAAGCGATTTTTCCATCACCAAATTGCCTGATATAATCATAAATAATGTGTACTCCCATTGAATAACCGATGATATGAATATCTTTTAAATCGAGGTGATCAATCAAATTATTTAAATCCCGGGCATACCGTTGCATTGAATATCCATATTCAGGCGCATCTGATTTTCCATGAGCTCGGAGATCATAACAGATAACCCGGTACTTCTCCTTTTCCAGATACCCTGCAACGTGACGGAACCCCAACGAACTGTCGGTGTAACCATGGACAAAAAGAATCACCTGCTCTCCATAGCCACATTCTTCATAATACAATTTTACATTGTCATCTGTGGTAAAATAATTGCTTGTATAGTCATTCATCATAATAATATCCTCATTTTTCTATACCCGGGCTTACAGATCGGAAACATCAATCTTCCTGTTATCTAGAACCGCAATGGCGATTGGACTGGAGATCTGATCCGTTGCATCTTTTAAGTAAGTATTCTGTGAAGCCAGGTGTTTTCTGTAACTGCCAGGTGGAATCATGATATGCTTTGTAAAGACTCTGTTAAAATGTGTAACATTAACAAAGCCGCAGGTCTCACTGATTTCCGCTAATGTCATATTCGTGGTACTCAGCAGCTCAGCAGCCTTCCGTACCCGGATAATCATCAGGCATTCAAATATGGTAATCGATGTTTCTTCTTTAAACTTACGGGAAAGCGAACTTTTCTTTATATTCATCTCCAAAACGATATCCTCAAGGGAAAGATGGCGGTGATAATTTTTCTCCAGAAAACGGATGGTATCCCGAATCGGCTGGCTGTATGCGCTTATTTCTATATATTTTGTTGCAGTATTCTTCTCCCGCCTCCGTTTCGATGCCAGTTTAAACAAAATAGAATAAAGATAATTAATCCTGATTTGTTCCGAATGGACAGTGGCATTTTCTTCCTCATCAAACATTTCCTTCAGCAGAACCGGCGAAAAAGTATCGCCGGTTACCACTGTTTCTGTATCATCACAAAGTTCTTTATCTGCTCTGGAAAACGTTGTAAACTTGACTTCAAAATAGTACCCAGGACCGTTGCTCAGCATGGTAATACTATGTCTGGCGTTCGCCGGCACTAAAATTGTATCACCTTCCATAACGGTATACCGTATTTCATCAATAACAAAATCAAAATGTCCGCGGAGCACATGGTTCAGCTGATAATGTGGATGGGTATGGGGCTGATAAATTCCGGTCTGATTCATCTTAGAGACACCGGACATGAGTATCTTAATATTATCCTGCATTATGATACCCCTTTCAAAGTTTTTCAACTAATTATAGTGTAATTTCTTTCCATATGCAACCCTTTTCATCTGAATCACAGCCAGCTACACTGCCTTTGTTGCTTTCTCATTTTCCTTGCTGGCGACACTAGCTTTTTCGCTGAAACTGACCTTTGAAAAACGCTGAAATACTTCCAAGCTAATAGCCGCCAGTAAAATCACACCCTTGGTTACCATTTGCCAATAATCACTGACGCCAATGATAGTCAGGCCGTTAAATAGCACATTAATAACAAGTACTCCCAGCACAGCCTGATACATTTTACCACGACCCCCGCCCAGCATAACTCCGCCCAGAACACATGCAGTAATACAGTCAAAGGCAAATGTTCCGCCTGTATTCGCCGATGCCGTCATGGTACGGGACATCAGAATGATGGAGCCGATTCCGATAAAAACACCGGCAAGTGTTTGCGCAAGAATATTTGTTTTTACCACATTGATACCTGCAAGGTAAGCTGCCTCACGGTTTCCGCCGATTGCATAAATATACCGCCCAAAATAAGTCTTGGACAAGATAAATGCTGCAACTAAAGCACAGAGGATAAACCAAAGGATAATACTGGGTACTTGCCCGAATAACATATACTGGGAGATTCCCTTAAATGCCGTCGGGAAATCATACAATGTCGCAGGCCCCACCGCAAGATAACTGATTCCGGTCCAGACATTCATCGTTGCCATGGAGATGACGAACACATGAGTATGTAATAGTTCTGCCATAATCGCATTCAAAGCACCTGTTGCTGCGCTGAAAACTATGCCCACGACAATCACAATCGGAATCGAAACTCCTTTTTGCAAAAGCGTTCCGCACAGAATCGTGGTACATGCCACTCTTGCACCGATCGAGATATCAGTAGCCCCAGTAATAAGAAGAATGGTAACACCGCAGGACAGGACTCCAATAACACTTGCCTGCTTCAAAATATTATAAAATGTCACTCTGGTAAAGAATGTGCTGGGCGATGCCAGTGAAAAGCCGGCCACCAGAATGATTAAAAGCGCGAACATTCCATATTTTTTCCATAAAGTAATAACTTTGCTCATTTTTATACTCCCTTCCAAATCACATTGCGATTCCTGATGCCAATGTGAGAATTTTCTCCTGATTGAATTCTTCGCGCTCCAAGGTACCCATCTGCCGCCCTTCGCATAGAACCACAATTCTGTCCGAAAGCCCCATCACTTCCTCCATCTCAGAGGAAATCATAATAACAGCTTTACCGGTGTCCACCATCTCCCGAATCAGGCTGTACATCTCCTGCTTCGCTCCCACATCAATGCCGCGGGTAGGCTCATCAAAAATCATGATTTCCGCGTCAGTTGCCATCACCTTTGCAACAACAACCTTCTGCTGGTTGCCACCGGACAGATTGGCAACCAATTGTTCCATACCGGGAGTCTTAGTTCTTAACTTTGTGATATATTCCAGAGCCAGGACAGTTTCTTGTTTTTCATTGACAATCACGCCCCATTTGACCAGTTTTTTCCGGAGACAGCCTATGCTAGTATTCCATTTGATAGTCATATCAAGAAACACTCCGTTCCGTTTACGGTCTTCTGGTATAAGCCCTATCCCTCGTTCCAAAGCATCATGAGTGGATTTGATTTTAACTTCCTCCCCATGCAAATATACATGACCCGATTTTTTCTTTGCTGCACCATAGAGAACCTGCATAGTTTCGGTTCGCCCGCATCCAAGCAGGCCAGAAAATCCAAGAATCTCGCCGCGGCGAAGGCTGAAGCTGATATCTTTCACACCATTGCCGGTCAAATCCTCAACCCGCAGGATTTCCTCACCCAACGGTTTCTTTCGTTCCGGAAATGTTTTATTCAGTTCCCTCCCAACCATATGCTGAATCAGTTCCTGGGTGCTGCTGTTTGGAATCTCCAAAGTAGTAACATATCTGCCATCCCGCATAACGCTGACCCTGTCCGCCAAATCAAAGATTTCCTCCAACCTGTGGGAAATGAAGATAATCGTGATTCCCTGTTCTTTTAATGCATTAATTATCTTATATAACTCTTCCACCTCATTATTGGTTAAAGGAGCTGTCGGCTCATCCATAATAAGCAATTTTACGTCTTTAACTAAAGAACGGGTTATTTCAACAATCTGCTGATGCCCAACAGTTAATTCGCTGACAGGGCGCTGTGGATTTAATTCAATGCCAATTCGTCTCATTGCCTCTCTGGCCTTGTCATTCATATCCTTAAAATCCACGGTAACACCATTACCGGTGTAATTGCCGAGAAATACATTTTCCGCGACTGACAGTGCCGGTACCAGATTAAACTCCTGATAGATAACGCCAATGCCAATCTCTGCAGAAAGCTTTGGATTTAGATGGCTGTACTCCTTACCATCAAAAGAGATAACTCCCTGATCCGGAACAATCGCTCCGGTAATCGACTTAATCAGGGTTGATTTTCCGGCACCATTTTCACCGATAACCGCGTGCACTTCACCGCGGCGCACGGAAAGGCTGATATTATCAAGTGCCACCACACCCGGATAGGTCTTAGTAAGATTGCTGATTTCTAAGATATTGTCTGCCACAACTGACCTCCTTCCTTAATTAGGCGTATAATACTCATCGGTATTGTCTGGGGTAACAGTCACATAATATTCAGCTAGAAGCTTGCCCATACGATCCGCTTCCTCTTCTTTAAAATCTATCATAACGTCTTGTTTTGCCGCACCGATCAAAATGGGAAGAAGTTCAGTCATGGCCTCCGCTGCTTTCTTATGGTCAATGAAAGTGGAGCCCTGGACATATCCATCAACGCCGTCCTGGTACATCTGTGCACAAACAGCTCCAGTCGCATCAAATCCCCAAAGACTTAGATAATCCGAGCAGGCATAAGCACCACTGCTGATTGCCTGATATGCTCCTGTTACGTCATTGTCGATCTGGGTTAGTATAACCTCAACATCGGGGTAGCTGTTAAGAACGGTTTCCGTTGCCGTCAGGCAGGCTGATTCTCCATTTGCCTCATACTCATTAATCAGGCTGAAACGTCCGTCCGCATTTAAAATATCCATCGCCCCGACGATTCTCTGGTACTGCTCTGCTCCGGCAGAATTCTTATAAATAGCAACAGGAATGGTATCCAGAGTATCAAAGTAATCTTTGTTGGCATCCACATATTTCAGAATAGACTGTCCCATGACTTTGCCTGCTTCATAATAAGAGGTTCCCATATAGTAGTGTCCGCACTGGGTTTCTGGTGAGAAAGCATATCCGACAATTGGTGTCTTGTAATCATTCCATGCGGTTGTCAGGTAAGGAGTGATTGCGCTGGGGGCAATCGGGTAAAGCAGAATCAGGTCATACTTCTGTGATGCCAGTGCCGACTCCAGGGTATTAATCAGGCTTTCATCCGTATAGACCGGCGGACCCACCATTTCAAGATTGATATTATGCTCCTTCAAGACTGGTTTCCATGCTGCATATGAGTTTACAAAATATTCTGCAACCGTTGTGCTGACAAGGTAAAGCACATTCATCTCACCATCATAACGGTATTGATCATAATTTTCTAAAAAAGATAGCATCTGGTAGTCAAAACCTGAAGGTTCTGAAGTTGTTCCCTGGGTTTTAGTCTCTTGAGATAGTCCATCAGCTGCCTGAGCCTGGGCGTTATTATTCCCGCTGTTACATCCTGCCATGGAAAGGATGAGTGATGCTGCTAATAGAATTGGTATGAATTTTTTCATTGTAAATTCCCCTTTCTTAATCATTGTCTCTAGTTCCGCATTTATTGTCTATAATTCCAGAATATCAGTATAATTTTGGAATGTCAAGCAATATTGTGCTATTTGTTAAGAATGAATAAAGTTTTTTTGGATTTTTAGATAATATTCACAATTTTTTTTTGGGATTTTAAGATATTATTTTGGTGGAAATAAAAAAATAGCCGAATTGGGGTTTTTTCCCGTATCGGCTATTATCTGAAATTCATGCTATAACTCTTCAAAAGATAAAATATTATCTGATTTTCCCTCTTTCCATATTTGTTCCTTTATTTGTTCTATCGCAACCTTGTTTATTACCGAAATAAAAATATTTATACTCTCACCACTTATACTGTTATATGGAATAACGGGAATAGACAAATTAAGACTCTTTTGCTTATGACTATCATTATCAATAATTATGTTTGTAATTATTTAGGAAACTCACATCATTAATAATACCCCATCTCCAATTAAGACATAAATTCTCTGGCGTCGATTGAGCTATATTTTTATGCTTCGCCAGCACAGTTTCACAAGTTCCGACAACACAACCACGCTGGATGCTAATACAAAGATTTTAACCCACATAATAAAGTCCAGCGGGATCGTTCCGAAAAAAGCCCCTGCAAACTGGATAATGAGGACTTGTAGGACAAAGGTGCTTCCGACCACCAATAGCATTAGTTTGTTTTTCAGCAGGTTCTTGAAAATGCTGGTGCTATGCAGCTCACGGCAGTTAAAGGCATTGAATAGCTGGAACAGCGCAAACAGGGTGAATAGCACCGTAGGCATCTGCGCCGCCGTCGCGCCAAGGAAGTTGAATACATACTGACAGAGAAAGACGACGGACATATAAATGCCGGTGATGGCAATCCGTGTGAGCATGGCTTTTGACACAATACTCTCATCGCGCTTTGTGGGCTGGCGGTTCATCAGGTCGTCATAGTTCGGCTCCAAACCCAAGGTCAATGCCGGAGGCCCGTCCATGATGATGTTAATCCACAAAAGCTGCAAAGCGGTAAATGGTGCTTTTAGTCCCAACAGGATAGAGGTGAACACTACGATAACCGAGGACAAGTTCACTGTCAATTGGAAGCTGATAAACCGCTTGAAGTTCTCATAAATATTGCGTCCCCATTCCACCGCCTTGACGATGGTGGAAAAGGAATCATCCAGTAACACAATGTCGCTGGCTTCCTTCGAAACCTCTGTGCCGGAAATACCCATGGCGATACCCACATCGGCATTTTTCAATGCCGGCGCATCATTGATGCCGTCGCCGGTGACCGCCACGACATTGCCCTCAGCTTTGAGCAGTTTCACAACGCGCATCTTGATGGTCGGTGTACTGCGGGCTATGACGCTGATGGAAGGCAGCTTTGCGGACAGCTCTTCATCGCTCAAATCAACGATGTCCTTCGCTTCTACGGCCACAGCCCCATTGTCCAGAATATGCAGCTCATTGGCAATTGCCGTAGCGGTGACGATGTTGTCACCCGTGAGGATTTTTAGGGCAACGCCCGCCGCCCGGCAGGAATTTACCGCCGCATAGACATCGGCACGCAGCGGGTCGGAAATAGCGACAAAGCCATCAAAAAC
Organism: Hungatella sp. UBA3048; assembly: GCA_002367105.1. Lineage (GTDB taxonomy): Bacteria > Bacillota > Clostridia > Lachnospirales > Lachnospiraceae > Lacrimispora. The sequence goes on from DFCS01000036.1 coordinate 33,353, forward strand.
CATACCGCTCTCCATTTCCTGATGGGCAGCCTCTCGCTCGTAGTCTTGCATGGAGGGCAGCTCTTTGTGTGCAAATGCAATCACGCGCATGGCCTTTTCCTGTGCCTGCGTGATATATTTTTCGATTTCAGCCTTTGCTTCGCCGGACAGAGCGCACATGTGAAAGATGCTTTCCGGGCTTCCCTTCACATAGGAGATGATTTTGCCGTCCACTTTGGAAATGGTGGTCATGTGCTTGAGCTCGGAGGAAAATGGGAAAGCGTGCAGAACATCATGGTCATCACGCTCATCCCGGTAGGACTTACCGCTGCTTTGCCGCTGAGTCGATTTTTCGTAAAAGTTCAATAGCGCACATTCGGTGGGGTTGCCGATGAATGTGCCATCCTCACCAATGTCTGCGGTAGTGTTCAGGCAGATGTTATGGGTCAGCCAGTGGGAGGTGAGCTCCGTGGTGTCCCTGTGCCAAGCCATATCATAAAAAGCACCCACCGTCATCTTATTTTCGGTCAGTGTGCCGGTCTTATCCGAGCATATCACGTTGATACAGCCCACTGTTTCAGAAGCAATCATCTTTTTGACCAAGGCGTTCTGCTTGGACAGCTTGATGATGTTGATGGAGAGGGAAACAGCCACAATCGTAGGAAGCCCTTCCGGCACGGCGGCAACAATCAGCACGATACTGGTGACAAAGGCCTCCATGACCTCTTCCAACATCAAGCCTTCATGGGCAGCAAAGAAAATGAGCTGCGAGATAAACACAATGGTTGCCGAAATCACACCGAGAATGGTGATGGTTTTACCCAGCCGCGCCAGTTTCTCCTGCAAGGGTGTGCTGGACTGCTGCGCTTCCGTCAGTTCATGGGCAATCTTGCCGAACTCGGTGGAATCACCCACGGCGGTAACGAGCATCTTACAGTAGCCATTGGTGATGAAGTTGCCGCAGTAGAGCATATTTGAGCGCTCTGCAAGGGGCGTCTTTTCATCCGTAATTTCAAATTCGGCGTTCTTTTTTGCCGGTACGCTTTCGCCTGTCAGCGCCGATTCATCGGCGGTCAGACCCGTGCTTTCCAGCAGTCTGCCGTCCGCCGGAATTTTGTCGCCGGTGGAAAGCAGAAGAATATCCCCGACTACAATCTCGTCCTGACTGAGCATGACGGTGTTCCCGTCACGCATGGCCTTGATGATGGTATTGTCGCTGATACGGGAGAGGGCTTCAAACGCTTTTGCGCTTCGGCCTTCCATCACAACGGTGATGATAACGGACAGGGAGATGGCCGCAAAGACGCCGACGACCTCCAAATAGTCGGCTTCCCCGCCGGTGACCCCCCGGACGATGTTCACCGCCAACGCAATGATGCCCGCCATAATCAGCATGATAATCATGGGTTCGGTGGCGGCGTTCCAGATTCGCCGGAGGAGTGATTCCTGCTTCTGCCTTGTCAGGACATTCGCGCCGTGCTCACGTCGGCTTTTCTCAACCTGTTCTTCTGTCAGCCCCAACACTGAATCGGCATTTAACTGTTTCAGCAGGGCTTCCTTTGTTTTCATAAATTCGTTCATCCTACACGCTCCTGGTGTTTATTCCAACAAAAAAGACCCAAGCATGGCTTTATACCATACATGAGTCAAAATAAAAAGACCATGTACGGCAAAAAACCATACATGAGTCTCGTTCTTTAAGACAAGCCAGACCAGACGGTCAGTATGTTGACTTGTCACACGAAAGTTCGTGCAAACTACTCCCTCAAGCGAGTATTTTTAGTTGTTCTGATGATTATAACACAAGGCATGTTGATTTGGCAAGTACAACCTGTAAACGAAACAGCCAGTTTTTAATGGCTATAAAAGACTCGCACGTTATGGCAATACACATTATATCCCCATTCGAATTTAAAATCCATATTCGCAGTACATAAATAATCGGGATATCCGTCTGCCTCAAATAACTGATGGTAAATGGTAAATAACCAGTC
>DFCS01000002.1 GCA_002367105.1 Hungatella sp. UBA3048
CGAAAAAATCTTGACACTATCGCCGGATTTTAGCCGGACTGACAGAAAATTTATCATAATTGTTAATATTTTAATTATTTAAAAATAGATCTTACAATTGATTTTTAATTGCCTTTCCCATGATGGGAAGAAAAAGAGTTGTGCACTTTTTTGCCAGTACACAACTCTTTTTTTATGCAAAAAAACATCTTGCAAATAGGTTACACTCAAACGCGGCAATCATTAAGATTCTATTAGAAGTTTTTTGGACAAATACCTTTTTTCCAATATTCCTTGTTCATAGTAAAGCTTAAAACCAGCCCCTTTGGCAGGCTGCGATACCGCTTACCCATAAGATATCCCATATATTTAAAACCGCTCTTTACAATAACTCCGGGAATAAGCCATGGCTTTTTCACCTTTATAAGCCAGGCGCAGGTCTTTTTCACAAGACGGATCCCCTCGCCTTCCGAGCGGATTCCCTCAAACACCTCCGGGTGGTCGGCCTGGGATACCGCAAGGTCAAAATTCCGTTTAAACTGGGCGATACAGCCGTAATTATGGGAATGGTACACGTTTGCATCGGCTGCATAGGCTACCGCCTGCCCCCGGTGTCTTACCGCATTTCCAGCATAAATCATGTCCTCATTAAAAATAGTCCGCTTAATAAATCCGCCGGCCTCCAAAAATGCAGCCCGGTCATAGGCGCAGCAGACGTTGGAGGCAAAAAAGGTCTTGATTCCCAGCTCCTTTAGATCCTTACCTGTTTTCACCCGGCTTTGTACCGGGTAATTAAAGGAACGGGTATACTGCTCCGCCAGGGCACAGTCAGGATTCGGCAGCTGCCTTCCATAGGCCATGACCACCTTTTCTCCGGCTTTTCCTGACTGGTCTAAGCCTCTTACCAGCGCTCCTATTAAATTCCCATCAGACGGAACTGCGTCATCGGTCATAAATACCATAATATCTGCCTCAGAATAACCGGCTCCCCGGTTTCTGGTACCGCCATGGTCAAATTCCTCTTTTGTCACATGGTGTACTTCCAGATTGGGGACCCAGCCATATTCCTCATCCTTCCAATAGGACCGCTCCGTGTTCATGATGATGATCCGCCGGATAGGGTATGACTGTTCCCCCAGGCGTTTCAGCAAAAGCTGTAACTTCACATCAGGTCTATATACGGGAATTATCACATCAACGGATTTTTCCTGCCTTTTTTCTTCCATTGCAATTTCCTACCTTCCAGTTAAATGCTCCGCGAGCAGCCGCCAAGATTAAGCGAGCTTTCATTTGGCTCGCCCCCTTCGTATGAATCAGTAGCGCAGGCACGCCGTGGAACAGATGCGTATCAGGGCATAGATGCTCACAAAGCATTCCAGATACCATGCACTTTTCCTTAAATCCATGTTTATGACCAGGCGTTTATCAAATACAACCAACAGCCCAAGGGGCAGCAGGGGAATAAAATACCTTCCCTGGACCCCCGTTATATAGGTAAGATCCCGCGGCGTCCAGCCTAATAACATGGAGGCAAGAACCAGACAGGCACTTAAAAACACCAGAATGACCATCCATAGCTTCTGTCCGCCAGATATTGGAGCTTCTTCCCCTTCCCTCCTTATCACGCTGACAAAAAGCACATACCACAAAATCATGAGGCAGAAGGGAGGCACGGTCAGATTAGGGTCCAAATTGCCCAGAAATCCTCCAAGCATGGTAGTCAGATAATAATCAAACTGGGTCACCAGGGTTTCATAATATACTTTAAAGATACGATAAGGGTGTTCCCACACATCCTGCAGCGTATATCCTGCCGCTTCACTCCAGCCCACATAGCTTTCTGTTGTGGTCGCCCACGCAGAAAGGACCAGACGGTTTACCATAAACACCGCCAGAACGACTGCAGTTATAACGCTTATTACTGAGATCCAGTAATTCTTTTTTGACTTAAATTTAGAAGAAGGAATAAACAGGCAGATCCCGGCCACCGGCAGATAAACGATCTTTCCAGGTTCCAGAAGGATCAGCAAAAGCGCCAGAAGAACCGTATCCTTTACGGTCACTTTCTCTTTCTCAAAGGCTAAGTAAAAGCACCAGGCCAGAAAAAGCATGGACAGGCCGATAAAGGCCGTATCATAGGAAAAGGATGCTGCCAGGTGAAGAGTCATGGGAAGACACGATACCGCCATAAGAAGCTCTTTTTTAAAGGGCATGATCTTAACGGCCAGGGCTGCCATACCTGCAAAAGCAAGAAGGTTGAACAGCCTGCCAAGATATACCAAAGGGATGTATCCCAGATGGAGCAGCCTGGCAAGGCAGATCCCAAGGGCCTGGGGTAAGTAAACCACAGGCGTAGTGTTCACCGGTATTTCGTAGCGGACCGTCATTCCCTCGCTGTTATCAAGGGAAAACATCTCCTTAAGGACCAGGTTGTATGTGTCCCGTCCCACATTGGTATAAAGTCCGGGAGCATCATCTCCGCTCCGAACCAGAACATTGGCTCCCCGGCTGATCCTCTCTTTTTCCTCCTCTGTTGCACGGGAAAGAAAGGAGTCATCTGCCACCGCCGGTTTGCCCATAAGCTGGCTGGAGAGCCGGTAAGCGCTGGTAAAATGGGCCGCCTCATCGGGAGTTGAAAAAGGAGTCAGAACCAGCATATAAAACAGTCCGAGAATTACCACGGCCCCTGGAAACAATAAAAAGGATGGAGTCTTAACGATCCACAAAACTGCTCCCAGACACGCCAGAAATCCACAGCCAAACACGATGATCCACCAATAAAAGCGACGGACTGCCTCAAATTCCGGTGAGGGGATCCCCACTATGGTTTCCTCATAGGTTTTTATAAAGAGAAAGGCGAGAAAAAAACAAGTTACCGCCGTAAGCCACAATCCCTTTTTATTCAGAACGAGCTTCATGTTGGCCTTCCTCCTTCTCCCTGGCATCTTCCCGGTCCAGAGCAAGCATCTGGATCAGCTCCGTCATTTTCCGCTCCAGCTGGGATATTTTGACAGACTGGAAGAAAACCTTTACCAGCAGGATAAATATCATGAAGGTAAAGATAAAATTAGCGGTGGAATAGGTTCCCACCATCCGGGATATGAAATCAGCCAATGGAGGGAATAAGCTGAATATCACCAAAAGCAGGGCAAACATCACCCAAAAGATAGAATCCTCTATCTTCATCTTGGAATGGCGTATTCTTCTAAGTACATAAAATGTAAGCAATATGGAAACGCATATCAGTACGCAGCGAAGCAAAACTGTCATGTTCGTTCTCCCTTCCTTTATCTCCTGTCCCTAATGCGGAAGCTCTGAACCAGCAATATGGAAAACAGCATCTTTCCCATATACCGGGCCGCATTGACCGGATTTAAATAGCTCTCTCCCAGAATCCGTTCATCCATGATCACAGGGATTTCCGCGACTTTAGCCCCCTGGCTGATCAAATAGGAGATCGTATCCGGTTCCGGACCATAATTTAAGCCATCAGCAAATTCCTTGATCATCTTCCTGCTGAACATGCGCATACCGGAGGTAGGATCGCTGACCTTCACCCCAGTGGTGAACCAGATGGAGCCGCTTAAGAGCCTGCTCCCAAGCATCCGCATGGAATGGGGTTTCTTCCCTGTCATAAACCTGGAGCCGATAACAATATCATAGCCCTCGTCCATCTTCTCTTTCATGGGAAGGATATATTCCGGCCGGTGCTGCCCATCCCCGTCAAACTGTATGGCATACCGGTAACCGCGCCTGTGAGCATATTTAAGCCCGGTCTGGAACGCTCCGGCAAGTCCCAGATTCATGGGCAGGTCAATGATCTTCCAGCCATGCTTTCTGCAGATATCGGCTGTTTGATCGGTAGAACCGTCGTTAATGATCACATAATCAAACATGGGATAGTTCGTGATGACATGTCCTACCACGCGCTCAATATTTAAAGCCTCATTGTATGCAGGTATTACTACCAGTACCTTATCCATCATTTCTTCCGCTCCATTCTCTCTTTTACCTCTGCACCGCCCATGTTTCCAGGACGTAACGGTATGCCTGCATGACGTTCCTCAGTAATAAAAATGCGGATCGCCTGTCCCATAAAGCAAAGCATGAGAATCAGCATTTCCAGCGTATAAGAGAAGGCCGCTCCGTTGATCCCTCCCTCTCCCACCAGCCAGAAGGAGAGAAAGAAGGAAAGGATGCAGACCGGCACATAGCCAAAAAAGATTCCCTTCTGCTTTTTCATGATAACAAGCACATAATAAAACAGATTCATAACCGCAAAGAAACCGCCGCCCAGCACGATGAAAAGAAGCCCGGATTTATACGGTTTAAGTTCCACATTAGAAATGGCTCCCAGTACAGGAACCCCAATCGCCCAGGCTCCTGCCAGGGCAATGACCGTTAGAAGGAATATGATTCCGGAAAGCTTCTTTAAGCCGGTCTTAAATTCCACAAAATTCCGTTCCTCCCACTGGTAAGACATCCTGGTCAAAAAGGGGCGGATCACAAAGTTAGCAGCCAGGTTAATGACTGAAGTCGGCATAAAAATAGCCACAAAAACAGCGTTGTCCGTGGAAGTCATCCTGGCATCCACCGCATATTTTGCCATGGCAAAAATAAGCCCGTCCAGAAAAACAGATAAAAACAGCAAAAAACTGTCCTGCAAAAGCTTCCACTGCCTGCCGGGTGTTCTGGTAAACACCATTCCGGGAACACTCTCCGCCATTCTTTTATCAAACAGCAGGATCCCAGCTCCCTGGGAAAGGACTGCAACCACGCAGGAAAATACAAGCTCCCTTGTAACAGCAAGGGTTCCTAAAAAACAAAACACAGACAACAGGGTTCTAAATGCCATGGCCTGTCCTGTAAGATACAGCCGCCCGTTTCTCTGAAATTCCGATTCATACACATCGGCAAATCCGTCAAGCACCTTATAAAGCACCATCAAGAATACCACCAGTGCCTTTTGAGGCGTATAGCCTGCCGACGGAGACAGGGTATTAAAAATGATATAGCAGGTTCCAAATATGACTGCCATGGAACAGGTGGCAAACCGGGCCAGACGATATTCGGAAAACGTATAGCTTTGGCTTGTATCCGTGCTCTGCAAAGGCCTCATGCCAAAATAGGCCACCAAAAACATCTGCTGCCCAAATGTGCTGAATGCAAAGCCAAAGATCCCTCCCTGTTCCGTTCCTATGAGATGGTTGACAAGGGCCGTGAGTATCATGCTGGAGCCGGCATAAACCAGGCTTCCGATCATATTCCAGGCCACATTTTTTCGTTCCATTTATTTTCCTCTTATTTGTCCGCGGTTTTGGGGCATAATGGTATACCCACCGGTTATTTCCTCACAACGTCCCTTTATTCTACAATATCCGGCTTAAAAAGTAAACTTAAAACCACCAAGGCTACTCTTTTGTGATCCCGGAAATACGGCACAGGTACAAAAAAGCCTCCAGCCGGAACAGCCAGGAAAGCCCTGCATAAACAACAACCCCTACCAGAATCTGTACGACCAGGGTCAAGAGCGTTCCTTCTATTATATATTGTACTCCGTAAGCAAAGAGGCACATCACCGCCGATAAAAGAAGGGAAGGAAGTACATCCTTCCACTGCTCAAAAAAGCTGTAGTTTAAAAGCTTTTTATTGGGATAGGCATTGATAAAGGTGCAGATGAAATCGGTTACTGCCCTTAAGGCCACCATGGTATAGATCCCAAAGGGAATGCTGATCAGAAGCGCAGCCATGCTGACTGCCTTCTTTATTATTTCCAGTTTGAGGAATATCTCGCTTTTTCCCATGGCATTGATGGCCTGCAGATTCGCCACATGAAGGGGCCAGGTTGCATAGGCTACACACAACAGCCGAAGCATGGGGACACAGGGTAAATACCGGTCCGTCAAAAGGAGCTTTACCATAGGCTCAGCCACGGCAATCAATCCGGCCATCATGGGAAACACCAGGTAAGAGCTGGTGACTATGGACCTTCTCACCATACGCTTTAGCGTCTCCTTGTCCTCCTGGCAGGCCGAAAAAGCAGGAAGCATGACCGACTGGATCGCCGCCCCAAGATTATTTGCAATCAGAGCAGGAAACTGGTTTCCTCTTGAGTATTGCCCCATCATGGCGGAATTATATAATTTCCCGATGACCAGCCCGTAAACATTATTAAATACTGTATCAATAAGGCCGGAACAAAGTATCTTCCAGCCATAAGAGAACAATTCCTTCGCCTTCTTAACGGAAAAAAGAAGCCTTGGCCTCCACTTCACCAGAAATACCAGCATGACCATTAAGAAAAAGCTGTAGAAAAACTGCTGCATGGCAAGGGCCCACAGACCCAGTCCCCTGTATGCCAGAAATACGCCGATGATACCGGAGCAAAGGGCGGCAAAAAGACTTGCCAGGCAAAGCTTGCGAAACTCCATATTCCTGGCGACCACAGCAGACTGCACGGAGGTGACGGCGCCAAAAAACAGGGTCACAGAAAGGACCCGGAGCACGGTCGTAAAAACAGGCTGTCCGTAAAAAGAAGCTATGGCCGGAGCCGAGAAAAAGAGAATTACATATAAAACAAAAGCTATGGCTCCGCTGATATAAAATGCAGAGGAATAATCAGCCTCATCCACCGTCCGTTTCTGGATCAGGGAGGTGTTAAAACCGCTTTGGACAAACACATTTCCGATGGTAATAAATATCATGATGAGCATGACTTCCCCGGACTCTGCCGGTGTCAGCATCCTGGCAAGCAGAACCGAAACAAGGAACTGAATCCCCTGTGTACCCCCGTTTTCCATCACTTTCCAGAACAGACCGGAAAGGACCTTTTTTTTCATATTTTCCTGGTACATACTGGCTTTTCTCCTTGCTTTACCAATTTACATTTACGCCTTATTGTACTATATTCCCCAATAAATGTAAATCGTATATAGCATTTTGAACTTACTTGTGTTAAAGTATAAAGGAATATAATTTTCATTTTTAGAATTCAGGAGGTTTTAAATTATGCGTAAACTGACACGAAGCCTGACGCTTCTCTGCCTGACGGCTGCTCTTATTACCGGACAGGCCTCCCTTGCATGGGCAGATGAAGCATATGGACCGGGATTTAAGAATGGTGTCCCCATCAGTCAGAGCGAAGGGCAGTCTGAAGATCAGAACCAGACGAACACCCAGACGCAGGAAGGCGTAACTACAGATGAAGCGGAAAACGCTTTGGCAAATGCCGGTATAGACATTGGAAAAGAAGGGGAAGGCGGCGGCGAAGACGGTGAAGTAGATGAAGCCACCAAAGCTGCTCAGGAAGCGTTAAAAGCTAATTTCCCACGTCTCCAGACTACCGTTATGGTCGGTGACAGCAACTGGTCGCAGCCATTTGTAAATGATGCATGGATCACAAATAACGGACAGGGCTTTCACGGTATGTCCACCTTTCTTACCAATATTGTTGGAAACGTGCTTTACCGGACCTATACCTCCAGCACCGGCTGGTCTCCATGGGTTTTGAACGGACAGCAGACTACCAACTATGCCAATGATATAAACATTGAAGCAGTGCAGATGAGGTTTTCCGGTTATGTGGATAACCAGTTCGACCTCTACTATACCGCACAGTTGGAAGACGGGACCACCATGGGCTGGGCAAAGAATGGGACCACCACAGGAACTATGGGAGCCGGACATTACATAACAGGGCTGAGAATGGCCTTTTACACCAAGAATTCCCAGTTCCCTTATGCAACAGAGAAGCCTGTGATTTCCGCCGTTGCAGACGGAATGCGGCTGATCGATGGCGGCCTCCGTTACTTTAACGGAGATGGAACATCCTTCACCGGCTGGGCATGGGCAGGCAATGAACGTTACTATTTCCAGGATTCCTATCCGGTGACCGGCTGGCAGTATCTTGACGGCTTCAAATATTATTTTGACGAGTCCGGAAAAATGCTCTCTGACTTAGAGCCAATTATCGGCGCTAAGGGACCATTCCTCATCAGCATCAACAAAACCATGAACTGCATGACCATCTTTGCCAAAGATGGGAACAACGGTTTTATTATTCCGTTAAAATCCTTTTTGACCTCCACCGGACCGGATACCCCGCTTGGGACATACCAGACTCCGGAAAAGTACCGCTGGAGGGATATGAATCACGGAATCTTTACCCAGTACGCGACCCGTATCTGGAAGGGCTTCTTAATTCATTCCATTCTGTACAGCAAACCTAACAATATGACGCTGGATCCAATGACATATAATTATATGAGCATTGCTCAGTCAGCGGGATGCGTCCGGCTCCTCTCCGGAGATGCCAAGTGGGTATATGATCACTGTGCGATTGGTACTACTGTTACGATTTACGAATCACCGGTTCCAGGTCCCTATGAGAGACCTGCCATTGAACAGATCATACCAGAAACCCAGACCTGGGATCCTACTGATCCTAATATTGCAAGATAACCTGGGCAGATAACTTTATAATAATAAAAAGCATGGGCAGGAAACGGATTATACCGGATCCTGCCCATATTTTTGCCGCTTTACCGTTTCTTTCCAAGGAATATCTTCCTTAACAGCCCATAAGCTCCCGGAGCCCGGTACTCGGCCTGAATAAAGAACCTGGTTCTTGGTGTCAATTCTTTATAATACCTGGCGTACTCCGGGTTCACGATCTCCTTAAACTGCCTGGTATTGACCATGGTAAGGTAATAAGTCCGTTTTGCCGCACTGTCCGCAGCTTCCTTTAAACGGCCCTCTGTGGCATCGTTAAATTCCTCATATACCTTTTTCATCCGCTCCCAGTAAATCTTCTGCTTTTTGGCGTAATTCCCGCTTTTTCCTTCCATGGTCCAGGAGCCTGCCACTCCCACCCGGTAGGCGCTCATGGGTTCATCCATGTAGTAGCCGTACCCTTTTTCAGCCGCCATCATCTGCAGGGGAGTATCTCCCACAGGGCAATCCACGTAATAATCCGGAAGTTCTTTCACAAGGCGGGAGGGAAATGCCATGGAGGACATGGCATAACCGGAAGGCTTGTCCACGATCTCTTCCGGCGTGATCACCCGGTTTCCTCTGTATGGACGCATCTGTTTTTCTGTCAGAGCCTTTCCAACCAGTTTGATTTTAGCACTGTGTATACAAAGGGTGCAGTCCGGATGAGCCTCCATGTAATCCACCTGCTTTTGCATCTTATCCGGTGTCGTCCAGTAATCATCTCCGTCACACATGAAAATGTATTTTCCTCTGACCCGGGGGAAATTAAACGCTCCGCTGATATTGTCGATTCCCTGAGAATACTGGTTCTCTGTCTGTATGAGGGGCTTCACCTTATCAGGGTATTTATCAGCATATTCTCTTAAGATATCCCCCGTTCCATCGGTGGAAGCATCATCATGGACCAGAATCTCAAATTCAAAATCTGTCTTCTGCATCAGGAAGCTGTCTAAGGCCTGCCTGATATAAGCCCCATGGTTAAAGGTCACACAATTAATGCTGGCCATTATATTTGATTCGGAACTGCCGCTCATTGTTTTTTACTTCCCATAATATATTCCTCATATTTTCTTGCAATATACATGCCCGTAATTCCATTTATGGGTTCTATGGCCTCTCCGGTAAAGCATCTTAAATGGTTGGTGACACAATCGTATCCTGCCAGACAGGAAAACTCTACGCCGCCGGAAAAACGGGGATTGCACTCCAGCATATGATATGATCCATCCTCTGTCTGAATAAACTCAAAGTTCACGCAGCCGTTGATACCGAGGGCATTGGCTATATCCTTGCATGTGGCTTCCAGAACCGGGTCCAAAAACACCAGTACCGATGTTCCTGCTCCATTCGGGGTCCGCAAAAGTTCCTTCCGGCATACAGCAACGCTCACTCCTGTTTCCGCCTGCCTTACCACGTCTACGGTAATGATACTTCCCTGATAATAGGGCTGCACGATCAGTCCCTCAGAGTCTCCGCATTCCAGAAAGCCTTTCATCTCATCAAGGGACTGAATATAGCGAAGCCCCTGACTGCTTCTTCCGTTAAAAGGTTTGATGACCGCAGGATAGGAAAGGCGCTCAGGGTCCGCCTCCATAAGCTCCAGAGTTGGAATAGGGTTGCCTATTCCCTTATCCATAAGAAAACGGTACAGCTCTCTTTTATCCCTGCACAGAAGAAGGGTTTCCTCCGATGAGAGACATAATGTCACCGAAGCAAGAGCCAGTTCGCCCCTGTAGCGGTTCCACACGTCTGCCTCCGCATCCGTGAGAACGATCAGCACTTTTGCCTGTTCCTCCCTGCATATCTTCAGGATGGAGTTCACATACCGTTTCTCGTCTGTTGCAAGGGGGACCTGGTAAAAGGACGTCACATTCCCGGAATCTGCAATCCATTCTGCCGGATAAATATCACAGCCAACTACCCGGAAACCGCCTTTTTTTAAATTTTTTATTACAATATCTGCTGAAAATGACCCAATCGCAGTCACAAGTGCTGTATTCATAATTTCCTCTTTTCCGCTCTGTTTCCCAGGGCATATGGGTACCCCTGTAAGGGTACCGCCTTCCTTTCCTCTATCTGGCTCCTAAAATAATGGCACAGATACGGTCGACCTGATCAAGGGAAAGTTCTGCATATAAGGGCAGTGTCAGTACGCTGTCTGCCGCTTTTTTTGCCACAGGAAGATGTACATTTGAGAACCGCTCCCGATAGCATTCAAAGTCAGTGATCAGAGGATAAAAATACTTTCTCGCAAAGATATGGTGAGCGGCCAGCAGCTCATATACCTCATTTCGTGTTAAAGAAAAGCCATCAAAGGCTACGGGAAAATAAGCATAATTCTGGCGGATCCCTTCTATGGGGTTCATCAGGCGGATTCCCGGCACTCCCGCCAAATGCTCCCGGTACCGTTCTGCCACAAGCCTGCGCTTTTCAATATTATCATTCACATGGCGAAGGTTGCAGATACCCATAGCTGCCTGAAACTCATTCATTTTTGCATTGCCGCCAATGTACTCCACGGTTTCCTTGCCAGTGATGCCGAAATTTTTTAAATAATTGAACAAAATCTCCAGGGACGGATCCTGAAAGGTTACAGCACCGCCTTCAATGGTATTATACACTTTAGTGGCATGGAAGCTGAACATGGAGGCGTCTCCGTAGGTCCCGATCCCTCTCCCATTTACTTCTACACCAAAGGCATGGGCGGCATCATAAATTACCTTTAAATCATGTTTTTTCGCGATTTTTTCAATTTTATCTACATCACAGATATTTCCATAAACATGAACCGGTAAAATGGCGGTGGTCTTTTCCGTAATCAGCGCTTCAATCTTATCCGGATCAATGGTATAATCCTCCTCCCGGATATCGCAGAACACAGGAGTTAAGTTATTTCTTACAATGGCATGGGTGGTGGAAGCAAAAGAAAATGGGGTGGTGATCATCTCTCCTGATAGATTCATGGCCTGGAGCGCCATTTCAAGAGCCATATGTCCATTGACAAACAAAAGAAGCTTCTGTACCTTTAAATACTCCTTTAACTGCTCCATCAGTTCTTCATGAAATTCTCCCATATTCGTCATCCAGGCAGTTTCCCAGATCGGCTTGATCTCTTCTATAAATTCTTCATAGGAAGGCATGGAAGCCCTCGTCACTAATATGTCCTCTTTGTTGTCCATGCGTTATCCTCCATTTTCCGGTCAGATTGAAAACATCTGGCCCAGCGTCCGTATAAGGGTGCTTTTCATTAATTTGTATTTCCAAATCGTATAAATCTTTTCCGCCCTGTTTTTTTCGGGCAGTCCGATAAAATGCTCCAGAATCTCTCTTTGCTCTCTGGACATCTCATTTCCATAAAGTTTTAAAAACATCTGTGCCTGCACAAACATTTTCCTGTAATTTTCCCGGATCGCATCCTGATTCCGGATCCGCTCAGCATACTGCTCCTTGCCGCTTTTGGATCCCATCTGATTCTCTCCATGCTGCCGGTAAAGGACCAGAGGACGGTCAATGTAGGAAATCCTTCCAAAACAGCTTGCCAAAAGTCCCAGCCACCAGTCATGCATAACGCATTCCCTGGGAACATCAGCCAGGAATCCCAAAAATGCCTTGTTGATCATAACTGTGTTCCCTGTAATGTTATTCTCAACCAGATAATGGCTGAACCGGTTGTCATGAACTGCGATCTTCTGGTATTCCGCCATTGATTTATGAAGAATGCTGCCCTCCTTATCGGTTACCGATAAGTCACCATGGACCAGAAGAGGTACCGCTTCTCCCCATTCCGCTTCCAGCTTCTTCATTTCTTTTAAAGTGACCTCAACCTTATCCGGCAGCCACACATCATCCTGGTCACACAACATGATATACTCATCAGCTGCCAGCTTAAGCAGGCGGAAGAAATTATTCTGGGCACTTCCGGATCCTTCGCTGTTCCTAAGGCTCCTCACCCGGCCCGGATATCGTTCTTCATATTCCCGGATAATGGCAGGGGTACCGTCTGTAGATAGATCGTCGGAAATCACGATGGATAAATCGGAAAACGTCTGGCTTAAAATGGACTCCAGCTGCTCCCGTATATATTTTTCTCCGTTATAGGATGCAAGCAGCACCGAAACCATACAGTTTCCTCCTTTCCACCTTCCTCTCTACCAGGACAATCCCACGATCTTTGTCAAAAACCAGATCTCAGCCATGAGAAATGCCAGGAAAGCCTTTACCAGACATTCCTGGAACCGGTTGATCCCCAGATAGTTTTTATAATAGTGAAGCTTGCTCTTATGAAGAATTGCCTGCTTCTTTAATATAGATTTCACATTTTTATTAATGGACACGGAATGAAGGTGTACATAGGACTGGTTCAGAAGAAGTACCGTCCCGTATCCCTTTTTCTTTAGCTGAAATCCGAGTATCTTTTCTTCATAATAAAGAAAAACTTCTTCATCATAAAGACCGCATTCCATCAAAGCACTAATATCCGCCATAAAAAGGGAACCAAGCACAGCATCTACATAAACGTACCGTTCCTTTTTTAAATCCGCCTTAAGTTCCGGCCGGTCATTCAGCCAGCGGGCAAAAATACGCCTGGTAAATAGGCCGGTATCCAGAAGATCTCCCATCAGGCCGTTAATACGCCAGCTTGACAGCGCCACCTCTCCCATTCCATCCCTGGTAACTGCCGCAGCAACTCCCAGACGGCTTATCTTTAAAAAGGAATCCTTCATTGCCTGTATGCATCCTTCTGTAACCTTAACATCTGGATTTGCTATGAGCACATGGGAAGCTTTTAGCGTCCCATGTGCATACCGGATCCCCTGATTATTGCCGTAACCGTATCCCCCGTTCTTTTCTGTGGAGATAAGATGGACTTTTCCGCCTGCAACTTCCTGAAGCCTTGATACGGAATCATCGGTGGAGCAGTTATCCACGATCACGACAGAATCCAGTATTTTATAATTTACTATGGAGTTTACCAGGCTTATAGTGGTTTCCGGGTCATTATAATTAAGAATGATACAGCTAATGTTCATATCCGCTCCTCTTTAAGAACCTTTTCTGGAATTGATTACCTGCATCCCAAACCTGGAGCTTACAAAGTCTCTCACGGCAGGACATAAAAAGGTAGCGTAATCCATCAGGTGATAAGCAGCCATATAAAGACGGCTTCCCTTTTCCTTAGGCGTTCCGGCCCATGGCGTAAGTGACAGATAATGGTCATAAGCCCTGCGGTAATGGTTTAAATTTCCCTCTTTCCAGGGTCTTTCATCCCCCATAAAGTGGAGGATCGCAGGGTGTTTTTTTGCATCTAGAAACCTTTTTGACCCAAGCCTTCCATACACAGGAGACAACCGTACCAGATGGCTGTACCGGTAATAGCGGTAATTGGTAAAAAAGTTATATCGGGGAGATAAAGGTTTTATCCTTCCCTTTAAAGCCCCGTTAATGGTATCCTGATCTCCTGCAAACAGCTTCCCGCCCATGGAACAGTAAAAGTCCAAAAGCTGCTTCTGGGCGTTTTCCTCTCTCCAGCGGGTCATATCAATGAGGAGAACACCGGAATTAAAATAAGGGGCTTCGGGTAAAAGACCGATTTCTTCCTTAATAGAAGGGTATATGGTAGGTTCCATGACCGCTCCTAAAAGGAAGGTCCCCAGGTCCTTTTCCCATAGCTTTTTTAAGGAAGACAGCACTACCGTATCACAGTCTAAATACAGCACACGGTCCGTTACCTCCGGGAGAACCTCTCCCATAAACAGTCGGGCCATAATACTTAAATCAAAACCGCCCGTATCAACTTCATAGGAAAAGCGCTCCTTTAAATCTCCCAGCTCCACGACCGTCAGTTCCCGACCAAACCCATCTGCCACGGTCTTAAGCCGTTCTTTCGTCTCTTCGGACAGGCTCATGGACAAAACATAAATATGGATATCACCCATGTCCCTGTTATGATCCAAAAGGGAATAAAGGGATACGGCCAGATGCCTGGCATAATTATCGTTGGAAGCGTATACAACGTTCATAGATTCCTCCAGTTTACATACGTTTAAAGGCATGGAAAATCCAGCCCTGGTTCCGTAGTATTGTACTATATCTGCCATAAAAAGTAAACAGCTATGCCTGTATCAGGATTAGCCCAATTCCTTTTCTGCCCGGTTCATGGCTGATTCAATGACCTTGTCCATATCATAGTATTTATATTCTCCTAACCGTCCGCCGAAAATCACATGATTTTCCGTTTCAGCCAAAGCTGAATATTTTAAGAATAATTCCTGGTTTCTTTCATCGTTTACCGGATAATAGGGCTCCATGCCCTCGGTCCAGTCCACCGAATATTCCCGGGTTATAACAGATTTAGGCTGAGTTCCGAATTCAAAATGCTTATGCTCAATGATCCTGGTATAAGGAGTTTCCCGGTCCGTGTAGTTAACGACTGCTACTCCCTGGTAGTTGTCCGTATCCACTACCTGGGTGTCAAACCGCAAGCTCCGGTATTCCAGCTTTCCAAACTGATATCCATAATAAGCATCAATGGTTCCGGTATAAATCACCCGTTCTCCCAGCCCATCATAATATTCCTTATTTTCCAGATAGTCCGCGCCCATTTCCACGTCACAGCCTTCAAACAGCTTTTCAATGATCACATTATATCCGCCTATGGGAATTCCCTGGTATAAGTCATTGAAGTAGTTGTTGTCATAGGTAAAGCGAACGGGAAGGCGTTTGATGATAAAGGCAGGAAGATCCTTGCAGTCTCTGCCCCACTGCTTCTCCGTATAGCCTTTCACTAGCTTTTCATAAATATCCCTGCCCACAAGGCTGATCGCCTGCTCCTCTAAGTTCCGGGGTTCTCCGGTTACAGAAGCTTTCTGCTCTTCGATCTTTGCCTTTGCCTCCGCAGGGGTAGATATTCCCCACATCTTGCTGAAGGTGTTCATATTAAAAGGCATGTTGTACATTTCGCCCTTGAAATTTGCTACCGGGCTGTTGGTATAGCGGTTAAACTCTGCCAGCTCATTGACAAACTGCCAGACCTTCTTGTTGCTGGTATGGAAAATATGGGCTCCGTAACGGTGTACGTGGATTCCTTCTGTTTCCTCGCAGTAGATGTTGCCTCCCATGTGCTCCCTTTTTTCCACCACAAGGCACTTTTTCCCTTTTTGCTTTGCCAGGTATGCGAAAACGCCGGAATAAAGGCCGCCGCCTACCAGCACATAATCATATTTTTTCATGGTTTCCTTCTCCTGTCTCGGTTATAAACTGTCTACATTATACTAAAACCATTCCAAAAAGTAAATGTATGCGCTTATATCCTTCAAGAGGATAAATAAATAAGTGATTTATATAAGTGTTTTATTTGCCAATCTAACTTATTGGAGGTAGAATACCGATATACTTGCTAGACACAAAAGAATAAAGCTTTAGGAGGATGGGGTTATGTTTAAAGTGGCAATTTGCGATGATGAACAGAATGAAGCAGCGGTAATTAAACAGCTTGTAGAAGAATTTATGAAAGATCACGGAATTCTTTACAGCATTCAACTGTTTCATTCTGGTGAGGATCTGACAGCCTCCTCTGTAAGCTTTGATTTCGTTTTTCTGGATATTTCTATGGGAGGAATGAATGGAATTGAAGCGGGAATGAAACTATACCAGAGAAATAGAAAGGTCAGGATCATATATATTACGGGGTTTAATGGATACTGCAGTGATGCAATTAATCGTGCACATGCATTTGCTTATTTGTCAAAACCTGTTAAAAAGGAACAATTATTAGATCATATCAGCGAACTGGTACAGGTCATAGGATTGGATCGAGGAAATGATATTGAGATTGTATTGTCAAATGTAACAGAAATAAGCGAGAGCGGGGAAAAAGAATACCCTGCAATTAATGTATCGGTTTCAAAAATTCTTTATTTTGAATATGTAAAAACTGCACGTAAAATCAGAGTAAAAACAATTAAGAAAACGTATGAGTATATTGGGACAATGACAGATGTAGAGCAGAGGATGGAAATATATGGCTTTGGAACCTGTTACCGCGGAGTGATTGTAAATTTTGAACATGTAGCAAAAGTAAAAGGAGATATGGTCTATTTGAATACGGGAGAAAGGTTACCCTTATCACAAAAGCGGGTAATTGCCTTTAAAGAGCAGTTAAATAATTACGTTCACAGGAGTATTTAACTATGGAAAATAATATATTGTTTTTATCCGGAATCATAGTATCGTGTCTGGTTACAACTATCGTTATATTTCAATTTATGGGCAGCAGGCATAAAAAGGCATTTCATAATAAACATTTCTATTTTCTCGTTCAAATAGGCGTCAGCATATTTTTAATGGGAATCAATTTAATGCAGCAGCCATTGGTAAATATGCTGAGTTGGGTCATTTCATATGGTTTAGTAAGCTATTTCTTATATTTTGATGATTTTGACAAACCCATGCGAAGGGTTTTAGAATCAGAAATTATGGTGTTGGTATTTGCAGTGTGCGAAGCCGCAGGGGTAGCCTTACTTGATTTTATGTTCTGGAAAATGCATATGCCTTCATTGGAACCGGGAGTGGAAACCTTTCTTAATATGACATTTTCAATGTTTGTATTGCTGTTTATGTATTATACTTTTATTTCTCCAATATGGGGGAGAAACGAAAAAGTCAAATTTACCAAATCACAGTATGTACTTCATTTTATTATTGCCATTTACAGTTTTATGAACATGGTTGTAATAGGAGTTTCCTTCGGGAAAATAAGGGGAGAAGGTATGGGGCTTATTCTGTTAATCAACATGGGATTCATTATATTTGCAGATATGTATTTTTTATATTTCATACGGTTTATGGAGGATAATTATCAATTAAAGGTAAAACTGGAGTTATTGGAACAGCAGGCGACTATGCAGTATAAATATTATTTACATCAGGAAAAAAAGCATCAGGAATCTCTTAGCATACTTCATGATGTTGACAAGCATATAGCGGTCATGGAAGGACTGTATCATGGGGATGATAAAGAAGGTACAATTAATTACATCAAAGAGATCAATACAATCTTAAAGCCTTTGCTCCCACAACAGCTGACCAATAATGGGATTTTAAACATACTTTTAAATGATAAAATACAAAACACAGAAAAACTGCATATCGATCTGCAATATGAAATAGGCAATGTTGATTTAAGCTTCATGAATCCAATGGATATTACTACAATCTTTGGAAATTTACTGGATAATGCCATTGAAGCTTGTACACAAGTGAACGGATCACCATGGATTAAGTTAAAAATCAGCCCTTATTATGAAATGATAGCAATAAAAGTTGAAAATACTTCTAATAACATCGACAGATGGAATGAGGGCAGGCCGGTATCTCAAAAGGGAGCAAATCACGGAATCGGATTAAGCAATGTTGAGCGCGCGGTAGAAAAGTACGAAGGTTCTATGAATCTGAGCAGTGAAAATGGAATATTCCAGTGTAATGTATTGATAAATATGTAGGAATGGGCAGACGGAGCGTTTTCAGTTGAAGTGCCTACTTCGTGCAAAAAAATCGTCTTTCGTGCTTCAAATATTGAAAGCAGATGGTATTTGACTATAATTAAAACATAACTATAAATTACACAAGAAAGGAAGATTAAAATGAAGAAAAATTTCAAAGAAACAGCTTTAACTTTACTTTCAAAAGCGGCATTATCCACATCTAAGAAGGAGGCGAACTCAGCCTGTATTTGCATTGGGTATCAACCTAAAATGCCTGAGAGCGTTGCAAAGTTCAAAAAGAACATTTAGTTAAATTTCATGTGTAATAAGTCGACGGAATAATGAAAAGAATAGTTGGTTACATATCAAGAAGCATGGTCAGAGACGGCATTATTATAGAATCAGAACAGGATGTCTATGATTTCGGAATAGAATGTCTTCTTTTAAAATTAATACACTATATTTCTTATATAACTATTGCAGTCATGATGCAGCAAGTCTTTGATTTGTTTGTTATGGCGTGTGCCTTTTATCCAATTCGGGTAAATGCAGGCGGCTATCATGCCAAGACGAGAATGGGCTGCTACTTTGTATCATGTTTGACGGTTTTTTCTGGTCTGTTGTTTTACAGGCAAAACTTTAGCGATAAGGTATATCTTATATGTTGGCTGGCTGCATCTGTCATTATCTATTTCAATGCTCCTATCGATAACGAGGGGAAAATTATGAGCCGGTCAGAAATAGAATATTACAAAAAAAAGGCCAGAGTGGTTATCATAGTTCTTAGTGTATTAATAGGGGGAGTTTGGGGATTAAATAAAGATTATATCGGCAAAATGTTGATTTGTGGAATTGTAATATCGGCGATTGCAATATTCATAGAAAAACATAGAAGAAAATTGAGAGATGAACATGATTCCCAAAAGTAGTTTACTTTTGGGAACCCTTTTTTATATCACATAATTAAAGAAAATAAACCCTTTTTTAATGTTAACATATTTTTAAAAAAGTTTTACCAGTTATATTTTAAATATATTATGATAAAGTCACCGGGAAAAGCAAATTCTTCTTACTAACTCCCGGTTTTCCGAGGGAACGTCCGGGCAAAATTACCGGATGGAAAAAGGGCATTTGTTGATGATACCAGTTTCCCCGCTGGTATGATAAACAAATCCCCTTCCTTTGCTCTTATTATAGTCAATAATTCTTATGAGACCCTTTCCTTATGTCTTGTCAGCCTTTCCTTAATCCTCGGCCCTAAGATCTGAACCACGATTACCAGAATCAGGATGATTCCCTTGATTGCATCATTGATGAGAGAATCCATCTTAAGTGCAACGATAATTTTGTCAATGATTGTATAGGACATGGCTCCAAATAAGATTCCCAGGCATTTGCCCTTTCCTCCGGACATGCTGATGCCGCCTAATACAACTGCCGCAATGGCATACATTTCATAGCTGCTTCCGGTTGTGGCCGGATCAGAGGAGGCATTCATGGCCACCCATAAAAAGGAGGCAAGCCCTGTCAGGATTCCCGCAAGAACAAATACGGAAACCTTCATGAGACTCACATTGATCCCAGCCATCTGTGCTCCCTTCGCATTGCTCCCCACTGCATATACCTTTTTTCCGTACTTGGTGCTTGTCGTTATGTAAACGAATAATGCTGTCATTAAAATCAGGATCAGTCCCACAATGGGAACGGTAAGGATCTTTCCGTTTCCAAGACCGTAAAATGGCTGATAAGAAGACATCTCCTTGATCATCCGGTACACACTGCTTCCGCCTCCTGCCAGAGCCTTATCGATATGCTGACAGATATATTGGGCAAAGGAACGAAAGATCAGCATGGTCGCTAATGTAACAATAAAGGCCGGCATTTTTATATATCCCACCAGCAGGCCGTTGATTAAGCCGCATGCTGCACCGAATAAAATGGCAAACAATAATGTCATCAGAATATGATCTGTGATGTTAAACATGATAACCGACAGCCCGCTGTTTAATGCAAGCATGGAACCTACTGATAAATCGATTTCCCCGGTCATACATACTAACCCCATTCCCAGACCGATGATCCCCACCACAGCCGAATGGCGGAAAATATTCATGGTGCCGCTCCAGGTCAACCCGTTGCTGGTGAGGGCATATACCAAAAAGATCAGTACAAATACGATAATAAAACTGAATTCCCCGCACCATTTGGACAAAACCCCAAGGGACACTCCGTTTTTCTTTTCTCCTGCCTTCATTTCTTTATCCTCCTATTTCCTGGTTCACGGCATTTGTAGAATACAGCATGACCGTAGTATCATTGATTTCTTCGTGCTCCAGAATCTTGATCATTCTTCCATTGTAAAAAACAGCACAGAAATCAGCTACCTTCTGGATCTCCGGTATTTCCAGGGTGTTGATGAGAATGGTCTTTCCCTTTTTTGCCATTTCTAGTATCAGCTTATAAATCTCAGCCTTGGCTCCTACGTCGATGCCCTGTGTGGGATTATCAAACAGCAGGATATCCGCATCCGTATTCAGCCACCGGGCAATAAATACCTTTTGCTGGTTTCCGCCGCTTAAGGATAGAATGGAATCGGAGCTGCTTCTGGCCTTGATATTTAACAGGGTCTTAAACGTTTCAAACCGCTCTTCTTCCTTCCGCTTTTGGATGTGAGGTCTGCGTGCCGATAAGGTATGCTCCGCTAAGTACATGTTTTCCAGCAGATTCATGTCCGGGATGACGGAATTTTCTTTCCGGTTGGCAGCAAGCATGGCGATTTTTGACTCCATAGCCTTATGGATCGAATGGGATGGCACCCTTTCTCCCCTGATCTTCATTTCTCCTGATATAGCCTCAGTAACCCCGAACATACACTGCATCAGCTCGCTGCTTCCGGAGCCTTGAAGTCCGGTCAGTCCGATGATCTGGCCTTTTTTGACCTTCAGGGATACCCGTTCAAATCCAGGGCCTGAAAAATCATGAAGCTCCAGAACCACTTCTCCGGGTCTTCTCTTTTCATAGACTTCTCTTGCAGAATAATTCTCTCCAACCATCAGCACTGTTACTTCTTCCGGAGTTGTATCCCCAATGGCGCCGTCTCCTATGAATTCCCCATTACGGAATACAGTATACCGGTCAGCCAGTTCAAAAATCTCCGGCATTTTGTGGGAAATAAAAATAAAGGAGGTTCCTGTCTTTTTTAAATGATTGACAATGCCAAACAAATGCTTTACTTCATCGTTATTGAGGGAAGTGGTAGGTTCATCCAAGATCAGCAGCTTTGCCTTAAAGAACAGCGCCTTTGCAATCTCCAGCATCTGCTTCTGGCTGGTCTTTAAATTGGCCACCAGCTCACCTGGATTTATGTCAACTCCCAGCTCATGGAATAATCCCTCCGTTTCTTCCATCATCTTTCGTTTGTTCAGTTTTCCCAGCCTGTTGCGGTACTCTTTCCCCAGAAAAATGTTTTCATAGACCTTTAAATCGTTAAACAGATTTAATTCCTGATGGACAAAGGCAATTCCCAGTTCCTCCGATTGTCTGATGGTGATGGTGTCGATCTCTTTTCCGTCAAATGCAATGGTTCCGCTGTCTTTGGGAAATACTCCTGTCAGCACGTTCATCAAAGTCGACTTCCCTGCTCCGTTTTCTCCAAGCAGGGCATGGACCTCCCCCTGTTCGACCGTTAAGCGGACCCCCTTTAATACCTGGACTCCGTTAAACGCCTTGCTGATCCCACTCATTTCCAATAAACTCATCTCTCAACCTCCGGTTTTATAAAAGGGGCCGTTCCGAAAGTGACGAACGGCCCCTTTTGTCCCTCAGACCAATATTTCTAAAAGGATGGGTACTCAGTTACATTTTCTGATGTTACATTTTCGCAGGCGATCACATGATCCTGGGTCACCTGTTTTCCATCTAAGTAATCCACCATGTCTTCAATTGCTGTCTGAATCATGGATGGGCTGTAGGTTACTGACATGATGCCTCCGCATTTTGATGCAATATCCTCATAGGTTTTTCCCCGAAGTACTTCGTACAGTTCATCAAGGCCGCCGCAGCCTGTAATGACCGGTTTGCCGGAAAGGAAGGTATCCTTGGTAGCCTCATCAATTCCGCCTCCGGAAAGAGCCTCTAAGATTCCCATTGCAAGCTCATCATCTTCTGCATAAAACCATTTGATCTTGGCATTTTTGCTGTCTCCCATCAGGGATTCAAAGGATGTTTTTGTATCTGAACGGCTCCAGTTCATTGCTCCGGAATATGTAATGGACTTTAAGTCATCCTGGCTCCATTTTTTGTCTGCACTTATGACTTCTCCGCCAAATTCCAGTTCCCCTGTTAAGTATTTGGTAAAGCCCTCATTCCGCAGTGTGGTAACGGAAGAAGTGTCGCCTTCATAAACGTAGATCGGCTCTCCCGGTGTAAGTCCCAGAGAAACAAAATAAGCAGCAGCACCTGCGCCGATGCCGGAATTATCACCTTTTACATTCGTCACAGCCTTACCGGACACGCCGTCAATGATCCGGTCAAATGCCACATAGGGGATCCCTGCGTCTATCACGCCCTGAATGGCGGACTGCACCGTATCATCAATCGGCTGGATGACCATTGCAATATTCTTTTCTCCCTTGGAAACGATATCCTCGATGTTCCGGATCTGCTCTGCCGCATTGGCTGAGGTAATCAGTTCCGCGGTGTAAGTGCCGTTTTCATTTACTTCCTGGATCTTCTGTTTTGCAAAGGTTGCCACAGAACCAGTCCAGCCATGATCCTCTGGTACAGTTAAAACATAAATATGGGTACCTTCTTTAACGGCTTCTGTTTCTTTCGCGGTTTCCGCCGTTGTTGACTCCGTTTTTGCTGCCGCTGTTGTGGTGTCTGCCGGTTTTACCTGAGAACATGCAGTTCCTGCTACCGCCACCAATGCCGCCAAAATAATTGCTGCTGCTTTTTTCATATTACTGATCCTCCTTTTACATTTTCCTTCTCTATCAAAGCATTTTTGCTGCCTTAACCTAAATGATAAACTGGTCCATATACTTCTTAGACAGTTTCAGACTATCAAGGATTTTTTCCCTGGAGCCCTCAAACGCCCTGTCTTCTACTTCTATGCAGGTGAACCCGTCATAACCGATATCCGTTAATGCGCTGACATATTTTCCCCAGTTCACATCCCCAAGGCCGGGAAGCTTTGGCGACATATAATCCAGAGGATATGCCATGGTCCCCACCTTCTTCAACTCATCCTCATACAATTTAATGTCCTTATAATGGACGTGAAAAATCTTGTTCCGGAACTGGTAAAGAGGCTTAATATAATCCATCATCTGCCAGACAAAATGGGAAGGGTCATAATTGATCCCAAGATTTTCATTGGGCAGGATTTCAAATATCTTTTCCCAGTTCGCCGGTGATGTCATTAAGTTCTGCCCGCCGGGCCACTGCTCCCTGCCAAACAGCATGGGGCAGTTTTCAATGGCGATCCGCACATTTTTTTCCTCTGCATGGGCAAGAATTGGCGGCCATATTTCTTTTACCAGCTCTAAGTTCTCTTCCACGGTTTTTGTCTGGTCCCTGCCGATAAACGTGGTCACCAGACGAACGCCCAGTAAGGCACTTGCATCGATCACCTTCTTAAGATGGGAGATATTGACCTGCCTTTTTTCCTCATCCTCTTCCATTACGTTAGGATAAAAAGCAAGGGCGGAAATATCCACGTTACGTTCTTTGCAGTAGTTTCTTATGTACTCCGCCTTATCCTCTGTTAAACCTGCCACGTCAATGTGGCTGACTCCCGCATATCTGCGTTCTGCCTTTCCCTGGGGCCAGCAAGCCACTTCCACGCACTGAAAGCCCAAGGCCGCCGCCGTATCGATCATTTCCTCAAAAGTCCATTCAGCCAGAATCGCACTGACAAATCCCAGTTTCATGCTACCTTTCCCCCTTTTTCCCAATGGCGATCCTTCGTTTCTCCTTGCCTGACTCCAGGCAGGCAAACACAGTTTCCATGGCGCTTAATACATCAGCCCCGCTGACAGGCACCTCCATCCCCGCCTCCAGGGCATCCACAAATGCATCAATAATCCCGGATTTTGTTTGATTGTCATTGGTCTGTATCTTATCAATGTCGTATAAGATCCTCTCCCCGTTTTTTAAAATTACGGAAATGGAGTGTTCCGGATCGTCATAAATCTTCATGATCCCCTTGGTCCCATAAAGAACTGTAGAATTATCTTCCCTGCCATAATAAGTCCAGCTGGCTGTCATGGTTCCTATGGCACCACCTTCCATCTCATAGATGCAGATGGCATTGTCATCCACGCCGATCAGCTCTCCTGACTCATATCTCTTATCCAGAGTGAACAGCTGGGCAGTCACAGCTGCAACTTTCTGACCCAGAAGATATTGGATTAAATCCGTCTTATGAACTCCCAGATCAGCCATAGCTCCCATGG
This sequence comes from Hungatella sp. UBA3048, assembly GCA_002367105.1. Lineage (GTDB taxonomy): Bacteria > Bacillota > Clostridia > Lachnospirales > Lachnospiraceae > Lacrimispora. The sequence continues at coordinate 24,413 of DFCS01000002.1, forward strand.
AAGCCCTTTCTTTATCAAAAAACCAGCTGTTTGCCCCATCGATGCTCCAGGTTTCCGGCCCGCCATGCCCGAATGTGGTCTTAAATGTGAGGACCTTTCCGATTGTATCTGCTAAAAGAAGCTCCTTTGCCCGTACATGAGCTTTGGCAAATCTCTGATTTTGTCCGATCATCAGCTGCCGGTTGTTCTCTGCTGCCGCGTGTACCATTGCTTTACATTCCTCAAGGCTTACAGCCATAGGCTTTTCACAAAGTACATGCTTTCCAGACCGAAGGGCCTTGATGGTAATTTCCGCATGTGTATGATTGGCCGTACAGATACTAACCGCATCAATTCCCCGGTCAGCCAGCAAAGCATCTGCAGAATCATATACCGTTCCGCCGTAAACTGCAGCCAGCTCCCTCGCCCGTTCCTCGTTGAAATCATAATAGCCTGCAATCTGGGCCCCGGGATGCGCCCCGTATTCAGGGATGTGTCTTGTCTGTGCGACCCTTCCGCACCCAATGATTCCTACCTTCATAGCATGTTCCTTCCTCTTCTGATTGGCTTTCATATTGCTTTTCATTTCTTTCATTTTTTCAAAGTGATTTTAACATTTTTTTGCGTTATTTTCAAGTTTTTGGTCGTTATTAATAGTTTTTCCATGTTATATCCAGATTCTATTGTGATAATATAATCATTCTGCACAATTGCCCTCTAGATTTTCTGAAAACTTTTCATAACCATGAAAACTTTATATTTACAATAAGCCTTTCTCATGATATAAACAAAAGTAAGAACTAAGCAAAGGAAGAACAGGGGAATGAAACAGGAAAAAATTACAATAGAAGATATTGCAAGACAGGCGGGGGTTTCACCGGCCACCGTCTCCCGTGTGTTAAATCACAGGGAGCAGGTCAAGGCAGATACTGCCAAACGGGTAGAAAGCGCTATGGCAGCTCTTGGTTATGCCTTTGAATCCACCGCTCCGCCCTCCATCGAAGAACAGCCGCTGATTGTTTTGAATATTCCGGGAATTGAAAATGTTTTCTATCAGGAAGTTATAAAAGGGGCCAGAGTCTCTGCAAAAGCCCATGGCTGTCATCTACTCATCAATGAATCACCATTGGACCGGAGTTCCATCCGCAATTTCTGCAATCTGCTCCACCGGGTCAACGCTGCCGGTTCCATCCTTTTGAACCGGGCATCGGAAGAACAGTTAAAACAGATACGCGCCATCACCCCTCTGGTGCAGTGCTGTGAGTACAACGAAGACGCCGCAGGTTACCCTTATGTCAGCATTGACGATTTTTCCGCTGCAGAGGCAGCCACCGGATATCTTTACAATTGCGGCTGCAATAAGATCGCCCTCATCAATGGGCCTTTAAGCTTTAAGTATGCGGTAAAGCGGCAGGAGGGATATTTGAGCGCCTTAAAAAAAGCGGAAATCTCTGTCCCTCAAAACTGGATCATACAGCTTCCGGAGATCAACTACCAGATGGCTTACGCTGCCATCTGCCGTTTATTAAACAGTGAGCCAAGACCTAACGCCTTCTTTGTGGTCTCCGATATATTTGCAGCTGCCGTCATCCGGGCCGCAAAGCGTTTTAAACTCAACGTTCCCAAGGACATCATGGTGGTGGGATTTGATAACATCGAATTTTCCACTATGACCTGTCCTTCCATCACAACAGTCAACCAGCCCTGCCTGCAGCTTGGGTATACTGCCTGTGAGATGCTTCTGGAGATGATGGAGAATCCCTCCAGCTCCCCAAAATCATTGATCCTGGACGCAGAACTGGTGATCAGGGAATCAACTGCAAAAATCTGATTAAATTTTACATTAAGACAATCGAGTAGGAGAACATTT
>DFCS01000026.1 GCA_002367105.1 Hungatella sp. UBA3048
CCCTACTCTTATATAGTACGATATTGAATGGAGATAGTATGATGTTTACAGCGAGAGAAGCAAGAAAAATTACCACTGATTCTTTAAGTGTGATTGCATGGAAGAGTAGCAAGTATCTGTTAAGCTTGGAAAATTAGAATAATCGTATTATTTCACATTTGATATTGATAGTTAGAAGGGGTTGCTGTATTATTAAATAAATTAAAACGGAATTTAGTTTAGCAATTGTAACTGTAGATTATTTATATATTTATATTTGTAGAGGTAAATAAAATGGACAAAAATATTTATAGTGAAATTAAAACCGTTACACTTGAAAGATTTAAGGTAGCTAGATATGTTATTATCAGCCCCGCTCCTGAAAACGATGTCATTGAATATATGGATAAGTGGGCGGGAAAAAGCGGCTTATTTGATATTGAAGGCTACAAAAGAAAACGGGTTGGTTGGGATTTTCCGTTTGTTACAAAAGAACAGCAGGAAAAGTTTGGGCTAAGGGGCTATGTTGCTGCCTACGTTATACCAGATAATTTTGTCCCAAAGTGTGAGGGGGCTGAAATCGCTTATATAGAAAAGGATACTTATGCAATGATTACAATAACAAATCCGCACAGTAATTCATTTGAGAGCATACCAAAAGCATACCATATGCTTTTGGATTTTGCAAAAACATCAACATGGGAGAACAGACTTGCATTCGAAGAAGAATATGATATAGATGGAGTCCACTATATGGACGTATACGTTCCCATTAATTAGAATAAAATTCCACTGGTAAGCATAATGCGGGTCTATAAATTTCATCATAAATCATGAAAACTGAGAGTGACCGAAGCTATGGCTTCGGCCAAGGAATAAGAAATTAACCTAAAGTGTAACCTTTTTTTCTTAAATTCCAACTACGAACACCAAGGTCGGTGTTAAGTTCATATTTATTGCAGCAATCGCTACAATAAATATGAACAGCATGTTCTTCAAATCCAGGTATAAAATTGTGTTCTTCTAAGATTTTGCCTTTTCCGCATGGGCACTCATATTCAAAGTGCTCGATAATGCCCGGACCAGTACCGTAGCCTACGTGTCCTTTAGCTATTGAATTAGTTAATTTGGTTTTCATTTGTAAACCTCCAATATTACAAGTATGATAACAAAGCAATATAAAATGAGGGTAATAAAAGTATAAATTTTTTAAAAAGTTAATCTGAAATTTTAAGAGATATTAGCATGATAGATTTATATATAAATGATGTATCTTTGATAGATATTCAGAGGAAAGAATATCTAAAGGGATTTATGATATACGGTTAATAGGTGTAAATGAAAAAATGTAATTTTGAATTAAAAGATTTAGTATTAAAACTGAGTTGAAAACTTAATATCGATAGTTTGTAAAGATAGCTGTATTGATAATTATAATTACACATAAGAAGCGGCATTACAAAACCTTCCGTCCCGACTGGCAGTGTCAAAGCCGGAGAGATATAAGATAGATATCATTTTTTCTGTACTAATATAAATATTGATAGTTAGTAGTTATTGGTGTATCCTTATTTTAGAAAATGAGTATTAATCGGGAGGAATGAATATGGAAGCAAGAAAATTATTGGATGCATTATTGGTTGCTGAAAAGCTCAAAGATACAACTCGCCATTGCTATACTACCAATGGCAGACACGAGAGTGTTGCAGAACATAGTTGGATGATGACCCTGATGGCTTTTTTTATGAGGGATGAGTTCCCCGAAGCTGATATGGATAAGGTTATCAGAATGTGCATTATTCACGACTTGGGAGAATGCTTTACTGGAGATATACCTGCTTTTGAAAAGAACCTGGCCCATGAGCAGACCGAAAAAAATCTGTTATATAACTGGGTTCGTTCCTTACCGAAGGAATATGAAGTAGAAATGCGGGAACTTTATGAGGAAATGACTGAGCGTAAATCAGTTGAAGCTCAAATTTATAAAGCTATTGATGGCCTTGAAGCATTGATTCAGCACAATATGTCCGATTTGACTACTTGGATTCCGAAAGAATTTGAGCTCAACTTAACCTACGCGGATGATAAGGTTGCGTTCTCTGATTATTTAATATCGTTAAGACAAGCTGTTCTTGAAGATACCATCAAGAAGATCGATGAAGTAAAGTTAGTTCATGTAAAATGAATAAGGATACTTAAGGAAGAGTAAGAGCATGAATAAAGAATTTTGGAGAGCAGTAAAACCTGTTCTAGCTGTGGAAAAGTAAAAGAATATTGTCTCTGTCGGAACGCATGTATCAATGTGAATGCGGTTTCATATGTGACAGAGATGTAAATGCTGCACGCAATATCAAGAAACAAGGAATATTAGTATTGGCATAAACGGCTAAAAGAAACCGTGGGGCACACGGGGATAGCTTGTTGATACTGTAACCGTTAGGTTACTTGAGCAAGAAGCCCTCACTTCTAGCATAAGCATTTGGTAGATCCCAAATGTGGTGCTAAGTGGTGGGAGTATGTCACCAATTGAATATAGATAGCTGATATGTTATAGTAGAAGAACACTAGTTCTGTTTTGGGAAAGGAGATTTTAAAATGATCAGAAGAATGCCAACCCATTGCGGGGATGATACCTGTTCGTCATGTGTTATAGCTGGGGATTACATTTTCCTGGCGCACCATGGAGGCGGGCATGATAAAGAAGATATCATCCACCAAATGCAAAAGACGTTTGAAAGCATGGAGAATACGCTTGCTTCTATTGATGCTACTCTGGATGATGTGGTACAGATAAATCTTTATCTCAGAGATATTAAGGATTTTCGATTAGCCGCTGATGTTTTTAAAGAATATTTCAAAAATGGATCGCCCGCAAGAATGACAACAACGACTGAGTTTGTCAGTGAAAATTGTTTATGTCAAATGGATGGTGTTGCATATAAACCATTGCAGTAATTATAGTCATACAGATAACTTGTGATATTCTACTTATAAGTATCATTTACATAATACAGGGGGAGCATGAATGAAAGTAGGAGAAGTATGCTTATTTACAAACGATGTTATCCGATTATCAAACTTTTATAAGATGTTATTTAATATCGATAACGGCAGTGATGATAATATTCATCAATTTATCATATCAGAGGAAACAACACTGACTGTCTACAATGATGGGATAGAGAGAAAGATCAATGCTCATAACATTTGTATTGCATTTACGGTAGATGATGTAGATGCCGAATTTGAAAGATTAAAGAAATTTGGCATTAAAATTGTTACTCCTCCTACCCTAAGACCCTGGGGTGCAAAAAATATGAGTTTCTTAGATCCTGATAATAATCTTATAACCTTTAGATGTTTTCCTAAATGACCCCATTAAATTCCCTTTTAAATGGAATACTGAAAGGCTTCCCTTTAAAAATGGTGAATTCTGATTATTAATGGAATATACGCATGAAGATAATTTAGAGGCAGTGCATAGCACTGCCCCTATGAAAAATATGCAAGAATGGCCGCTGTACGCGCCCTATTCTATTAGAAGTATAGAGTAGAATCTATTTTAAAGAATATTAAGACATTTGTCGAAGCAACCGGATATAATGGTTTGATTCACGTAACACATGATCCGCCAACAAAGGTAAAATAATACTGCGTATTTTGCATTCATTGATTCCTTTTGTACCAGCTTCTTTGAAATCCCTGTACTTTTGAGTTTTTTGCAAGGTTGTATCCGTTACGCTGTCAATGGTCATATCAGTAGCCGCCATTGCCGCCCGCATTATATCATTATATTCCCCGGCAAAATCATTTGCTGTATTTATGAGGTCGCATTCCGTTGGATCAAGCAAACCCCGGATAAATAATGCATGTTCCATCATAATCTGATCCCAGAACAGCTCGGTTTCTTTTAGGTTTTCCTCTGGATTCTGCCGGTTTTCCAGTGCGACTAAATGGCTATGATACAATTTGGCTTCACGTAAGATATGATCAATGAGCAGTGGGTAGTTTGCCGTGAACATACGACAGGATAATACATCATTCAATAATCCTGTTTTGAAACCGATAAGTCCCTCCAGCATAGGTCTGACGAGGGCATTTAGCTGACTTACCTGCTGTACCAATGCAGGAGTAATCAAGGGATTGGCTTCACCATAAAGTGCTTCTTCCAGCCTCGTGATCTCCTGATTGATGGCTATGCCGGTGAAGTATTGAGTTTTTTGTTCGCTGCCAAGGGTGTAATCGGTGACGATTTCACCGGAGGACGCCACTAGTGGGCTGATGATTCCATTCCCCAACACTACAGCATTATGTAAAATAGTCTCAAACTGCTGCTTGTATTGATCTGCAACTTTGGAAAAGTCAGGATTGGCTGGAGTAAAGCCGGCCTCCAGGAATAAGGAATGTTCTTTCATGATGCGCCCAAAAAACATATTTAGCTCTAGTGATAGGATTACATATTGCTGTTCAGTAATCATAGGAAATCTCCTTTATTGTTCTACCAATAACATATGTCGTAGTTGATGGCTTATTAACAGAAAAAACAAAAAATGTTTTGCAATACGTTGCTTTTCCTGTTACTTGCTACGAATTATAAGGGTTTTGGCCATTTTACGTGCAAATATTTTCAGGTTGAACTTTACAAAAGAAATAGTTATACTTATTTTATGCGGGGCCAGCCGGCAAGTAATAAAGGAATGAGCCATGCAGGAAAGGGTACGTTTAACCGAAGCGATCAGGAAGATGAGATTACGAAGACCACGAAAAAGCATGTCAATCCAAAATGTGACAATCGTCACATTTATCTGTCTGTTCCTTTTGTCCCTGGTGACCATTGAAAATCTTGTTTTGAACAATTGGCAATCTTCCATAACCAGAGAGACTGCCGGGATTTCTGAAGAGATGAATCAGGATGTGATTAAAAAGATGAATTCATTTATCAGGGTTCCAGTTACGGCAAATGAGCTAGGGAAAAAGTTGATTGAAAATAAAACCATTGATTTTTTTAATGAAAAGAGTCGCAACTCTTTTTTTATTGGCATTTTAGAATCTTATGAAAAAGAGATTTACAGTTTTACATATGCAACGGTTGATGGAGAATACTATGGGGCCCTCAGAAATAAAAAGGGGGAACTGGATCTTATAAAGAATAATGATGAAACAGGCGGAGAAATCTGGCGCTGCAATGTAAATGAGGATATGACAGCAGGGGCGTTGATACAAAACGCAGGCACCTTTGATCCCAGGCTGCAGGAATGGTATCAGGCGGCTGAAAAAGAGAAGGGGCCTGTTTTTTCACCTGCATACAGAGATTTCATCATCAATGACCTGGCAGTGACTGTTTCATGTCCTGTCTATGATGAGGAAGGAACGCTTAAGGGTATATTAGGGGCCCATATGCTTCTTTCTGATATTGGGGATTATCTGAAAAATGAGGGCGCCGGTTTCAAGGGGCATGTGTCTGTTATAGAGAAAGATACCCTGTATTTAATTGCGAATTCCATGGGGGAGGATAATTATGCCGCAGCTGGTGACGGATCACTGAAAAGAAATACGATCGAGGACCTTTCCCTTCCGGCCTGGAAGAACAGTTACGAGAAGTATCTTAAATCCCAGAATTCAGATTTCTCATGGAAGGCGGGAGAAACGGACTGGTATGCGAACGTACAGGAATACCGGAAAGAAGGTATTGACTGGATCATTATTTCTCTGATTCCGGGAAGTTTTCTGGCTGCAGAACTGAACCGGAATATCGGGGTTTCGGCGGAACTGGCTGTTATTGCCGGCGCTCTTTCCATAAGTGTTTTTTTCTTGATCATCCGAAGGCTATATAAGCCTATCAATGGTTTACTGGCCATTGCGGAGAACATTTCTGCAGGGAATTTAGAGCAAAGAGCGGAGATCGTAAGGAATGATGAAATAGGAAGAATATCCAATGTATTTAACCGCCTGGCAGATAATCTGCTTGATATGGTCAAGCATCTGGAATGTATTGTTGAAATGAGGACCAAGGAGTTAAATAAGGCAAATGAGATATTAAGGGAGAGTCAGTCCCAGCTTCAGCTCATACTGGATACCGCAGCGGAAGCTATATTAGGTACAGATTTAAATGGAAGATTCACATTCTGCAACAAAAGCTGTCTACGCCTTCTGGGATATTCAAAGCCTGAGGAATTACTGGGAAGTGATATGCGGTTTTTTACTGATTTTCTTAGTCCTGAAAAGAATGAAGGGGAAAGAACCGGTGTGCTTAGGCGTTCCGACGGTACCTGCTTTGATGCGGAGTACCGCGCTCTGCCCCAATTAAGGGAAGGAAAGCATGTTGGGTATGTCATAACCTTTGCCGATATTACCGAGCGAAAGAAGGGGGAGGAAAAGATCCGCTTTTTAAGCTATCATGATCCTCTGACCGGGTTGGTAAACCGGAGGCGTTTTGAGCAGGAAATGAAGAAAGCAGACACGCAGCAGAACCAGCCGGTTTCCCTGATTTTTCTGGATTTAAACGGCTTAAAGCTCATCAATGATACCTTTGGGCATAAGGCCGGAGATGAATTCATTGTTAAGGTTGCCCAGGTTTTGAAAAAGAACTGCAGGGAAGGAGATGTTGCCGCACGGATCGGCGGTGATGAATTTACGATGCTGCTTCCCCGCACGTCAGGGGAAGAGGCGGAGTCCATTGCTTCGAGGGTAAAAAAACAGGTTTCAGTGGAAAAGGTAAACATGGTGTCATGCAGCGTTGCAGTGGGAATTGGAACAAAGGCCAAGCACTGGCAGAAGATTGAACGGATCCTGGAGACAGCAGAGAACGAGATGTATAAGGAGAAGAGCATTTCTTCCATAAACTTTGGAATTCACGCAATTAACGGCATTATTACTTCTCTTCATATGAAAAGCCCATGGGAGAAAAAACATTCAGAAGAAGTCAGCAAGCTGTGCGAAAGGATCGGAATGGCTATGGGGCTTCCTGAGACAGAAATTAAAAAACTGCGGGACGGAGCATACCTCCACGATATCGGTAAGATCACCTTAAGTGAGTCGATTCTTGAAAAGACTCATGAACAACTGACGGAAGCAGAGCATGAGATGATGAGACAGCATCCGGCCATCGGATACCGCATCCTGAATCTGTCCCAGGAAACACTGGACCTTGCCAACGGCGTGTACGGTCATCACGAATGCTGGGATGGTTCCGGGTATCCCAAGGGCTTAAAGGGCGAGGAGATCCCGCTTTTTTCCCGTATTTTATCTGNNGAAGGGTATGAGAGAATCATAAACCGGGAAAACAACCGGGAATCGGGAAAAGAAAAAGCGCTGCAAGCCATTTTAAATGGTTCCGGACAAAAGTATGATCCAACGATTGCCGAATTGTTTGTACTCATCATGAAGGAAGATAAATAATGCTGCCTCATTCTTTGATTCCCCGTATTGACCCATGCTTGTTCGTTTCCATTATTTGTGCTATAATGCCTACGGCATAGCAGTTGTCTGTGGAAACAATAACAGTACGATGATTTATGAGACGGCAGTTGGAAAGATACTATGTCTGTATTTCCATATACTTAAGAGAAATGCCTGTAAGAAGATTCAAAATTCAGGATTTTTCAAAATTGCAATTTTGAGGAGGCACAAGAAACATGAAGTACTTAAGAAACAAGCTTTTACTATTTATCTCTTTGCTGCTAATCTTTACGGTCATATTCCTGACCACCATTTCTTCGATTCTTTATTACCGAAGCTCTATGGCTGAGGCAAAGCAGAATTCGTCTTACCTGGCAGCAGCATATCAGCAGGGTATCGATTCCGTATTAAATATTTACCGCAGTGAATTAAAGGTAACTGCCTCAAAGAGCTTTTTAACAGATGGGAGAACATCAGATTCAGAAATAAAACGCCTGCTGGATGAGGAGGCAGAAGCTTCAGGTTTTCATTACATAACAGTAGCGGATGCACAGGGAACCAATAACAAAGGGGACCAGATTGCAGATCAGGACTTTTTTACAGAAGCCCAAAAAGGAGTTGTCTATATTTCCGATCCGTTTTTAAATGAAAATCAAAAGCTGAGTCTTTATATTGCAGCGCCTATTGCCGGCACCGGAAAAGTATTGTATGGATCTCTTCCTTATGAAGCCATCAGCGCTGAACTGACAAAAATCAAAATCGGTGAAAATGGTTATGCCTTTGTTATTAATAAGAATGGACTGACAGTCATTCATCCGAATGAAGACAATGTTTCCAATCCAAAGGACTATTTTGAACTGGCAAAAAAAGACCCATCCTATGCGCCTACCGCCAAAATTTTTAAGGAAATGACATCCGGAAAAACAGGTACCGGTTTCAGTTATTATAACGGACAGCGCCGCCTGGTGGGATATGTTCCCTTAGCCGGGCCGGAAGGCTGGTCGGTTGCAGTCACCACGCCTTTGACACAGATCGAAGAAAATATGAGCTATACTCTGATCATGTGCGTGATCGCCGGGCTGGTTCTGCTTTTGGCAGCCATTGCTGTTACCCGTATATTCTCCAAAAAGATCACCGAACCGATTGTGACTGCGACGCAAAGGATCGAACGGCTGGCCAGGGGAGAACTTGATGAAGATATTGAGCCGGTGAGAGGAAAAGATGAAAGTGCAAGACTAATCATGGCCCTGCAGAACACCATCCATGGATTGCGGTCATATATCATGGATATCTCGAATGTACTGAATGCCGTGGCGGCCAAAGATTTAACCGTAAGAAGCGCCGTGCAGTATCAGGGTGATTTCGTTCCCATCCAGTCAGCCCTGGGCCAGATCTTAGACTCTTTAAACAGTACACTATGGAATATTACACAGGCAACGGATCAGGTACGTTCAAGCTCCGCACAGGTTGCTCTTGGCGGACAGAATCTTGCAGAAAATTCTGCGGAACAGGCGGCGACCACAGAGAGCCTGACCAATTCTCTGGAAATGGTATCTCATCACATTCAGGAGAACGCAGAGCATTCCTTGTCTATGAAAAACATGACGGAGTCAGCGCTTTTGGAGACTCAGCATGGAGATGAGGAAATGCACAGGCTGCTGCAGTCCATGGCAAGTATTGACGCTTCTGCAAAAAAGATCCAGAGCATCATTCACATCATTGATGACATCGCTTTCCAGACCAATATTCTGGCACTTAATGCAGCGGTAGAGGCAGCCCGTGCCGGTGAGGCAGGAAAAGGATTTTCTGTGGTAGCAGACGAAGTACGGGAGCTTGCTTCCAAAAGTGCGGATGCAGCCAAGCAGACGACTGATCTGATTCACAGCACCATTGAGTCTATAAAACAGGGAAAACAGAACACTGAGCAGACGGCTGATGTATTTAAGAAGATCGTAGAACAGACTAGTTCTGTTAATACGCTCGTGTCAAGGATATCCGAATCACTGGAGAGTCAGGCAAACAGTGTCTCTGAACTGGGAGAGGGAATGCAGAAGATTTCCATGGTCACTCAGGCCAACTCAGCAACAGCAGAGGAAAGTGCGGCGACCAGTGAAGAGCTTTTAAGCCAGATGCAGATGTTAAATGAACGGGTTATGGAGTTTCAGTTAACAAAGTCTTAGAAGAAAGGTTTATAAAAAATGATTGACAAATAGGCAGGATAATAGTATATTAAACATATATGTTTAGTATGTATAAGGAGAAATCAAAACGATATGAAAACGAACTGCGTATGTAACATGAATCTTATGATGAATTGTTGCTGCTGTAGCTGCTTCATGAGAAGAGATACAGTTTATTTACGTGTGCGTTTTGGTATCTGATTTCCAATTTTTATCCTGAGACATAGGGAAAATAAATGGAAGGAAGCAGGTATATGCGTATACCTGCTTCCTTTTGCATTTATTAATATAGTACTTATCCGAACTTGCATAGCAGGTGAAGATAAAAGGGCTGTCTATAAGCCCGTCCATCCGATCATCGAAAGCGCTTTTTGCTTTCGATAATATAAAAAGGGAGGAAGGTAATGGATGGATCACATAAGTAAAAAGGAGAGAGAAAGGAAAAATCATGGATTTTGAGTTTATTCGTGCCTATATGCCGCTGTATGCAGAGGCGGCAGGTATGACACTTCGAATATCTTTTCTGGGGATCCTGCTGTCGGCAGCCATAGGCCTTTTGTGCAGCCTGGTCAAGATTTTTAAGATACCGGTGTTAAAGAGTATTGTGAATGGTTATATTGAGGTATCCAGAAATACGCCTCTTTTGATCCAGCTGTTTTTTTTATACTTCGGACTTCCTAAAATCGGTGTTGTTTTAAGCTCTGAAAGCTGTGCAGTCACAGGGCTTGCATTTTTAGGAGGAAGCTACATGGCGGAAGCATTCCGCACGGGAATTGAACAGGTACCGGTTATCCAGTCAGAATCAGGTCTCAGCCTGGGACTTACAAATGGGCAGGTATTCCGGTATATCATCCTTCCCCAGGCGGTTACCACCTCAGTCCCTGTTTTTTGTGCCAACATCATATTTCTTATAAAAGAAACATCGGTGTTCAGTGCGGTCGCACTGGCTGACTTAATGTTTGTGGCAAAGGATCTGATAGGAATTTATTATAAAACAGATGAGGCCCTCCTAATGCTGGTGGCAGCATACTTGATCATCCTGCTGCCAATATCCTTATTCTGTTCCTGGTTAGAAAGGAGGATCCGCTATGCAGAATTTGGGAATTAGGATACTGTTTGAGGGAAATAATTTTCTGCGGTTGTTCGGCGGTCTCCTGGTATCACTTAAGATTGCAGTTTTATCCATGGTTTTATCCGTGGGACTTGGAATACTCCTTGGAATGGTGATGACCAGCAAAAAAAGGACGGTCCGGTTTTTTACAAGGCTTTATCTGGAGGCAGTCCGGATCATGCCTCAGCTGGTTCTATTGTTTCTTGTTTACTTTGGAGCTGCAAAGCATTTGAATGTGAATTTTTCCGGAGAAATGGCCGCGGTCATTGTATTCACCTTTTGGGGAACGGCTGAAATGGGGGATCTGGTGCGAAGCGCTCTGGAATCCATACCGGCTCATCAGTATCAAAGCGGCTTTGGACTGGGAATGACGGAGCTTCAAGTGTACCGGTATATTGTGATTCCCCAAACGATACGAAGGCTGCTACCGTCGGTCATGAATCTTTTGACGAGAATGATCAAAACCACTTCTCTTGTTGTACTGATCGGCGTGATTGAGGTGGTTAAGGTTGGAAAACAGATCATTGACTCCTCCAGGTACACGGTACCTGATGCGGCCCTCTGGGTATACGGAGTGATCTTCATTCTGTACTTTGTGATTTGTTTCCCGTTTTCCAGGGCTGCTGCCCTGCTAGATAAAAAATTAAAGGATTGATAATATGAGTCAGGAAATGATTTTAAAGACAGAAAATCTTAGGAAGTCCTACGAAAACGGGCAGCCGGTTTTAAAGGATATTTCCTTTACCTTGGAAAAAGGGGAAGTAGTGGTGGTCGTAGGACCTTCCGGCTGCGGAAAAAGCACCTTTTTACGGTGTCTCAACATGCTGGAGCCCATTGATTCCGGTACCATTCAGTTTAAGGACCGGATCATTGACAGGGGCAAACGGGATGTTTATGAAATAAGACAGAAGATCGGCATGGTATTCCAGAGCTACGATTTATTCCCACATAAGACCATTCTGGGAAATATTATTCTGGCTCCTATAAAGGTGCAGAAAAGGGATAAAAAAGTGGTGACAGCCGAAGCAGAACAGCTACTGGCCAGAGTAGGGCTTCTGGATAAAAAGGATTCTTATCCCAGGCAGCTGTCCGGCGGACAGAAGCAAAGAGTGGCTATTGTACGGGCGCTTATCATGCATCCGGAGATCCTGCTCTTAGATGAGATCACGGCAGCCCTGGACCCTGAGATGGTACGGGAGGTGCTGCAGGTAGTGTTAGAACTGGCAAAGGACGGAATGACCATGGTCATTGTCACACATGAGATGGAATTTGCCAAGGCGGTGGCTGACCGTGTCCTGTTCATGGATCAGGGTGTTGTAGTGGAAGAAAGTCTGCCGGATGAATTTTTCACCTCACCCCGGACAGAGCGGGCAAAACAGTTTTTAAATACGTTTCATTATGAAGCGCTATAAAATAAAAAAATAAAATGGAGGATGTTATTATGAAGAAGAAATTACTAGGTGCATTATTAGGCATTACCATGGCGGCAGGCCTTTTGGCAGGCTGCGGCCAGGCAAAGGACAATGGAGGAAATACCGGAGGGGCAGCTGCAAAGGCAAGAACCTTATCTGAGATCAAGGAAGCCGGAACCATTAAAATCGGCGTATTCAGCGACAAGAATCCATTTGGATATGTGGATTCCAACGGAAAGATCCAGGGCTATGATGTATATTTTGCAAAGCGGCTGGCAAAGGATTTACTTGGAAGTGAAGATAAGGTAGAATTCGTATATGTAGAGGCTGCCAGCCGGGTGGAATATTTAAAATCTGCCAAAGTGGATGTGATTTTGGCTAATTTCACTGTTACTGACGAGAGAAAGGAACAGGTGGATTTCGCACTTCCTTATATGAAAGTGGCTCTTGGTGTCGTATCTCCTGATGCAGCTCTGATTAACGATGTGGCACAATTAAAGGATAAAACCCTTATCGTGGTAAAGGGAACTACGGCTGAAACTTATTTTTCCGAAAATCATCCGGAAGTAAAGCTGTTAAAGTTTGATGAGTACCAGGAAGCTTATGACGCTCTTCTGGACGGAAGAGGAGATGCTTTCTCAACCGATAATACGGAAGTGCTTGCATGGGCCCTTCAGAATAAGGGATTCACGGTAGGTATCGAGTCCATTGGAAATCTGGATACCATTGCTCCAGCCGTACAGAAAGGAAATAAGGATCTTCTGGATTGGATCAACAGTGAGATCGAAACTCTTGGCAAAGAGCAGTTCTTCCATAAGGATTTTGAGGAAACCCTAAAGCCTGTTTATGGAGATGAGATCGATCCTGAAAATCTGGTTGTGGAAGGCGGTCAGGTTTAAGAGATAAGAAACTGAGAAAAAATATCATCAGCCGCTTCATGAGAACTTAATGAGAAAAATAACCGGCAGGGCGTCTTGACGTCCTGCCTTTTTTATTTCATAATAGCATTGTTATATAACAGTGTTATAAAAGGAGAAACGATGAGCGCTCAGGTAAAAGATACACATCTTGCCATTTTGGAGGCGGGCAGAAAGGAATTTATGGAGTATGGTTATGAGGGGGCTTCCCTAAGAAGGATTGCCAGGGAGGCTTCTGTTACAACAGGAGCCATATATGGGTATTTCCCAAGCAAGGAGGCGCTTTTTGATGCATTGACCGGAGATGCGGCGGATGGGCTCATGGAAAAGTACAGACAGGTTCATGACGAATTTGCAGGTCTGTCACCCAGCGAGCAGGCGGCTTCCCTGGATCATATTACCGATGAAACGATTCCCTGGATGATCAACTATATTTATGACCGGTTTGATATATTCAAGCTGTTTTTTTGTAAGAACAGCGCGGGAAGCTGTGACAGCTATTTCGCTCAGCTGGTTAAAATCGAAGAGAAATCAAGCTGGGATTTTATCAATGCCATGAAGGAATCGGGACATGAGGTTATGGATATTGACGACACCTTGATCCACATCTTATCCCGATCATTTTTCCAGCATATTTTAGAGTTTGTGGCCCATGATGTCCCAAGAGAAAAAGCTCTTTCCTACTCGCTGGTTCTGGGGACCTTCCAGCACGCAGGGTGGAAGAAGATTATGGGACTTTGATGAAATGGAGTTGTTTCCGGTTCTTTCGACCCAAAAAGCTTTACATAATGGTTAGCTTAGACTAACTGATTTTGTGCAGGGAGTCGTAATTAAAAAGCAGTTACATTTTACCTAGAAAGGTGGTTTATCATGAAACATATTAATTCTGGGGCTGCCAAGCCCAAAACCGGAATGGCCAGGCTGATGGAGCTTGCGGCCACCAAAAAACCTCTTATGGTTTCCTCGGTGATTTTATCGGCGCTGGCATCTGTCGCCTCGTTTGTGCCTTATATCGCCATTTACTTTGTGGTGAGGGAAGTCATGGGAGTATTCCCTGACTTTAAGAATCTTGATCTGCAGAGAACGGTTGGGTTCGGGTGGCTGGCCTTTGGGGGAATCCTGCTTAATGTATTGCTGTACTTTGCAGCTTTGATGTGTTCCCATCTTGCTGCTTTTGGTACTCTGTATGAGCTGAAAGTGAACTTTGCTTCCCATCTTGCCGGTTTGCCTCTTGGGTTTCATATGCTGGTCGGCAGCGGTAAGCTGCGTAAGATCATGGATGAAAACATTGAGAAAATCGAAGGGTTCATCGCTCACCAGCTTCCTGACCTGGTAGCCTCTTTTGTAGCTCCGGTGGTCATGTTCATCATTCTCCTGGCAGTAGACTGGCGCTTTGGGCTTGCGGCCGTGGCTGGCATTGCCATTGCCTTTACGATTCAGATCAAAGCCTATGGCAATGACGGAGCGAAAACCATGATGGCTAACTACCAGAACGCTCTGGAGGATATGAACAATGCATCCGTGGAGTATGTCCGTGGAATCACCGTAGTCAAAGCGTTTAAGCAAACGGTGTTCTCCTTCCGCCGGATGCACAGCTCCATTAAGGAATACACCCGAATGGTCATTCCTTATACCATGAGCTGGGAAAACTATATGTCCGCTTTTCAGACGGTCATCAATAACATTTACTTATTTCTGATCCCGGTTGGAATCCTGATCGGACTGCATACAACGGATTATCCTGGTTACGCAGCCACTTTTATCTTTTACCTGATTTTTGTGCCGTCCATTGCCTCTGTTTTGATGAAGATCATGTATGTTTCTACCAGCGGGATGCAGATCATCGGCGGTGTGGAGCGAATGGATGAAATCCTTAATACTCCGCCCCTTAAGAATCCCCAGAGACCGAAAGAAATTTCCAGTCATGAGATTGTATTTGAAAACGTATCCTTCTCCTACACCGGTCAGGAGGCCCAGGCAATTTCTGACATTTCTTTCCGGGCGGAGGAAAATCAGATCACCGCGATCGTTGGCCCATCCGGCGGCGGCAAAAGCACCATTGCCCATCTCATTCCGCGGTTTTTCGATGTAACAGAGGGAAGGATCAAAATCGGAGGCATAGACGTACGGGATATGAGAAATGAATATCTGATGGAAAAGGTCAGCTTTGTATTCCAGGATGTGTTTCTCTTTAAGCAAAGCATTATGGATAATATCCGTTTGGGGAATCAGAGTGCCACTGATGCGCAGGTGATTGCTGCGGCAAAGGCAGCGCAGTGCCATGAGTTCATTGAAAAGCTGCCGGAAAAATATCATACGGTCATAGGTGCAAAAGGCGTTCATCTCTCAGGCGGAGAGCAGCAGCGCATTGCAATCGCCAGAGCCATTGTAAAAGACGCCCCCATTGTCCTTTTAGATGAGGCAACTGCATTTTCCGATCCAGAGAACGAACATCTGATCCAGCAGGCGTTTCAGAAGCTGATGCATGGGAAGACGGTAATCATGATAGCCCATCGCCTGTCAACCATCCGCAGTGCGGATAAAATCATAGTAGTGGATAAGGGCTGCCTTATGGAACAGGGCAGGCATGATGAATTACTGGAAAAACGGGGGAAATATTCTGATATGTGGAACGTATATACGAAAGCTCTTGACTGGAAGATGGATAGAAAGGGGATGAAGAAACATGTATAATTGGAAGGAATCACTGATGCTTACGGATAAAGGCTACAAGGATTTAAAGAAGGCTGTTGCCGCCTGCACAATCACGAATCTGTCACTCATGTTTCCCTTTGCAGTGACCATTCAGGTTTTTGCCGAGCTTTTAAAGCCAATGATGGACCAGGAGATTTCCTGGACGAGGATGTGGTTTTTATTCGGCTGCGGCCTTGTCTCTGCAGTGCTTGTATTTCTTGCCAGTAAAAACGACTATAAAAAAACCTATGTCACTTCTTATCTGGAAGCAGAAAATTCCAGGATCAGTGTTGCGGAACGGATCCGAAAGCTGCCTATGAGCTTTTTTAACTCAAAGGACCTTTCCGAGCTGACCACAAACATTATGGCTGACTGTTCCACTACGGAGCATGTGCTTAGCCACATCATCCCTCAGCTGAGTGCCAATGCCATTTCCATTACAATTATCTGTGTGATGATGGCTCTTTTTGACTGGAGAATGGCTCTCTCCGTATTCATTACTGTGCCAGCTGCACTGCTTGTCATCTTATGCAGTAAAAAGATTCAGGCAAGATTAAGTGAGAAGCAGGTAGAGGCAAAGCTGAAAGCTTCCGATCAGGTGCAGGAGTATTTAGAGGGAATAAAGGTTATAAAAGCCTGCGGCTTAGACGGCTCGAAGTTTTCGGCATTAGATGATGCCCTGCGCCTGATGAAGAAAATGGCAATCAAAATGGAATTTGTCACCGGAACTTTTGTCACCGGAGCTCAGATGATTTTACAGGCAGGTGTGGGGCTGACCGTTTTTGTCGGAACCTATCTGCTGACAGGGGGCAGGATTGAGCTCATCCCCATGCTCATGTTCTTTGTTATTGTTGTCAGGATCTACGGCCCGGTCCTTGTGGAATTTACCCTTTTGCCGGAATTGTTTTACCATCGGATCGCCACAAAACGGATGCGCACCCTTATGGATGTTCCGGTCATGGATGGTGAGGGCGTTAAGCCGCTGAAACACTGGAATATTGATTTTGAGAATGTTTCCTTTGGTTATAACATGGAAAAATCCCGGAAAGACAGGGTGATCAAAAACCTGTCCGTATCCATTCCTTCCGACGCAATCACGGCTTTAGTGGGCCCTTCCGGATGTGGGAAAAGCACCATCTCAAGACTGATTGCCCGGTTCTGGGATGTGAATGAGGGCAGCGTGAAGATCGGCGGAATTGATGTAAAAACCCTGGATCCGGAGCATCTGATGAGTTATATGTCCTTTGTATTCCAGGATGTGGTGCTGTTTAACGATACAGTCTATAATAATATCCGCATCGGAAACATGGAGGCTACGGAGAAACAGGTTATGGAAGCGGCAAAGGCCGCCTGCTGTGACGGATTTATAAGCGCTTTACCCCAGGGATATGAGACAATGCTTGGGGAAAACGGCAGCACACTTTCCGGAGGGGAACGGCAGCGGATATCCATCGCACGGGCGCTGTTAAAAAATGCGCCTATCGTCCTTTTAGATGAGGCAACTGCCTCCCTTGATCCAGAGAATGAGGCATTGATCCAGCAGGCGATTTCCAGACTGATCGAAGGCAAAACGGTAATTGTCATTGCCCATCGTTTAAGGACCATATCAGGGGCGGATAAGATTATTGTGCTCGATGAAGGCAGGCTGGCGGAGGAAGGCACTCATGAGGAACTGATGAACAACAAGGGGCTTTATGAAAGGCTTTATAGGATCCAGCAGGAAAGCCTTGGATGGAGTGTCTAAGGGGTAAAATTGCCCGATAACGGATAGTAGAATCAAAGATCCGGAATTTGAATATACAGTTAGGGAAATATAAATCAGGCCGCCATTTTTTGGCGGCTTATTTGTTTGAGAACAAGATGACAAGCCGGTAAGCTCATCCAGTTGTACCAGGCGGTTTTATGACTTAAAATTATGTATTATGTACATGTATACCTGCAATGACAATAAAAAATAGTGCAAAAGTTCAGGATGACAAAAGAAATGTAAGAATATTAAATGGAAAAGTGCACATCAAAACCTTATAATTAGTTCATAGGAATTAAACATTTCCATATAAGCGTGAACTAAAATAATTTAATAAAGGAGAGGTTATTTATGAAAAAAAGATTATTTACAGCTTCACTGGCAGCACTGGCGGCATTAAGCTTATCTGCCTGCAGCGGCGGCGGAAAGCCTGCAGAAACTACGGCAGCCCCACAGACGGCGGAGACGACGGCTTCTGCCGAAACAAAGGCAGAGGAGTCCAAGGAGGGAGCAGACGCAGCAAAGGCACCGGAGGATTACAAAGGAACCGTTGTCGTATATTCTCCCCATGATGCGGACCCGCTCAATGCAGGCGTTAATTTATTCATGGAAAAGTATCCAAACGTCAAAGTGGAAGTTGTTGCGGCCGGTACAGGAGAACTGTGCAACCGTATTGCAGCCGAGTCAGCTAACCCCATTGCAGACGTATTGTGGGGCGGCGGCGCAGACTCGCTGGCAGCGTTTAAGGATCATTTCGCTCCCTACGTATGTGCCAATGACGAGTTCATCGGTGATGCTTATAAGGATTCCCAGGACATGTGGATCGGTGAAAGCCCACTGCCTATGGTCATTTTTTATAACAAGAACTTAATCGAGAAGGATGGCCTTACCATTCCCGAGACATGGGAAGATTTGACAAAGCCTGAATGGAAAGGCAAGATCGCATACTGTCTGCCATCGAAGTCCGGCTCCGCGTACACCCAGCTGTGTACCATGATTCTAGGCCATGGCGGCAAGGAAGACGGCTGGGATTTCATCAAGAAATTATATGACAATCTGGATGGTAAGATTGTTGACTCTTCCGGTAAGTGCCACAAGATGGTTGCAGACGGCGAGTTTTACGTAGGTCTGACCCTGGAGAAATCCGCAGTCCAGTATAAAGATGATCCATCGGTTGGATTCGTATATCCCAAAGACGGAACCAGTGCAGTACCTGATGGTGTAGCTCTTGTAAAAGGTGCTCCCAATGAGGAGAATGCAAAGCTGTTTATCGATTTCGTTACATCAAAAGAGTGCCAGACAGAGCAGAGCAAGAACTGGGGACGCCGCCCGGTAAGAAGCGATATGGAAGTAGGCGAAGGTATGGCTAAATTACAGGATATCGTGCTTGTGGATTATGATTTTGACTGGGCAGCAAATGAGAAAGAAGCCATTATTGAGAAATTCAATGACATTATGGTTGACTAATTAAAAGGATAGGAATACATTCTGACGAAAAAGACTGTCCCGGCCCTTAGGGGACAGGACAGTCTTTTACTGTAACAGACAGGAAGGCAACGAAGGTTTAAGGAGGAACGAAAGGTATGAGCCATGCAGTAATTATTAAACAGGCCGTGAAAAAGTACGGTGATTTTACAGCACTTAATGGGGTGGATCTGGAGATGAAGCCGGGGGAATTTTTCACATTACTTGGTCCCTCCGGATGCGGCAAGACAACTTTGCTTCGTATGATTGCAGGATTTAATTCTGTGGATGGCGGAGAGATTTGCTTTGATGACAGGGTAATCAACAACTTGGATGCCCACAAAAGGGATATCGGAATGGTGTTCCAGAACTACGCCATCTTTCCCCATCTGACCGTGGCGGAGAATGTGGCTTACGGTCTGAAAGCAAAGAAATATCCGAAAGATCAGATTACCGGCAAGGTGGAGGAAGCCCTAGACCTGGTACAAATCAAAAATTTAAAGGACAGGAAACCAAATGAGCTTTCCGGCGGCCAGCAGCAGCGGGTGGCTCTGGCAAGGGCATTTGTTATAGAGCCGGGGGTACTTCTCATGGATGAGCCCTTGTCCAACTTAGACGCAAAGCTTAGAGTACAAATGAGAACGGTTATTAAAAAGCTGCAGAGACGGCTTGGGATCACCACCATTTACGTTACCCACGATCAGGAGGAAGCTCTGGCTATTTCTGACCGGATCGCAGTCATGAAGGAAGGCAACATCATGCAGGTAGGATCTCCGGAAGAGATTTATAAGAAGCCGGCGAATACCTTTGTAGCCGGATTCATCGGAGTATCTAATTTTATTGACTGTGAAGTGGATGGAAGCGATCCGGAGAAAGCCGTATTAAATATTAAGGGGGAATGCAGCTTAACCTGCAGGCTGAAATCTGCTTACAAAGGAAATGGGATCATTTCCGCAAGGCCGGAGCAGTTGTTTTTCGATGAACAGGAAGGTCTTCCAGGTAAGATCGTCATTTCCACTTTCCTGGGTGATTTCATTGAGTATGAAATCCAGCTGAACAACGGGCAGACCATTCAATTAAATGAATACACAAAGGATGCCGGTGACTTGCGGCCGGACGGTCAGGAAGTGCGGGTGAATTTTGATATCAGTGCGGTAGGTGTATACGATGCCAGGACCCAGGAGGTGATATCATGGTAAAGAAAGGATGGAAGTTTGACTTCTGGTTTTGGGTAAAAGTGGTGGTGGTAGGCTTCATGCTGCTGTTTCTGATTTACCCTTTCTGTACCCTGATTACGCGAAGCTTCTTCTCCGGCAAGGTGGAAGGCTTTACCCTTGAAAACTACAACCGGTTTTTCACGAAAAAATACTATTATTCCTCTCTTGTGCGAAGCCTGTTCATCTCCATTGTCACCACGGCTACGACTTTGGCCGTTGGGGTGCCCATGGCCTATCTGATGTCCAGATATAACGTTTTTGGAAAGCGTTTTATCCATATATTTATCATTATGAGCCTTATGAGCCCGCCGTTTATCGGCGCTTACAGCTGGATCATGCTGTTTGGGCGTGCTGGCTTTGTTACACGGTTTTTTGAAAGTATCGGGATCTTTCTTCCAAGCATCTATGGTAAGCTGGGCATTATTCTTGTTTTTACTTTCAAGCTGTTTCCCTATGTGTACTTATATACATCAGGAGCAATGGGAAGCATTGACTCAAGCCTTGAGGAGGCGGCGGAAAATCTGGGAAGCAACAAGCTTCGCAGGCTTTTGACCATCACCATACCGGTCATTCTGCCCTCCATCGCAGCGGGAGCCATTATGGTATTCATGACCAGCCTTGCGGACTTCGGTACACCAATGCTCATCGGCGAAGGCTATATGGTCCTTCCCGTATTAGTATACAACGAATATATGAGTGAGATCGGCGGAAATGCTCATTTAGCCAGTGCTTTGTCCGTGATTGTGGTGCTCTGCTCGACTACGGTGCTTTTGCTGCAGAAATATTTTGTTACCAGAAAAAATTATGTCATGACAGCCATGAGACCGCCTAAGGAAGAGCAGCTTCACGGTTTCAAGCGCATTCTGGTAACATTGCCTGTTATGCTGGTAACATTTATCGGCATCCTTCCCCAGATCGTGGTGGTGGTCAGCAGCTTTATAAAGAGTGATTTTACAGGCTTCAAAAAAGGGTTCAGTATCGAAAGCTATGTGACGATTTTTAACAGACTGTGGACCAATATCCGGAATACGTTCGTGTTCTCTGCCACGGCCATTGTATTCATTATCATACTGGGCATGCTGATATCCTACATCGTAGTGCGTCAGAGAGGGATAGCAGGACAGCTTATGGATCTTCTCATTATGTTCCCCTTTGTCATTCCAGGCGCGGTACTGGGCATCAGCCTGATCGTGGCCTTCAATAAGCAGCCCATGATCCTTACGGGTACTGCCGCTATTATGATAATAGCCTTTGTAGTCAGGAAGCTGCCTTATACGGTACGGTCGGGCAGTGCGTTCCTGCAGCAGATGGATCCCAGTGTGGAAGAGGCATCCATCAGCCTGGGCGTATCACCCATGAAGACCTTTGCCAAGGTGACGGCAAGGCTTATGGCCCCGGGCATCCTGTCAGGAGCTATCTTAAGCTGGATCACCTGCATCAATGAGCTGTCCTCCAGCGTTATGCTTTACGGCGGCAAGACAAGTACCATTTCCGTGGCCATTTATACGGAAGTTGTCCGAAACAGCTATGGTACGGCGGCGGCACTTGCTTCCATATTAACGGTCAGTACGGTCATATCCCTGCTCATTTTCCTAAAGGTCAGCAAGGGAAAGGTTTCGGTTGTATAGTCCATCCAAAGTTTTACAGGGAAGGCTTTGGGCATTTTTAGAAAACAGGGAGGGATACGAAGGATGGTAACGTTTGGTACCGGTGGCTGGAGAGCCATTATCGGAGAAGATTTTACAAAGGAGAATATCCAGAAGCTGGCGCTTGCCGTCAGTCTTAAGATGAAAGCGGAAAATGTTGCAGGAGAGGGAATTGTCATAGGATATGACAGACGTTTCCTGTCAAAAGAGGCGGTCATCTGGGCCTG
Source organism: Hungatella sp. UBA3048 (assembly GCA_002367105.1). GTDB lineage: Bacteria > Bacillota > Clostridia > Lachnospirales > Lachnospiraceae > Lacrimispora. The sequence goes on from DFCS01000026.1 coordinate 21,993, forward strand.
TGAAATATTTGGAAATGAGGGAATCAAGGTGTATTTCGTAAACCGCAGTTCCCCCACACCTCTCATCATGTTTTATGTAATGAAGCATAAGTTGAGCTACGGCATGATGGTAACGGCCAGCCATAATCCGGCCATTTACAACGGGATCAAGGTGTTTACTTATGGCGGGCGTGATGCGGATGAGGTCCAGACCCAGGATATAGAAAAATATCTTTTGGAAGCGGAGCGGATCTATGAGCCAAACCATGAGGCAGCCGGACAGATGCCTCCAGCCTCTTATCTTGAGCTTGTAAAAAAAGGAGTGGTAGAGGAAATCAATCCTTTAAATGAGTATCTGGATAATATCATATCCGTCATTGATATGGATGCCATTCGCTCCCGGGATTTCCGGGTCGCCATTGACCCCATGTACGGAGTGAGCCTTACAGCTTTAAGCACCATCCTTTCCGTCGCAAGGTGTACCATAGAAACCATTAATGACCAGCATGACACTTTGTTTGGCGGAAAAATGCCTGCGCCAACAGAGCAGACCTTGCGGAACTTACAGAATTATGTGCTGGACCGGTACTGCGATATCGGGATCGCCACGGATGGAGATGCGGACAGACTGGGGGTCATTGACGATCAGGGCCGTTACCTCCATGCCAACAACATTCTGGTGATGCTGTATTATTATCTTCTGAAATATAAGGGCTGGAGGGGGCCGGTAGTACGAAGCCTTTCCACCACTCATGTGCTGGACCGGGTGGCGGAGAGCTTTGGTCAGAAATGTTACGAGGTTCCTGTTGGGTTTAAATTTGTATCCGCGAAAATGCAGGAGACGGATGCCATCATCGGCGGTGAGTCCTCCGGCGGCCTGACGGTTAAGGGACATATTCATGGCAAGGATGGAATCTATGCCGCCTCCCTTTTAATAGAAATGATGGCCGTATCAGGGAAGAAGCTGTCTGAGATTGCGGCAGATATCCGCAGAGAGTATGGAGCAATCCATATGGCAGAGCGGGATTACCGTTTTACTGCCGTAGAAAAGGAAAGAATCAACCAGATTCTCATGATTGACCGGAAACTGCCCCAAATGCCTTTTGAGATAGACAAAATCTCTTATATTGATGGGTGCAAGGTTTACTTTAAAAACGGCGGCTGGGTAATCGCAAGGTTCTCCGGTACAGAACCGTTGCTGCGGATCTTCTGCGAGATGGCAGCGGAGGCAGATTCTGTGAGCGTGTGCAGTTTGTTTGAGGATTATCTGGGTCTGCAGGAAGGATAGGAAAAGGTAGAGGAAAAGGCTGCTGCAAAAGGAGGTTATTATTTTGCAGCAGCCCCTCTGTGTTTCATTTATAAAGTGTCAAAGCGGATATAGGTGCGGTCATCAAAGCTGTCATTACCCCTAACCAGTCCTTTGGTGCCCTTATTTTCCCGAAAGCAGAGGGGGTCTTTTTGTATGAGCTCCTTTAAGGCGGCTTCGCTTTCAGCCAGAGTCTCCTTAAGGACTGGATAGCCGTCGCTTGCAAGGACTAACTGGGTGTGTGGGGGCACGGTATGGATGATGACACGATCTGAGTGAATGGGAAAACCGTTTAACACATCATATCCATAGTCAGAGTCCTCATTGGCGAAAAGAAGCTGGCGGCGCAGGAGGGGAAGAATGTATTCCCTTCCGGTGTCATGGCCGGAAAGTGACGCTTCTGTCCGGCCTGAAAGAAGCTCTGTTTGAATATAAAGGCTTCTGACCTGGGAAAGCAGGCTGTCAATGGCTTTTACTTGCTGATGGTGAACGCCGCCAATGAGACATTGGCAGTCACCAAAGACCCATACCTCCCTGCGGCTGATACTATACAGGATAATAACTGCCTGCAGGCGTTCTTCAGGTCTTTCCTCCAGGATGGGGCGCCGTAAGCGGCAGGCTCTGGCCAGAGAGCCGTTTAAATAGTCCATGGCGCCGGCGCCGTCAATGCCGGAAGGCATGGTGCTTAAGGCATCAAGCAGCACCTCTTTTGCGTAGCGTCCGCTGGTCATGTTTTCTGAGCTGTCAACTGGGTTTTCGGGCCAGGTAAGGGATCCCTTGCTTGTAACTCCGTCGGCTACTGCGATAAAGTCCTCATTTACAAACAGCCCATCTTCACACAGGCTGCTTCCCATATGTTTTGGGATAATGGATTGTTCTATGATATGTATGGCCATGGCAGGCACCTCCATTTGTCTATTAGGTAAAGTTTACCATAAATATGGTCTTCTGCCCATGGAAAAACAAGCACTTTTTTGATATAATGGACAAAACGAAACCATATTACAGACAGGAGAGGAGGAGGCGGCTATGAGACTTTCTGACAGCACCAGGAAAAGATGGCCGGCAGTCTGTGCACTGTCATTTATTTGCTGTCTCCTGCTGTCTTCCTGCAGGCCGGAAGCGGGGGAGCAGCCCATGAATTCCCAGGCTGACCTGGTGGTTTACTCGGTCCAGGAAAAAGGGATATGTGAGCCTGTCGTTAAGGAGTTCGAGGAACGTACCGGCCTTAATGTAAAGGTGGAATCCGGGTCCTTGGAGGAGCTGTTAAATAAATTGGAGGATGGCAGCGGCCCATATGGTGATGACGGAGAAGCGTGGGATGTGGTATTTGGGGTAGGAATTGAGACCCTGGAAGAAAAAAAGGAATACTGGCAGGTTTATGAAAGCACGGAAATCCCAACCATAGCCGGGGCGTTCCGGTGTGGAGACCATAAGTGGACCAGCTTTTCCGCCTGCCCCTTAGTCATCATGTACAACACCAATGTAGTGACATACCGGGAGGTGCCTGAGGGCTGGGCCAGCTTATTGGAGCCAAGATGGAAAGGCAGGGTTGCTTTTGTGGATCCCGGTATTTCCGATATCTATTCCTCAGCGCTGGCTACGGCTGTCTATACGTACCGGGGAGAAGGAGACTATATGAAGCAGCTGGCAGATAACCTGGAATACGGGAGTCTTTCCAGCTTATCGGAGGTGAATTCCGGCATTTTGGATGGCAGATATTCCCTGGGGGTCACCATAGAAGGAGCAGCCCAGGCGCTGCGCTTAAGAGGCGCAGACGTAGATTACATATACCCGAAAGAAGGAACCACGGTGCTGCCGGATGGGACTGCCATTGTAGACGGCTGTCCCCACCCGGAGGCGGCCAGGCGTTTTTTGGATTTCACGGTCAGTAAGGATACGCAGAGGATCCTTGTTTCGGATTTAAACAGGCGCTCCGTGCGGATGGATGTACCTCCTCTGCCAGGACTATCCCCTGTCAACAGGCTTCCCATCATAGATATGGATTTAAAGGGTCTTACCCGGAAAAAAAAGGAAATCCAAAAGCAATGGAATAATGTTCTGACTGTGTACAAAAGGAGGACTGGAGGATGAAGTGGTACGGTCAGTTTTCTTTCAAGACACGGGTATTTTTGGGATGTCTGCTGGTAGCTCTGGTGCCTCTGACTTTTTCAAGCGTGGTGGTTACCAGGCTTTTTACAGCTTCCATTAACCGGCAGCTGGAGGAGGTAAGCGCAAAATTGACCCAGCTATTTGAAAACTGTGAGAAGGCCTGTGAGACTTTTACCGCAGACGGTACAGCAGCAAGGGTGATGATCGATAAAGATGCCATTGAGATGCAGAAGGATTTATATCTGTCCTTATATCAGGCAGTTCAGGAGATATACAGCAGCGCCCAGTTCAGCATTTATGATTCCGGCGGAAAGCTTCGTTTTACAACGGATACTGCTTCAAAAAACAGCTCTCTCCCCATCCGCTGGGGTCTTTTAAAGAAGGCCCAGGAGGTGAGCGGGATCACCTATTACAGGACCGATCCCTATCTTCCGGGAACGGATAAAAATATCCTGATGCAGGGAGCCTATTCCCTGGAAAATTCCCACGGAGCAAGAACCGGATATGTGGTCCTGGATTTTTCCCGTGAAAACTTTGACAATCTGTTAAATGGCTTCTATTCTTCCGGTGATACATTTTTGGTGCTGGATTCCCATCAGAGGCCCATTTACTGTTCCAGTCCGGAGTACGGGGAAAAGGAGATCAATGACATCATCTTTCATGGTGTGTCAGGGCATGAGGGAGAAAAGGGAAGAGGAGTGTATACCAGGTATTTATGGACCAGGGAACCTTCCCAGGGAATCTATGTCATCTTAAGACGCTCCGCACCAATCAGTGCTGAAGCCATCCACACCATGGGAACGGTAAGCATACTTTTATCGGCTCTTGGTCTGGTCCTCTGCCTGATGATTTCCGGTGCCCTGTCAAGAGGCATTGCCCAGCCGGTGAGCCAGCTGGATAAGGCTATGGCAAAGGTGAAAAAAGGGGATTTATCTATCCGCATTCATACAAACCGGCAGGATGAGCTGGGAAGGCTGACAGAAAGCTTTAACCAGATGACAGGCGATTTGCAGAAATACTTAGAGGACACGGTTCAAAAGCAGAAGGATTTAAATAAGACTACCATTAAACTGTATCAGACCCAGCTAAACCCTCATTTTCTCTATAATACCCTGGATACGATTAAATGGAATGCCAGGATCAACCAGATCCCTGAAATCGCCATATTGGCGGAGAATCTGGCGTTAATCCTGCGAAGAAGTATTTCCAGCCGCCCTTTCATCACCCTGAGGGAGGAATTAGAAACCATTGAAAGCTACATTCAGATCCAAAAAATCCGTTTTACGGGACGATTCCTCTATGAAACAGAGATACCGGACCAATTGGAGGACTGCATGGTGCCAAGAATGTTTTTGCAGCCATTGGTGGAGAATGCCATCATCCATGGGCTTGATGGGTGCGAGAACGGATACATCTGTATTTTTGCAGATCAGAAAGATGAAGTATTAAGCATATCCATTACGGATGACGGGTGCGGGATGGATAAGGAAATGGTGGACTGGATCAACAGTGACAATCCAGTGAAAAGAGATGGACACTTAGGGCTTTATAATGTGATCCGTATACTGAAAATTTATTACGGACAGGAATATGGGATCAGGGCGGAAGTAACAAAGGAGGGAACCACCATTGCGTTAAGGCTGCCGGTCCAGAGGGAGGTGACGGATGTATAAAGTCATAGTTGTGGAAGATGAGACGATGGTCCGCCGGGGAATCATTTTGACCATTAACTGGGCGGCTCTGGACTGTGTGATAGCGGGCGAGGCTGCTAATGGGGAGGAAGGGGCCAGTCTGGCAAAACGGCTCTCCCCGGACATTATCGTGACTGATGTGAAGATGCCCCGCATGGACGGGGTGGAGATGATCACCAAGCTTCGTAAAGAAGGGTGCAGAGCGAAGTTCATTATCCTGACTGCTTACGGGGATTTTAAGTACGCCCAAAGCGCATTGCGGTTAGGGGTCAGTGATTACCTCTTAAAGCCCTTAAAGGATGGAGATTTAGAACAGGCCATCCTGCATATCCGGAGCCAAATCGAGCAGGGAAAGGAAAAGGAGGCAGGAGAGGCTTCGGCACCGGTGCTTCTTTTTAATGCGGACAAGAAATCCAAGAACAAATATGTGGCTGAGGCAATCCGGTACATCCGGATGCATTATCAGGAGAACATTACCATTAGTACTGTGGCGGAATATCTGGAAATCAGCGAAGGATATTTGAGCAGGGTGTTAAAAAAGGAAACGGATTATACATTTACCAGCTATCTTACATTTTACCGGATGCAGGTAGCCATGTCCCTTCTAAAGGACTGCCGGGTCAAGGTTTATGAGGTGGCGGACCAGGTGGGATATTCGGATACCGCCTATTTCAGTGCACAATTTAAAAAGCTTTTGGGAGTATCGCCTTCCGAATATCAGGAAAGATGCGGTAAATGAGAGGGTTTTGTCTGCCGGTTTAATTCTATTGTAAATGAATGGTAAATATGGTATAATGAGAATATAATTCAATAAAGATTCAAAAGACGAAGGAGGTTATTACTATGAAGTTTTTAAAGTGTAACCGTTGCGGTAATATTGTAGCGGTTGTGGAGGAAAAGGGCGGCACCATTACCTGCTGTGGAGAAAATATGCACGAATTGGTAGCCAATACAACAGATGCTGCAACTGAGAAGCACGTTCCGGTTATTGAGATTGACGGTCAGCATGTAAAAGTTACAGTTGGTTCCGTTGAACACCCAATGCTTCCTGAACATTTCATCGGTTGGATCGCATTAGAGACCAAGCAGGGCAATCAGAGAAAGATATTGAATCCTGGTGATAAACCAGTGGCTGAATTCATGCTTTGCGACGGAGATGAAGTAGTTGCCGCATACGAATACTGTAATCTTCACGGATTATGGAAAGCAGATAAATAAAAAAGTTGAAAAGCTCATGGACCTGATGGTCTGTGAGCTTTTTTTAGCAATACCAATGATTGACATCTGCCCGGATTTGCTCTAGTATTAATTCTGAAGTTTTACATTAGGATAGGAGAAGCCGTAGAATGAATAAGAAAGAAGCTAACGAAATAAAGAAACTTTTTACTCCTGCTAACTGTGCCATCAGCCGTATCTGTGGCTGTTATGTGGACGCGGAAAAGAACAAAAGAACGGAGATTAAGGAAGCATTTTTATCACTCCCGGAAGAAGAAGCGTTTAAATATTTTGCCATCTTTAGAAGCGGCCTGTCAGGGACGATTGGTAAGAACATGGTCAATATGGAATTTCCATTACATACGGAAGCTGAGGACGGAACCCAGAACTTTCTATTAAAGCTTCGGGATAGCCAGTTAAAGGATGATGCCCTGATTGAGGAATTTTATGATAAGGTGATCGCAAGCTACGATTACGGCGAGAATTTTTACATTATCCTCATTCATTGCGCCTACGATATTCCCGCAAGGTCCTCTGATGGACTTGAGATGGAGGATGCCTCTGATTTTGTTTATGAATTCATCCAGTGCTCCGTCTGCCCGGTGAAACTTTCAAAGGCGGGCCTTTGTTACAATTCTGAGTCTAATGTGATCGAAAACCGCAGCAGGGACTGGATCGTGGAGGCTCCTGATACCGGCTTCTTATTTCCGTCCTTTAACGACCGGAATACGGATATTCACAGCCTTTTATACTATATCAAAAACCCGGAGCAGATGCCGGAACGCTTAATTGATGAGCTGCTTGGCTGTGTGATACCAATGTCAGCCAAGAGCCAGAAAGAAACATTCCAGGCCCTTGTGGAGGAAACGCTGGGAGATAACTGCGATTTTGAAACGGTTAAGAATCTTCACGAAAATTTAAATGAGATTCTGGAAGAAACAAAGGATGAACCGGCTCCCTTCACCCTGGACAAGTATCAGATGAAAAGGCTGCTGGAGAACAACGGAGCCAGCCAGGAGAAGCTTGAGGAGTTTGAGCAGCGTTACAGCGAAAACGAAGAAACGTCTGTGCCTCCCTTCATCGCTTCCAATGTGGTTAATACCAGAAGCTTTGAGATCAAGACAACGGATGTGAGCATCAAGGTAGCGCCTGATAAAACCTATCTGGTAGAAAACCGGATGATCGACGGCCGGCCATGCATCGTCATCGGCATCAGTGAGCATGTGGAAATCAACGGAATTACGGTAAGGCCCATAGCAGCAGATAGAACAATGGAGCCGGAAGAGTAACACTCACCGGCTCCTTAATGGATGGATCAGACCTTTAAAAAGGGTCTGGACACAAAGAACTACGGTCTGGTCAAAGAGAAATGCCGCTGCGGCTGACAGAACCAGAACCAGAAAAAAGGAAAGCAGGGTGCTGCCTGCCATGCCAAAATCAAGTCCGCTGATATGAAGCCGTTCCCTGACAAAATAGAGTACGGCCCAGTGTACTAAAAGGATGGAATAGCTGTGCCGGATCAAAAAGCTTATCACGATCCCAGGCTTTGGAAGCCGGTTTTCCAGGGAGCGGAGCATAAGAAAGACCGAGGCTGCTAAGAGGATCATGGCAGGAGCGCCTTCTGCCAATAGGATGGCCTTGTAATCAGGCCGCAGGGCAGTACAGAGGACGGTAAATAAGCAGGCTGAAAAGCCAAGTCCCCACCAGGCTTTCCTGTATTTCATGGAAATGGGCTGCGCAAAGTAATAGCCAAGTAAAAATACCCCTTCCCATGGGTTTATCATAAGCTCAAAGTTTAAGGGAAGACCAATGGCAGGCAGATAAACCGCCAGACAGCGGAAGAGAAGGATCAAAACCGCCAGTCCGTGAAGCATGGAGCCGTTTAGATGCTTTAAAAGGATGCTGAAAAACGGAGCCAGGATATACAGAGACAAAATGACATAGATCACCCATAAATGGGGTGCCCACCCAATAGGGCCGGCCGCCATATCCTTTAAGGCCTTAAAAATTCCGCTTATAAAGCCGGAATTGAAATACTGACAGGAGAGCAGGATGTAAATGCAGTAGTAGCAAAAAAAGGGAAGAGCCACCTGTAGGAATCTTTTATAGTAAAAAACAGCCAGGCTGTCTCTTTGTTCTCTTAAGATCAAAGCGCCGCTGTTCATGATAAACAGTGTGTTGCAGACCAGAAGAATGGAAGAAAGGGACTGCACCGCCACCCATTCTTTGGTACCGCCGGTAAGTCCGGCTGTGGAAAAATCCAGACAGTGTACTAAAATAACGAAAAGAGCAGCAATGAGACGGACATAATCCAGATAGAGAATCCTGCTTTTTCCGGCATCATTTCCTAAAAACAGATGTTTGATGTAATTTCTGTCCTTAAGCTGCCGCCTGATATGAATGCAGCAGGAAATTGCTGTAAAAGCCAGTATTGTCATCTGTAATTTTCCCATAAGTTCTGTTCCTTTCCGGTCCGGTTATTCTCGCGAAGGCTTTAGTTTCCACCATTATATCACAGGAAGCCGTTCATCACAAACCAAACCCTTAAGGTGTTCCATGGAAAATTTCGTGGTCAATCCCCAGAGGCTATGATATACTTAAGAAAAAGGAAACGTACAGAGAGGAAATGACAGTGGCAGATCGGACATTTGGCTGGGTACAGGAGGCCTATACCCTGGATAACTTAAAAAATGTGGTATCCGCGTTCGTGCCGGATTCAAAGATCAACAGGATCCTGCGCATGGATAAAATACCCAGGCTCATATCGGAAAAAGACGGGAGAGATGAGTTTATACGGGAATTAAGCGGCGAGGAGATTACCATTCCTTATACCCATTTAAAGGGAAAGGGGACACCTGTCGGTTATACAAGGAGCAATGCCCCTTGTTCCGGGATCATCCAGGCAGTACTGCCAGGGCAGCGGAAGGAATACCAAAGCGACTGGCCTGCGGATTCCTTTCTAAGATGGGCGGTAAGCATTGGTTTTCTCCATTACAGCCGGAACGATGATGTCTGTTCCCTGTCCCCCCTGGGGCGCCAATATGCGGAGGCGGCCGAAGGAAGCGAGGAAGAAGCCGGCGCATTAAAGACAGCATTGCTTTCTTATCCGCCTGTATGCCGGGTGCTGTCCCTGTTGGGAGAAGAAGGGCATCTGACAAAGTTTGAGATGGGAGCTAGACTTGGCTTTATCGGGGAGGCTGGCTTTACCTCCATACCCCAGTACATGATCCTGCAGGGACTGACGGAAGCGGATACCAGGGAAGAGAGGACAAAGCTTCTTCAGGATACGGAAGGAACCAGCGATAAATACGTCCGGACTATTTGCAGCTGGCTTTTACAGATGGGCTGGATCAATAAGGTGCCAAAAGAGGTAGCCGTTTCCATTGGGGGCCTGACCTGCACCGGAACCATTCCCCAGTCTTATCAACTGACGTTAAAGGGAAGGACCATATTAAAACATGTCACAGGGGTTTCAAGATTTCCCAGGATTCCTAAACGGGTGATGTGGGATATGCTGGCTACCAAGGTAGCTGACCGGGAATATTTACGCAACCGGAGGACCCATATCATAAAATGTCTGGAAGGAGCCTACCGCTCCCCTTTGCAGGTAAAGGAGTATTTAAAGGGCGTGGGTATGGAAGAGGAGGAGGAGACGATTCTCGATGACCTCCGAAGCTTTGAAAATATTGGGCTTCAAGTGAAAAAGATAGGAAACACCTATCGGATCATGGATGAGATAACCGGTCTTGAACTGCCTTTTAAGAGCCATGGGCCGGTACCGGTAAAATCAGAGGTGTCCCTGTGCAAGGATTATTTAAGAACCCATTTGAACCATGTGGATCACAGGTATCTGATTCTTTTAGATTTAGGATTTGACGGCACTTCTGACCGGGATTATGAGATACAGACAGCCCAGCTTCTGACAGGAGAACTTAACTTTAAGGGAGCCAGGCTTGGCGATACCAGAAAGCCGGATGTGTGCGTATATTATGGAGAAGATGGGCTGATCATTGATAATAAGGCTTATGGAAAGGGGTATTCCCTTCCGATCAAGCAGGCTGATGAGATGTACCGTTATATAGAGGAAAATAAGGAACGGAATGAGAAGCTTAATCCAAACAAGTGGTGGGAGATCTTTGATAAAGATGTGATTCACTATCACTTTGCATTTGTTTCCGGGGCCTTTACCGGCGGATTTAAGGAAAGGCTTGAGAACATCCGGATGCGTTCCGGAATTTACGGTGCCGCAGTCAATTCCATGAACCTTCTTTTGATGGCGGAAGAACTGAAGTCCGGAAGACTGGATTACAAAGAATGTTTTAAGCTTTTTGACTGCAATGATGAGATTGTGTTACAACGTTCTTAGACACATGGAGGTTTGATGATATGGTGTTGGGAGAATACCTTCCTTTCTGGAATAAGCTGACAGAGAAACAGAGAATGCTTTTAAAAGATAAAGCAAGGGAAGCCAGATTTGAAAAGGGAACGCTGGTCCATGGCGGTGCTGACGGCTGCAGCGGGCTTTTGCTTGTTACCGCCGGACAGCTAAGGGTTTTCATGTTATCGGATGAGGGGCGGGAACTGACGCTTTACCGCCTGCTTGAACGGGATATCTGCCTTTTTTCCGGACCCTGTATGGTTAAAAACATTCAATTCGATGTGACGGTGGAAGCGGAGCAGGATTCCGTGGTTTCTGTGATCCCTCCGGAAGTATATAAGACGCTGATGGAGCAGTCGGCAGTTGTCTCCAATTTTACCAATGAGCTGATGGCTTCCCGTTTTTCCGATGTCATGTGGCTGATGGATCAGGTCTTAAATAAGAAAATGGATGGCCGTCTGGCTGCCTTTCTTTTAGAAGAGGGCAGGCTTAATGGTTCCAGTGAGCTTTCCATCACCCATGAGCAGATTGCCCATCACCTGGGAACTGCAAGAGAAGTGGTTACCCGGCTCTTACGGTTGTTCCAGGCAGATCATCTGGTTAAGCTCACCAGGGGAAACGTGGAGCTGCTGAATGAAGAGGGACTGGAGCTGCTTGCTGCAAACAGCCTGCGGTAGAAATCTTGTACTATTTGAAAAACATGGGAAATTCCCTTGCATTCTTCTCCTTTCACAGTTATATTATAAAAAGTTTATGAAAAATTTATAATATACAGAGGAACAGGAAAGATGAAGGATATTATCCCACAGTTTTATTTATCAATGAAGCATTACACAAAGGAGCAGTTCGTAAAGGATTTCATTTCAGGGATCATCGTGGCGATCATTGCGCTGCCCCTTTCCATCGCCCTTGCCCTGGCTTCCGGTGTGACGCCGGAGCAAGGGCTTTATACAGCCATTGTCGCAGGCTTTGTGATTTCTTTTTTAGGCGGCAGCAAGGTGCAGATCGCAGGGCCTACGGCAGCATTTGCATCCATTGTAGCCGGAATCGTCTTGAAAAACGGGCTTGACGGCCTGGCTGCGGCAACCGTCATGGCCGGGATTCTCCTTGTGATCATGGGGTTTTTACGGCTGGGCAGCCTGATACGCTTTATTCCGTATACCATTACAACCGGGTTCACCGCTGGTATTGCGGTGACCATTTTTATCGGTCAGATAAAGGATTTCCTTGGTCTTACCTTTGAAAAGGCGCCGGTGGAGACTATGGAAAAGCTGGAGCAGGTGGTACGCACCATCGGAACCTTTAATCCAATGGCACTGGCGGTAGGGATGATTGCCCTTGCCGTGCTTATCATCTGGCCAAGATATTTTAAAAAGGTCCCCCCATCCTTAATTGCAGTTATTCTGACTGCTGTTTTGGTAAAAGCACTGGATCTTCCGGTTCATACGATTGGGGATCTGTATACCATCTCCCCCAGCCTTCCGGCTTTTCATATTCCAAGGCTGTCCTTTGCCATGATGGGAAAGGTCATGCCCGATGCAGTAACTATTGCGGTGTTAGCCGCCATTGAATCATTGCTGTCCTGTGTTGTGGCTGACGGCATGATAGGAAGCAGGCACAATTCCAACATGGAACTGATCGCCCAGGGCGTTGGTAATACCTTCTCCGCCCTGTTTGGAGGAATCCCTGCGACCGGCGCCATTGCACGGACAGCAGCAAACGTTAAAAACGGGGGAAGGACTCCTGTGGCCGGAATGGTTCACGCGGTTCTTCTGCTGTTGATCCTCATATTCCTGATGCCCTACGCAGCTCTTATCCCTATGCCGGCCATTGCAGCGATTCTGTTTATGGTTGCTTACAATATGAGCGAGTGGAGAGAGTTTGTTTCCATTGTAAAAACCTCCCCCAAAAGTGACTGGTCGGTGCTTTTGGTATCCTTTGTCCTGACTGTGGCATTTGATCTGGTTATGGCCATCGGCGTTGGCCTGGTCATCGCTTCTTTGCTGTTCATGAAGCGGATGGCAGATGTGGCCGAGGTAAATGGCTGGAAGTATCTGGAGGATGAAGAGGATCATGACGGAGACCGAATTGACTTAAAGCCGGTTCCGGGGCATGTAGCCGTATTTGAAATCAATGGCCCGATGTTCTTTGGAGCCGCCGATAAGATATCAAAGGTGGTCTTGGAAGATGGAAAGAGAGTGCTGATCCTTCGCATGCGGAGCGTTCCGGCCATGGATACTACTGCTTTAAAAAGCTTAAAAAAGCTTTACAATAACTTAAAAAGAAAGAACGTCACACTGGTATTATCCCATGTTAACGAGCAGCCTATGTCAATGATGGAACGGGCAGGATTTGTAGAAGATATGGGAAGAGAAAATATTGCGGGATGCATTGATGATGCTTTAATGCGTGCCTCCGTTTTATAAAAGCCGGTTAGGCAGAAAAAAGGCCATAAGAAGCCAGAGAAAAGAAATTTTTCGGCTTCTTATGGCTTTTCCATTTCTATATGCCATTGATCAATTGGGCAAATGAAGAGGACAAGCTGTTAAAAAAATATCATAAAAAAACGAAAAAAATGTTGACATCCCCAAAAGATGATACTATAATCAATACATATTAAACCTACAAGAATAATAGGATATAAAAGAAAGGACGTTATTCATATGAAAAACGCAATGGTTTCTGTCAGAGTTAATCATCTCACAAGCTTTGAAAAAATGGATTGCTGTTGTTGTAAGACTGTGCGTATGTATATGAATACAGCTTATTTTTGTATGTATTAGAATACCTGGATCCGCAGCGGAAGGATTTAGCAGGTACTATAATTGTACCTGTTTTTTTTATAAGCGGAAATAGATGATAAATTTCATCAATAAAATCACTTAATCAATCCATACGGGCAGGAAGATGCAGAAGATACGAAAGATGCGTCAAATACATATAAAAAGAACCACCTGAGAAAAAGAATCCGGACCAGAGCTAAGAGGAAGGCCTGGCGGAGACCCATAAGTGAGAGAAGGTGATTCCGATATCCTATTCAAAGGCTTCTGATCAAGAAAAAGAATACATCAGGCTGATCCATGAAATGGCCAGCCACGTAAAGTATGGTTCCATCACCATCACGATTCAGGATGGAAAGATCGTACAGATCGAAAAAATAGAAAAAATAAGATTAAAGGACTGACTGGACAACCGGAGGTTCTGATAAGCGGAATGCGTATCAGAGGAAGGTTGTCTTTTTTTGTATCCTGATTTAAGAAAGAGAGATTAAAATGGCAAATACATATCAAAACCTGCAAAAATCACACCCATGCTTTGGAGGAAATAAAAACAACGTGGGCCGGATCCATCTTCCGGTGAGTCCCGGCTGTAATATTTCCTGTAAGTTCTGTGACAGAAGGATCAATGACGAGGAGGAAAGGCCGGGAGTGACCTCTAAGGTGCTCACTCCTTCACAGGCGTTGGAGGTTCTTGACAAGGCTCTTACCCTTTGCCCGGAGATTACGGTTGCAGGCATTGCAGGACCGGGCGATACCCTGGCTACGGATTATGCACTGGAAACCTTCCGGCTGGTAAAGGAACACCATCCGGAACTGATCAAATGTATGAGCACCAACGGCCTTCTGCTCTATGAACGGGCGGATGAGATCATTGAAATCGGAGTGGAATCCGTGACTGTTACGGTAAATGCGGTGGATCCTGAAATCGAAGCAAAGCTGAACCGGTGGATCCTGTATCATGGGCGTATTTATGAGGGAGTCCAGGCAGCTCGGATCCTGATAGAAAACCAGTTAAAGGGCATCAAAAAGATAGCGGATGCAGGAATCACGGTTAAGGTGAACACCGTGTTGGTGCCAAACATAAACGGAGCGCACATTGAGGATATTGCAAAGGCTGTAAAAGAGGCAGGAGCATGCATCTACAACATTATCCCTCTGATCCCTCAATCGGAACTTTCCCATGAAACGGCCCCTGTATGCCAGGAGATCGACGAGGCCAGAACTTTGGCAGGAAAGCATATTGACGTTTTCCGCCATTGCCAGCACTGCCGCGCCGATGCAGTGGGCATGCTCGGGGGAAAGGATTTTGGAGATAAGATATACCGGAGAAGGATCGCAGGAAGCGATACTTTTTCCCACGGATAAAGAAAGGGGAGGTGAAACACCGTGAAATATAAGATTGCAGTTGCATCAACCGATGGAAAAGTAGTCAACCAGCATTTCGGAAGAGCCGAGGTATTCTACATCGTGGAGGCTGACAGCGGGGGGATGACATTCACATATGAGGAAAGCCGGGAAACAGTTCCCGTATGCAGGGGACAGGAGCATGATGAATCACAGTTAAAAGCTGTGGCAGCCATGCTGGAGGATTGTGATTATATTCTGGTCAGCCGGATTGGAGCCGGTGCAAGGGCTGCACTTGGTCAAAACAACATAGAGGCTTTTGAACTGCCGGGATTAATCGAGGATTCCATCCGGAAGCTTTTTGATTACTTTGAGGTACAGAATTTGCTTGAAGATCTATACGACAATTATAGTGAGAATTAGAAAGAGAGGATTATAGCAATGGGACAAATCAGACAGATAGCCATTTATGGGAAGGGAGGAATCGGTAAATCCACTACAACCCAAAACCTGACGGCAGGGTTGGTGGAGCTGGGGAAAAAGGTCATGGTAGTGGGGTGTGATCCAAAGGCAGATTCCACCAGGCTGCTTCTTGGCGGCCTGGCACAGAAAACGGTTCTTGATACGTTGCGGGAAGAAGGGGACGGTGTAGAGCTGAGCCGCATCCTGAAGGAAGGCTATAAAGGAACCAGGTGTGTGGAGTCAGGCGGCCCGGAGCCGGGAGTAGGCTGTGCGGGAAGAGGCATTATCACTTCCATAGGACTTCTTGAGAACCTGGGTGCTTATACCGATGATCTTGATTATGTGTTTTACGACGTATTGGGCGATGTGGTCTGCGGAGGATTTGCCATGCCCATCCGGGAAGGAAAGGCCAAAGAAATCTACATTGTGGCAAGCGGTGAGATGATGGCCCTGTACGCGGCAAATAACATTGCAAAGGGCGTCAAGCGGTATGCAAAGACCGGAGGGGTGAGGCTTGGGGGAATTATCTGCAACAGCCGGAACGTAGACCGGGAACTGGATTTACTCCGCGCCTTTTCAAAAGAGCTTGGAACCAAGCTTCTCTACTTTGTTCCAAGGGATAACATTGTGCAGCATGCGGAGATCAACCGCAAAACAGTCATTGAATACAAACCCGATTCCAGCCAGGCAAATGAATACCGGAATCTTGCCCAGGCAATCATCGACAATCAGGATTTCACCATTCCCACTCCCATGGACCAGGAACGGCTGGAAGAGATTCTTTTTGAATTCGGGCTTATGAACATCAATGACGATTATAAGATCTAAGCACAAAGGTGCTAAGCATAGTCAAAGTTTGGAGGTTAAATATGGCAATTAATTTATCAAATTCAAATCTGGCGACCAGAGAGACCCGGCTAGGCTCCATTACCGGATATGTCGGAGACTTACATGATCTGGCCAGCCAGAGCAAATGCGGCAGCTTAAAGGGCTGCGGGCGCTGTTTTTCCCAGTCAAGTACCTGCCTTTCCGGCTGTGCCCTGGGCCAGCTTGGAGGGATCCGGGATGTGGCGGTCATCCACCACGGCCCTTCCGGGTGCTCGGCAACGGCCAGTTCTCAGTACATCATTACCAATCAGGTGGCTGCTAAAAGAGGAGTCGTAAACAAATCCGTATACATTGGTACGGATATGAATGAGAATGATACCATTTTCGGTTCCACAGAAGCGCTGGCGGATATCATTGCGGAGGTCAACCGTCGTTACCAGCCTAAGGCAATATTTGTCAGCAGCTCCTGTGCTACCGGGATCATCGGAGAGGATATTGACAGCGTGGTGGATGAGGTGAAGGACCAGATTCCGGTGCCTGTCATAGCCGTTCACTGCGAGGGCTTTAAATCGCGGATTTGGGCGACCGGGTTTGATATATCCGATCATGCGGTGTTAAGCGGAATCGTAAAGCCGCCCAAGCAGAAAAGAAACACCATTAACTTTAAAAACTTTTTTGAAAGCGCCAGAAATGAAGTTATTGAAATCTTTAAGAATTTTGATTTAGAACCCATTTTTTTATATGCCAACGCAACGGTGGAAGAACTGGAACATTTATCAGAGTCCGTTGCTACGACATGCATCTGCGGAGTTCTTGGAAATTATCTGGGTAACGGCTTAGAAGAGCTGTACGGTGTTCCCTATATCCGTACCGTCAATCCCTTAGGAATCGTCGGATTTGAGACCTGGCTTAGAGAAATCGGAAGGGTGGCCGGCAAGCAGCTAGAGGTGGAACATTACATAGAAGAACAGAGAAAGATCTATATTCCCCAGATTGAAGCGGTAAAGAAAGAATTAAAGGGATTAAAGGCAGTTCTCGGAATGGGACCGGGCTATACCTTTGAGGTGTCGAGAGTTTTAAACGAGCTGGGAATCGAAGTGGTTTGGGCGCTGGCATGGCATTATGACAAGAAATACGAAAACGGGGATGTTCCTCCTGCCATGAGTTATCTTCTTGACAATGAGATCAATTTTGAAGCAAGCGTTGCGGACCAGCAGAACTTTGAGGTAATGAACATCTTAAACAAATACCGTCCTGATTTATATCTTTCCCGCCATCCCGGCTCCACGGTATGGGCCATTAAACAGGGAACGCCGGCGGTCTATGTGGCGGACGAATACATGATATTCGGTTATAAGCATACCCTGGAGTTCGCTCATACGGTTTTAGATACCATACGGAACCGGAGCTTTGAACAGAATCTGGCAAAACGAGTGAAGCTGCCTTACACGGACTGGTGGTATAAGCAGGATGTGGGAAGCTTCTTAGAGGAGGTGATTGGCTGATGGCGAAGATCTTAGATAAACAGCGGTATAAATGCGCGATGAGCGCCATGCAGACCGTTCAGGCGATTGAACGGGCGATTCCTGTCCTTCATTCCGGTCCGGGTTGCGCCCAGAAGCTTTCCAATTCCTCGGGAAGCTCCGGCTATTTTTCACCCAACATCTATCCCTGCACCAGCATCAATGAAAGGGATGTTGTGTTCGGAGGTGTTAAAAAGCTTGAATCAACCATCAAACATTCCCTGGAAGTCATTGATGCCGATTTATATGTGGTGTTGACCGGCTGCATCCCGGAGATCGTGGGTGACAACACAGAAGAAGTGGTGGAAGGGTTCCAGGATGCCGAAAAACCGGTCATCTATGCATCCACCGCAGGCTTTAAGGGCAACAACTATAAGGGCCACGAGCAGGTGGTGGATGCAATCATTGACCAGCTTTTGGAACGGTCTGATATCCGGGTAAAAAATCTGGTGAATATATGGGCAGATGTGCCTTATCAGGATGAGTTCTGGCTGGGAAATTTAAGAGAGCTTGAAAAACTGGTTCAGGAACTGGGTCTTACACCGAATACGATATTTGGCTATCAAAGGGGATTAAGTAACATAAAGAGGATACCGCAAGCCGATTTTAACTTACTGGTGTCTCCTTGGGTCGGGCTTAATAACATGAAGAACATGGAGAAAAAGCTTGGAATCCCTTACCTCCACTATCCGACTCTCCCCATTGGGGCCTTTGAAACCAGTAAATTTCTTCGGGAAGTGGGCGGGTTTGCAAGAGTGCCGGAGGAGAAGATAGAAAGCCTGATTGCAGAGAAAGAGGCTTATTACTACTATTACATCGAACGCTATGCGGATTTGTTTCTGGAGACCAGAGTCATGTCAAAGCAGTTTACGGTTGTGTCAGATGCCCAATATGCCCTTGGCATTACAAAGTTCCTGGTCAATGATCTGGGCTTATTTCCCGCAAAGCAGTTCGTTACGGATGATACCCCAAGAGAATTCCGGGAAAAGGTCTGTTCCTATTTTAAGGAACTGAATTTTGGTATAGAAGCAGAGATGAGCTTTGAGACCGATGGCTACAAGATCCACAACGAGATCAAAGCTCATGATTATCATGGATATCCTCTGATTCTTGGAGGCCATTGGGAGAAAGAGATTGCAAAACAGACCGATGCCCATTTCCTTAATGTATCCTGGCCTGTCAATGAAAGACTGGTCATGAACAGCTATTATGCAGGATATGACGGAGGCTTAAAGCTGATCGAAGACATCTATTCCGTTGCCAGAACAAGATTCAATTAACAGGCGAGGTTCATGGAGGGAGTATTATGCCATATAAAATTGCAGTTGCATCTTCTGATGGTGAGAATATTGATCTGAATTTTGGGGCAGCCCATGAATTTTTTATCTATGAAGTGGGAGAACAAGGGGGGTATGCCCTTTTGGAAATAAGAGAAGCCAGCAAGGAAGCCGGGGGGCCTTCCTTCTGTCAGGACGGGTGCAAAGGAGGGGGCTGCGAAGGCTCTCATGTAAACCCGCCCAGGGTGGATTTCATTACAGACTGCCGTTGTGTCATCTGCAAAAAGATCGGTTTTCACATTCAGAAACAGCTTGAGAAAAAGGCGGTCAGCACTTTTGATGTGGAAGGGAGAATTGAAGACGCAATGGAGAAAATCACATGGTATTTTCACCGGATGGATCATCATCAGTCAATTCGGGGAATGGTGAATGGAACATTAAAAGGAAAGGGAGGAAAGGGATGATGAATCAATGGATAAAAAAAATCGCTCTGAAAGCAGTTCTGACAGCATTGGGAGCGGCAATGCTGACAGGATGCGGCAAAAAAACGGCGGCAGCAGACACCGGGGTCACAAAAGTGGTGGTAGGAACCGGTAATGCCTATGCACCTTATTGCTATCTCGATGAGAAAGGAGACCTTGCCGGATATGAGTACGAGGTTTTAAAGGCAGTGGATGAACTGCTTCCCCAGTATGCGTTTGAATATCAGACCTCTGATTTTGCCAATGTGCTGATATCCGTTGATGCAGGCAAGATTGATCTTGCAGCCCATCAATACGAGTGGAACAAGGAAAGGGATGAAAAATATTTATTTGGAAAAGAACCATATACCACCTATGTGACCTACCTTGCCGTAACAGCTGACCGGACGGATATTAAGTCCCTTGATGATCTAAAGGGCCGGAAGGTAAAAAGCTCCACCGGGTCAAATTCCGTGTATATCCTGGAGAATTATAATAAAGACCATCCGGATAATCCCATAAAGATTGATTACGTGGATAATTCAACCGATGAAGAAACTGTTACAGGCCTGATAAACGGTGTCTGGGATGCCACCATCCTGACAAAGCGGGATACGGAAAAGCTGAATCAAAACTATGGAGGCGGCAGGGACGTCTTAAAGGTGACGGGAGAACCGGTCCAGTCTTCTTCCACATACTTTGTATTTGCAAAAGACAATACCGGGCTGCAGGAGGCAGTGGATGGAGCGGTAAAGCAATTAAAGGAAAGCGGAAAACTTGCACAGATATCAAAGGATGTAATCGGCGGGGATTATACGGAAAGCGAGTAATGGTATGGATAAACTGTTTGGCTGGGAGCGGTTCTTTGAAAATATCCCTAAAATTCTTCCGTATTTATCAGTGACCTTTCGGATTGTGGTTTATGCCACAGTATTTGGAGTGCTTCTTGCCGCGTTCATTGTTCTGGCAGAGCTTAAAAAGATACCGGTCCTGAATCCGTTTTTTAAGGTGTATGTCTCATTCATGAGAGGAACCCCCATGCTGGTACAGCTGATGATCATTTATTACGGGATACCGGCCCTTATTGATCCTGTTCTCGGTACCAACTTAAACCGGGGGTTCAGTGCGGCAACGTTTGCTTATATTACCTTTCTCTTAAATCAGGGGGCATTTCTTTCTGCCATATTTTACGGCGCGATCACCGCCATTCCCTATGGGCAGACAGAGGCGGGGCTAAGTGTGGGGCTTACGGAGCTTCAGACCTTTCGAAGGATCCTTTTGCCCCAGATGGTAAGGATTGCCCTTCCGCCCTTTGGTTCTGATCTGGTGGGCCTGTTTCAAAATTCCTCTCTTGTATTTCTGATTGGTGTTACCGATATCATGGGAAGGGCCAAATCCATCGGAGCGGCCACAAAACATGTACTGGAAGCCTATGTGTTTGTTGTGATCATCTATATTGTTATCAGTTTAACAATCCGGCTTCTTTTTTATTACCTGAATACAAAACTGGAGTATGGGAGAGAAGGGGTAGAATGAATTTTAATACAGCTCATTTTTATGAAAGCTTTATTTATGGTATTAAGTATTTTCCCAATACCTTGAGGCTTGTGTTCATTCCGCTGGCCATTGGCCTGACTCTGGGAACGGTAACTGCGCTGGTCAGGGTCTATAAAGTGCCTGTTCTTTGTAAGCTTCTTGGGATATTTGTTACCGTATATCAGGGCGTTCCCATTGTGGTGGCTCTGATGATATATAACCTGGTTTTCATGCTCAAATTCAATGATCTGGCAGGATTTTTACATATTAAAACAAAAGCTGCTGACGTTGATAATATTTGGGTGGGAATTTTTGCGCTGAGCCTTACTGCCGTGTGTTCCATATCAGAGGCCATCCGGGGAGCCCTGCTGTCCATTGACAAAGGGCAGGATGAAGCCGGATATTCCGTAGGGCTCACAAAGGTCCAGACCATCAGGAGGATTATTATCCCCCAGATGATCCCGGCGGCCATTCCTGCCCTGACCAATCATGTGGTCGGCTTAATCAAGGCCTCCTCTGTTGTTATGGCCATCGGTATTATTGAAATCGTGGCAGGCGCCATCATTCCAAGCTCCCGGACGTATTCCTTTTTTGAAGGATATGTTGCGGCCGCAGTCATATACTGGGCTTTTACCATTATGATCGAATATCTGGCAAAGGTTTTAAGACGCCATACAGGTAGATTCAGGAGGAATCCATATGATTGAAGTGAAAAATGTAAAAAAGACCTTTGGAAAGCAGCAGGTCCTAAAGGATGTTTCTGTGGAGGTGGAGGATGGCCATGTGGTGGTTGTCCTTGGCCCCAGCGGATCGGGAAAAACCACATTGCTGCGGTGTATTAATTTCCTGGAAAACGCGGACAGCGGACAGCTTGCCATCGGAGATACCTGTGTGGATTTAAAAAAAGCCACCAAAAAGCAAATACTGGAGATCAGAAGGAAAACGGCCTTTGTTTTTCAAAATTACAATCTTTTTGCCAATAAAACAGCATTGGAAAATGTGATAGAAGGCCTTGTTACGGCAAGGCATATTCCCAGGGAGGAAGCCATAAAACGAGGGAAGGAAGCCCTTGACTGGGTGGGACTGGGGGAGAAATATCATTGTTATCCTTACAAACTTTCCGGCGGACAGCAGCAGCGGGTGGGCATTGCCAGAGCCTTTGTCTTAAATCCGGAAGTGATTCTGTTTGACGAACCGACTTCTGCCCTGGACCCGGAGCTGGTAGGAGAAACCCTTGATATCATTAAGAAAGTGGCGGGAAGAGGAATTACGATGATTGTGGTGACTCATGAAATGTCCTTTGCCCAGGATGTTGCGGATAAAGTGATCTTTATGGATGAAGGGGTCGTTGTGGAAGAGGGAAGTCCGGAAGAGATTTTTTCAAATCCGAAAGAAGAAAGAACCAGACAATTTTTATCGAGGATCATTTCCCTGGATTCCAACTATTCGATATAGCAGGTATTACAGGAAAAAACAGAAAGAAAACCAAAAACTCCGGAGAAATGGACCGGAGAAAATACTACCTATACAAGGTTTTATTGTTTCCGGTAGATTAAAAAAAGAGTATTGTAGAATAAGCCGGATACTCACTTTAAAAAAGGATATCCGGCTTATTTTTTGCTCTTAACAATCGTTAGGAAGCGAGATCTTTCAGAAAAAATAAGTAATTGTTAGTTCCCGGAATGGATGATAGAATTATATGGAGGCAGGTTTTGGTTTAAGTAATTGTTTGGGTTTCATCGCTTAACAATATACGATAAACTCAAAAACTGTCCTGTTTATTTTATGGGGCAGTCAGCGTTCAGAGAAATTGCCGTTAAAATAAGAAATACAGGAAGGGAAGGTTTTGACGCAAATACAAAGGTCATCCTCTAAGGTGGTTTTATGCTTGATTGCAGCTTCAAGGAAATCAGTGTTTTAAACATGCTTTTGGAAAACAGTTATGTGGAAAATGAGAAAATTATGGAAATGTTCGATATTTCCCAGCGTACGGTACAAATAGAAATAGCATCTCTGAATGATAAGCTGAAACAATATGGCAGATCCAATGTAAGGATACGCAATAAGAGGGGAAAGGGATATTTTCTGGAGTATCTTCCTGAAGATAAGTCCTGGACCGATGAGCTGAAACGTTCCTGCTACGGCTATCTGAATCTGTCCTTAAACCGGCTTTTGGGCCGTAAGGAAAGAGTGCAGCATATCATCCGCCGCCTTGTGTCCTCTGTCAACGGCATAAAGGCAGAAGAACTGGCCGATATGCTTAACATAAGCCTTGCAACTCTGAATAAGGATATGAGAGCCGTAAGAAAATACCTGCTGTTTTACCAGTTACAGATTGTTTCCATCCCTTATCACGGAATGAAGGTGACGGGAGAAGAGCTCTCTATCCGTTCCTGTCTGATGGACTTTTGCGATATTTGTAATGATTCCCAACAGAATATCTTTCTTTTTCACTGTTTAAAAGAGTATGGCATTGCCATAGAAGACATCAGGAAGAACATTGAAAAGCTGAAATCAGTTTTATATGAAACCGGGTACCGGGTGTCTGATACGGGATTTCAAAGGCTGGTCCTTTATCTGGCAGTTTTGCCCATAAGATCAGGCTGCGGAACTATGAAGCCTCAGGATTTCCCGCCTCAGCTTGAAAGACTAGAGGAATTTTCTGTGGGACAAAGAATTTTAGGAGAGGGCAAGGAACTTGCCGAATACTATTACATGGCGGTTTTTCTATTGGGCAACCGGGAATTGTTTGAAGGAGGGGCTGGGGAAAGCTTGATGAAAATAGTGCCCGAAGGTCTGGAAACCTATAAAGAAGTTTTGAAATTTTTAAAAGACAGCATATTTTTGGACCTTACTCACTATAAAGAGGTCAGTGACCACCTTCTCTTGTTTTTTTACAAATGGCAGCTGAGAAACAGGTGGGGCATTGTGGAGTTTGAATTTCCTTATTCCATAAAATGCAGGACCAACCGGATGATTTCCTCCCAGGCTCTGGCAAATTATATTTACAATGAGCTCCCGGGGCACAGAACCGATGAAATACAGGACATGATGTACTACGAGCTGATTGTTCTGATCTATAATCTCGTCTACCGCATCCGGAATCAGTATGAGCCAACCAATGTCATCCTGATCAATGAAATAGGAAGGGCAGCCGATTCAACGATCATAAGGAGGCTTAAGTTAAATGTTGATGAATTGAATATTCATTTTCATTCCCATTATTTATACGAAACTGGAGCACTTGATTTTTCAAAGTATGATTACGTCTTTTTGCCTGCAGGGATGAAATTCAAATCGGATTACTTCCCTATTCCTATTTACTATTACGATTTTTTTAACAAATTCTCTTATGACCTCTGGGCTAAAGTTATTTCAAAGAAGAGAAAGGTGGGAGCCATTTTAAATTACATGGGATCCCCGGATATGGTGAGGCTGGACTGTGGGATAGAAAACCTGGCAGAAACCATTGCGGAATATTTCTGGCGGGAACATATTGCTCCCGGCTATACGAAGCTGGGGTTTTACAAATTAATACACAGCGCTATTTACCATACGGATTATGTAGCCAGGGAAAAGAAAAAGTACATCAATATCTTTACAGGAACCGAGCCTCATCAGCAATATTATATCTTTTGTCTGCAAGAGGAGGTCTTGTTAAATGGAGCGCCAATCAAGGAGATCCATTTCATTCTTCTGGACTTAAGGAAAGGGCTGGTGGAGGTAAAGAACGGGGATTCTGAACTGCGCCACCATATTGATGACTGATCCCCGCAGACATGCTTTTCCCTATTTTCCTGCGTAATAAGACGCAAATATTTCCTGCTAATTTTATGCGCGTTCAGTGATGAAAGCAAACGTTGAGGTGAGGGCGGTTCTATGATATTTTTTTTATATCAAATAAAGGGGGTATACAATTATGGCAGTTTGGCAGGCGCTACTTATAGCGGTATGGGCCGGGTATTGTTCATTTGACGATCAGGGCCCGCAAATGCTCCGGAGACCTTTGCTGGTAGGTCCGATAGTAGGAATCATATTAGGGGATGTGAAGACAGGGCTGATCATTTCCGCAACGCTTGAGCTGATGTGGATGGGACTTGGAAACATGGCCGGTTACAAGACGCCGGATATGATTATCGGTACCATCGTTGGAACGACCATTTCCATCACCAGTACAGGGGCAACGGCTGAAGGGATCGCGGCAGGGGTGGCTGCGGCTACGACGGTGGCGGTTTTGTCCCAGCAGCTTCTTTTAATCTTTGACTTCGTCCGCCAGTTCTTTGCAGTATGGGCAGACAGGCTGGCTTTGACCGGGGAATTTGACAGCATTTTAATGGTGAATTATGTGGCCATTGCATTCCAGTTTTTGCTCCGGGCAGTTCCTACATTCCTTGTGGTTTATTTTTCTGCAGGGGTCGTGGATAAGATTTTAAATGTCATCCCCAGCAATATTTTAAAGGGCTTAAGTACTGCCTCCGGAATATTGCCGGCAGTGGGTTTATCCATCCTCATGACAATGATGATGAAGGGCTTTATGTGGCCTTTCCTGATTTTTGGTTTTGTGGCATCCACCTATCTGGGACTTGGAATTTTGCCGGTGACCTTGATTTCCCTGGCATTTGCTATGCTGTATTCCGTTATGATGGAGATAAAGGACCGTCAGAATGAAACACCGGCGGCCGTTTTAAGGCGCGGAGATGACGAGGATGGAGGTTATGACTTATGAGTGCTGGGAAAGAAAGAGCAGTGGGACTGGATAATCCCAATACACAGGCAAAAGGAAGTTACATAAAAATAACCCGTAAGGATTTGAATGCGGTCTATTGGCGCCTGCAGATTTTCGGCCTTGGAATCACCGTAACTTCAAGTAATGCCCAGGCCATTGGATTCATTACTGCATTGGCACCGGTATTAAAAAAGGTTTATAAGGATGCAGGAAAAGCCGCCAGGGTTGAGGCCATGCAAAGGCATCTGGCTTATTTCCTCTCTCAAAATACGGCTACGGGTATGATCCTTGGGATCACTGCTGCCATTGAGGAAACCACGGATGTGGACGAAAAAGAAGCAGTAGTTGCAGTAAAAGCGGGCATGATGGGGCCTTTGGCAGGAATCGGAGACAGCGTATTTAAAATCACAATCCAGGCCATTGCAGGAAGCATCGGTGCGGCCTACGCCCTGCAGGGAAATTTAATTGGCCCTATTCTGATGTTCCTGATTTACAATGGCATCAACATTGGGGTTAAGTATTTCGGAACCATCATGGGTTATGAAAAAGGGATTGAATTTGTTCAGAGCGGGGAGCAGGCAAAGGTGATCCAGAAAATCATAAATATATCCACCATGGTGGGTGTGATCGTGCTGGGAGCGCTTATAGGAAATTATGTGAAGATCAATGTGGGGACGGAAATCGTCATCAATGAGACCGTCGTAAACATCCAGGCTCTTTTAGACGGGATCCTGCCAAAGCTGCTTCCACTTTTGTTCACCATCGGGCTTTATAAGCTTCACAGCCGGATGCCGAGAAAATATCTGATCCTTCTTATTTTCGGCATTTTGATTGTGGGAACTTTGCTGGCAATGGCCGGTATTCTGGTTTAGTCAAATACCATCGGCCTTGGCCAGATTCAGGAATGTGTGTATTCCTGTGCCGGCTTAGTACCGGCAGAAATAAAAAACAGGGGAGAAAAGATAAATATGGGTATTCGCATGATTCTGGCAAGCCATGGCCTGTATGCCCAGGAGGCATTAAATACGGCCGGATTGATCATTGGAGATATTGCAAAATATGTTGATGTCATTTCCGTGACAGCGGATAAAAGCTATGACCAGTGTCTTAAGGAACTGTTGGATCTGTATGCTTCCTATGATGACAAGGGGTCAGGAATTTTGATCTTAACAGATATTTACGGAGGGACACCGGCCAAAGCAGCCACTTACTTAGCCTTGACAGCGCCTGACATCCTGGTGTATTCCGGTTTTAGCATGCCTGTGCTTATGGAACTGTTTATTGCACAGCCTGAAACACTTAAAGAGGCAGGCTCCATAATTGAGAGGGCTTATGAAATGGGTCTGGTCCGCATTAACGACAAGCTGATAGAAGAGGGGGAACAAGATGGCGATCAAATGGATTCGTATTGATGACCGGTTGATTCACGGTCAGGTAGCAACTTCCTGGTTAAGCCACATCGGAGCAGAGCAGGTCATCTGCATCAGTGATGCTGCTGTGGAAAATCCCGTGCAGGTATCAGTACTGAAAATGGCGGCGCCTGCCTATACGGTCCACGTGTTCGGCGTGGATAAATTCATCCGGGTATATGCCAATAATCCCATTAAGAAAAACACATTTCTGATTATGGGAAGCTTTAGCGATGCCTTAAGGCTGAAGGAGGGAGGCGTGCCCATTGACCACATTAATTTCGGCGGCATGAGGACGGCCCCGGAAAGGACCATATCCTATGACCATATCATCTGCTTTTCCCCTAAGGAAGAGGAAGATTTTAATAAATTGACGGATATGGGGGTTAAGATCGAATATCAGGTTGCAGCCTATGATGCTCCTGTGGATATGAAAAAGAAAATTGAACAGCTTAAGAGGTAGTGCCATGGAGATAAAATACATCGAGGCCTTTCCTCTGGATAATGGCAAAACAGAATTAAACATTGTTTCGGATGAAGAGACTCTGGAGGAATATCATCTGTACTGGACCTATGAAAAGGATCCCTTTACACATAACCGCAGTTTTCTCATCTCATCCAGGGAAAAAAAATTGACGTTTCATGCCGCACCTGAAAAAAGAACACAAATTTATTTTATCATTGAATGGAAGAATCAGGTCCCCATGCTGTTTGGATACCGGATCCTGCCGGTGGATGGAATGTATAACTTTAGAGATATGGGAGGGTATATGACCGGGTCAGGAAAGAGAATAAAATGGGGCATAGGATTCCGCTCAGATTATTTCGCTTTTCTGGAAGACGCCGGACTGGAGTATGTTAAAAGCCTGGGAATCAAAACCATCATTGATTACAGAAATGAAGGAGAGATAAAAAGAAGCCCCAACCGGGAGCTGGGAGAGGGTGTGACCACTTATTCCTGTGACCCCAATGCCCATACGGCCATGGTTGCCGGTCTCCTTCATAATAACGAAAACCTGGCAAAGGATGAGGCCATCATAAAGCAGGCCAGAATCGCGGTAGAAGAAAATCCCAATGCCGGTGACTTGAGGATGATACAGCAGCAATTGAATTTTGTCATATCCGATGAAAGCCGTTCTGCTTTTGGAACCAGCTTAAGGCTCCTGGCCCTGCAGTCAAACAATCCCAGTGTGCAGCACTGCAGGGGAGGAAAAGACAGGACAGGATTCGGAGCAATGCTTTTGGAAGGGATCCTTGGGGTTTCGAAAGATATATTGATCCATGATTACATGCTCACGAAAAGGGCAAGAGCAGAAAAAAATGTCCGCTATTATCAAAAATATCTGGAGCTGGCCAAGGATAAACGGGTAGCAGATTACTTATTCTCCCTCTTTGATACAAAGCCGGAGTATATCGAAGCTTCTATCAATAAAATCCTTGAGGATTACGGTACCATCAGAGAGTATGCCAAAACTGCCTTATCACTGGATGACATCATCATCAAACAGCTGGAGGATATCTTCCTGGAATAACAACTGCATCCGGATTGTATATAAAAGATGAGCTTTCAATGNNCATTGAAAGCTCATCTTTTATTCCATAAATATTATTTTAGAAGACAGGTTCCTACTGAGCCGCCAGCTGATCCAGAGACTTGAACTGATAGCCCATTTCCTCCCATTTCGTCAGCAATTCATCAAGAATCTGGGCGTTTGTTCTGGAGGTGCTGTGTAAGAGCACAACAGCGCCGGGATGGATCCTGCCTAAAAGCTTTTTAAAAGCTTCTTCCTTTGTGGGCTGCTTATCCTGATACCAGTCAACGTATGCAAGGCTCCAGAAAAAGGTTTTGTAGCCCATATCATTCGCCATTTTTAAATTGGCCTCACTGTATTTCCCCTGCGGCGGACGGTAGTATTGCTTCATGGGCTGTCCGGTAGTCTGTTCAAAAAGATTCTCTAAATCCTTGATCTCTTTTTCAAATGCCTCTTTTGAAGAAATCCTGGACATATCCGGATGGTGATAGGTATGATTGCCTACGGTATGGCCTTCCGCAACCATACGCTTTACTAGCTCCGGCGCAGTCTCTATGTAATTTCCTACTACAAAAAAGGTAGCCGGGGCATTATGTTTCTTTAATGCATCCAGTATAGCAGCGGTATTTCCGTTTTCATATCCGGCATCAAAGGTCAGATAAAGAACTTTATCCGGGGTTTTTTCAGCGTAATAGGCATTATATTGTTTCAAATAGTCCATGGTAGCATTGGCTACCGGCGGCTGCCCTTCCTGCTGGAAACTTAACCCCCAGTTTCCATCTGCTGCAGTCTCCACTGCCCTGTGTTGTTCCACCATCATGGCTCCAAGGTGGCCGGCCAGAAAGGCGCAGAGGAAAAGCAGGAATACCATAATCGCTTTCTTTCCTGCTTCAGGAGGGATAGAAAGTTTTCTGATTCTTTCTGCAATCTTTAATTTTTGCAAAAATTTCATGAATAAAGCTCCGTTATATTACATTTGTTTCAATATATGAAACGGACCTCTGTCCATATTCAAAAAGATTGCATTACCGTACCTGCTTTTCCTTCCAGGCTTGCTTCCGCCTTATCCAGAGAGGTAATGATGGCTTTCCGGTTTTTTCCGTTTTGCAAAAAATCCATGGAGGCTTCTATTTTCGGGAGCATGGAGCCTGATTCAAACTGTCCTTCCTGAATGTAGCCTTCTGCTTCCTCCAGGCTCATCTGGCTGATGGGACGTTCCTCAGGCGTTCCGAAATTCAGGGTGACATTGTCAACGTTTGTAAGGATCATGAGCACATCGGCATCGATTTCCTTTGCCAGCAGTCCGGCCGCCCGGTCCTTTTCAATGACTGCGCTGGCGCCCTTTAAGCGGTATCCCTGTTCCATAACCGGTATGCCGCCGCCTCCGCAGGCGATGACGATCTGGTCTGCATCCATAACGGCCTTTATGATGTCAATTTCCACAATGGATACAGGCTTAGGAGAAGCCACGACTCTGCGGAAGCCTTTGCCAGGCACTTCTTCCACAAAGTTCCCTTTTTCTTCTTCCTCTTTTGCATCTTCCGCGGACATAAAGCGTCCCACAGGCTTCATAGGGGTGTAAAAAGCCTCGTCATAAGGATTTACCATCATCTGTGTCAAAATGGTGGCTGCAGATTTGTAAATGCCGCGCTTTGCAAGTTCTGCCCGAATGCCATTTTGCAGATCATAACCAATGTAGCCCTGGCTCATGGCAGAGCATACGGACATGGGCGCAGAAGTATAGCCGTCGTGAAGTTTTCCGAATTCATTCATAGCCGTGTGGATCATGCCCACCTGCGGAGCATTGCTGTGGGTGACAGCCACCTGCCAGCCGGCTTCAATAAAATCTGCAATTACTTTTGATGTTTCGGCAACTGCCTTTTTCTGTTCCGGAAGATTTGTTCCCAATGCATGATGTCCCAAAGCCAGGACAATACGTTTTTTTGCCATTTCAGTTCCCTCTCAATTCCGTATAGTTTGGTCAAAAAGTATAAAGATATTATATTATCAGCCAATAAAAAAATCAACAGGTTTCAAGAGAAGGGAACCTTTAGAAGGATTGGAATGATTCTTTAGAAATAATTATGAAAATTTTGGTAGATATCTTGTGATTGGATGGTATAATGTACACGAAAGCAATGAGCAGTGCGAAATAAGGCAGGCAAAAAATNNATTTTTTGCCTGCCTTATTTCATAGGGCGAAGCCCGTGAGCTTGTAAAACTGCAGGTTTTACAAGCTGCACTGCGGATATATGGTATAAAATCAAAGAAGTTACAGAAAATGAAAGGACACCATATTCATGATATCAATCATCCTGCATCTGATCCTTCCCATGTTTTTTTACACAGCTGTGACGACTGTTTTATTTTTATCAATAAACTTAGGCCCATTGGAAGCCACCGCCTTATCCGCCATTTTAGTCTCCCCCGTTTTATATTACATTTATTCCGCAGACCAAAGCCGCCGTGGACAACCGTCTACTCCAGAACTTAATCTTCACGGCTGCCTGATCTATATCTTAATATTTGGGTCATCATTATGCTTCCTTGGCAATTATATAGTAGAGGTACTTGGACTAACTGAAATATCCGTGTCCTACAAAGAAGCAGAAAACAACTTATATTCGGCGTCCTTTCCCCTTCAGCTCCTTGCATCCGGCTTTATAATCCCTTTTGCAGAAGAGATCATATTCCGGGGACTGGGTTATGCCGCGCTTAGGGAAAAGCTTCCCTTTTGGCTGTCAGCGGTCTTGTCAGCAGCTCTTTTCGGGCTTTACCATGGAAATCTTCCCCAGGGAGTTTATGCCTTTTTCATTGGCCTGGCTGTTGCCTGGCTTTATGAGGTTTCAGGAACATTGCTGGCCCCTTATCTATTTCACGTATCAGCGAATTTCCTGTCGCTCTGGGTAGTGAATACGGAGCGTTTGAATTCTTTGTTTTATACAGACAGCAGGCCGGTTTTAGCGGCCGCATCAGCGGTGGTGTCTGCCATTTGTGCAATCCGCATTTATCAGAAAAACAAATTTAAGGAGGATGTTGTGTGAAACTTTTATCTGTAGCAATTCCATGTTACAACTCTGAGGCCTATATGAGGCACTGCATTGATTCTCTGCTGCCGGGAGGCGATGAGGTTGAGATCCTCATTGTGGATGACGGCTCTACCAAAGATCATACGGCGGAAATCGCGGATGAATATGAAAGAAAGTATCCGGAAATCTGCCGGGCGATCCATCAGGAGAACGGCGGCCATGGCGCGGCTGTCAATGCCGGCTTAAAAAATGCCACTGGAATTTACTTTAAGGTGGTAGACAGCGATGACTGGGTGGACGAGTCTGCTTATAAGGAAATTCTGGACACTTTGCGGCGATTTGTTTATGGGGATGAGACCCTGGATATGCTGATCAGTAATTTTGTATATGAAAAGCAGGGGGCAACCCGGAAAAAAGTCATGAATTACCGCACAGCCCTTCCTAAGAATGAGATGTTTAGCTGGGATGAGGTCAAGGTATTCCTGCTTGGGCATTATATTCTCATGCATTCGGTGATTTACCGGACAGAGCTTCTGATTCAATGCGGTCTGGAACTTCCCATGCACACTTTTTATGTGGATAATATATTTGTGTACCAGCCGCTGCCTCACGTAAGAACCATGTATTATTTGGATGTGAATTTCTACCGCTACTTTATCGGAAGAGATGACCAGTCTGTAAACGAATCGGTCATGATCGGACGTATTGACCAGCAGATCAAGGTGACAAAGCTCATGCTTGGCTATTACGATGTAATGAAAATCAGGCAGCGTAAGCTGCGTCATTACATGGTGCGGTATTTGGAGATCATGATGACCATATCCTCCATCCTCGCTATTAAGTCAGACAATGATGAAAATATGGAAAAGAAAAAGGAATTATGGCAGCACCTCCGCAAGCAGAACTTACCTCTGTTCTTAAGGCTTCGATGGGGCTTCATGGGTCAGGGGGTCAATCTTCCCGGAAAAAGCGGAAGGAAATTCCCGATTGCGATCTATAAAATGACCCAGAAATTTTTCGGTTTTAACTAAAACGATCACTGGCAGTAAAAAAACAAATATCCCCTGGCCGATCAATGAAAGGCGTCAGGGGATATATGTTTAACTGATGGCTTTTTCGGTAACTTTCTCCCTGCTGGGAACAAAAGAGTCAGAGTATACAAAGTGGTACATAACATAGGCCATAACCAGTGAACCAAGACCGTCAAAGGCGGAATGCTGTTTTAAGAAAACAGTTGCAAGGCTGATGGAAATCATCAGGATCAGGGAAACGGTCTTCACTGACCTGTATTTCTTTAAGCGTTCACTGTGAAGGACTGCAATGTGTACACAAATAGAGTTATAAACATGGATACTAGGGAATACATTGGTACAAGTATCCGTGGAATAAAGAAGTGCTACAATATCTGAGCAGATATTTTTACCAGGATCAATCACAGGTCGGAAATCCGTACCGTTTGGAAACACGGTGCAGATCACCAGACTGATGGTCATTCCAGTAAACAGCATGGTACACAGTCTGTAATAATCTTTTACATCAGTATAAAAAAAGAATAAAATAGCAGCAGCTATATAAACAAACCATAAAAGATATGGAATAATGAAAAATTCATTAAAAGGAATCAGGTCGTCTAAAGCAACATGCATGATATAGTAGTGGTTTGTCACCGTCTTTTCCAGGTAAATAAACCACGGAATATAGATAAAGGCGTAGCCGAGGATCCAGACATGCCTGTACCTGTGAAGCAGATCTTTCATATAGTCATCTTTCTCCGTTCTGGCGATTGTATCATGATTATCAACTTTGGAGGATTATATCATACTCGTTTTGACAGTACAATAGTATTTTACAAATGTTAATATTTAATTCAGAGAAGATTAAGCGAAAGGTACGTTTTTGCTGCCGTTCTTCCATGGACAGTTCCTCCTTCTTTCTATTAATATATGGTATATGCAAAAAAAGGTAAGCCCTGCTCTGCTTTCTCCCGGCGCTCTATGGCAAATATAATCTTTTTATAAAATGGTTGATAGACAGTCAAACTTTGTGTATAGTATAAAGGCAGACTTTTACGAAAGGGATGGAATATGTTACAAAAATATATGACCGTTTTCTTTATCTCCATGGTTCCGCTGATAGAGCTTCGCGGCGCAATTCCATATGCAACAGTGATGGGACTTCCGCTTTTTCAGTCCTATATCGTTGCGATTCTTGGAAATATGCTTCCGGTACCTATCATATACTTATTTGCGAGGAAGGTTCTGGAATGGGGAGCAGATAAGCCGGTGATCGGCGGCTTTTTTTCCTGGTGCCTGGAAAAAGGAAAGCGTGGCGGCGAAAAACTGCAGGCGAAAGCTGGACAGGGGTTGTTTATTGCACTTTTGTTATTTGTGGGAGTTCCCCTTCCGGGAACCGGTGCCTGGACCGGCACTTTGGCAGCCAGCCTGCTTGATATTGATTTTAAATCCAGTATTTTAGCCGTGATGGGAGGCGTCCTGGTGGCAGGGGCTATTATGGGACTTGCCAGTGCAGGAGTTTTTGGGGCGCTTCAGTCCGTGATTTTCTAAGATACTGGTAGGAAGAAGGGCAGAATGGAACGAAGGAATGAAGAGGGATTAACGGAAAAAGAGTTTCTTTTGCAGTATCGTCCGGGGAATTATGAACGCCCGTCGGTGACCGTGGATATGCTGATTTTTGCGGTGGATGAGGAGGAGATGGAAACAGAAGTTCTTCTCATTAAGCGGAAAAACCATCCATGCATCGGACAGTGGGCGATTCCGGGAGGTTTTGTAAATGTGGATGAATCCCTGGAGGCCGCGGCAGCCAGAGAGCTGGAGGAAGAGACGGGGTTAAAAGGTATTTGTCTGGAACAGCTCTATACATGGGGGAACGTGAAGCGTGATCCCAGGACAAGAGTCATTTCAGTATCCTATATGGCCGCAGTACCTAAGAATCAGCTGACTCCAAAGGCCGGAGACGATGCCGAAGAAGCCTGTTGGTTCCAGGTGAAGAAAAAAAAGCTCTCTGAACTGGAGAATGGGGCCACCTATGCGCTTACCATTGAAAATGAAGAGGAACATATTTTTATGAGCTATCGGATCACCGAAACCTATGAGCGTCAGGGAATGATGTGGAAAAAGGAAACGGAGATTGATCTTTTACCGGCCATTGACATGCTGGATCAGGAAAAGCTGGCATTTGACCATGCTGAGATCTTAAACGTGGCAATGGACAGATTGGAAGAATTAGAAAAAGAATACAGAGAACAGATTTTTTAGCAGATGACACCGCCTGAGCAGGCGGTGTTTTGTGCAACAGGCAGTCACACGAACCTCGGCATAGCCGAGGTTATTTTACGTTTTAATGGGAGAGGACATATATGAAGTCGGATGACGCAAAAAAAATATCGCATTGGCTCAAGTATTCCATCATCTGTATAGTGTATAATAACTAAAAAGTTTATTCATAGACGCAATAGATTATTGATTTTTACTAAATGGTGGTAGGAGGTAAGGATATGGCTAAGCAAAACTCCAAAACAGCGGTTGCTCCGATTCGACCGCTCAAACCGAAGATTGACCGCAAGCTTTGGCGCAAGGTCTGGGCGCACAGGTACATATACTTGTTCTTGTTGCCGGTGGTTGCATACTACGTCATCTTTAAATACGTACCGATGTACGGCATCGTCATGGCATTTCAGAACTACAATGTGTTCAAGGGTGTGTTCGATTCCGAATTTGTTGGCTTCGCGATATTCCAGAAAGTATTCAGAAGCCCTATGCTCTGGAACTCGATCCGAAACACTCTGGTGCTCAATACCCTGACGCTGCTTGTGAATTTCCCGCTTACGATATTATTGTCGCTCATGCTCAATGAGATCGTAAGCGATAAGTTCAAGAAACTATGTCAGTCCGTATTGTATCTGCCGCATTTTATCTCATGGGTGGTCGTGGCTGGAATCGCGACCAACATGTTCTCCCAGAGGGATGGTACCATCAACTTCCTGCTGCATACGAACATCCCGTTCCTTTCGGACAAGGCATGGTGGATATTTACGTATGTGGTATGCAACGTGTGGAAAGAGATAGGCTGGGGCACGATCATATACTTTGCGGCGCTGACCGGTGTGGATGAGTCGCTGTATGAAGCGGCATACCTGGATGGCGCATCCAAGCTCCAGAGACTTGTGTATATCACACTTCCCTCTATAAAGCCCGTGATAGTGACCATGCTAATACTGCAGATATCCAAGATGATGTCCATTGGCCTGGATGCTCCGCTCCTGCTGCAAAATGCGAAGGTGCTTGACGTGGGTGAAGTCATCAGTACATACGTTTATAGACTGGGTATCTTAAATGCCAAGTACAGCGAATCGACTGCGATAGGCCTTTTCCAGTCTGTAGTGAATATCGTCATATTGCTGCTTGCCAACAAAGTTGCCGAACGTATGGGCGAAGAAGGAGTGTCCTAAACTTTATATCCCCCATCCTGTTTGGTCTTTAAAATAAGGATGAAAATAGAGCTGCAGTGCGAAAGGAGTAAAATATATGAATAAAAAGACGAAATCAATCATTGCCAAAAAGAAAAAGCTGGGTATATCGCAGATCATCCTTTGTCTGGTGGTGCTCCTTATAGTGATCATATGCTTTTACCCTTTCTTAAACGTGATATCATACTCCTTGTCAGGGTACAATGCGGTCCTCTCGGGCAGCGTGTCATTGCTTCCGAAAGATATTACGCTCAACGCCTACAAGGAGATCCTGAGCAGGGACTCTATCTGGAATTCCATGCGCGTGACTGTGCTTGCCACTTTGTACGGTACATTGCTGAGTCTTTTTTTAACGGTGTGTGCGGCATATGGCCTTTCGAGGCGGGATTTACCGGGGCGCAAATATATATCGGGCATCATCCTCTTCACGATGTACTTCGGAGGCGGGATCATCCCCACGTTCCTTGTTGTCAAGAGTCTCGGCATGTACGATACCATCAGCGCGCTGTTCGTTCCCCAGGCTGTAAACGTGTTTAATTTTATCGTCATGAAAACATTCTTCAGGCAGATTCCGGAGAGCTTAATAGAAGCCGCGAAGATAGACGGTGCCACGGATTTGAGCGTGTTGTTTAGGATCGTTCTGCCGCTGTCAGTTCCGATCATAGCTACCATAGGTTTGTTCTACGCAGTACAGTATTGGAACGGGTACTTCGATGCCTTGATATATACGAAGTCTCCGCAGAACTTTACCCTGCAGTTGCGCCTGCGTTCACTCCTGTTTGCCGATGAGTTAAACGCCGGGGGGGGCAACCAGGAGGGGTTGGGCACGCAGGTAATGGCGCAGTCACTGAAGATGGCATCCGTGGCAGTATCTACGATTCCTATCCTGGTCGTATACCCATGGCTGCAGAAGTACTTCGTAAAGGGTGTGACACTGGGATCGGTAAAGGGCTGATAAAAGAGCCTCTTGCGTGGGTTCTTGTCAGATATAATACGTATCAAAGGAGGAACAATTGTGAAACTCAAGAGATTTATATCCATCACCACAATCGTTGCTATGACGGTTGGGACGCTCGCCGCATGCGGCGGCGGAAAGCCCGCTTCCGGCAATACAGCGGCAGCTTCGGGCGAAACAAGCGCTCCAGGCAACAAATATCAGACCACCTATGGCTCCAAGCAGTTTGACAATGTCACGATCACCGTGGAGCTGTTCGACCGCAGCAACGCTCCTGCAGGCAGCACCATCACAGACAACAGATGGACCAGGTATGTGAATGAGCAGATGAACAAGGTGGGCATCACCGTAGAGTTCCTGCCGGTGCCAAGAACTGATGAAGTTCCGAAAATGCAAACCCTCATGGCTACAGGCGAAGCACCCGACATCACGATCACCTATAACTACACGTATGCCGATGAATACTATGGCAAGGGCGGCACGTGGGATTTGTCAGAGTTCGTTGACGGAGCAGATCAGGCCCAAAACCTCAAGAAGTATCTGGGCGATGTAGTTCTTGAAATGGGCAGGCGTAAGGACGGTGCGCTGCAAGGCATCGTGGCGCGCAGGGCTACGACAGCAAATACCAATATGATCATCAGAAATGACCTGCTGGACGAAGTGGGTGCCGGGATACCCACCACACCCGAGGAACTGTATCAGGTTCTCCTCAAAATCAAGGAAGCACATCCGACAGGCACGCCATATGCGTATTTCTTCAGTCTCCATGATGGAGCCAACAGTGCCTGTTTCAGAAACAACATGGCCATGGCATTCTCACAAGTGGCGAATGACCCGAAGAAAATAGACATAGGCTACAACTATGACTATTACTATGACCCGGGCCAGAAAGAATACTTCCGATATATCAACAAACTGTATAACGCCGGGCTCCTGGATTCCGAGTTTTACACCACGACAACCGATACCCTGCATGCCGACATTGTCAATGGGGAGGTTGCTTTCTACGAGATTAACGTCAACTACAATGTGGATGTTCTCCGCGGCACACTGCTCAAGACGTTGAAGGAGAACATACCTACAGCTGATATGGTAAGCCTCC
This sequence comes from Hungatella sp. UBA3048, assembly GCA_002367105.1. GTDB lineage: Bacteria > Bacillota > Clostridia > Lachnospirales > Lachnospiraceae > Lacrimispora. Next base: position 60,124 of record DFCS01000026.1, read on the forward strand.
CTACACTCAAGAACGTCTTTGACGGCAAACAATATACGGCTGACTATAGTCCCGGAGGCCTGATCTGCATCGTGCCAAAGACTGCGACTGAAGAACAGGTGGAAGCCTGTATCACGTATCTGGACTGGCTGGCTACCCAGGAGGGCGGTTATGCAATCTATCATGGCTTCGAAGGTGAACATTATAACCTTGTAGACGGTGTCCCCGTCGTCAAAGACCCGGCCTACAATGCGAATGACAAAGATTGGATTCGAACGGACTTATTCCTGGTGGGCAACCAAGGCTACTTTGCCACAGAGGAAGACTTCATCAGCTGCACAGGAAAAGAAAACCCAGACTATGAACAGTATGTCCTTGACAATTACCATAATGCCATCGTCGGTAACCGTCAGGCAACCACGCCTTATTCTTCGCCGATTGAAGCTGATTTGCGCACGGATTTGTCCGTGATTGCCAAAGAGTGGGTGGCCACCATCGCAACCTGCATACCGGAAGAGTTTGACGCAAACTGGGAAAAATGGATGAAGCTTGCAAAAGACGCGGGTATCGATCAAGTCATAGAGCAAAGAACTGCGTACTTTGACGAAATTTACCAATAATCAAAACGAAAAGGCAGGTCATAATCATGTTAAACGTAGCAATCATAGGCACCGGTGGCATTGCCCGCAGCCATGCCAACGGACTGCTTACATTTCCCGATAAATGCAAAGTGGTCGCCCTCTGCGACATTTATCCCGAGAAAGCGGAAAAATTCAAGGAGGAGTTCGGATTTTTTGAAGCCAGAGTCTTTGGTGACCACACAAAGCTGTTCTCATCCGGTATTCCCATCAATCTGGTGCATGTCTGCACGCCGCCCTCGGCCCACGCAGAGATTGCCATACACGCCATGAACGCAAAAATGAACGTCCTTGTGGAGAAGCCCATGGCACCGTCCCTGAAGGAGTGCGATGAAATGCTGGCGGCAGAAGCCGAAAATGGTGTGGTGCTTGGCAGCATCGCCCAAAACCGGTTCAGGAACAGTATATATAAACTCAAGAAAGTCCTCGACAGCGGACTGGCAGGCAAACTGCGTGTCAGCCATGTGGATTCGCTTTGGTGGCGCGGACACAGTTATTATGACCTCTGGTGGCGCGGCACATGGGCGAAGGAAGGCGGCGGGCCTACCCTCAACCATGCGGTGCACCACATTGACATGATCAACTGGTACACAGGTACCCTGCCGACCGAAGTATCCTCCATGCTTGCCAATGTCATGCATGACAACAGCGAAGTGGAGGATATATCCTTTGCGGCACTCAAGTATGCCGACGGGTCCATTGCCGAAGTGACAAGCTCTGTGGTGCATCACGGCGAGGAGCAAGGTCTGGTACTGCAGTGCGAGAAAGCCAAGTTAGCGGCACCGTGGAGCTGTATCGCACAGGTAGCCAAATCGAACGGGTTCCCTTATCCGGAGTCAAATGCGGAGCTCATGAAAAAAATCGAGGATTACTACGCATCGATACCGGATTTGCCGCATGAGAGCCATACAGGACAGATAGGAGACATGCTCACAGCCATAGAGAATGCCGAGCGTCCGATAATCACCGGTACGGACGGCAAAAAGACGGTTGAACTGATAACCGCCATCTACAAAGCTGGTTTCGAGAAACGGACCGTGACGCTGCCTATAGAGAAGGACGACCCATACTACACCTTCGAAGGATTGCTGGCGAGGGCGCCGCATTTTTACCGGAAGATGGCAAGTGTGGAAAATTTCGATGTAAGTGACATTCCGGTGAACAGCTACAAGTATTGACCCACGGGGGATGCCGGTGACAGAGCAAGCAGGGCCGCAAGCGGCCCAATGCCGATGGCCGCACACAAGGTTTTCTGGGATTATTTATGGTTCCATGCGCGGCCATGGCGGGAAGGATGAAATCGTCATGAATATAAATAAAAACAATGGTATGAACTATGCTCCCCAAGGCAAACCGAATCCTGTGGTGAAGAAAAGAGAATTTTCCATCTCCGCCGTAGCTTTGGACCACGGTCATATTTACGGTATGTGCAACGGGTTGTCCGAGGCGGGCGCGAGCATCAAGTGGGTCTACGATCCGGATCCGGCAAAAGTGGCCGCTTTCCTCAAGGCATTCCCAGAAGCAAAGGCGGCAAAGAGCGAAGCTCAGGTTCTTTCTGATCCGGAGGTCAAGCTGATAGCATCTGCCGCTGTCACGTCGAAGAGGTGTGAACTGGGGCTGCGTGCGCTTGCGGCAGGCAAAGATTACTTCACCGACAAAGCTCCGTTGACCACGCTGGAGCAGTTGGAGTCCGCCAAAAAGGCGGTTCAGGATTCCGGCAGGAAGTATATGGTCTACTATAGCGAGCGTATCCATGTAGAATCCGCGGTATTCGCCGGTCAGCTTATTGAGCAGGGCGCCATAGGGAAGGTCATCCAGGTCATGGGCATGGGGCCGCATAGGTTAAGTGCTCCCGACAGGCCGCAATGGTTCTTCGAGAAAGACAAATACGGTGGGATACTTTGCGACATAGGCTCTCACCAGATAGAGCAGTTCCTGTTCTATGCAGGGGTAAAGGACGCAAAGGTCGTGCGTAGCCAGGTGGGAAATTTCAACCATCCAGAATATCCGGAGCTGGAGGATTTTGGCGATGCAATGCTGGTCGGTGACAACGGCTCCACACAGTACTTCCGGGTGGACTGGTTCACGCCAGACGGCCTGTCGTCCTGGGGGGATGGCAGGACATTTATATTGGGTACGGAAGGATACATCGAGTTAAGAAAATACCTCAACATCGGTATGGGTGACAACAGCAGCAACCATGTATTCATGGCTAACGGCAAAGGTGAATACCACTATGAAGTGAAAGGCAAGGTGGGTTATCCATACTTTGGTCAGCTTATCCTGGACTGCATCAACCGCACCGAAAATGCCATGACACAAGACCACGCTTTCAAGGCTGCCGAGTTGTGCGTCAAGGCCCAGCTGCAAGCAGAGAAGATCAGATAGGCCGGAATGGTCGTTTTCGTATCTTACAGCCGCACATCATCAGAATAGCTTCTATTTCAAACGGCTGTAAGATACGGATAATTACGGGTTCCTAGAACTGTCAAGCGCCGAAGGCCATTGTAGCTGAATCAAATTCCCCAAATAGTTGAAATGCAAAGAGACGCTATGTGTAGCTCGGATTAGCGTATGCATATCTTTTTTTGTATATTGACAGAATTGTATGCGATCGTTGATACTTGTAGGTATATGATGAAGCTTCGAGCAAGAAGCAGACGCAAATGTTCATAGGGAGTTAGCGATTATGCACAACATATTAGATGAGATGTATGGTGATTTCCTCGTGTGCCAACTGAAATCGCAGGTATCTGTGCTGAACGCATACCACAGACATGATGGCTATGAGGTTTACCTTCTGGTAAATGGTGAAGCAGATTACTATGTGAACACAGAATGCTATCGTCTGACAGAAGGATCCATGATTCTCATGAATCCCGGGGAATACCACAAGGCGGCCCTTGTTGACAAATCCAAATATCAAAGGACTGTACTGAATATATCCACATGCAGGTTGAGGTCGTTGTCGAGCGAGCTCACATCCCTTGAAGCTTGTTTTGTAAACACAGGTGAATCCGGAGCCAGGATCCGCATGCTGGAGAAATCCGACATATCTGGATTCGTTATGCAGATACGAAAGTTGGAACAACTTCTCCTTGCAGAGGGTGTGTACGGCAAGGATCTGTTGGTGAATTCTATGCTGTCAGCTATCTTTGTAGAGATCAATAATTATTATAGGCAGAGAGATACCTTGCAGACAAGAAACATTATTAATCCCATAGTGTGTGAAATTATCAGTTATGTGGACAATCATTACACTGGCTGTATATCTTTGGCGGATTTGTCCAAACATGTCAGCTACAACGGCACATATTTATCTCGCCTGTTCAAGCAGACGATGGGCATCTCCTTGTCCGAATACATTATGCAAAGACGGATAGACATGGCAAAACACCTCATAGATAACGGCTCGCCCCTCACGAAGGCCTGCATGGACGCAGGTTTCTGCGACTATGCAAATTTCTCCCGTTCATTCAAGGCGCAACAGGGGTGTTCCCCAAAAAAATATCAGTCAAGGCAAAAAGTCAGATGACGCAAAAATGTTACAATTGCTTAATTATTTCAGGACTATAGTACCGTTTTGTGATATCAGGCTTTTATTGAAACAGGAAGTAACCGTCAAATAGCCAGTGTCTGGGAACCGACAATATAAGGGATTTAAAGTCTTATTTTTACAGTTGGACATATAAAAAGTCTGATAAGCCTTATTGATAAGGCTTATCCTTTTTTCGTGCTGTACACCTCCATTTTAGCCTAAAATGGAAAAGTCCGTGTGATAATAGGGGTGATGTGATATATCAAGAAAATACAACCGCACGCCTTACCGCACTATATTTAAGAAAATTGTAATCGGAAAATTATGGTTATTATGCTATACTGTTGTAAGAAAAGATTCTTGCATGCAGAAATATACAGGAGATAACAGGATATGGCAAAAAAATCATGCAGGCTGTGGAGCCTGGTAATCAGTATCAGCATTCTGGCGTCAATACCATCATACGGTGAGATACCCCAAATACAGCCGTTTCCGGGGACTGCGGGACAGACAGAGTCGGGAAGCGGGCCGTCGGGAAATACGTCGGGAAACACGTCCGGAAACACATCCGGAAACACGTCCGGTGAGATCGGACCTGGGGTGGGCACCGGAACCGGCGGGGGAAGTACTCAGACGGGGAACACTCCCAATGCAGGAGGAACATTACCTGCTGACATAAAACAGCCGGTCATTCAATCGGAAGGTGCGATCCTTATGGATGCGTCTACAGGAACCCTGCTTTATTCAAAGAACGGGGAAACAAGATACTATCCTGCCAGCATTACAAAGCTTATGACCGCCCTGCTTGTTGCAGAAAAATGCAATTTGTCAGAGACAGTGACATTTTCAAAGGCAGCCACCACAAACCTGGAATCAGGTGCGGTAACGCTGGGACTTACGGAGGGGGACAAGCTGACGGTAGAGCAGAGCCTCTACGGACTCATGCTAAAGTCTGCCAATGAAGTGGCCAATGGTCTGGCAGAGCATGTTTCAGGAAGTGTCGGCGCGTTTTCTGCCCTGATGAATGCCCGGGCAAAGGAGCTTGGCTGTACTGGAACCAATTTTGTCAACCCCAATGGACTTAACAGCTCCAGTCATTATACCACTCCTCATGACATGGCCCTCATTGCCAGAGCCGCTTATCAGAATGACACAGTAAAAAAGATATCCTCTACCTTAAGTTACCAGATACCGGCCACAAAGAAGGCTTCGGCCAGAACAGTGACCATGGGACATAAGATGCTTAATCCGGGAGATTCCAGATATTATCCGGGAGTAATAGGAGGTAAGACAGGCTATACTTCCCTGGCCGGCAATACTTTAGTCACCTGTGTGGAAAAGAACGGCGTCCGGCTGATTGCGGTCATCATGAAGAGTAAATCCACACATTATGAGGATACAAAAACACTGCTTGATTATGGATTTGCCTTAAAGGCAGCCGGCGGAACAGCACAGGCTTCTTCCCGGGGCTGGGTCCAGGATGGGACGAAATGGTATTACGGAAAGCAGGATGGGAATAAGGCCTGTAATGAGTGGCAGAATATAAACGGAGTGTATTACTGGTTTGGCACAGATTCTTATATGGCGGAAAGCCGATGGGTAGAGAGCAATGGTAAATGGTATTATCTGGGAGCCAATGGAGCCATGCTTAAGGATACCATTACGCCCGATGGTTACCGACTGGATTCTTCCGGTGCCTGGATCCGGTAGGAACATGGAGGTTTTTGGCATAGAAAAAGAGCCTGTAGGCTCTTTTTCTATGCCAAATCCTCTGAAGGAGCATTGTCCTGTTTTGTTTCCGTTTCGCATTCTGACATCAGGGTGGCCTCGCTTATATCGGCCCGGTATTCCATGATTTCTTCTACATCGCAGTCCAGAATCCTGCAGAGCATATCAATGGTATGAGTGGAAACGAAGTTATTTTTCTTAAGCCGCCCGATTTGCCCGGCACTGACCTTGCAGTACTTTATCAGATGATACTGGCTGATGTTTTTCTTTTTCATGGTTTCCCATAGTCTGTCATAAACAATCATGATTTATCACCTCTGTCCTTAATTAAACCGTGATTATCCAGTATTGCATATTATCCATAAGTGGTTTATATTATGGAAAAGGAGGATTATATCAATGAAAAAGAAAATATTTAACGTGATTTTTTATCTTAGCTGCTTTTTTGTTCTCTTCAAATCCATTTATCACCTTGCCTTTACAGTCCCGCCGGCTCCGGATGCACCAGGTTACCAGGAGTATTATTACGGTACCATTGTCATGAGTATTGGCATCGGGCTTATGGTTATCGTACCCAATCTCATCATAGAATATCTGATGGGCAACTGGTCCTCTTAGACTTGACGCAGACAGGCCCTTCATTGTATGATGAACAGAAAGCAAGAAAAAGAATGAAGGAAGAAGAGGAGAGATCAGATGGGGTTTGCTGCCGTAGCTATTTGCGCCGCAGTGGGCGCAGGCTTATATTTGCGTTCTGAGTATGAAAAAGAACAGCTTAGCATAGAGAGAACTGTTTTTAAAAGTGCTAAGATAAAAGCGGATCGTACCATTGTGTTCCTTTCTGATCTTCACGAGCACCGGTTTGGTGACGGCAATGAAAGGCTTCTGGCTGCTGTTAATGAGGCGGCTCCTGATCTTGTGCTGGTGGGCGGCGATATGATTATCAGCAAAGGGAAAGCGGATATGGCCGCTTCCTTAGAGCTTTTGGAAAAGCTGGCAGGTAAATACCCTGTCATTTGCGGCAACGGCAATCATGAGAACCGTCTGCTTTGGGAACACCAGGTGTACGGAGGCGCATATGAGGCTTATGTACGCCGTTTAAAAAAGCTTGGAATCAAAGTTCTTGATAACCGGACGGAATGGTATGGGGAAGATATGGCTGTTACCGGGATTGATCTAAACAAAGGGGCTTACCGGAAGTTCCGTCCGGATCGTTTAACAGAGGAGGAGATTGAACAAAAGGTGGGAAAGGCATCGAAGGAGCGGTTTCAGATTCTGCTGTGCCATTCTCCCCTTTATTTTTCCTCATGCAGAAGCTGGGGAGCAGATTTGACTCTGTCCGGCCACTTTCATGGGGGAACCATAAGGCTCCCATACCTTGGAGGGGTCATGACACCTCAATATCAATTTTTCCTTCCATACTGCGCCGGTGAGTTTACAGAAGACGGGAGGCATATGATCGTGAGCAGAGGGCTTGGGACCCATTCCATCAATATCCGCTTAAACAACAAACCTCAACTGGTAGTGGTGGATTTAAAAATGAAATCATGATTTTGGGCCTTCCATATATTTACAGATGAAGAAGGATTTGATATACTGATCAAAGGCATGTCTTAATCTGCCTTGGAGGATTTTATGGGAATCTCTTATAAACTGGATAATTTCGAGGGGCCGCTGGATTTACTGCTTCATTTGATCGAGAAGAATAAGGTGAATATCTACGACATTCCCATCGCGACGATCACGGAGCAGTATCTGGACTTTGTAAATCACATGGAAACAGAGGATCTAAACATTGTCAGCGAATTTCTTGTCATGGCTGCGACCCTCATTGATATAAAAGCGCGCATGCTGCTTCCCCGGGAGACCAATGAGGAAGGCGAGGAAGAGGATCCCAGGGCCGAGCTTGTGGCACGCCTTTTGGAATACAAATATTATAAATATATGTCCCTGGAGCTTAAGGACCGGGAAGTGGGGGCTGAACGTCTGCTGTATAAATCCCCTTCCATACCGCCTGAGGTTGCAAAGTACGAACCGCCGGTGGATTTGGACAAGCTCCTTGACGGGCTTACCCTGGCGAAACTCCAGGAGATTTTCCGGGCGGTTACGAAACGTAAATCGGACCGCGTGGATCCGATCCGCAGCCAGTTTGGCAATATCCGGAGGGAATCCATAAGCCTGGAGGACAAGATAAAATCGGTCATGGATTATGCCAGAGAGCACCGGAAGTTTTCTTTCCGCGGGCTGCTTGAGCAGCAGCCGGACCGGACCATGGTTGTTGTGACATTTTTAGCGCTTCTGGAGCTCATGAAGATCGGCAAGATCAGGCTGACCCAGGAGCATTTGTTTGATGACATGTTCATTGAAACCCTGGAACCGGAAGGGGAAGACGGGGGACTGGATTTGTCGGAACTGCAGGATGAAGGGGAAGGAATTAAGGGAGAGGAAATCGATGGATAAGGATACTCTTTTGGCCGATGGGCCGAAGAAGAGCACAAAAGAAGAAAAGGTGTGGGAAGCCGTGATCGAAGCGGTTCTCTTTACCATGGGAAATTCCGTTGAACTTAAGGCTCTTGCCGCTGCGATTGAACAGGATGAGGCCACAGCTAAGGAAGTGGTTCTCCGTTTGATGAAGCGTTATGATACTGGGAAAAGAGGGATGCAGATCCTTGAACTGGAAGACAGCTACCAGATGTGTACGCGGTCTGAATATTACGAGAACTTGATCCGTGTGGCATCTGCGCCTAAAAAGCAGATTCTTACGGATGTGGTTTTGGAGACGCTGTCCATCATAGCTTACAAGCAGCCTGTGACAAAGCTTGAAATAGAGAAAATCAGGGGTGTAAAATCGGATCATGCGGTCAATAAGCTGGTGGAATACAATCTGGTATATGAAGTTGGCCGCGTGGATGCTCCAGGCCGTCCGGCACTATTCGCCACCACAGAGGAATTTTTAAGAAGATTTGGCATCGGATCTACTCAGAATCTTCCGGTTGCGGATCCGGTTGTAACAGCTGAGATACGGATGGAAGTGGAAGAAGAGCTATCTGAAAGCAGTGATCTTCTTCCGGCAGAAGATAAAAAAGATGAATGACATTAGGAGGACACCCCTTTCAGGGATACCTTTATGCCCGAAAAGCAGGGCAGGAAAGAGGAAATGATATGACACAAACCATAAGAATTAAATATTTTACGGATAAAATAGAACGGTTACGCTACATTGACGGCAAATCTGACTGGATTGATCTGCGGGCAGCACAGGAAGTGGAGATGAAGGCAGGCGAGTTTAAACTGATTCCCCTGGGGATAGCGATGGAACTTCCGGCTGGATTTGAAGCCCATGTGGTTCCAAGAAGCAGTACATTTAAGAATTACGGTGTGATCCAAACCAATAGCATGGGAATTATTGATGAGACATACTGCGGGGACAATGACCAGTGGTTTTTCCCTGCATATGCGCTGCGGGATACGGTGATCCATGTAAATGACCGCATCTGCCAGTTCCGCATTATGGAGCATCAGCCTGCTTTATGTTTAGAAGAAGTTGAACTTCTGGGACATGAGGACCGCGGCGGTCATGGAAGCACGGGAAAACAATGATATTGGTGAAATAGTGGCGAATCGAATTTCTTTAAGTTGGAGATAATAGCATGAGAAGAAAGACAGGATATGCGGCTGCCATCCTTGGGCTGGCACTGACAGTTACCATAGCAGCAGGCGGATGCGGAAAAAAAGAAAACAAATATTCTTACCGGGCCGCCGGAATCGAGGCTCTTAACCAGGGCAATTATGACAATGCCGTGGAAGCTTTTGATCAGGCCATCGACTCATCCAAAGGATTAGTTGGTAAATTCGATGTGGATGTGTTAAAGTACCGGGCAGAAGCCGAATACCTGGCAGGAGACTATTCTTCCGCCGCAGATACCTATGGCATACTCATAAAGGTGGATAAAGAACGGCCGGAATATTTAAATCTGCGTTCCGTTTCAAGGGCAGGGGCCGGCGATTTAAACGGTGCCATAGAGGACTATAAGAAAAGCGCTGAACTGGATAAAGAAAAAAATGCACCGGGCAGAATGAAAGCCCTGCTGGCAGCAGGAGCAGCCATGGAAAAGGCAGGAACTGCTTCTGATGCCATGAGCCTATATGAGGAAGCCCTTAGTAACGGGGAAGAAAGTGCACAGCTTTATAACCGGATGGGCTTATGTAAGATGGCCGGGGAAGATTGGGATGGAGCGGCCGAATATTTTAAGAAGGGCCTTTTAACAGCCGACAGTTCAGAGGTCCCTGAACTTTTGTTTAATCAGGCGGTTGCCGAGGAGCGTAAAGGGGAATTTAAAAAAGCCCTGGATCTGATGCAGCAGTATGTCTCAGCTCACGGCCCTGATGAGGAAGCGGAGCGGGAGATCACATTTTTAAAGACAAGATAGGTTGGGACGATTGATGGCAGAGCTGATTGAGTTAAAGGAAATAGAAGAACGGGTAATCCTGGTGGCAGTCAGTACCGAGGATGTGAATGACACACAGGCGTCCCTTGACGAGCTGGAAGAGCTGGTAAAAACGGCAGGAGCCGTTACTGTGGATAAGATAATCCAGAACCGGGAAAGAATCCATCCGGGGACTTATCTGGGAAAAGGAAAAATTGAAGAAATAAAGGACCGTATCTGGGAGCTTGATGCAACCGGAATCGTCTGCGATGATGAACTGTCTCCGGCCCAGCTTCGTAATCTGGAGGGGGCCCTGGATACAAAGATCATGGACCGGACCATGGTGATCCTGGATATTTTTGCTTCCAGAGCCACCACAAGGGAAGGGAAGATCCAGGTGGAACTGGCCCAGCTCAAGTACCGGGCGGCCCGTCTGGTGGGCCTTAGAAGCTCCTTGTCCCGTCTGGGAGGCGGAATCGGTACCCGCGGACCCGGAGAGAAAAAACTGGAAATGGACCGGCGTCTGATCCATGACAGGATCGGAATGCTAAAGGCTGATTTAGAGGATGTGAAGCGTCACAGAGAAGTTGTCAGGCAGCAGAGGGATAAAAACCATGTTCCCACCGCCGCCATCGTAGGTTATACCAATGCCGGGAAATCCACCTTGTTAAACAGGCTTACAGATGCCGGGATACTGGCTGAGGATAAGCTGTTTGCAACCCTGGATCCAACTACAAGGAATCTAAGCCTGCCGGGCGGACAGCAGATTCTTTTAACGGATACGGTAGGATTTATCAGGAAGCTTCCCCATCATTTGATCGAAGCCTTTAAAAGCACCCTGGAGGAAGCCAAGTACAGCGATATCATCCTTCATGTGGTAGACTGTTCCAATCCCCAGATGGACATGCAGATGTATGTTGTGTATGAAACTTTGAGGGAGCTTGGGGTCTGTGATAAGGTGATGGTTACCGTGTTCAATAAGATCGATACGGCAGAAGGCGGTGTGATCCTAAGGGATGTTTCTTCCGATCATCAGGTGAGGATATCTGCAAAAACCGGAGAAGGCCTTGATGAACTTTTAAATCTTTTAGAAACCATTCTCAGAAACCAGAAAATATATCTGGAAAAGGTTTATTCCTATAAGGAAGCAGGGAAAATCCAGCTGATCCGCAAATACGGACAGCTGCTTAAGGAAGAGTATCAGGAAGACGGAATTCTGGTGAATGCCTATGTGCCATCGGAGATGTTTGCCTCACTGGCAGACAATGCCGATGCTATTAATGAATGAAAAAACACAATATGTGGATNNATCCACATATTGTGTTTTTTCTTTTCTTCTGTTATAATGTTACTTATCAGAAACCGCTTTTTAAATCTCTGATAAAGGGCAGTATTTTTTACTGCCGTACATACAATTATCGGATATGTTCTATATTCCGGTAATGCTGTTACTTATCAGAAATCGGTTATTGGATTACTGATAAAAGGCAGTATTTTACTGCCGTACACCCGATTATGAAAACTTGTTTTCATAATGTACTGTATGATAAAAATAGGAACATAAGGGGTTTTGCAGAGGAAAGGAGTTTAGTTTTATGATCCAGGTGGTAAAGAGAGATGGGGAAAGTGCTGAATTCAGTCTGAATAAAATCACGGAAGCGATTAAAAAAGCATTTAAAGCCACTCAAAAGGAGTATAACAATGAAATACTGGAACTGCTGTCTCTTCGGGTAACTGCTGATTTTCAGGGAAAGATGACAGGAGGCCAGATCGCGGTAGAACAGATTCAGGACAGTGTGGAACACGTTCTTGAGCAGGCGGGATATACCGATGTGGCGAAGGCTTATATTTTATACAGGAAGCAGAGAGAAAAGATACGGAATATGAAGGATACCATTCTGGACTACAAGGATGTGGTAAACAGCTACGTGAAGGTAGAGGATTGGCGTGTCAAGGAAAATTCCACTGTTACCTATTCTGTTGGAGGGCTGATATTAAGCAACTCCGGTGCGGTTACGGCGAATTACTGGCTGTCTGAAATTTATGACCAGGAGATCGCTAATGCACACAGGAACGCGGATGTCCATATCCACGATTTGTCCATGCTCACCGGGTACTGCGCCGGCTGGTCCTTAAAGCAGCTTCTTCTTGAGGGACTTGGCGGAATACCGGGAAAGATCACTTCTTCCCCTGCAAAACATTTATCCGTACTCTGCAACCAAATGGTCAATTTCCTGGGAATCATGCAGAACGAATGGGCGGGAGCCCAGGCCTTTTCTTCTTTTGATACTTATCTGGCTCCTTTTGTAAAGGCTGATGATTTATCCTACCGGGAAGTGAAGAAATGCATTGAATCCTTTATTTATGGCGTGAATACGCCAAGCCGCTGGGGGACTCAGGCTCCGTTCTCCAATATTACTCTGGACTGGACCGTTCCTGCTGATATGGCAGAGCTTAATGCAATCATTGGCGGTGAAGAAGCGGATTTTAAGTATAAAGACTGCAAGGCCGAGATGGATATGATCAATAAGGCCTTTATTGAAACCATGATAGAGGGAGACGCCAATGGGCGAGGCTTCCAGTATCCCATTCCTACTTACTCCATAACCAGGGATTTTGACTGGTCCAATACAGAAAATAACCGGATGCTGTTTGAGATGACCTCCAAATACGGTACCCCTTATTTTTCAAATTATATAAACAGCGATATGGAGCCAAGCGATGTAAGAAGTATGTGCTGCCGTTTGCGCCTTGATTTAAGAGAGCTTAGAAGAAAAACCGGCGGATTCTTTGGTTCCGGCGAAAGCACCGGCTCCGTGGGTGTTGTAACCATCAACATGCCAAGAATCGCTTACCTTTCCCATAATGAGGCTGATTTTTACAAGCGCCTGGATCATATGATGGATATTTCAGCCCGGTCATTAAAGACCAAGCGGGAAGTCATTACAAAACTTTTGAATCAGGGACTCTATCCTTATACGAAACGCTATCTGGGCAGTTTTGAAAATCATTTTTCCACCATTGGCCTGATCGGTATGAACGAAGTTGGCTTAAACGCCAAATGGCTGGGTCAGGATATGACGAATGAAAAAACCAGACAGTTTACAAAGGATGTGTTAAATCACATGCGGGAAAGGCTGTCGGATTATCAGGAAATCTACGGAGACTTATACAATCTGGAGGCAACCCCGGCAGAGTCCACCACATACCGTCTGGCAAAGCATGACAAGAAGCATTATCCGGATATCAAAACAGCCGGAAACCCGGGAGATACCCCTTATTATACCAACAGCTCCCACCTTCCTGTGGATTATACGGCAGATATCTTTGACGCGCTTGATATTCAGGATGAGCTGCAGACTCTCTATACTTCAGGAACCGTATTCCATGCATTTCTGGGAGAGAAGCTTCCAGACTGGGAAGCTGCGGCAAAGCTGGTACACACCATTGCGGAGAATTACAAGCTGCCTTATTATACATTGTCGCCAACCTATTCCATTTGTGCGGAGCACGGATATCTTTCCGGCGAACATAAAGTTTGTCCGGTCTGCGGAAAAAAAGCTGAGGTATACAGCCGGATCACCGGATACTACCGGCCGGTGCAGAACTGGAATGAGGGTAAGACCCAGGAATACAAGAACCGGACAACATACGATCCTGCCCTTTCTGTACTGAAAAAAGGAGCTGCTTTGGAGAACCGGGATCATGCATCGGTGAAAAAGGCTGGGATCCCGGCCGGGACCTATCTCTTTACAACGAAGACCTGCCCGAATTGCCGGATGGCAAAACAGTTTTTACAAAACATGGATTATGAAGTAGTAGATGCAGAGGAAAATGCAGAGCTTGCCACAAAGTTTGGGATTATGCAGGCCCCTACCCTGGTAGTTATAAAGAACGATCAGATCCGGAAGATCACCAATGCTTCTGAAATAAGGAAGTTTGCGGAAAGTACCAACTGCGGAAAGGGATCCATCCCTCCGTCAGTCCATCATTAAGATATTGGTAGTCAGTAAAAAGATTCTATGCTATAATGGCATGGAATCTTTTACCATTTCAAGCAGAAGAGAATTCATTTAATAGGCATAATGCAACAATACTTCAGCACAGAGGCCCGCAGGCCAAACCCTGCGGGCCTCTGGAACGCAGCCAATTACATATTGGAGGACAATACAAATGAATAAGCAGGATTTGAATTACAAAGAGTATGTTGAAATTGCGGAAGGGATTTACTGGGTGGGCTTTTTTGACGAGAGTGCAGGCCTTCACTGCAATCCTTACCTGATCGTAGACGGTGATGAGGCAGTGCTTATCGACAGCGGAAGCCGGGATGATTTCAGCACAGTTATGTTAAAAGTTATGCGCACGGGAATCAGTCCCGGCAAGATCAGCCGTCTGATTTATCAGCACTATGATCCGGATTTATGCGGTAATATTCCCCATATAGAAATGCTCATTAACAGCGAAGATTTAAAAATCATCTCCCATCATGAAAACAATATTTTCATCAATTATTATTCCATGAGTACACCGAAGCAGTGCATTGAAGAATTAGGATTTCATTTTGAATTTGCAAGCGGCAGGCGTCTTGAATTTATCAGGACGCCATATTCCCACTCACCGGGCAGCTTCATTACTTATGATGGGATGACGAAAACATTATTCAGCAGCGATATATTCGGAAGCTACGATTACAACTGGGACTTATATACAAGGATCAGCACGGAATGCAGGGACTGTACGCCCTTTAAAATCTGCCCCATCACCCGGAAAGCATGCCAGATAAAGGGCATTCTGGACTTTCACCAGCGGATTATGCCATCGAAAAAAGCGCTGCAGTATGCCCTTGAACGGATAGAGGAACTGGATATTTCCCTGATCGCACCCCAGCATGGAAGTATTCTTGATACTCCTGCGGCGCAGGAAGCCGTAATCAGACAGCTGAAAGAATTGACCAATGTGGGGATCGACTATTTTCTTGAGGAGAAAGAAAATTGAGGCGGACAGACGCAGCCCTGCTGGGACAAAGAATAGGATTGGAACAGTCGGGTTCGGATGAATATGTAAAAGCCATGCTTGATCATTTTGTAAAACAGGTGGATAACCAGACTTATACCGAACTGGTCTCGGAGATCATGGAGCGGTATGTAGACGTATCAAAACAGCTGGAAATAAAGAGCAGGGAATTGGAAAAAAGTGACGCTTCCCGCCGGGAAGCCCAGGAAATAGCACTAATAGGAAACTGGGAACTGAGCCTTTCTACAAAGAAACTATGGTGGTCGGACACCATGTACAGAATACTGGAGACAGACCAGTCCGCAGAAACGGATCTGATGGTTTATTTTCAAAAGGTTTATCCCGATGATAAAAAACTGGTGAATCAAATTTATCATGATATGCAAAATGGAATGGTGCCGGCTGAGTACCGGTGCCGGCTGTTGATGGAGGGAGAGCGGATCAAGTGGGTTCAGATCCGGTTTGTGGGATCAAGGGATTCTGGTGGAATGCTTACCAAAGTCCATGGTACGATCCAGGACATCACCAGTACAAAAGCGATCGAGGAAAAGCTGGAGGAATATAATCATCATTTAGAAGATCTTGTGCAGAAAAAGGTGGCGGAGGTATCCGCTTCTCAGATGGCCACGATCCATGCTTTAGTAAAGCTTTCGGAGTCCAGGGATGATGAGACAGGAGAGCATATTGTCAGAACGTCACAGTATTGCCGCCTCCTTGCGGAGAAACTTTGGGAAATGGGGGCTCATAAGACGGAAATAGACCATGCCTTTATAGACGGTATCACCCAGGCCAGCCCTTTGCACGATATTGGAAAGGTGGGAATTCCGGATGGGGTTCTGTTAAAGCCCGGCAAATTGACGCCGGAGGAATTTGAAATCATGAAAACTCATACCACCATCGGATATCAGACCCTGGCCAGCATTGAAAAGAAGGACACAGGAAGCGCATTCATCAAAGTCGGTAAGGAAATTACACTTTGCCATCATGAAAAATGGGATGGGAGCGGATACCCAAAAGGGCTTAAGGGGGAAGAGATTCCAATATCAGCGCGCATTATGGCTTTGGCGGATGTGTATGATGCGCTCCGCTCAAAACGCGTGTATAAAGAGAGTTTTTCCCATGAGAAAAGTTTGGGTATTGTTGCCCAGGGGAGAGGCAGTCATTTTGATCCTCTTTTAGTAGATCTTTTCCTTGAAAATGATTCTTCTTTCCGTGATATATTCGATGGGACTTTAACTGGTAAGGAATAAATGGCTGAATGCATTTAAGTTTAAAAAGTTCGTGTTTTCCTTTGACATTGGAGAACACGAACTTTTATATGCCATTGTTTAGATTTCGTAATAATTGGCCTGGCCATCCAGCCTTTTTTGTTCTTCCACCAAATCTGCCAGGGTGATGCCGTCTACCACATCGGAGATCGCAAGATCCAGCTTTTTCCATACCATGAGTGTAGCACAATTATGGGAACGGCTGCAGGGGTTGACTTCATCTTCCAGGCAAGATACGGGAACCAGACTTCCCTCTGCAAGGCGCAGGATCATGCCGACGGTATATTCCGAAGGCTCCTTAGTCAGATAATAACCGCCCTGGGCACCTCTTCTGCTTTTTACGTACCCGGCCCTGCTTAAGATGGTGACAATCTGTTCCAGATATTTATCCGATATTTCCTGGCGTTCCGCCACCTGATTAATTTTTGTGCATTCGCCCGGATGAAGTGCAAATTCAAGCATCATACGAAGGGCGTAGCGTCCCTTGGTAGAAAATTTCATGGTAAAAAATCCCCTTCCTAATTATTCTTATCTGTTTAGTAGGATATAAAATTATTGTACACGAAACCGCCTGGAAAGTAAACCTCAAATTATCAGGCTTCCCAATTTATGAAAATGGATGTATACTAATACTCATTAGAGAATTGGGAAAAAATAACCATGCCGATGAAACGAATACAAAAGGGCAGAAATGAACAGATAGGAGATAAAAAGATGAAACATGGATATATACGTGTTGCCGCAGCAACCCCTGACGTAAAGGTAGCAGACCCGGAATTTAACAGGGAGCGGATTTGTGAACAGATAAAAGAGGGAATTAAAAGGCAGGCAAAACTCATGGTGTTTCCGGAGCTTTGCCTGACGGCCTATACCTGCGGCGATTTATTCGGGCAGGATGCCCTGTTAAGAAAGGCCCGAAAGGAGCTTAAAGAGATTTTAAAGGCTACGGAAGGCCACGATCTTCTATGCTTTATAGGCATGCCCTGGGAATGGGGAGGAAAGTTATATAATACGGCTGTTGGCATACAAAACGGAAGGATTCTTGGAATTGTACCGAAGACGAATCTGCCCAATTATTCAGAGTTTTATGAACTGCGTTATTTCCAGCCGGGAAACGAAAAGCCGGTGATGGTAAAATGGGAAGATGAACTGATTCCCATGGGAGCCAATATTCTTTTTGCATGTGAGGACATTCCCCAGCTTGTCGTGGCTGCGGAGGTCTGTGAGGATGCATGGGTTCCAAATCCTCCGTCTATCCGTCATGCTACCGCCGGAGCAACGGTGATCGTAAACTGTTCTGCCAGCGACGAGACAACGGGTAAGGATATTTACCGGAGAAGCCTGATTACCGGACATTCTGCCAGTCTGGTATGTGGTTTCATCTATGCCAACGCAGGAGAGGGAGAATCCACTCAGGATCTGGTATTCGGCGGTCAGAACCTCATAGCAGAAAACGGCTCTCTGCTTGCAGAGTCCAAACGTTTTGGAAATGAAACCATATACGGGGATATGGATTTGGAGAGGCTGATTCATGAAAGACGTCGGATGACCACCTTTCCCCAGGCTGACCATACGAATTATATGGTTGTTTCATTCAAGATGAAGAAAATGGAACTGGATTTAAAGAGATTCATTGATCCAAGGCCCTTTGTGCCGGACAATGAGAAGGAGAGGAACAGAAGATGTGAGGAAATTCTCTCCATACAGGCTATGGGCTTAAAAAAGAGGCTTGCCCATACAGGCTGCAAGCATGCGGTGATCGGGATTTCCGGAGGCTTAGATTCCACCCTTGCCCTTCTTGTTACAGTCCGGGCCTTTGATATGCTGGAAATCCCCAGAAATCAGATCCATGCGGTGACCATGCCCTGTTTCGGAACAACGGACCGGACCTATCAGAATGCCTGCACCCTGACCAAAACCCTTGGAGCTGAGCTTACAGAGGTGAATATCAGGGAAGCCGTAAGCCTTCATTTCCGGGATATTGGTCACAGGGAGGATGTTCACGATGTAACCTATGAAAACTCCCAGGCAAGGGAGCGGACCCAGGTGTTAATGGATATGGCAAACAAGCTGAATGGAATGGTCATAGGAACGGGTGATATGTCTGAGCTGGCTCTGGGCTGGGCGACCTATAACGGCGATCATATGTCCATGTACGGAGTCAATTCATCGGTGCCAAAGACCCTGGTGCGCCATCTGGTACGCTACTATGCGGATACCTGCGGGGAAGAGGCTTTAAGCGGTGTTCTTCTTGATGTTTTGGACACGCCTGTAAGTCCGGAACTTCTTCCGCCTCAGAATGGAGAAATTGCCCAGAAGACAGAGGACCTGGTTGGTCCCTATGAGCTTCACGATTTCTTCCTGTACCAGATCTTAAGGTTTGGCTGCCGGCCGGAGAAGGTATACCGGATGGCGGTCTATGCCTTTACAGGAAATTATGAGAAGGAAGTCATTTTAAAATGGTTAAAGGTATTTTACCGCAGATTTTTCAGCCAGCAGTTTAAGCGTTCCTGCATGCCTGACGGACCTAAGGTGGGTTCTGTGGCAGTATCCCCAAGGGGAGATTTACGCATGCCAAGTGATGCCGTAAGCCGCCTGTGGCTGGAAGAACTGGTAAACTTATAAAAGAGAGGTACATTATGATAACCAGCAGCGCCAATGCAAGGGTGAAACAGGTGATGAACTTGTCAAAGAAAGCCAAAGTCAGAAATTTAAACGGCCTCTTTGTAGCGGAAGGTCTTCGTATGTTTAAGGAAATTCCGGCGGACAGGATTGACAGCGTTTTTGTATCGGAAGGTTTTTTAAAGGATGAAGCCCATAAAAAGCTTTTGTCGGAAGTGAAGTACGAGGTTGTCTCGGAGGATGTGTTTAAGGTCATGTCAGATACCCAGACGCCTCAGGGGATTTTAGCCATTGTAAGGCAGCATGCCTGCAGGGAGGAGGACTTGCTGGCTGCGCCTGGCCCTTCGTTTCTGATGATTTTGGAAAACATTCAGGATCCGGGGAATCTTGGGACGATTCTCAGGGCCGGGGAAGGAGCTGGAATCACCGGCGTGCTCATGAGCGATACTACGGCGGACGTTTATAATCCAAAGGTAATCCGCTCCACCATGGGATCAGTTTTCCGCGTTCCATTTGTTTATACGAAAGACCTTACGGCTTCTTTAAAGGCCTTAAAAGCAGGCGGGGTCAGACTGTATGCGGCACATTTAGATGGCAGGAATAATTATGAAAAAGAGGATTATACTGTTGATACAGGGTTTTTAGTGGGAAATGAAGCAAACGGCCTGACAGATGAAACGGCAGCGCTGGCAGATGCTTATGTCAAGATCCCCATGAAAGGGAAGGTAGAATCCTTAAACGCAGCGGTCGCGGCTTCTGTACTGATGTTTGAGGCTGCCAGACAGCGGCGGATGTAACTGTCAGAAAATTGTAAGGCTTTTTACTGCAGAAATATTGAGAAATATCGGAACATATAGTATGATAGTAGTAGTTCAGCCATATTGAGACATGTGCCTTTCGTAAATATGTTCTATCCCACAAATTATGAATGGCATGGCTAAACGTAACGCATGTCCACAGATAGATTTGCCAGGCAGCTTTGCCTACAATGGCAGGGAAGGGGAATGATAAGATGGCAGCAGTCTATTGGCTTATTGTATTTGTAGTGCTTCTTGGAATTGAAGCGGTAACCATGGCCTTAACGACCGTTTGGTTTGCGGGAGGAGCATTGGTTGCATTTGTGCTGGCATTGTTTGGGGTAAATACCCAGGTGCAGCTGGCAGTGTTTGTAATTGTATCATTTATTCTTCTATTCTTTACCAGGCCTTTTGCTTTAAAGTATGTAAACCGGAACACGGTTAAGACCAATTGGGAAAGCCTTATTGGAAAAAAAGCCAGAGTTACGGTTGAAATTAACAATGTGGAGAGTAAAGGCGCAGCGATCTTAAACGGACAGGAATGGACGGCCAGGGCGCTGGAGGACGACAAAGTGTATCCCGTTGACGCTATAGTGGAAGTAAAGGAAATAAGAGGCGTAAAATTAATAGTGAGTATGAATCAGGAGGAATCATAGTATGGGAGCAGTTGGATTTACAGCAGTTATTATTATATTGATAGTTATTCTTGCCTTATTGTCATCCTGTATCAGGATCGTTCCCCAGGCACAGGCTCTGGTTGTAGAGCGTTTGGGCGCGTTCCTTGAAACATGGTCCGTAGGTGTTCATATTAAGATGCCTATTCTTGACCGGGTGGCCAAAAGGGTCAATTTAAAAGAGCAGGTGGCGGACTTCCCGCCTCAGCCGGTTATCACCAAGGATAACGTAACCATGAGAATTGATACGGTAGTATTTTTCCAGATCACAGACCCGAAGCTTTATGCATACGGCGTTGAGAATCCCATCATGGCCATTGAGAATCTGACGGCTACGACCCTTCGTAACATCATTGGTGACCTGGAACTGGATCAGACATTAACCTCAAGAGAGACGATCAATGCAAAGATGAGGGAAACCCTTGATATTGCCACTGATCCATGGGGAATCAAGGTAAACCGTGTGGAACTTAAGAATATCATGCCTCCGGCAGCGATTCAGGATGCCATGGAGAAACAGATGAAGGCAGAGCGGGAACGCCGTGAGGCCATCTTAAGGGCAGAAGGAGAGAAGAAATCCACTATTCTTGTAGCGGAAGGAAAGAAAGAATCCGCTATTCTTGATGCGGAAGCTGAAAAGCAGGCTGCGATCCTTCGTGCAGAGGCAGAGAAGGAAAAGAGAATCCGTGAGTCAGAAGGCCAGGCGGAGGCAATCCTTAAGATCCAGCAGGCAAGTGCTGATGGAATCCGTATGATCAAGGAGGCCGGTGCGGATCAGGCAGTGTTAGTCCTTAAGAGCCTGGAGGCATTTAAGACGATTGCTGACGGTAAGGCGACCAAGATCATTATTCCTTCTGAGATTCAGGGCCTGGCTGGGCTGGTTTCTTCCATTACGGAGATTCCAAAGAATCCGGTGGAATAGTTATTATACTTCCATTAAAACACACCGCAGCAGGGGGCAGATGCCCTCTTGCTGCGTTTTTGGCATAATTTCTCTGATTTTGCACAAGCTTTTTGGGCATAGAGGTATACTTACAAGGGGTTTCCTTAGATAGTCAAAAAGGAGGGCTTATGGAACTGAAACTGGATTTAAGCAGAGAGTATGGACTGGTGCTTGAAGGCGGAGGGGCCAAGGGAGCTTACCAGATCGGTGCCTGGAAGGCTCTGAGGGAAGAAGGAGTAAATATTAAGGGAGTTGCAGGTGTTTCCGTTGGCTCCTTAAACGGTGCCCTCATCTGCATGGATGATCTGGAACGGGCGGAAGAGATATGGAAGAACATTGAGTACTCTCATGTCATGTCGGTAAACGATGAAACCATAAAGGCGTTAAAGGAAAAGGATTTTAAGTCCTTAAATCTGCAGGAGCTGATAAGCGGCGGACTGCAGATCGTAAAGGATGGTGGATTTGATATCACTCCACTGAAAAATCTCATTGAAGAAGTGGTGGGAGATGAGGAAAAGCTCAGAAATTCCGACAGGGAGCTTTATACCGTAACGTATTCCGTTTCAGACAGGAAGGAAGTAGCTGAGGATATCATAAAAAGTGATGCAGGATCCATCAAGGATATGCTGTTGGCCAGCGCTTACTTCCTGGCTTTTAAAAATGAAAAGCTGGGCGGAAAGCGGTATATGGATGGCGGAGGAGTTAACAATGTCCCCATTAATGTTCTTCTTGATCATGGGTATGAAGATATCATTGTAATCCGCATCTATGGTCTGGGGTTTGACAAAGAACGGGTGACTGAGATCCCGGAGGGGATTCGTGTGTATCACATTGCGCCCAGACAGGACCTTGGGGGAATCCTGGAGTTTGATAAAAAACAGACGAGAAAAAATATGACTTTGGGATATTTTGATGCAAAAAGGTTCTTATATGGCCTTTGCGGGCGTATTTATTATATTGATGCACCCAATACGGAACCCTACTATTTTGATAAGATGATGTCGGAAGTGGAACTTTTTAAAATATATATGCAAGATACGCTTAATGAAGAGGGAATGGCGGCCCTGACGGGTTACCGTGCCTTTACGGAAAAGTTATTCCCCAGGCTGGCTGTGGAATTTAAGCTGAAGGAGGACTGGGATTATAAGGATATGTACTTAGGCCTGCTGGAAGATTTAGCAAAACGTTTGAAGGTCAAACGCTTTCGGATTTATACGGTGGATCAGCTGATGGAGGAGATCAGAAAGAAGCTCCGGTCCCTTGACAAGGTAAAACCGCCGCAGCAGGAGATATAGTCTGAAGGAAAAGCACCTTTCACCCCCTTTTTGTGAATTGACAGGGATACAGTTATATATCCTTCATGCATTAATATACAAAAATAAAAAAAGTATTGCATAACTATGCGGAATACACTATAATAATGTATAAAAATACAAATAGAAAAGCGGAGGATGCAATATGAACTTAAAAGGAAGAAATTTTATCACATTAAAGGATTATTCACCGGAAGAAATTGGGTACCTGCTGGACTTAGCTGCTGATTTAAAAGCCAAGAAAAAACAGGGGATCACTGGTAGTTCCCTGAAGGGGAAAAACATTGCTCTTATTTTTGAAAAGCCGTCAACCCGCACCAGATGTTCTTTTGTAGTCGCTGCGGTTGATGAAGGCGCACATCCGGAATATTTAGGAAAAGATGATATTCAGCTTGGCCATAAGGAAAGTGTGGAAGATACGGCAAGGGTTTTGGGAAGAGTATTTGACGGAATCGAATTCCGCGGATTTAAGCATAAGACCGTGGAAGATCTGGCTAAATATGCAGGCGTTCCGGTGTGGAACGGACTGACTGATGATTATCATCCGACACAGATTCTGGCAGACCTTCTCACGATGAAAGAACATTTCGGATATTTAAAGGGACTCCGTTTTGTATACGCAGGGGATGGACGCAATAACATGGCTAACAGCCTGATGATCGGTATGAGCAAGATGGGCGTTCATTTCACCATCCTGGCACCTAAGAGCCTTTGGCCTAAGGGAGAACTGGTGGAATTATGCAAGGGTTATGCAGCAGAAAACGGAAGTACCATCACTCTGACAGAGGATACGGATGCAGTAAAGGATGCAGATACCATTTATACCGATGTATGGTGCTCCATGGGCGAAGAGGACAAGGCTGCCCAGCGTATTGAACTTTTAAAGCCATATCAGGTGAATAAGGATCTGATGGAAAAAACAGGGAAAGATACTACCATATTTATGCACTGCCTGCCGGCGGTCAAAGGAAATGAAGTAACAGAGGAGGTCTTTGAATCCGGCGCATCTGTGGTATTTGATGAAGCAGAAAACAGAATGCACACCATTAAGGCGGTTATGGTGGCAACGTTAGGAGAGTAGAACATGTATATACAAGAACGAGGAAGAAGCCTAAGAAACGCTTCCATGATTGTGGATGTCCTCCATATTGTAGTAGGAATCCTGATTGTAACATTGGCTGTCATATCATTTTTAAACCCGGAAGATCATATGTTTCTGTTCCCGGCAATATTTTTTCTGGCCGGCATGCTTAACCTGGTCAATGGGATATATAAAATCAGACTTAGCGGCAGAGAGAAAAAGAAGAAGGCGGCAGGCATCGCTGTCCTTATGTTCGGATTTCTTCTTATCGCCCTTACTGTAATCAGTGCGGTGAGCATCTGGTGGAGGTGATATCAATGAAAGCTGAGATTCTTAAGCTGCTTAAGGAAAGCGACGGTTTCTTATCCGGGCAGGAACTGTGCGGCCGCTTTGGGGTTTCCAGGACGGCTATATGGAAAGCAATCCGCCAGCTTGAAGAAGAGGGATATCAAATTGAGGCGGTTCGAAATAAAGGGTATCATTTCATCGGTTCTTGTGATATAATGACGAAAACGGAAATAGAAAGCTGTATCGTAGGGAGATTTGGCCGGGAGGTGGAATACCACAAGGTCATTGATTCCACCAACATAAGGGCCAGGCGTCTGGCAGAGGAAGGGGCTTCCTGCGGAACCCTTGTTGTTTCTGACAGCCAGAGTGCAGGGCGGGGCAGAAGAGGGCGTGCCTGGGTGTCTCCGTCCGGGAAGAACATATTTATGAGCCTGATCCTAAGGCCGGACATTCTTCCGGCTTCCGCTTCTATGATTACACTGGTAGCCGCCCTGGCGGTCTATGACGGGATAAAGAACGTTACGGGTCTTGATGCCGGCATTAAGTGGCCGAATGATATTGTGGCAAATGGGAAAAAGCTATGCGGCATTTTGACGGAAATGAGCGCCGAACTGGAAGGAATCCATTATGTCGTAGTTGGGATCGGGATCAACGTCAATATGGAAGGTTTTCCGGAAGAAGTAAGTCAGATGGCCACCTCCCTGCGTCTGGAAACAGGAGAAAAAGTGAGAAGAAGCCGGTTGGTTGCCGCTGTTATGGAGGCATTTGAACAATATTATGAAGAATTTATCAGCCAGGGTGATTTATCCGGGCTGATAAGTGTCTATAATAAGCATATGGTCAATACGGGAAAGGAAGTAAGAATTCTGGACAGATCAGGTGATTATACTGGAGTGGCCCTGGGAATTAATGAAAAGGGAGAGCTTCTTGTGGAAGTACAGCCGGGAGAGGTAAGACATGTGATCTCCGGAGAGGTATCTGTCCGGGGAATCTATGGATATGTGTAATGAAGAACCATTCGCTTTATGATCAATTACAGGTTTTAGATCCCCAGGAAAAAGAACTGGGCGCCAGGGAGCGTTTAAAGGCCATGGAACGCCCACTTTTGTCCTGGTACAGGGAGCATGCCAGGGCGCTTCCATGGAGGGACAAGCCGGAACCATACCGGGTATGGATATCGGAAATCATGCTCCAACAGACCAGAGTGGAAGCTGTAAAACCATATTTTGAGCGTTTTATGGAGGCCTTGCCAGGAATCAAAGAACTGGCGGCAGTGCCGGAAGACCGGTTACTGAAACTCTGGGAAGGGCTTGGCTATTACAGCAGGGCAAAAAATCTAAAGAAAACAGCAGAGCTTCTTGTAGAGCAGTATGGCGGAGAGCTTCCGGCATCCTACGAGGAGCTTAAAAAGCTTCCGGGGATCGGGTCTTACACCGCAGGTGCGGTTGCGTCCATCGCTTATGGCATTCCGGTCCCGGCGGTTGACGGCAATGTTTTGCGGGTGGTTTCCAGAGTCACAGGCAGCAGGGAAGACATATTAAAGCAGGCTGTCAAAAGACGCATGGAAGAGGAATTAAAGGCAGTAATGCCAGAACAGGAAGCCAGCTCTTATAATCAGGGCCTCATTGAAATCGGAGCGATTGTCTGCGTACCAAACGGTTCGCCCCTGTGCAGTCAATGTCCCCTGGCCTCCATCTGCATTGCCAGGATCAAGGGCCTTACCGGTGAGATTCCGGTGAAAACACCTAAAAAGGCCCGCAGGGCGGAGGAAAAAACAGTCATGCTCCTGTGGCAGGCTGGACGGGTTGCCATCCGCAAGCGGGCTGATACAGGACTTTTGGCTTCTCTTTATGAGTTCCCCAATGTGGAAGGACACTTAGAAGAGAAAGCGCTGCTTGCCAGGCTGGGAGTAAAGGAGGCTAAAATAACGCCTCTACCTGCTGCAAAGCATGTATTCAGCCATGTGGAATGGCATATGATAGGATTTCGGATTGAACTTGGAGAACGGCCGGGTGGAGATTTTTTATGGGTTACTGCGGAAGACTTGGAAAATACTTATTCCCTGCCAGGTGCATTTAAGACGTATACAAAATTGATCAGGTGATATAATGAAAAAGATTCTATTTATATTTAATCCGCGTTCCGGGAAGGCTCAGATCAGGAATAAGCTGATGGATATCCTGGATATTTTTACAAAGGCCGGTTATGAATTGCTGGTTCATGTGACTCAGCGGACAGGTGATGCAATGGAGGCTGCCGCAGCATACGGGGATAGTGTTGATCTGGTTGTGTGCAGCGGAGGAGACGGGACTTTGAACGAAACCATAAGCGGTCTCATGAAATTGGATAATATTCCAGACTTAGGATATATCCCTGCCGGTTCCACCAATGATTTTGCTTCCAGCTTAAAGATATCCAAAAGCATGGTAAAAGCGGCGGAAGCGGCTGTTTTTGGCGAGCCTTTTCCCATTGATATCGGTTGTTTCTGCGGGGACAGGCACTTTGTGTATATTGCAGCGTTCGGGGCCTTTACAGAGGTTTCCTATTTGACCCCTCAGGATAAGAAGAATGTCCTGGGGCATCAGGCGTATATGCTGGAAGGCATGAAGAGCCTGGCTTCCATACAGTCCTATGAGCTGCGGATTGAGTGTGAAGAACTGACACTGGAGGGGGAGTTTATTTTCGGCATGATAACCAATACCATGAGCGTCGGGGGCTTCAAAGGACTTGTGACACAGGATGTGGCTCTTGACGACGGTGAATTTGAAGTGCTGTTGATACGAACACCCAAAACTCCTCTGGATTTGACCAACATCATTAATTACATGTTTTTGAAGGAAGAACCAAATGAATACGTCCATAAATTTCGGACAAGGTCTTTGAAAATTCTCTCAAAAGAGCCTATTGACTGGGTATTAGATGGGGAATTCGGCGGGACCAGGAGGGAAGTAAATATCATAAATTTAAAGAAAAGAATCCGTATTATGAGAAAAACGCCGAAAAAGCTATAAAACTGCTTTTTTTGGCAGATATATGTTGAAATATGGATTCCGGTAGTATATAATGAAAAGTTGTGTGGGCTTTATGTATACCTCTTAGCGAAAGGACGTTATTAAGTGGAAAAGGATAATTTTTTAGATAAGCTTGGAAAACTGGTCGAACTTGCAAAAACGAAGCATAATGCGTTGGACGTAACGGAGATTAATAACTTCTTTATGGGGGAAGAACTGACAACAGAGCAGATGGATCAGATTTATACGTACCTGGAGAATCGCGGCGTAGACGTGATCCCGGTCATTGACGATTCCGTTTTAACTGATGATGCGCTCATGTCAGACGACCTGCTTTTAGATGATGATCTTGATGACGGCTTTATTAAGGAAATGGATGAAGAAGATATTGATCTTGATGCCATTGACTTGCTGGATGGCATCGGAACGGAAGACCCTGTCCGCATGTACTTAAAGGAAATCGGCACGGTACCACTTTTGAATGCAGAGGAAGAACTGCGTCTTGCTAAGAGAAAAGCGGATGGTGATGATGATGCCAAAGAGCGCTTGATCGAAGCAAACCTTCGCCTTGTAGTCAGCATAGCAAAGCGTTATACAGGCCGTGGAATGAGTTTCCTTGATTTGGTTCAGGAAGGAAATTTAGGCCTTATTAAAGGTGTGGAAAAATTTGATTATACCAAAGGTTATAAATTAAGTACATATGCTACTTGGTGGATACGCCAGTCTGTAACCAGAGCACTTGCAGACCAGGCCAGAACAATCCGTGTGCCTGTGCATATGGTGGAAACGATTAATAAGATGTCCAAGATGCAGAGAAAGCTGACTCTTGAGCTTGGATACGAGCCGTCTGTATCAGAACTGGCGGAAGCTCTTGACATGTCAGAGGATAAGGTTATGGAGATCATGCAGATCGCCAGGGAACCTGCATCCCTTGAAACTCCTATCGGTGAAGAAGATGATTCCAACCTGGGAGATTTCGTGGCTGATAATAACGTTGTGACTCCGGAAGGTAACGTAGAATCCGTTATGCTGAGAGAGCACATTGATGCTCTTCTTGGAGACTTAAAGGAGAGAGAGCGCCAGGTGATCGTACTCAGATTTGGATTAGAGGATGGCCATCCCCGTACTTTGGAAGAAGTTGGTAAAGAGTTTAATGTTACCCGGGAGCGTATCAGGCAGATAGAAGCGAAGGCTCTTAGAAAGCTTAGAAATCCTGTTCGAAGTAAAAGGATCAGGGATTTCCTATAGGAAACAAGAGGCGCTGCAGACTGCTGCAGACGCCTTTTTGTGCTTTTGAAAACAGCAGGGAAGGAGCTACCATGAACCAGAGGAATTATCAGAAGGAATTGGATCAGATCATTGCAGGATTAGAGGAACAGGGAAAGGTTCCCAGGCTGCTTTTACACAGCTGTTGTGCACCATGCAGCAGTTATGTACTGGAATATTTGTCCCGCTATTTTGAAATAACCGTGTATTTCTATAATCCCAATATAGATCAGCCGGTGGAATACAAAAGACGGGTGAAAGAGCAGGAAAGGCTCATTGCATCTATGGATTTTATTCATCCTGTAACTTTGGAAACAGGAGCTTATGAACCGGAAGAATTTCACCGTATTGTGAGAGGTCTTGAAAAGGAGCCGGAAGGCGGCGCCAGATGTTTTAAATGCTATGAACTGCGCCTCCAGGAGGCTGCTAAGGTTGCTCAGGCCGGGCGCTTTGATTACTTCACCACCACTCTGTCCATAAGCCCTTTAAAGAATGCGGAAAAGCTCAATGAGATCGGTGAGAAGCTTGCAAAGGAGTATCGTGTCGCTTATCTTCCCTCTGATTTCAAGAAAAAAAACGGATTTAAGCGTTCTGTAGAGCTTTCTGAGAAATATGGTTTATACAGGCAGGATTACTGCGGCTGTTTCTATTCCCAGAAAGAAAGACAGGAACTTTCGGAAATTTCTTAGACAGGAAAATGCTTTGTAAAATATGTAAAAAGACATACTGGTTTGTCTTGACACAAATTGGATATTGTTATAAAATTAACTGCAAGGAGTATAAAAAATTGAGGATAAAGGAGATAAAAATATGTTATCAAAAACACTGACCGTAGTAAATCCATCCGGACTTCATTTAAGACCAGCAGGTGTTCTTTCCCAGACAGCAATGAAATTTAAATCCGATGTAATCATCGAATACGGAGAGAAGAGAATCGTTGCTAAGAGCGTGTTAAACGTTATGGCAGCCGGAATCAAGTGCGGAACACAGATCAAACTGATCTGTGAAGGCGAAGATGAGGCAGCAGCAATGAAAACCATGACGGAAGCAATTGAAAGCGGACTTGGTGAGATGTAATTCAGTTTTAAATTTTAAAAAAAGTTAGTATAAGCCCTGGGAAGAAATTCCCGGGGCTTTTTCTGTGTAAAAATGAGTGGGATTATGAGGAAAAGCAGTATGAAAGTTGTGAATATGAAATGCAGACTTAATGATTGAAAGTGAAAACTTCATAAAATTAGAAGTTTGTGCCAGTATCCTTAAAAGAACGGAGAATTGTGCTATATAGGGAGAAAAAATATTGATGAAGATTGGAATTGCAAGAATTTAATTTTATAAATATATTATTGTCAAATTATCTGAAAATTTAAGAATAAAACTCGTTTACAAGAAGAAAAAAATGTAGTATTATCAACTAAAAATTTACTGTTACTCATTGGCACCACAAAAGAAGAGGAAGTAATCAGAATGTGCGATTGAGAGGAATGCCTTTCTGGCATACCACCAAACCAAAGAAGCATTGGCAAGAAAAAGGAGCGCCCTTCGGGCATATCATGATGTCCAACTAGCATGGGCAAGAGAGAGGAAAGGAAGAGATTATGGATAAAGGTTTACAATCCCCTAATAAAAAGGAGTTGCCGGGCCTATATGATCCCCGCTTTGAGCATGATAACTGCGGCATCGGTGCGGTTGCCAACATAAAAGGCGTGAAGACTCACAGGACGGTGGATCAGGCTCTCCATATCGTAGAGAATCTGGAACACCGTGCAGGAAAGGATGCGGAAGGAAAGACAGGAGACGGAGTTGGAATCATGCTTCAGATCTCCCATAAGTTTTTTAAAAAGGTAACAAAGCCTCTGGGCATAGAGCTCGGTGAGGAGAGGGATTATGGTATTGGCATGTTTTTCTTTCCTCAGGATGAGCTTGCCAGAAATCAAGCCAAAAAGATGTTTGAGATCATTGTAAAGAAAGAGGGACTTGAATTTACTGGCTGGAGGGATGTGCCTATTCATCCGGAGCTGATCGGCGACAAGGCAGTGGACTGTATGCCCTGCATTGCCCAGGGTTTTGTGAAAAAGCCAGCTGATACGGCCAGAGGATTGGAGTTTGACCGGAAGCTTTATGTATCAAGGCGGATTTTTGAACAGAGCAACGACAATACCTATGTGGTTTCCTTAAGCAGCAGGACCATTGTATACAAGGGCATGTTTCTGGTGAAGGAACTTAGGAAGTTTTTTCCGGACCTTCAGGATAAGGATTATGAATCTGCCATTGCAGTGGTTCATTCCCGGTTCAGTACCAATACAAACCCAAGCTGGATGAGAGCCCATCCCAACCGCCTTATTGTTCACAATGGTGAGATCAATACCATTCGCGGAAATGTGGATAAGATGATGGCAAGGGAAGAGAATATGGAGTCCGAGTATTTCCGGTATGACATGCATAAGGTCCTTCCTATCATTAACCAGGAAGGTTCCGACTCCGCCATGCTTGACAATGCGCTGGAATTTATGATGATGAGCGGAATGGACCTTCCCCTTTCTGTTATGGTGACCATTCCTGCACCTTGGGAGCATGACAAATCCATGCCTCAGGAAATCAAGGACTTTTACCGTTACTATGCAACCATGATGGAACCTTGGGATGGACCGGCTTCCATCGTATTCAGTGATGGCGACCTGGTTGGTGCCGTACTGGACCGCAATGGCCTTCGCCCGTCCAGATACTACATTACTGATGAGGACCAGATGATCCTGGCTTCTGAGGTGGGTGCCATTGATATTGAGCAGAGCCATGTGGTGAGAAAAGAGCGCCTTCGTCCAGGAAAGATGCTTCTCATTGATACAGTTAAGGGATGCCTGGTCAGCGATGAGGAGCTGAAAGAATACTATGCGGCCCGTCAGCCTTATGGGGAATGGCTGGATTCCAATTTAATTGAGCTGAAAAAGCTGCCCATCCCCAACATAGGGGTTCCTGCCATGAACAGAGAGGAAAGGGCGAAGCTGCAGAAGACTTATGGTTATACCTATGAGGAATACAAAACCATGATTCTTCCCATGGCCTTAAACGGTGCGGAAGCAGTTTCTGCCATGGGAGCAGACAGTCCCCTTGCGGTATTAAGCAAAAAGCACCAGCCTCTGTTCAATTATTTCAAACAGCTCTTTGCCCAGGTTACCAATCCGCCCATTGATTCTATCCGGGAAGAGATCGTTACCTCAACCACGGTTTATGTGGGCGAGGAAGGGAATATTCTGGAGGAGACGGCGGAAAACTGCAAGATTCTGAAGGTTAATAATCCCATACTTACCTGTACGGACCTGTTGAAAATTAAAAATATGAAAAAGCCTGGCTTTAAGGTAGAAGTAATTCCCATTACTTACTATAAAAATACTTCCCTGGAAAAAGCAATTGACAGGCTGTTTCTGGAAGTAGACCGGGCGCACCATGATGGTGCGAATATCATCATCTTGTCTGACCGGGATATTGACGAAAACCATTTGCCCATTCCTTCCCTGCTTGCGGTATCGGCTTTGCAGCAGCATCTGGTCAAAACAAAGAAGAGAACTTCTGTGGCGCTCATACTGGAAAGCGGAGAGCCAAGAGAAGTACATCACTTTGCCACCTTGCTGGGATATGGAGCCTGCGCTATTAATCCCTACCTGGCCCAGGAATCCATCCGTTCTCTTATTGAAAAAGGCATGCTGGATAAAGATTATTATGCGGCCGTAGAGGATTACAACGCGGCAGTTCTACACGGCATTGTAAAGATAGCTTCCAAGATGGGGATCTCTACCATACAGTCCTACCAGGGAGCCCAGATTTTTGAGGCAATCGGCATTTCAAAGAAAGTGATTGACAAATATTTTACCGATACGGTGAGCAGAGTGGGAGGCATCACCCTAGATGACATAGCCAATGATGTGGATGTCCTTCACTCAGCGGCCTTTGATCCCCTTGGACTTGACGTGGATTTGACCCTGGACAGTGTGGGAAGCCATAAGGAGAGGGCAGGGCAAGAGGAACATTTATACAATCCTCTTACCATCCATCTTTTACAGGAAGCGGCCAGGACCGGAAGCTACGAAACCTTCAAAGAATATACCCATGCCTTGACGGAAGAGGGGCAGACGGTTAATTTAAGAAGTCTTTTGGACTTTGATTATTCCAAGACAAAGGAAATTCCTTTGGAAGAGGTGGAAAGCGAAGAATCCATAGTGAAACGGTTTAAGACAGGAGCTATGTCCTACGGATCCATTTCCCAGGAAGCCCATGAAACCCTGGCGATTGCCATGAACCGGATTCATGGAAAATCCAACAGCGGTGAGGGAGGAGAAAGCCTGGAGCGTCTGATAACAGGTCCGGACGGCGTAAACCGGTGTTCTGCCATTAAGCAGGTTGCTTCCGGGCGTTTTGGCGTAACCTCAAGGTATCTGGTCAGTGCCAAAGAAATCCAGATTAAAATGGCTCAGGGTGCGAAGCCGGGAGAAGGAGGCCAGCTTCCAGGCGGAAAGGTATATCCATGGGTTGCCAAAACCAGGCATTCCACGACAGGAGTAGGCCTTATTTCCCCGCCGCCTCACCATGATATCTATTCCATTGAGGATCTGGCCCAGCTTATTTATGACTTAAAAAATTCCAATACCAATGCCAGAATCTCCGTAAAACTTGTTTCTGAGGCAGGTGTTGGCACAGTAGCCGCCGGTGTTGCTAAGGCCGGTGCACAGGTAATCCTCATTTCTGCCTTTGACGGCGGAACCGGTGCGGCTCCGAGAAACTCCATTTATAATGCAGGGCTTCCATGGGAGCTTGGCGTAGCGGAGGCCCATCAGACCCTGATTATGAATGGGTTAAGGGATAAGGTGATCCTGGAGACAGACGGGAAGCTGATGACAGGGCGGGATGTTGCCATTGCCTGTGCCCTGGGAGCGGAGGAGTTCGGTTTTGCTACCGCCCCTCTTGTGACCATGGGATGTGTCATGATGAGAGTCTGTAATCTGGATACTTGTCCGGTGGGCATTGCTACCCAGAATCCGGAGCTTAGGAAGCGCTTTAAAGGAAAACCGGAACACGTAATCAACTTCATGAATTTCATTGCCAAAGAACTTCGGGAATACATGGCAAAGCTTGGTATCCGCACCGTAGATGAACTTGTGGGAAGGACGGATCTGCTAAAGAAGAAGGCCGGTATTCCTTCTAAACGAGCAGAAAAGGTGGATTTTTCCGCTATTTTGGGAAATTCCTACGCAGGGCAGAAGCTTTTAGGCTACGATAAGAAACAGGTGTATGATTTTGAACTGGAGAAAACCATAGATGAGAAGATCATCCTTAAGAAATTAAGAGATGCCCTGCGGGCCGGTCAGAAAAAGAGCCTTCATATCGATATTTCCAATACGGATCGGGCCCTGGGTACCATATTCGGCTCGGAAATCACCAGACTTTATCCGGATGGGCTATTGGAAGACACCTTTACCATCAACTGTACGGGCAGCGGCGGACAGAGCTTTGGAGCCTTCATTCCAAAGGGCCTTACTTTAGAGCTGGTGGGTGACAGCAACGATTATTTTGGAAAGGGACTTTCCGGCGGTAAGCTGGTGGTTTATCCGCCTCAGGGCGTTAAATTTAAGGCTGAGGATAACATTGTAATCGGAAATCTGGCCTTATACGGTGCTACCAGTGGAAAGGCATTCATCTGCGGAATCGCAGGCGAACGTTTCTGTGTCCGGAACTCTGGAGCGACCGCTGTTGTGGAAGGCGTGGGAGACCATGGCTGTGAATACATGACAGGCGGGCGCGTGGTGGTGCTTGGCCCCACCGGCAAGAATTTTGCTGCCGGTATGAGCGGCGGCATCGCCTATGTTCTGGATGAAAAGAGAGATTTATATAAGAGGCTTAATAAGGAAATGGTTTCCTTTGAAGAGGTCTCCAATAAATATGATGTACTTGAATTAAAAGACATGATCAAGGAACATGTGGCTTACACCAATTCAGCAAAAGGAAAAGAGATTCTTGATAACTTCGGAGAGTATCTTCCTAAGTTTAAGAAGGTCATGCCTCATGATTACAGACGCATGCTGAACACCATCGTTCAGATGGAGGAAAAAGGGTTAAGCAGCGAACAGGCACAGATTGAAGCATTTTATGCCAACACAAAAAAGTAAGGAGGAGCTGATCATGGGAAAGCCAACAGGATTTTTAGAATACAGCAGAAAAACAGGAAAAGCGGTAGACCCCAAGGCTCGTATTAAGAATTATGACGAGTTTCACCTGCCTCTTTCTGAAAAAGAACAAAAATGCCAGGGTGCGCGCTGCATGGACTGCGGCGTCCCCTTCTGCCAGTCCGGTGTGATCTTAAAGGGCATGGTTTCCGGCTGCCCCCTTAACAATCTGATCCCGGAATGGAATGAACTTGTATACACCGGCACATGGCAGCAGGCCTACAACAGGCTGAAAAAAACCAATAGTTTTCCGGAATTTACCGCCAGGGTGTGCCCGGCTCCCTGTGAAGCCGCATGTACCTGCGGATTAAACGGAGACCCGGTGAGCATCAAGGAAAATGAGTATGCCATCATTGAACGCGCTTATGATAGCGGCATAGCAGGCCCGATCCCGCCAAAGATCCGCACCGGGAAAAAAGTAGCCGTCATCGGTTCCGGCCCTGCAGGTCTGGCAGCAGCAGATCAACTGAACAAACGGGGGCACAGTGTTACCGTATTGGAAAGAGAGGACCGCATAGGTGGTCTGCTCATGTATGGGATTCCCAACATGAAGCTGGAAAAACATGTGATAGACCGGAAGGTGGAGATCATGAAGCAGGAAGGAGTAACGTTCCTGACAGGCACCGATATCGGAAAAAACCAGAAGGCCAAAGATCTGTTAAAGGAATATGACCGGATCATCCTGGCCTGCGGGGCTTCCAATCCAAGGGATCTAAAGGTTCCGGGAAGAGATGGGGAAGGAATTTATTTTGCGGTGGATTTCTTAAAGTCCACCACAAAAAGCCTGCTGAATTCCAACTTACAGGATAACAGCTATATTTCCTCAAAAGGAAAGCATGTCATCGTCATCGGCGGCGGCGACACCGGTAACGACTGTGTGGGAACGGCCATCCGCCATGGATGTGCTTCTGTCACCCAGCTTGAGATGATGCCAAAACTCCCTGAAAAAAGAACTCCTGATAATAGCTGGCCCGAATGGCCGAAAGTTATGAAAACCGATTACGGCCAGGAAGAATCCGTTGCCGTATTCGGAAAGGATCCCAGGGTTTATCAGACAACGGTAAAAGAGTTTATCAAAGATAAGTCCGGCAAAGTAGTCAAAGCCGTGCTCATGGGACTGGAGCCTAAAACAGATGAAAAAACCGGCCGTATGAACATGGAACCGGTAGCTGGCAGTGAAAGAGAAGTTCCTGCCGATATTGTTTTAATTGCAGCAGGATTTCTGGGCGCCCAGACTTATGTCGCTGATGCTTTTGGCGTGAAATTAAACGGCAGAAGTAATGTGGAGACGGAAAACGGGAAATATAAGACGAATGTAGATAAAGTGTTTGCAGCCGGTGATATGCGCCGGGGACAATCGCTGGTCGTTTGGGCGATCAGGGAAGGCCGGGAAGTGGCCAAGGAAGTTGATAAGAGTTTAATGGGGTATTCCAACTTAGCATAGCCGGAAGGAATAACCCCATAAAGGCAAAGAGGCTTTTGTATAATAGATGGGCGGTCATCTATGGTACAAAAGCCTTCTTTTATGTCATAACTCTGCATTGTAATATCACCTTCTCGGAATTTATTTTAACCTTGCCTTTGCTTTCTGTATGAAGTACACTAGACGTAAAAGTTTCTTTCTTGATATTTGTTACATGAATATATACAGATTATGTAACTGCTTAGGGGCAAAAAAGCGGGGGATTATCAGTGAAAAATAAATTCAGGGTCAATTTACGTATAAAGGTTATATATGTATGCATCATTTTCCTTTTTATAAGCGTTCTTATAATTATGAATTATGCGTTCAACCGGAGCAGAAACCTCCTGATTGAGCAGGAGGCAGGCATAATATCCCAATATATGAATCGTAATGAGCTGGCGTTAACGGATATCACGGATTCCATACGGAAATTGTCTGCTGCTTCCAGCACGAACAAGCAGGTGTCTGCGTTATTGAGTCAATCCTATGAAGGGAATGTCTTTTCATCTGAAAATGCCGGTCGGATTCGTTCTGTGGAGGAGACCCTTACGTTTTATAGAAATATATTTTTTGATTATCGGATGCATTATATTATACTGGGAGTGGATGGTACCGTATACAGTGTTACGGATGGGATCGACAACAGCACTTATTTTGGAAAGCAGTTTTCAGAAAGCGTCTTAAGACAGGACTGGTATTATGATTTTATGGATAGTCAGGAGGTATCGCGGTGGGTTATTCCCTGTACATATAATGATAAGGGAGTTTTTATAAGCGAAGGGGACAGCTCCAAGGATGAGGATTTCATTTTATTTATCAGGCGAATACGGGACTACAATTCTCAGAAATTTCTAGGTGTTTCTTTTGTATCATTTCCTACGGAAAACCTATCACAGATCCTAATTCCTTATGAAGGGGCGGCTATGGCTCTGTTTAATCAGGAGCAGCAATTGGTTTATGCCAATGAAGATGCAGACCTGTTTCATGATATTTCTGTTGATAATATGGATCTTTTATTAAAGGAGCATGATGGATATTTCCACTATACATTGGCTGAGAGAGAGTATCTGATAAATTATGTAACAATGGATAGTTCTGGGTGGCGTTTGGTGAATATGGTTCCTTTGGATAAAACCACGGAAGCTGTTGACAAGCTTTATAGTACCGTCACCACGATGATGATTCTGATAGCAATAGGGGCAAGTGTTGTCTGCCTTGTAATGTATGTATATGTAAATGCGCCTTTAAACCGTCTTATCCTTAAGATAAGCAGCATAAATATTGGCGGGACTGTACTCTCTGATGTGGAGGGAGTGGAAGGATTTGCAAGTCCTGTATTTGGTATCGTAGAAGCAGAGCATGAGATTAATCAAATGGTGGATTATATTGAAAAGCTGTCTGCTCAGACCATAAAGCAGAAGGAGATTGAACAGAATCTGCGATATGAAATGCTCAGAGCCCAACTGAACCCCCATTTTTTGTTCAATACCCTGAATGTAATTAAATGGTCTGCAATAATTTCCGGTGCAGGAAACATTGCGGATATGATTACCTCCTTGGGAATTCTGTTGGAAAACACCATGAATCGGGGAGAGGAGGAGGGGCCTCTCCGTGAGGAGATCCGGGTGGCTAAAGCATGGGTGGAAATCAAAAACTGGGCTCTGAAAAACAGGATCCAGATTCATGCCGATGTCCCTGAAGCGCTGGAGGACTTCCAGGTAATTCGATTTTTTCTTCAACCTTTGGTGGAAAACGCAGTTTTTCATGGTATGGAGGATGTAGAAAACGGGGAGATCT
Organism: Hungatella sp. UBA3048; assembly: GCA_002367105.1. Classification (GTDB taxonomy): domain Bacteria; phylum Bacillota; class Clostridia; order Lachnospirales; family Lachnospiraceae; genus Lacrimispora. The sequence continues at coordinate 98,184 of DFCS01000026.1, forward strand.
GGATTAAGGCGGAACAATATAACGGCAGGGTATGTGTCACGATTCAGGATAATGGGATAGGGATTGAGTCCGGGGAATTGGATGAAATATTAAAGGAATTAGATGTCAGCCAAAAACGCCGTAATGTAACAGGAATTGGCCTGACCAGCATCCATGAATTAATGAAATTAAAATATGGACAGGATTATGGCCTTTATATTGAATCTAAGAAAAACATTGGTACAAAAGTGTATGTAATATTTCCTGATTGGGGTGGGATGGATGCTGAAAATAATGATTGTGGATGATGAATTGATTGTAAGAGTAGGGTTTCAGTCCTGCATAAACTGGGAGGAATATGGGTGTGAAATAATTTCTACCTGTGAATCTGCCGGGGATGCAATCACCTTTTTTGAAAAGCAGGTACCGGATATTGTATTTACGGATATTATGATGCCGGAAATGGATGGGATCCAGCTGGTAGAATATATTTGTACTCATTATTCCACGACAAAAGTGGTCGTACTAAGCTGTATCAATGAAATCGAATATGTGAAAAAGGCTATTAAGCTGGGAGCTGAGGATTATATACTCAAACTGTCAATTACAAGGAACACCATGATTGAACTGATTTCCAGGCTGAAAGAAATCATTGAGAAAGAATGGGAAAAAGAGGGAGAACTTGAGCTTGCGGGGAACGCCGGCCCTATGCATAGAGAGGAGGATTTCCGGCTGCTTCTTTCCGGGAGTCCGGACAGCCCTGATTTTGAACGGCGTCTGGACAGACTGGGTTTCATCTTTGATCCGCATGTCTCTTATTGCAGCGGCTGCCTGCTGATTGACCATTTAAAAACTGCAATGGATCAGGAAGATATGGATTCTTATACCAGGAGATATGGTCTCATTAATATCATAAGAGAATATTTTGGAAAGCTTCCACGGTTTGAACTGGCATTTGTGGGTGATGGTGAGATCATGGTGATATTTACCCTGAAGGACGGAGAGAAGCTAAAGGAATTATTACCTGACATATTAAAGTTTTTAAATCATACCCTGAAGACCCATTTAAATCTGACTCTTTCCATGGGGCTCGGGTGCAAGTGTGTTGAGCGAACCCAAATACCGGTCAGTTATCAACAGGCGAAAGAGGCGGCAAATCTGCGGTTTTTTGATGGGGAAGCCTCATTACATGAGAATCTGGCAGAAGAAAAAGCGCCAATAGTGATTAATAAAGATGTACAGAGAAAAATTCAGGAAGCTGTTTTTACACTGGATTATCGGGAAGTCAGCAGGCTGACAGATGAATGGTTTGAGGGGATGGCAGCTTATCGACGCTTCGGGCAGATAGAGGCCATACGCCGATCTGTACTGAAAGCCTGGATTTTTATTTCAGGGAATACATTTCAGGAGGCGGATTATGCATCGGAATATGATGATTCCGGCTTCATGGCGGATTTCTGGCGTGCTGAAACAATATGGGATTTAAAGCAGTCTTTTCAAGAAGAGCTTCAAATAATTTTAGATCAGCTCCAGGCCAATAAGGCAGCCAGCCCGGAAATTATGGGGCTGCTTCATTACCTGGAAACACATGTGGAAGAGAATATCAGTCTGGAAGAAGCGGCAAGGCATTGTTCTTTAGGGAAAAGTCAGTTTTGCATATTGTTTAAGAAGACTACAGGCATAACGTTTGTTCATTATTTTAACAAACTGAAGATGAAAAAGGCCCATGCCATGTTAAGCAGCGGAAAGATCCAGGTGCAGGAAGCTGCAGATCGGATTGGAATCAAGGACATATCATATTTTAGCCGGCTCTTTAAAAAACATTATCATATAAGCCCCAGTGATGTGAAAAGACTGTAAATATCGTATTATATTGACAAAAAACCGGACAATAGTTCAAATGAAAAATAGGGATTGGAAGTGATGGAATATAATACTAACAATCCCTATTTTTGTTTATTCAAAATAAGATAAGCAGACGCTATACTGTGATTACAGGTAAAATATGTAAAAAGCAAAGGAGGAAGTATTATGAAAAAAAGAATTTGTTTAGCACTCAGCGCAGTAATGCTTGCAGGTTCGCTTGCTGGGTGTTCAGGCGGAACAAGCGGAATTCCTGGCGGCGCTCAAAAGGCGGAAGAAACTTCAAAGGCGGAAACAACAGCTAATGAAAGCAGTAAAGCACAGAACGAAAAACCCTATGCAGGAACAACCATAAGGGTACTTAGTATGACAGGTCAGATATCAGATGCTATAGAGACTTATCTTAAAGATTTTGAAGATAAAACAGGAATTAAAGTGAACCTGGAGCTTTATGGAGAAGGGCAGCTGAGGGAAAAGTGTACAACCGAATTCCTTGCAGGTTCATCCACCATAGATGCATTTATGATGAGTCCTCTGCAGGATATGGCAGCATACAGCAACAATGGCTGGATTGAGCCGTTAGATACTTATGTGGAGGATCCAACCTTTGACTGGGATGATTTTTCATCTGCACCTATGGATCAGATTAAGATTAAATCCACTGGTGAGATCGGAGCCCTTCCTCTCTATTCCTCCGTACAGCTGATGTTTTACCGGAAGGACATATTTAAGGACAAAGGACTTACTCCTCCGGCTACCTACGATGAACTTCTGGAGGTATGTGAGAAAATAAATAATCCGGCCAAAAATTTTTATTCTATTGCATGCCGCGGAGAGAAAATAGCGCTTACCTCTCAATTCTCCCCGTTCCTATACGGCTTTGGCGGGGCCTATTTTAAGGAAGGGGCCAGTGCTTTCCATACTCCAGAGAACTTAGAGGCGGCAAAATTTTACGGCAAGCTGCTGGGAACATATGCACCGGAAGGAATCCTCACAGCAGGCTATTCACAGATGACTCAGTTGTTTAATGCAGGACAGGTGGCTATGTGCATTGATGCCATTGCATTGTACCAGACTTTGGTAGATGCAAATGAGTCCGCTTATTTTGATCAGGTTGGTGTTGCGCCCATTCCGGAAGGACCTGCCGGCCGTCAGTCCTACAAACAGGTTGTGTGGGGAGCTTCCATTTACTCAGGTTCCAAAAACAAGGAAGCTGCCTGGGAATTTTTAAAGTTCGTAGGAGGCAGTGACATTGCGGTTTATATTACCCCTATGGGCATGCCCACCTTCCGTGAATCCGTATGGAAAGACGAGAGAGTCACATCTGCAATGCCCGAGGATTTCATTGCGGCATACAATGTAGAAATTCAGGCTGAAACCACAAATCAGTACGGACTTCCAAGAATGACAGCCGTCTCAGAAGCCAGGGATGCGATGGGTGAGGCGATCGTATACTCTATTGAGTCAAAAGGCGAGGGATCTGCTTTGGCAAGTAAGATGCAGGAAGCCTCCCAAAAAGTTGACCAGCTGTTGAAAGATGCAGGAGAATATGGTGCAGATTATCCCTATGAAGAATAGGCCAAACAAAAAAGGAGCCTTTTAGGGCTCCTTTCCATAACAGGAGAAGGAACATGAATAATTTTGTAAATAAGCATATCAGATGGGTCTTTGTTCTGCCGACTTTCCTTTTTATGATGGTTATGATCGCGGTTCCCATTCTTATGACGTTCGCATTTAGTTTGAATGACTGGAATTTGTTAATGGGAACCGGAATGAGTTTTAATTTCGGGAAAAATTATCTGGAAGTGCTGGCCAGCAAAGAGTTCTGGCAATCACTGGGAGTTACCTTTTATTACACGGCACTTTCTACTTTGGCTGAGATGCTTCTGGGACTTTCCATCGCACTTGTGCTTAACAAAAAGTTTAGGGGAAAAAATGTGGTAAAGGCGATTGTGCTCCTTCCGTACATGATGGCACCGGTGGCGGTAGGGTTAATGTGGATGCTGTTCTACGAACCCTCTTCTGGTCTTTTGAATTATGTATTTACCTCAGTAGGTCTTCCAAGGTCTTCTTTTGTTTCTGCAAAACAGACAGTCATACCGGCCATAGCGGCAGTGGAAACATGGCAGATGACCCCGATGGTCGTAATCGTGTGTCTGGCGGGACTTTCTTCCCTTCCTACGGATCCAATGGAAGCTGCCAGGGTGGATGGTGCCACGCCGCTGCAAACTTTTTTTCTGGTAACTTTGCCGCTTCTTACGCAGACACTGTTTTCCATCGGGCTACTGCGCTTTATCGATGTGTTCAAATCCTTTGATTTAATTTATGCTATGACAAAAGGAGGACCTGCCAACGCCTCCAGGACTTTAAATCTCTTTGCGTACGAGACAGCTTTTTCTTATTATAAATTCGGGATATCTTCAACAATGCTGGTGCTGCTGTTTGTGATCGTATTGCTGTTAAGTGTTGTGGTAATGAAGTTTCAGAGAAAGTTGGTGGAATATTATGGTGGTTAATAAGCAAAAAGCGGGGAAACTACTGAAACAATGCCTGTTTGCAGGGTTGATTCTTATCATTGTAATTCCTGTTTTGTTCCCGCTTTATTTTGTTCTCATATCCTCCTTTAAGAATATGGCCCAGGTTTATATCATGCCGCCGAAGCTGTTCGGTTTCAAGCCGATCCTGGACAACTATATTTACATATTCAAGACTCAGCATTATGGTACGTACTTGCTGAACTCCTTGGTCGTGGCGATTGCATCAACTGCATTGTCCCTTCTGATGGGAGTTCCGGCGGCTTATGCCATAGCCAGATATAAAATGGAGAAGGTCAGTATCGCTATTTTGACTGCAAGATTATTGCCTAACATATCCATTCTGCTTCCTTATTACTTTGTTTTTTCAAAGTTACGGATGATAGATACCTATGGAGTACTGATTATCAGCCATATGATTCTGTCCCTTCCGTTAATCGTATGGATTATGGTGGGATTTTTCAAAGATATGCCCATTGAATTGGAGGAAGCAGCCATTGTGGATGGGTGCACCAGGCAGAAATGCTTTGTAAATGTCCTCCTTCCAATTAGCGCGCCGGGGCTGGTGACTTGCTCTACACTGTCCTTTCTGGGATCTTGGAACAATTTCCAGTTTGCACTAATACTCAGCGGTGAAAAAACGAGAACCCTTCCTGTATCCCTGCAATATTTTGTATCGGGAGCTGACATACGATGGGGGCGTATGCTGGCAGCGACCATTGTGGTGATTGTGCCTACCATAATCCTGACCATGATCCTTCAGAAATACATTATACAGGGTATGACTGCAGGTGCGGTAAAAGGGTGACATTATCCAGAGCACCATAGCATACCAAGAATTGGAGGAAAACGATAATGAGTTGTTACGAAATAAGAAAAACGGAAGAAATTATTTCTCCCAGTCTGATTTATTATTTAGATATAATCAGAAGTAATATTCAAAAAGCCATAGAGGAAGCTGGCTCGGCAGAACGCCTTTGGCCGCATGTGAAAAGTCATAAGTCCATTGATATGTTAAAACTTCAGATGAAGTATGGAATAGTAAAATTTAAAGCGGCAACAGTTGCAGAAGCAGAAATGGCAGCGCAGGCCGGAGCGGAGCGTATAATTTTGGCCTATCCTCTCATAGGGCCCAATATAGGCAGGTATGTGGAACTTGCGAAGGCATATCCAAATTCCCACTTTTACGCAATCGGAGATGATTTAAAGCAGCTTGAATACCTTTCAGATAAATGCATGGAAAAAGGATATCGGATGCCAGTGCTTGCGGATGTAAACATGGGAATGGACCGTACAGGTGTGACGATAGACAGACTGGAAGCATTTTATCGGATTGTAAATACGTTTCCGGGCATCTGTATGAAAGGCTTACATTGTTACGACGGAAATCATAATAATAAGGATATAATTGTCCGCAATGCAGAAGTGGCAGATGTCGATCGGCAGGTAGAAACTGTCATGATACATTTAAAGCAGGATGGTATAGAATGCGGTCTTGTGGTAGCAGGAGGCACCCCTTCTTTTCCCTGCCATGCTGAAAATACTAATTGGTACCTGTCACCTGGGACTGCATTTATTACCGATGCAGGATATTATAAAAATCTTCCGGATTTAGGCTTTATCCCGGGAGCGGCTGTGATGACAAGAGTCATAAGCCACCCGGCCCCTGGCCTATTCGCAACCGACTTAGGATACAAGGGAATTGCATCTGATCCGGTAGTACAAAGAGGGTATATTGTGGGCCTGGAAGAAGCAGTACCTGTTATCCATAGTGAGGAGCACTGGGTGTTTAAAATAGAGGATGTATCAAAGGTTCCGGCTATCGGAACATGCCTTTACGTAATACCAACCCATATTTGCCCTACCAGTGCATTATATCCGGAAATTCTGTTAGTAAAAGATGGTGAAGTTATCCATACATGGAAGGTGACAGCCAGAAATCGGAGACTCACATACTGATACAGGAAAAAAAGGACTGAGATAAAGGGGAAAGAATATGGATGCAATTGATCTGTTGGAACAACTGGTAAGCTTTGATACAACGTCTCCGCCTGGTAATGAACGATCTGCAGCTATGTTTCTGGCCGAAGTACTGAAAAATTATGGATTTCACTGTGAGGTGCAGGAACTGGGAAATAACAGGGCCAATCTGATTGCGGTAATAGGAGAGGGAGCAGGGCCGGAGCTTATGCTTAACGGTCATTTGGATGTGGTACCCGCTCATGGACAATGGCGTTCCAATCCCTTTGTAATGACTCGGGAAAATGGAAGATTCTATGGGCGGGGGACCTCTGATATGAAGGGTGGGATCGCGGCTATGTGTGAGGCGGCAATCCGAATTTCCCAAAAAGGGGGGCCAAAAAAGGGAAGGTTGAAGCTGCTGTTTGTTGCAGATGAAGAGTGCTCCAATTTAGGAACAATGAAATATCTGGAGGTTTATGGGGCATCTGATTACGCAATTATCGGAGAACCTACAGGATTGGAAATAGCCATTGCCCATCGGGGTGTTTCAAGGAATTATGTTGATTTACATGCTCCTGCGAGGCATGCGGCTCTACCGGCAGAAGAAAGAGATTCGATAGAAAAAGCAGGGCTTTCTATATGGGCGGTGAAAAGGCTGAACCGGGAGCTTAGTGCTATGAGCCATGAAGTACTGCCTCCCCCCTGTATATCAATCACCATGATGCATGGCTACGAAAAGGATAATGTGGTACCTGGAACTACTCGCATGCTTTTGGATTTTAGGATTCTGCCAGGTATGAGCCAGCAGCAGGCAGAGAAGTTAATAAGGAATGGATTGAGAAAATACGGACTTACTGACTGCAGCATAATTCCCCATTTTTATATGCCGGGCGGCGAGCTGCCATCTGATAACCCATTTGTCGGATTGTGTCTGGAAGAAAGGCGGCGTCTGTTTCAATCAGAGAGCAGACCTCAAGCCTTTGGTGCTTCTTGTGAGCAATGTTTTTTTGTAGGACATGGGATTCAGACGCTTATATGCGGCCCGGGAAATTTAACTCAAGCTCATACAGTCGATGAATTTTTAGAAGAAGGACAGATCAGAAAAGCAGTGGATTTGTATGAACGGATTATAGACAAGACTATCAATTAAAATGATTGGAGAAATAACAAATGAGAGATGTATATGAAATTTTAAAGGAAAAAGGAGTTACCCTTCCTAAGCCGCCAGCAAAAGGAGGTGTATATACTCCGGTACAGGAATTCGGAGAGAAGTTCTTATATTGTTCCGGATGCGGACCGGATTTAGGAGATGGAAATAACATTACAGGAAAGCTGGGAAAGGATTTAAATGTAGAAGAGGGACAGAAAGCAGCCTATAATTGTATGCTGAATCTGATTTCTAATTTAAATGAAAAGACAGGGGATTTAAACAGGATTAAGCGTTTTGTCAAAGTTTTGGCATTTGTTAACAGTACTGACGATTTTGGAATGCAGCCACAGGTTGTAAATGGAGGGTCCGAATTCATTGCAGAAATATTTGGTAAAGAGGCAGGACTTCCGGCCCGCTCCGCAATCGGAGTGAATACACTTCCAGGTGGGATTGCATGTGAGATCGAAGTGCTGGTTGAGTTGAAATAAGACAAGGCTGGAAAAATCCCCGGAAGGCCGGTAAATGATACCGGACATTTCGGGGATTAAAAATGAAAGTTGGATTAATAAAACGAAAATATAATGTATCACTAACGATAATTACAACCTGTAAAAAAACAACGTTCCTTATTATAGTATTAGTAGAAGGTAATAATTGTTTTCTGCTGAAAACACGAAAGGGATGGGAAAACTATGAGTAAAAAACTTTATAAAGGGGATTTCCGAAATTACTTTACAGGCTACGGAATCAAAGCAGCTCTTTTCTTATCGGTTCTTGCCGTATATATCATAGCCAGATTGCTATGAATCAGGAACGCCCCAAATTTGGGGCGTATGATGCAAAATGATGATAAACCTGATGCAGCATCCTAATGGAGGAGGGCTGCCTCTTCGCTGAGATATTTTTTTGCCAAAGGAATGAGGCTTCCTCCAGCCAAATTTCCCGCAGAGATAACCAGAATATACAGGAATGCTTTTGCATTCCAGGCATTTCCCATAGTAAAATAAAACATATCTGCAATGCTGTGCTCATAACTGGAAAGAATAAATACCATGACCGGCATGACTAAAGCTAAATACTTTCCAATCCCGTCTTTTATTGTTTGATAACCAATCACTGCGATGCACATCATAATACCGCACATGACTGCCATGATAAAAGTGCTGAACAGGGTATCCGCCAGCTTCATATTCACTAGTTCCGTTGTGTGATCAATGAGCTTTAACAGTTTGGTATGTCTGAATACAATCCCAGATCCTGCAGTTCCTATAAAATTCCCTATGTATACAATCAGTATTGTTAATAAGTAGGACGGCTTTTCGTTAACAATATAACACACCTTTCCTGTGAACAGATTAAATCCAAAGGTATAAATGGTAAATAATCCGATTGAAAATAAAAAAGAACCAGCGATATGATTTTCGAGAGTTAAATAAATCACTCCGCCTATACTGATGGCAATCCCGGCTATTATCGCGTTAACAAATGTTTTCATTGGTGAATACTCCCTTTTCTTTATTTAAAAACTTCTGCCTTACCTGCAAAAAGGTCTTTTGCATGGCCACGTCATATTATAGCATAAGAAAAGTGGTTTACAAGAACAATCTCTTTATTGACATAATTTATCAGCCATGCTGATCAGATGGTTTTATGGATAAGAAGAAAAAGTATAAAAGAGGCCAGCGCCTTCCGGCGCTGACCAGTATGTTCCGGTCTCTTTAAAGTGACCGCGATTGAATCTTTTCTATACATTAAAGCGGAACAGGACAACATCGCCATCCTTAACCACGTATTCCTTGCCTTCCAGACGAACCAGACCTTTTTCTTTCGCTGCGTTGTAGCTTTTGCAATCCAGAAGATCCTGGTAATTTACAACCTCTGCGCGGATAAAGCCCCGCTCAAAATCAGAGTGGATCTTACCGGCAGCCTGGGGTGCTTTGGTACCTTCTTTGATGGTCCATGCTCTTGTTTCAGTAGGGCCGGCAGTTAAGTAGCTGATGAGCCCTAATAAATGATAACTGGCTGCGATCAGTTTTTCTAAGCCGGATTCTGTAAGTCCCAGATCCTCTAAGAACATCTTTTTCTCATCTTCTTCTAATTCAGCGATTTCCTGTTCGATCTGCGCGCAGATAACAAAAACTTCACTGTTGTTTTCTTCTGCAAATTTACGGACCATTCCCACGTAATCATTGGAAGCTCCGTCATCAGCTAAGTCGTCCTCACAGACATTGGCAGCGAAAATCACAGGTTTAAAGGTGAGAAGATTAAGGGTGGAAATAAATTCTCTTTCATCCTCATCCTCAATTTCTAAGCTTCGTGCCAGATTTCCATCCTCTAAATGGGCTTTGATTCTCTTTAAAATCCCCAGTTCCTTTGCAAGAGACTTATCATTCATAGCGCCCTTGGTGGACTTGGAGATGCGGCGGTCTAAAATTTCCAAATCGGAAAAGATCAGTTCCAAATCTATGGTTTCAATATCACGCAGAGGATCTACGCTACCGTCTACATGGATTACATTGGTATCCTCAAAACAGCGTACCACGTGGACGATGGCATCTACTTCACGGATATTGGAAAGAAACTGATTGCCCAGACCCTCTCCTTTGGAAGCTCCTTTTACAAGTCCTGCAATATCGACAAATTCGATAACAGCAGGGGTGATTTTTGCGGAATCATAAAGGGCGGCCAGCTGGCCTAAGCGCACATCCGGAACAGGAACTACTCCTACATTGGGATCAATGGTACAAAATGGATAGTTCGCAGATTCCGCACCGGCCTTTGTAAGAGAATTGAACAAGGTGCTTTTACCTACGTTTGGTAATCCGACAATACCTAATTTCATAGCAATTACCTTCCTAATATTGTTAATATTCATAGTTGATTTTTATCTGCAACTAATATAGAATAGCATATTATCCGTAAAAATAAAAGAGAAAAACACAAGAATCAAAGCTTTGTCGAATTATAGTTGAATATGTCGGGCGAATCTGTTTGATTTTTGTGTTTTCCCGGGGTAAAATAAAGAAAACATCGAAAGGAGAAGACGAATGGCAAATACGGCAGATATTAGTTTTGTTCATTTGGGGATTACGATTGACCATTTGCAAAACAGTATCTCAATATTTGGATTCCGCATTGCATTTTACGGGATTATCATTGGGTTTGGAATATTAGCAGGTCTCTGGGTTGCGACAAGGGATGCAAAACGCAGGGGGCAGGACCCGGATATTTATCTGGATTTTGTTCTGTATGCAATCATAATTTCTATCATGGGAGCCCGAATCTATTATGTTATGTTTGATTGGGACAATTATAAAGATGATCTGCTTCAAATTTTAAATCTCAGGGCAGGAGGATTGGCCATCTATGGAGGTGTCATAGGGGCCGTTATAACTCTGATTGTTTATGCTAGGGTAAAAAAATTATCATTTTTTTCCTTGGCTGACACTGGATGCCTAGGATTGATAACCGGGCAGATTATAGGAAGATGGGGAAACTTCTTTAATTGCGAGGCGTTTGGCGGATATACCGACAGCCTGTTTGCTATGAGAATCAGAAGAGCGCTGGTAAATGAGAATATGATATCGAAAGANNTTATTCTGGTAGTGATATCTACTCTTGTGCTCTTCTGCAAACACAGACAGATACGAAAAAAGAGCAAAGGAGAAGTAATGATATGATGATGTCAAAAGAAGAGTTAATACACGATATTGAAGAAGCACGAGAAAGATTAAATAAAAGCATTGATCATGATGATGAAGATGTTATTTATCACAGGAGTGTAGAACTGGATAAATTGATTGAACAATATATTGCCGCAGGCTACTAATACCGTGAGCCTGTGATGTGTTTTGTGCAAAATTAAAAAAAGATGTGGAAAGAGAAGGAGCTCTTTCCGCGTCTTTTTTTATGGATGAATAATTTTTGCAAAAGTGATTTGACACAATTCACAGTGGGATGTAATATTTATCTATGAATTGTAGAAAACTGTTACAAAAAGGTAATATATGTCCGGAGGTGGGGAAATGAAGCATTTGTCGTTCCGAATGAAATTGACTCTGGTGTTTATTATAACAGCCATGATCGAAGGGGCTATTATAGGGAGTCTCTCCTTTTCCCATAGCAAGGCCATTGTTGTAAAGAATAAAAAGCAGGAAATGTCGGATACCATAAACCGCATTGATATCAATATTAATGTCAAAGTTCGCTATATCATGGAAATCCTTGACAATGCGGTGACCAGCCAGCTTGTTCGTGATGCATGCACCCCAGGTTGGGACGATGGGGATAAGGGAGTCAGCCGTACCTACCTAGATGATTACTGCAGAAGTCTCATCAAATCCGTTGGGGAACAGATGGATATTTCCATTATCAATGCTTCCCAGGTGATGTATACAACAGTCGATACCAATGGGACGGCACCCAAAGATATTTCGGTAAAAACATTTAAAAGCTATGATGATGCCGTAGGCGGCAGAAACAATAAGACTGTCTGGCTGGGCATTATGCCAAAGCTTTTTTCAGATCCAATGGATGATCATCAGGCGGTTACCGTGGTCAGGGCCATTCAGGACAGGAATGAAGAGAAGAGTCTGGGAATTATGGTCATTGAGCTGGATCCGGATATGTTCAGCAATCTGCTTTTAGGGAATCAGGGACTGTTTCAGTATCAGTATTTGTTTATTTTAGACCAGAAGGGACAGGTGATCTGCAGCAATCCCAAGATAAACAATGGGTGGCAGGAAGAAATTAATGACCGGTTCGAGCGGGGGATCCGGCGTTTCGAACTGATTTGGAATGATAAGAGGTATTATGTCTGCGGGCAATATAACGGCATCACCGGCTGGAGATCTTATTCTGCGATACCTTTTGAAGGGCTGTTTCCCCAGGCAGGAGATTTGTACAAAGCCATTTGGCTGGTGGCAGTGGTAAGCACCCTGGGCATTGCCGTGTTCATCGTTCTTCTGGTTTATACCATGGCGGGACCGATCAAGCGTCTTTCAAAGGCGATGGGACAAGTTCAGAAGGGGGATTTTGCCGTTCGGGTTCCCAATAAAAGAAAGGATGAAATCGGTGAACTGACAGAATCCTTTAATTACATGCTGGAAGAGATCAATACCCTGATCAGGCAGGTCTATCAGGAAAAGATCGCCCAAAAGAATGCTGAGGTACAGGCGCTCCAGGCACAGATCAATCCTCATTTTCTCTACAACACCCTGGATTCTGTCAACTGGATGCTGATTGACCGGGGAGAATATGATATCAGCGACATCATCCTTTCGCTGGCAGGCCTTATGCGCTACAGCATCGAAGATGAAAATGCCTTTGTACCCCTTGAAAAGGAAATCGGATATGTGCTGTGTTACTTGAAAATTCAAAAGAACCGTCTGGAAGAGCGGCTGGAATATTCTGTGGAGGCAGAGGAGTCCGTGGCAGCTGAGCGGGTTCCAAAGCTCATTTTGCAGCCCATTGTGGAAAATGCCATCACTCATGGAATTGAGCAGAGAAACAGGAAGGGAACCATCCGCATCGTTTTAAAAGATCTTGGAGATGAAATGCTTATTTCGGTTGAAGACAATGGAATCGGCATGACTCCGGAACAGCTTAACCACCTAAGAGAAGAAGTGCCTGATGTGGAGAAGGAAGGTCATACAGGAATCGGAGTAAGGAACGTGGACCGGAGGATCCGTCTTCATTATGGAGAAGCCTATGGAATTTCTATCGAAAGCACATATGGAGAAGGAACGATTGTAAACCTGCGCATACCCAAAGACCATGAAATTATGACAGAGGGCGGAGGCGGGAAAGGAGAAAGCGAAAGACATGAAGCTGATCATCGTGGATGACGAACCGAAAATCAGAAAAGGGCTTTTTAAGCTGTTGGATGCCCAGGAAGGCTTTCAGGTTACAGGGGTGTTTGAAGACGTCCATTCTGCTCTCAAGGCTCTGTATGAATTGGAAGCTGACGTAATCATTACAGATATCAAGATGCCGGAAGTATCAGGCCTTGAGCTGATCCGCCAGATCCGGGAGAGAAACTTAAATATCCGCATCATTATTTTAAGCGGGTACAGTAATTTTTCCTATGCCCAGAAGGCCATTGAACTGGGAGTGACCAGATATTTGTTAAAACCCACGGATCCAAGAGAACTGTTATCCGTATTAAGAGAATTGGAACAGGAGCTTTTTCCGGAATATCATAAAGAAGAAAGCCGGGACCGGCCTGCAGAAGGGGAAAGTGAGGTTGGTAATTTATTGGTTTTAAAAGCCATTCAATATATTGCGGTTCACTATGGAGGCAGGATTACGTTAACAGATATGGCCGGGGAGCTTCATCTGTCCCCCAATTATCTTTGTGAGCTATTTAAACGCCATACAGGAAAAAATCTCATGGAATACGTTACTGAGTACCGGATGCAAAAGGCGAAGTCATACCTAAACCATGTGGAATATAAGGTGTCAGATGTGGCGGAAATGGTAGGTTACAAAGAGGCGAAATATTTCAGCAGTGCTTTTAAGAAAGCATATGGGATCACGCCGCTGGAGTATCGGAACAGGCGTCAGAGCCATTTGATTTAGTGTAAAAAAGACGGGAAAATGACCAAAAAGTCTCTCCTGTCTTTATTTTATTTGGTCATAATTACAAATAACTTAATATTTTGGTATAAATAGTAATCTGATAGAATTGCGATGATTGTCAGAAAATGATAATCTATTACTACAAACAACACACTGACGTCTGTGAATCATGTCGACGGCTGAAGAAATGTCAGATATTAATGTGAACGGACGCAAAAAAAGGAGGAACTTAGTATGAAGAAAAGATTTGGCGCATTACTCATGGCAGCGGTAACTGTAGCGGCACTTGTACTAAACGGCTGCAGTGCCGGGGGTAAGACAGAGGGTGCAGCTGAAACAAAGGCTCAGGCAGGAGGAAAAAGCGCAGCGGATTATAAAATAGTCCTCATTCTTCCCGGGCCTATCAATGACCAGAGCTGGAACGCAACAAACTATGCAGGTCTTACAGCCTGTAACGAAAAGCTGGGCACCAAAATGGAATACGTAGAGAACGTGCAGGCATCTGACTATGAATCAACCTTCCGTGAATATGCGGAACGAGGCTATGACCTCATTATGGCAGCCGGTTCCCAGTTTGACGAAGCAGTAGCAGCAGTAGCTCCCAATTATAAGGACACCACTTTTTGCGCGGTAAACGGTTCCAAATGTGACGGAGACAATGTGGCTCCCATTTTCCCAAAAGAATATGAAGCCAGTTATATTGCTTCCATTCTTGCAGGAAATGTGACAAAGAACGGAAACTTCGCAACCATCGGAGGCTTCCCCAATGAGCCGATGGAGCATTTGATGGATGTATATGAAAAGAATTCTGTTAAAATCGCAGAAAGCCGCGGCATTACCGGTGCAAAGGCGACTAGAGCCTATGCCAACAGCTGGAATGACGTAGCCCTTGGCAAACAGATGGCAGAGCAGATGATCGACAACGGAGCAGACACCATGTTTGTATATGCCAACGAAGTAGGTCTTGGCAGCATTGAGGCAGCTAAGGCAAAAGGTGCAAAATTCATCGGTTTTTCCAGTGACCAGACAACCATCGATCCAAATACCGTTGTAGCTTCTGTAAATTTTGATTTCAAGAATTTCTATATCTGGGCTCTGGGCCTTTATATGGATGGCAAGCTTTCCGGAAATATGGTTCATGAAGCTGGTATTAATGAAGATATCTTTGCACCGGTATATACCGATAATATTTCTCAGGAAGTAAAGGATGCGGTAGACCAGGGAATCAAGGATTTCAAGGACGGCAAGGTAGATTTACAGGCGATGTTTGAGAAGTAATGTCTAACCGGAGGGCTGACGCAGGAGAAAAACAGGATTGTTTTAACTGCGTAGCCCTCATTGCTTGAGCGGGCAATGAGCCGGATGAACATGCTTGCATATACATTCGGCGAATGCCGCATCAACTAAGAAAATTCCGCAAAGCGTGTTTTCTTAGCAGGAAGAGGAGGGGCTTCGTGAATACACCATTTTTTGAATTAAAGAATGTATCAAAATATTTTGCCAGGGTCGTGGCAAACAAGGACATTTCTTTTTCTGTAAATAGGGGAGAGGTGCTGGCGCTATTGGGAGAAAACGGGGCAGGGAAAAGCACGGTTATGAAAATCCTGTACGGCCTTTACAAGGCGGATGAGGGGCAGATCCTGATGGATGGAAAGGAACAGAGGATCACCTCCCCGAAAGATGCCATGGCTTTGGGAATTTCCATGATCCAGCAGCATTTTTCTCTGGTGTCCGCCCATACGGTTACGGAAAATATTATTTTAGGCAATGTAAAGGTTGTGATTGATTACGAAACATGCAAAAAGGAAGTTGAGGAGCTTTCGGCTCAGTATGGGTTTCAAATTCCTGTGGATGCAAAAGTGGAGGAGCTTGCAGTTGGAGTGCAGCAGAAGGTGGAAATCCTTAAGGCCCTCTATTTAAAGACAAGCCTGCTGATTATGGATGAGCCTACGGCAGTGCTTACGCCCCAGGAGGCGGAAACGCTGATGGAGTTTGTAAAAGAGTATACGTCCAGGGGAAATTCTGTTATTTTCATCACCCATAAGATGAAGGAAGTCATGGAGGTGGCGGACAGGATCATCGTTATGCGAAACGGAAGGCTTACGGGGGACCTTTCTGCAAAGGATACCAATGAGGTGGAGCTGACCAGGCTTATGATGGGGAAAGAAATGGTATCTCCAAAGAGGGAGCAGACAGAAGAGCAAAAAGAAAGAAAGGTCTGTCTGGAACTGTCTTCCGTCACTGTTCAGCGCAAAGGAGAACCTCCTCTTTTAAATGATTTGTCCTTTCAGATCATGGAAGGTGAAGTCTTTGGAGTTGCAGGAGTGAGCGGAAACGGGCAGGAGGAGCTGTGCGAGGTAGTATGCGGTGCCCTTCCTATGACCTCAGGAAAGGTGCTTTTAAATGGCACGGATATTACTTCCACTACCATCAGGGAACGCATTGATCAGGGAATCGGATACGTTCCGGTTGACCGTTACCGGGATGCCATGGTTGGTGAGATGACCTTGGCTGAAAATATGATGTTAAAAACAAGCTTTGATAAGAAATGGATCTTACACGGCTTTTTAAATAAGAAGAAACTTCAAAATGAAACACAAAATGCCATCAAAGAATTTGACATTAAGGCGCCGGGACCGGATGCCCAGATAAAGGGATTATCAGGAGGCAACCAGCAGAAGGTCATTCTTGCCAGGGAAGTTGGAAATGCAGGAAAGGTACTGATCATGGACCAGCCTACCAGGGGACTGGATCTGGGAGCCATCAATAACATTCATAATAACATTCTGGCAGAGCGGAAGAATGGAAAGGGGATTCTGCTGGTATCCACCGAATTGTCGGAGATTTTCCAGCTATGCGACAGGATTGCCGTTATCTACAAGGGATCCTTTATGGGAATCTACGACCATGGCCAGCTTAACACAGAACGGATCGGTCTATTAATGGCCGGCTACAAAGAGGAGAAGGAGGCGTAAAGCATGAATACAAAAGTCAGGGACTTAATTGTGACAAATGCTGCTGCCATCATTGCCGGCTTGCTCTTAAGCGGCCTCATGCTTTTGCTGCTTCATATCAACCCGGTCGAAGTATTTGTATATTCCATCAACACCATGTTTACAGATAAGTATACCATGGGGGAAGTGTTTTTGAAGGCAACACCCCTTATATTTACAGCGCTGGCCTTTGCGTTTACGTTTAAGGCAAATCTGTTTAATATCGGTGCACAGGGACAATTTTATATGGGTTCCATTGCCGCAATCGCCTTATCCCTGCAGCTTGACGGAAAGGTTCCCACAGCAGTGCTTTTAATTCTTGTGTGCCTGACTGCGGCACTGGCAGGCGGGCTTATGGGCGCTTTGATCGGATTTTTAAAGGCACGATTTAAAGCCAATGAATTCCTTGTCAGCATGATGTCCACTTACGTTGCATTGGCTGTCATGAATTATCTGCTGCGCACATTTTTAAAAGAATCCAAAGGAGAGTATCCCCAGACCGATGCCATAACCAGGTCGGCATGGCTTCCTGTTATTGTAAAGGGGACCAGGCTGCATATCGGATTTGTACTGGCGGTTCTGGCAGCCGTTGGAATCTGGGTGCTGCTTTATAAAACGCCTCTGGGATACCGGATCCGGGCAGTGGGAAGCAATGCTTCTGCCTCCAGGATGTCAGGAATTGATTCAAACAAGATCTTTGTGGCTGCATTTTTTATCAGCGGCGCCCTGGCGGGTGCAGCCGGATTTACAGAAGTAAACGGTGTTCAGCATATGCTGATCCAGGATTTTAACAGCGGAGTAGGCTCCGCCGGCTTAGGAATCGCAATTCTTGCCAATGCCAATCCCATCGGAATCATATTCGCCTCGCTCCTGTTCGGTGCTTTAAGTGTTATGGGGAACTTAATGGGGCGTATGCCGGGAGTCAATGTTCCTGCAAGCATTGTGGATCTGATGCAGGGGTTTGTCATGCTGTTCGTTATCATATCCTATTTCTTCCGGCATTATCTGGAAAACAGGAGAGAGAAGCGCAGACTGCAGAAAGGAGCGTGAAACAGGTTATGATCATAAGCTTATTAAAACGTGCACTGATGATGAGTACGCCCCTGCTGTTTGGCTCCATTGCAGAAGTCATAGCAGAGCGTTCCGGTATGATGGTTACCGCAATCGAAGGGATCTTCCTTATGGGAGCCTGGGGCGGATTCGTGGGAACCTATTTGACCGGCAGTGCATTCATCGGAATTCTTGCCGCTATCTTTTCAGGACTTGTTGCGGCGGCCGTGTATGGCGTGGTATGTATTTATTTAAAACAGCACCAGGTTGTAACAGGAACGGCCATTAATGTGCTGGCAGCCGGAATCTGCACTTACCTTCAGCGGGTATTGTTCGGGGTTCCCACCGCGCCCCTTAAAATCAGCCCTCTCCCTGAGATCGCTATTCCCGTTCTCAGTAAGATTCCAGTCATGGGTCCTGTGTTTTTCCAGCAGAATATATTGACCTATGTGGTTTATTTACTCATTCCAGCGTCCTATTTTCTCTTATTCAAGACATCCTTTGGACTGACGATCCGTTCTACGGGGGAAAATCCGGAGGCAGTGGATGTAGCCGGTATCAATGTAAATGCGGTCAGGTTCTTTACGGTTCTTTTGGCCGGAGTGATGGGAGGCATTGCAGGCGCATTTTACTCCGTAGGATATTTGGGAATGTTTACCACAAATATCATCGGCGGACGCGGCTGGATCGCATTTGCCATATGCTTTTTGGGCAACTGGAATCCAAAAGGAGCTGTTTTGGGAACCGTGGTATTCGGACTTACGGAGGCCATTGCCATTTATATGCAGTCGGTGGGAGGAGGAAGCTACTTCCCCAATGAATTATTCATTGCCCTGCCTTATCTGCTGACCATTATATTGACCGTGTCCAGAAGAAACTTCAATGTACCCGCTAAGTTGGGAGTCGCATACAGCAAAGAAAATTAATCATGTAAAACACAGGCATTCCCTGGTCAGTTTGTTCCAATTTACTGACTTAGGGAATGCCTTTTTTCCATTATATGGAAATTATGGCAGAACGGCTGTTCTTAGTTACAGGAAGGCTAGGCCAAATTGAAAATTCTTCGAAATTGTTCTTGCTATTTCACGGTAAATGTACTAGAATTAAACCATAAGTGGAGGAAAGTGGTGCAAAGTGGTAGAAAATGGTGGGATAGTGGTCCATAACCCTACCGCTGTACAAGCAGGTGATTGGTATGTTCATGGGTGAATACAATCATACAGTCGATGCAAAGGGGCGTCTCATAGTCCCATCGAAGTTCAGAGAGCAGCTGGGAGAAGAATTCGTCGTTACGAAGGGTTTGGATGGCTGTTTATTTGTGTATGATAATGATGAGTGGACTGCCCTGGAAAATAAATTAAAAAGCCTGCCGCTGACCAACACCAATGCCAGAAAGTTTTCCAGATTCTTTCTGGCCGGAGCAAGTGCCTGCGAAGTGGACAAGCAGGGAAGAATTCTGCTTCCTGCAGTTTTAAGGGAACATGCTGGAATCGAAAAAGACGCAGTTCTTGTAGGAGTGGGAAGCCGTATCGAAATCTGGAACAAGGATGCATGGGTCGCAGCCAATACCTATGATGATATGGAAGAAATCGCGGAAGCTATGGAAGGACTTGGTATATGATGTTTGAACACAAGTCAGTGCTGCTACATGAGACCATTGACAGCCTGAATGTAAAACCAGACGGAATCTATGTAGATGGAACGCTGGGAGGAGGCGGACATGCTTTAGAAGTGTGTAAACGCCTTGGAACTTACGGAAGATTAATCGGAATTGATCAGGATGGGGACGCCATTAAGGCAGCCTCAGAACGGCTGAAGGCTTATGAAGATAAGGTGACGGTCGTAAGAAGCAATTACGAAAACATACAGACAGTTTTAAAGGATTTAGGAATCGAACGAGTGGACGGAATTTACCTGGACTTAGGGGTATCCTCTTACCAGCTTGACATTCCGGAAAGAGGATTTACCTACAGGGAAGAAGATGCGCCTTTGGACATGCGTATGGATCAGAGGAATGAACAGACAGCAGCCGATATCATTAACACCTATAGTGAATTTGACTTATACCGGATCATAAGGGATTACGGAGAAGATAAGTTTGCAAAAAATATTGCAAAGCATATTGTTAGGGAAAGGCAGTTAAAGCCCATTGAGACAACAGGAGAGCTGTCGGAGATCATCAAAGGAGCGATCCCTGCAAAGGTAAGGGCAGTGGGAGGACATCCTTCCAAACGGACATTCCAGGCTATAAGGATCGAACTGAATAAGGAACTGGAAGTTTTAATGAAGTCCATTGATACGATGATCGATCTGTTAAATCCGGGTGGGCGGTTGTCCATTATCACGTTTCATTCTCTGGAAGACAGGATCGTGAAAACAAGATTTAAGACCAATGAGGACCCGTGTATCTGCCCGCCTAATTTTCCGGTCTGCGTTTGCGGAAGAAAGAGCAAAGGCAAGGTGGTTACAAGAAAACCAATTGTACCGTCGGAAGAAGAGATTGAAGAAAACAAACGTTCAAAGAGTTCAAAGCTTCGGGTATTTGAACGAATTTAAAAAGGGAGGAAGAGAGAGTGGCTGCAAGAAAAAATGTGCGTTCCCATGGGAGCTCCACTTACGTACAGGGGAATACTGTCCGTAAAACCATGCCGGTTCCTATGCCGGTTCATACACCAGAAGAAATCCGTCGTCCATCAGTAAAACATCAGGTCAGAAGAAATCGTGAAAAGGCCTTGCAGATGGATTTGCCTTATGTGGTCATGCTGACCATTGCCGCAGTCTGCACCCTCTGCCTGTGCGTGAATTATCTGCATCTGCAATCCTCTGTTACAGCCAGTAATCATGGCGCCCAGCTTTTAGAAGCAAAGCTGGAACGTTTGAAAACTGAAAATAATGCATTGGAAACTAATATCAACACTTCTGTCGATTTGGATCATGTGTATAAAGTGGCTACTGAGGAACTTGGTATGGTCTATGCGAATAAGGACCAGATCCTTCACTATGATAAGACGGAAAGTGAGTATGTAAGACAGAATGAGGATATCCCGAAGCACTAATAAAAACAGGAATAAAAAGAGTAAGGTATTTCCCCGTTATATGCAGGAAAAGCTGGCGATTACTGTTCTGGTAATTACGCTGGCTTTGTTTGCATTAGTTATGACGCTGTATAATCTGATGACAAATAAAAAGGAAGATTACAATCAGATCGTGCTGTCCCAGCAGGAATATGACAGCCGCATCATACCCTTTAAGCGCGGGGACATCATGGACCGCAACGGAACTTATCTGGCAACCAGTGAAAAAGTATATAACTTAATCCTGGATCCCAAACAGATCATGTCAGACCAGGATTCTTTCCTTGAGCCGAGCGTAACGGCTCTGACAGAATGCCTTGGCTATGACCGGACGGAAATCATGAACCTCATACAGGAAAAGAAAGATAAGCAGTATGTACGCTATGCGAAGCAGCTGACTTATGACGATAAACAAAAATATGATAAGTACAAGGCAGACCAGGCAGATGCGTTAAAAAAAAGCGGGAAGGCCATTAAGGGAATCTGGTTTGAGGATGAGTACAAAAGGGTGTATCCCTATAACTCCATGGGCTGCAATGTCATTGGCTTTGCCAACGGTGACGGCATGGATGGAACCGGAGGGATCGAGCAGTTTTATAATACGACCCTTATGGGAATCAACGGAAGGGAATACGGATACTTAAATGATGACTCCAACTTAGAGAGAGTCATAAAGCCTGCCTCCAATGGCAGCACCGTGGTTTCCACCATGGATGTAAACATACAGAAGATCGTAGAAAAATATATTAATGAATGGGAACAGACAACAGGAAGCAAACGGGTAGGCGTAATCGTTATGGATCCCAATAACGGCGAGGTTCTTGCCATGGCAAATGACAAGGCATTTGATTTAAACAATCCAAGAACCTTAAGACCGGAGTACACCGATGATGTACTGCAGCAGCTTGGGATCAAAGAGGCCGTGGACGATTACAAGAGAAAGAATAAAGACGCTAAGCCTTTAACGGAAACAAACGTTTCAGAGCACTATTCGAATGAAGAGATCATGTCCCTGGGGACTCAGGTGGCCTGGAACCAGACCTGGCGTAATTTCTGCATCAGTGACGGATTTGAGCCGGGGTCAACAGAAAAGATTTTTACCATATCTGCAGCCATGGAAGAAGGGGCGATTACCGGAAAGGAAACTTATGAATGCAACAAGTTCCTGGAGGTGGGTGGGCATAAGATCAACTGCGTCAGCAGATATGGACATGGTCTGATCACCGTTGAGGAAGGCCTGATGAAATCCTGCAACGTGGTCATGATGCGGATTGCTCAGCAGATGGGAAAAGAAAAGTTCTACAAGTATCAGCAGATTTTCGGATTCGGCTCCAAGACCGGGATCGATCTGCCAGGAGAAGCTGATAATAAGACTCTTGTTTATAATCAGAATACAGCGGGACCTACGGATCTTGCAACCAACTCCTTTGGACAGAATTTCAGCACGACCATGATCCAGATGGCTGCTGCTTATAGCTCTGTGATCAATGGAGGTTCCTATTATGAACCTCATGTGGTGAAGCAGATCCTTAACGAGCAGGGTTCTGTCATTAAAAAGGTAGAACCGGTTCTTGTCAGGGAAACGGTATCGGAATCAACCACCAAATTCATCAACGAAGCACTGTTTAAGACCGTCAATGCAGAGGGAGGAACAGGAGGCGCAGCAAGAGTGGTAGGATATAAAGTTGCCGGTAAAACCGGAACTGCCGAGAAGATCCCCCGTGATAAGACCAATTATGTGGTATCCTTCTGCGGCTATGCTCCGGCGGACAATCCTCAGGTTTTGGTTTATGTTGTGGTTGATGAGCCTCATGTGGAGGATCAGCCGCACAGTACCTATGCCAGCCAGATTTTTCAGAAGATTTTGGCGGAGATTCTTCCTTATATTAATGTGTTTCCGGATACCGATACAGAAACCTCACCATTGCCGGGAGAAGAAGCAAAGCTTCCTGAGCAGGAAGGGATAACCAGTGAAACAGAAAGTGCATCCCAGGGAGAAAATGCGTCTGAGGAATCAGGTACAGAAGAGACCACTGGGCAGACTCCTACCATGGAAAACGGAAATCCGATTCCAGATGAGTATTTGAATCCTCCGGAAGAATATGTCAACAGGGAAGAAGGGGATGACGGTTCCAATCTCCCGGCCGCACTTCCGACCGAAGAGACCACAGCCCAATAAGGAACTTTTTTAAAGAACTCATAAAAAGTCCTGAAATTCATATACTGTAGAAATAATGGTGATGGAGCAGTGCATGAGTTCAAATAAGACACATCACAGAGAAAAAATAGCCATCCTGTTTTTCCTGTTATTTCTTGCCATGACAGGGCTTATGGGGCGGCTTATTTTTCTAATGATCTTTCGTTCGGAACATTACAGTGCCATGGCATTGGACCTTCATGAACGGGAAAGGACCATTAAAGCCGCCAGGGGAAATATCATTGATGCCAATGGAACCGTCATTGCCACCAACCGGACGGTGTGCACCATATCGGTCATACATAACCAGATCAGAAAAGCAGATGAGGTTGTGGCAGTCCTTTCCAAGGAGCTTGGTCTTGAAGAGGAGGAAGTTCGGAAAAAGGTAGAAAAGTACAGTTCAAGGGAAATTATTAAAACCAATGTAGACAAGGCTATGGGAGACACGATCCGGTCCTACCATTTAGATGGTGTAAAAGTGGATGAGGATTACAAGCGTTATTATCCCTATGATACCCTTGCCTCCACAGTTCTTGGCTTTACGGGGGGCGATAATCAGGGAATCATCGGCCTGGAGGTAAAATACGAACAATATTTAAAAGGCCTTAACGGTAAAATCCTGACCATGTCCGACGCAGCAGGAATTGAAATAGAAAATGCGGCGGAGGATAGGATCGAACCTGTGGCAGGGCAGGATCTGCATATCAGCCTGGATGTCAATGTCCAGCGTTATTGCGAACAGGCTGCTTATCAGGTGATGGAGAAAAAGGGTGCAAAAAGAGTGTCAATTATTGTTATGAATCCTCAGAATGGGGAAATTATGGCAATGGTAAATGCACCTGAATTTAATTTAAATGATCCGTTTACACTAAATGCAGACGCCGGAGTACCGGCATCTGACAAAGAAAAGCAGGATCTGCTAAACAAGATGTGGAGAAATCCATGTATTAACGACACCTATGAACCGGGATCCACCTTTAAGATCGTTACTGCAGCCGCAGGACTGGAAGCAGGAGTGGTGAAGCTTGATGACCATTTTTCATGTCCGGGCTTTCGGGTCGTAGAGGACCGTAAAATCAGATGTCACAAAGTGGGCGGCCATGGCTCGGAAACGTTTCTGCAGGGTATGATGAATTCCTGCAACCCGGTTCTCATCGATGTAGGACAGCGCCTTGGCGTAGATAATTATTATAAGTATTTTGAGCAGTTCGGCTTAAAGGGAAAGACCGGAATCGATCTTCCCGGCGAGGCATCCACCATTATGCATAAAAAAGATAATATGGGGCTTGTGGAACTGGCAACCGTCTCATTTGGCCAGTCCTTCCAGATCACGCCGCTGCAGCTGATTACGACCGCTTCTGCCATCGTTAATGGCGGTAACCGTGTGACACCGCATTTTGGAGTGAAGTCAGTAAGCACCGACGGAGCTTCGGTCCATGAATTTACTTACCCGGTAAGCGAAGGGATCATATCTGCCCAGACCAGCGAAACCATGCGCTATATCCTGGAACAAGTTGTGGCGGAAGGTAGCGGAAAAAGAGGGCAGGTCGACGGCTATCGGGTGGGCGGAAAAACAGCGACCTCCGAAAAACTTCCAAGAAGTTTAAAAAAGTACATTTCATCCTTTATAGGCTTTGCACCGGCGGATAATCCACAGGTGATTGCACTCATTACGATCGATGAACCTGAGGGGATTTATTACGGCGGAACCATAGCCGCACCGGTGATTTCAGACATTTTTAAGAATATTCTTCCATACCTGGGAATAGAGCCAACAGAGGAAAAAACTGCTTCGGCGTTTCGAATCTATGGTTGATTATTCAGGCAAAAAGACGTATACTACTTACTGTGTACTTTTGAAATACAAATACATAAAATATTGAGGTGTGACATGATTAACGAAACGATTCTGGCAATCATCATAGCATTTGCAATCAGCGCCATGCTGTGTCCCATTGTAATACCATTTCTTCACAGATTAAAATTTGGCCAGGAGGTCCGCAAGGAAGGACCTGAAAGCCATTTGAAAAAGCAGGGTACTCCGACTATGGGAGGGCTTATCATATTGACCAGCATCATCATTACATCGCTGTTCTATGTGAGGGAATATCCGAAGATCATTCCTGTGCTTTTTGTGACAGTTGGATTTGGTATCGTTGGGTTTCTTGATGATTACATTAAGATCGTAATGAAGCGGTCAGAGGGGCTTACGCCTGTTCAAAAGATGGCAGGGCAGTTAATCATTACAGGCATATTTGCCTATTATCTGCTTCATTCAAAGGATGTGGGAACGGGAATGTTAATTCCCTTTACCGGAGGCTTTGAAAAAGGGTTGTATCTGAATTTAGGAATATTCTTCGTACCTGCGGTATTTTTTCTGGTAATAGGGACTGACAATGGTGTGAATTTTACCGATGGCCTGGATGGGCTTTGCACCAGTGTTACCATTCTGGTGGCGACATTCTTAACCGTAGTTTCTATCGGGGAAAATACCGGCATCAGTCCCATTACCGGAGCGGTTGTGGGAAGTCTATTGGGATTTCTGCTGTTTAATGTGTACCCTGCCAGGGTGTTTATGGGGGATACAGGTTCCCTTGGACTTGGAGGATTTGTTGCTTCCAGCGCCTTTATGATGCAGATTCCTGTTTTCCTTGCCATTATCGGTTTTATTTATATGATCGAAGTATTATCCGTTATCATTCAGGTGACATATTTTAAAAGAACAGGCGGAAAGAGGATTTTTAAGATGGCCCCCATCCACCACCATTTTGAGTTGTGCGGCTGGTCGGAAACACGGGTGGTAGCTGTATTTGCTATCGTGACTGCGGTTCTTTGCATGCTTGCATACCTTGGATTATAGGAGAGAAACTATATGAATCAGAAAATTTTAGTTGCCGGCAGCGGAAAAAGCGGCATTGCCGCCTCGAGGCTGATCCTTAAAACAGGCGATGAAGTGATTCTTTACGACAGCAATGCTGCCCTTCATAAAGATGAACTGCTTCATCAGTTTGAAGAAGAGGGAAGGATTTCAGTTTTACTGGGAGAGCTTAAAAAGGAAGATCTTACAGGTGTAAGCTTATGTGTCATTAGCCCCGGTATTTCCTTAGAGGCCCCCTTTGTAGCTGTCCTTAAGGAGGCGGATATCCCGGTCTGGAGTGAGATCCAGCTGGCTTACCACCATGCCAGAGGAAAGCTGGCGGCAATCACTGGAACCAATGGTAAGACAACCACTACGGCCCTGATCGGGGAAATCATGAAAGCATATTATGACCATGTGTTTGTAGTGGGCAATATTGGGGTCCCGTATACAGAGGAAGCATTAAAGACGACTGAGGATTCGGTAACGGTAGCAGAGGTCAGCAGCTTTCAGCTGGAGACGGTCACCGACTTCCGTCCGGATGTGAGTGCGATCCTCAACATAACGCCAGACCACCTGGACCGTCATAAAACCATGGAATGCTACATAGAAGTAAAGGAACGAATAACATCAAACCAGAGACCTCAGGATTTTTGTATCTTAAACTACGACGATCCTGTTTTGCGTGAATTTGGAACTTCCATAAAGCCCAAGGCTGTCTATTTCAGCAGCCGCCAGTTTTTAGAAGAAGGCTACTGCATGGATGGGGACAGGATTATCCGGAACCATAATGGGGAGAGGACTGAGATTGCAGACATTCGCGAGGTACAGCTCCTAGGCCGCCATAACCATGAGAACATCATGGCTGCAGCCGCTATATCCGCTGAAATGGGAGTGCCCATGGAGATTATAGGCAGGGTAATCAGGGAGTTCAGGGCGGTAGAGCATCGGATTGAATTTGTTGCGGAAAAGGCTGGTGTGAAATATTACAATGATTCCAAAGGAACCAATCCGGATGCTGCAATCCAGGCGATAAAAGCCATGCCAGGGCCAACGTTACTCATTGCAGGAGGTTATGATAAGAACTCCCAGTATGATGAGTGGATTGAATCCTTTGACGGTAAGGTGAAATATATGGTGCTTCTGGGGCAGACCAGGGAAAAGATCGCCGAGTGTGCGGCCAGACACGGTTTTACCAATGTAATGTATGCGGAGGATATGCAGGAAGCAGTAAAGGTATGTGCTTCTTATGCCAACAGAGGAGATCATGTGCTCTTATCTCCAGCCTGCGCCAGCTGGGGGATGTTTAAGTGCTATGAAGAACGAGGCGAAATCTTCAAGGAAAGTGTCAGAAATTTATAAAAGCAATGAACCATGCAGAAACATGTATAAAATATGTNNACATATTTTATACATGTTTCTATAGGGCGAACGCCCTTTATGAATCATTTGGCGGTGCCCTTCCGCCAAATGATGAATGCATGGTGAATGTATAAATGAAATAAATTTAAAATGAATCAACGGTTTGGCGAGGAGGAATGATATGGCAGAAAAAGGGCCAGTGAAGAAAAAAAACAAACCGCGCCGTTTTTATGATTACAGTCTTCTGTTTACTGTAATATTTCTGTCTGTTTTTGGTTTGGTCATGATTTACAGCGCCAGTTCTTATGCTGCCCAGCTTAAATTCAATGACGCCGCTTATTTCATGATGAGGCAGGCCAAGATAGCCCTGGCAGGCTTTGTTATCATGATTGTGATATCCAAACTGGATTACCACTGGTACGCGAAATTCGCTGTGTTTGCTTACGCTCTTTCTTATGTTTTGATGATTACCGTATCCTTAGTTGGGCGTAAAGTAAATGGTAAGAGAAGGTGGCTGGGAGTGGGAAGCCTTTCCTTTCAGCCTACGGAATTTGTAAAAATTGCTCTGATTGTCATGCTTGCTGTTCTGATCGTTCAGATGGGAAGGAATATTAACACGAGAAATGGCGTGCTTCTGGTTATTGTGACGACACTCCCCATAGCGGGAATCGTAGCGGCAAATAACTTAAGTTCCGGAATCATCATCATTGGGATCGCTTTTGTCATGCTGTTTGTGGCATGTAAAAAGAAATGGCCGTTTTTTGCCTGTGGTCTTGCAGGCGTAGGCGCGCTGGCCTTTGCCGGACCAATGGCTGCTGTTCTGGAGAAACTTAATATTCTTCATGATTACCAGCTGGGCCGTATCCTGGTATGGCTGGAGCCGGAGGCTTATCCCTCGACCGGAGGCTATCAGGTGCTTCAGGGGCTATATGCCATAGGTTCCGGCGGCCTGGTAGGCAGAGGCCTGGGAGAGAGCATACAGAAGATGGGGTTTGTACCGGAAGCTCAAAACGATATGATTTTTTCCATCATATGTGAAGAACTTGGGCTTTTTGGAGCGGTTTCTGTAATTTTGATATTTCTTTTCATGATTTACCGGTTCATGCTCATTGCGGATAATGCACCGGATTTATTTGGGGCTTTGCTTGTTGTAGGTGTTATGGGGCATATTGCCATACAGGTTATCTTAAATATTGCGGTTGTAACCAATACCATACCAAATACAGGTATCACCCTGCCTTTTATCAGCTATGGAGGTACCTCTGTTCTTTTTCTGATGATGGAAATGGGCATGGTTTTAAGCGTTTCCAACCAGATAAAGCTGGAAAAATAATGGGATGTGAAAACATTCTCTCACTTTTAACATAGGATAGTATATAAGAAGCCATGGGAGGTACCGGATTGTCAGTCATACAGGTCCAGGGGTTACGATCCTTAAAAGGTGAGATAAAAATTCAGGGTTCCAAGAATGCTGTTCTGCCCATGATGGCAGCAGCGGTTCTCCATAAAGGTACAACAGTGATTCATAATGTCCCCAGGATACAGGATGTGTTCTGTATGCTGGGGATACTTGAGCATATTGGATGTATATGCTGCTTTGACGGCCATTCCTTGACAATTGATGCTCGTGATTTGACCCAGGCGGAGATACCGGAAGAGTATATAAAAAGCATGCGTTCTTCTATTATGCTCTCCGGTCCTTTGCTTGGAAGGACTGGCAATGCGGTCACCAGCTTCCCTGGTGGGTGTTCCATAGGAGAGCGCCCCATAGACTTACACTTATCTGCCTTTCGGAAACTTGGTGCAATCATTGAGGAGAAGGGTGATAAGCTTATGGTGTCCGCAAATCGGTTAATGGGCAATCATATTTATTTTCCCTTTCCCAGCGTGGGGGCTACGGAAAATGCCCTCATGGCAGCTGTATATGCCCAGGGGATAACCGTGATACATGGAGCAGCAAAGGAGCCGGAGATCATCACCCTGTGTGAATTTTTAAACAATATGGGGGCCGGCATACATGGAACCGGTACTTCCGTTCTGATAGTCAAAGGCGTAAGAGAGCTTTGTGATTCTGAATTTACTGTGGCAGGAGACAGAATTGTCGCAGGAACCTATTTAATGGCTGTTATGGCTGCTGAGGGGGAGATCGTAATACAGGGAATCCAACCCGGACATTTAGCTTCCGCCATTTCTCTCGCCGATAGAATGGGCGCAGAGCTGAAACGGTATGAAAGCTGCCTGGAAGTATCCATGAGTGGACGCCCCGATTGTGTAGATGTCATAACAGAACCCTATCCGGGTTTCCCCACGGACCTTCAGTCCCAGTTAATGGCGGTCATGGCATCCGCAAAAGGTACCGGCAGAATTAAAGAAACGATCTTTGAGGGAAGATTTGGAACTGCAAAAGAGTTGCATAAGCTTGGCGCAGATATTATAATAGAGGGGAAGCGGGCTGACATACATGGACTTTATCCTTTAAAGGGAAATCGTGTTACAGCTACGGACCTGCGGGGAGGCGCGGCTCTTGTAGTTGCAGGGCTGGCATGTGAGGGCGTGACAGAGATTCATGAGTGCCATCATATTGAACGAGGATATGAAGACATCTGCCGTGACTTGAGCAGTCTTGGTGCGGCGATCAGAGGGATGGAATGAATGATTTAAAAAAAAGCAGAAGAAAAATCAAATTTGGCATCACGGCCGCCGTGGTCCTTTTGGGAACTGCCATTTTTTTGTCGCTGCAGATCAGGGATATTACGGTGAGCGGTAATAAAAAATATACATCGGAGCAGATCGTTGATATTTTATTCAAGGGCAGCTGGGACCGGAATGCGGTTTTTTGTCTCTACAAGGACCGTTTTAAGAAGCATGAACAGATCCCTTTTGTAGAAGATTACAAAATCGTATTCTTAAGCCCGGTAAGAGTGGAAGTGATCGTCTATGAGAAATCGGTGGTAGGCTATGTATCCTATATGGGCAGCTATATGTATTTTGATAAGGACGGGATCGTGGTAGAAAGCTCCAGCGGAAAGCTGGAGGGAGTTCCTTGGATCACGGGGCTGCAGTTTGGGCATATTGCCCTGCACCAGCCCCTTCCGGTGGAAAAGGGTAAGATTTTCAATGAAATTCTGAACCTGACTCAGCTTTTATCAACGATGGCAATTCCTGTTGACCAGATCCGTTATGATTCCCGGGGGGATGCTACTCTTGTTATGGGAGATATCCGTGTTTTCCTTGGAAGCTATGACCAGATGAATGGAAAAATCTCTGAGCTGAAGGACCAGCTTCCTGTTTTAGAAGGTTTGTCAGGGACTTTATATCTGGATACCTATGATGAGGCGGAAACAGTCACATCTTATCGATTTGTGAAGAATTAATTAATTTACATATTTTGCTTGGAATTTTGTTTAAAAAGTGGTTGATATTTTTGGTAAAATCAAATATTATATTAATTAGGTTTATAGAGTAAGCTGTTTATGGTTAAAGGAGGATATAATCTTGTTAGAGATTAAGATAAATGAGGCGGACAATGCCGCAAGAATTCTGGTAATCGGAGTAGGCGGTGCCGGAAATAATGCGGTCAACCGCATGATTGATGAGAATATAGCTGGTGTGGAATTTCTTGGAATCAACACGGACAAGCAGGCTTTGCAGTTTTGTAAGGCTCCTACAGCCATGCAGATCGGAGAAAAGCTGACCAAAGGTCTTGGTGCAGGTGCCAAGCCTGAGATCGGTGAAAAGGCTGCAGAAGAAAATGCGGACGAGCTGGCTCAGACCATGAAGGGCGCGGATATGGTATTCGTTACCTGTGGAATGGGAGGCGGTACCGGTACCGGAGCTGCTCCTGTAGTGGCTAAGATTGCAAAAGACATGGGAATCCTAACTGTAGGTGTTGTAACAAAGCCTTTCCGTTTTGAAGCAAGAACCCGTATGAGCAATGCCGTTAACGGTATTGAGCGTTTAAAAGAGAGCGTTGATACATTAATCGTAATCCCTAATGACCGTCTTCTGGAAATTGTGGACAGACGTACTACCATGCCGGATGCCTTAAAGAAGGCGGATGAAGTTCTTCAGCAGGCCGTACAGGGTATTACGGATTTAATTAATGTGCCCGGACTTATTAACCTGGATTTTGCAGATGTTCAGACTGTCATGACAGATAAAGGCATTGCCCACATCGGTATCGGCAGGGCAAAGGGTGATGAGAAGGCATTAGAAGCCGTGAAGCAGGCGGTATCCAGTCCATTGCTTGAGACTACCATTGAAGGCGCTACTCACGTCATCATCAACATTTCCGGTGATATCAGCCTGGTTGAGGCCAATGAAGCAGCCAGCTACGTTCAGGAGATGGCAGGAGATGATGCCAATATTATCTTTGGTGCAATGTATGACGAGAATGCTCATGACGAAGCCAGCATCACCGTAATCGCCACAGGCCTGGACATGCAGGCTGAGACTCCTGTATCCAAGGTTATGACAAACTTCTCCAACCCTAACTTTAAACAGCCGAAAGCAGCACCTCAGACCCAGGCCGGGAATCAGGAGGCAGCCGCCACTGCAGCAACCCCTGGATATAACCAGAATTATAATCCAAATTACGGGAATGCGAATTATTCCAATCCAGCTTACAACAATCAGAATTATCCAAATAATAACAGCAACTATAACAACCAGAATTATGGAAATCAGAACTACGGTGCAGGGAATTATCAGAAGCCGAATTATGCAGGGCAGAATAATCCTCAGGGTGCTACCCAGGGAGGCGGACAGCCTTATCGCCCGACTGTGAATAAGGAAGTTCAGATCAATATTCCTGATTTTTTAAGAAATAAAAGATAAAATTTATCAGATTACATAATCAGGCAGGTTCCGATGAACCTGTCTGTTTTTGAAATAACTGTACGGGTATACCTTTATGCCCAAAGAACTTGGGCAAAAAAGATGAAACACCCTACGGGTATACCTTTATGCCCAAAAAGCATGGGCAGATGAGATGAAAGGAGTGGCAGAATGTCAGAGAGAGAACAGGATTGGGAGATTTCAGAAGATTACTACAACAGCAGGGAAGAAGAAAGAAGCCTGTCTCTGGAAGATTTTATCACAGAGTCAGATAAACAATCGGCTGACCTTGAGCCTATCGGTCAATCGGATGAGTTGCTGAAAAAGACAATAGCAGATGTTCATCAGGTGCTGGTGCTTGCTCAGGAAGGAAAGAATATTGCTGAGATTGCTTTCATTACCGGACTTCAGGAGAAATATGTTTATGATATACAGGTTTGCGCCCAGGGATTCAGGGAGGACGATGAGATTGCCGTGGCTCATCTGGTACTGGGATAAAGGAGGGATTTTGAGATGACGAAAAAGATTTGTCCGGTTTGTGATCTTCCGGTTAATGAGGCGAATTACTGCCCGAGGTGCAGGAAGTTGGTCCGACAGCCTATTTTGTGGAATGCAGATTATTATTTGAATGAAAGGCGTCCGGATTATAGCAGCCATGATGTTCATAAGGCTGATGGAGCAGGAAAGCCGCAGAAAAAGAATGTACAGGGACCGGCAGGCCGGAAAAGTACAACGGCGGGGCCGGTTAACCCCAGGCAAAATGTGGGAAGACCTTCCCCTAAGCCTGCCGGCAGCCATAATGCGCCACAGACCTCCCGGCCAGGCCAGGAAAAGGGAAGGAAGAATTCCGCTGTGCCTGTGGTAATATCTGTTGCTTTGTTTGTTCTTATAAATGCTCTTCCAAGGATCATTGGAACGGTAAACCGGGCCATAACGGACGATAAGATCAGTAACTATGAGACAGCGGTTCCATATGATGATTCCGGCTTTTCGGAGCTTGCAGAAGAGGATGTGAAGGCAATTGGGGAGTCTTGCACCGGTTATGATCATTTTACGGTTGACGGTAGGCAGGTCGCAGCTTCCATGGAACAGTTTTTCAACGAAACCAACTATGGCTATGAGATAGAAGAGGGTGCTGTTTATTCGGATAATTATCAGTTTGAAGAAGAGGGCGGTCCCATATCCTATTATGAGACCGTGGAAAGCTTCACTTTTGAAGATGAGGCAACCAGCCAGCTGGATCCGGGCGATGAAGATTACGTATATCAGTATGTGGATATTAATTATGATACTGCTACCGGAGAACTTCATGATTACATTTCTTCCCTGAAAGACAGGGAAAATTCCCTTGTCTTTTTAGGAGAGTTTTTAAGTCTTGTAGAAACAGGAGCAGGTATTCCTCAGGAAGAAAGCAGCATTCCTGCTATTATGGAACAGGCAGGAACATTAGAATGGCAGGAAGATGGAGCGTTTATTACAGAGGGGCTGTTTGATATTAACCTTTATCTTACCGAAGATGGGATCAGGATTTATGTTTCTTACAGCAATCCTCAGGTGATGGAAAGCCAGGAAGCGTAAGCAGAATCTATTGCGGGAAGCAGTTTTTTGTGGTAAAGTGTTAAAATAATTAAAAGCCACCTTTATGCCCAAAGAACACGGCGTTAATGATGAAACGAAAGATAGGAGACAGACAGCATGAAAATAAAAGATATATTGAGCCAGGGAAAGCCAACCCTATCCTTTGAAGTGTTTCCTCCCAAAACTGAGGATAAATATGAGTCGGTGGAACGGGCTGCGTCAGAGATCGCAAAGCTGAAACCAGCGTTTATGAGCGTCACTTACGGAGCCGGCGGAGGAACCAGCCAATATACCGTTGATATCGCTTCTGCGCTCCATCACCAGCATCATGTGACGGCTCTGGCTCATTTAACCTGCGTAACCTCCACCAAAGAAAAGGTACACCAGGTCCTTGGTGAACTGAAAGAGGCTGGAATTGAAAATGTGCTTGCTCTCAGGGGGGATATGCCTACCGATGCTCCTGTTAAAAAGGAATACCATTACGCCTCAGAGCTGATCAGGGAGATAAAGGAAGCAGGGGATTTCTGCATTGGGGCGGCCTGCTATCCGGAAGGTCATGTGGAATCCGTCAGCAAGACCATTGATATGGACTACTTAAAGCAGAAGGTGGAAGCAGGATGTGATTTCGTTACCACCCAGATGTTTTTTGATAATAACATTTTATACAATTACCTGTACCGCATCCGGGAAAAAGGAATCACGGTTCCGGTTGTCGCGGGAATTATGCCTGTTACCAATGTAAGGCAGATCATCCGAAGCTGCCAGCTGTCAGGTACCTATCTGCCTTCCCGATTCAAGGCCATAGTGGACAGATTCGGAGAAAATCCGGCAGCTATGAAGCAGGCGGGAATTGCTTATGCCACAGAACAGATCATTGACCTTATCGCCAACGGAGTGAATGCCATCCATGTTTATTCCATGAATAAGCCGGATGTGGCGTTGAAAATCAAGGAGAATCTTTCCGAGATATTGTGATTCTTTTAACCAGGGTCCGGCTCCTTTTAAAAAGGGGCGGGCCCATTTAAAATGAAAAAACGGAGGAACATCAATGGAAATCAGCCGAAGAGAGATCCGGCGATATCTGGGATACGGGAAAAATGAAGGTGATGAAGCCGTAAATACCCTGATTGAGGAATGTATCAGGGAACTGATGGCTGCAGCATCTCCCAAAAGCATAAGCCGGGTTTATCCCCTGGAGCTGCTTTCTGATGACTGGATCGATTTTACCGTATTTAAGGCCAGAAGCCGGAATTTAAGCCGGAATTTACAGGACTGTGAACAGGTGATCTTATTTGCCGCTACGTTAGGTGCAGGGGTGGATGTGCTGCTGCATAAGTATACAAAACTGCAGATGAGTAAGGCAGTCACCATGCAGGCGGCGGCCACTGCCATGATTGAGGAATATTGTGATGAAGAAAACCGGAAACTAAAGGAGGAATTT
Source organism: Hungatella sp. UBA3048 (assembly GCA_002367105.1). Lineage (GTDB taxonomy): Bacteria > Bacillota > Clostridia > Lachnospirales > Lachnospiraceae > Lacrimispora. Next base: position 133,639 of record DFCS01000026.1, read on the forward strand.
GAGGAGAGGAAACAGTACTTAAGACCCAGATTCAGCCCGGGTTACGGAGACTTCCCCCTAGAGTGCCAAAAGGATATTACGGCAGTTTTAGAAACGCCTAAAAGGATCGGTATCATGCTGACGGACAGCCTTCTCATGACCCCTTCCAAGTCTGTCACTGCAGTGATGGGACTCAGCGGAAAGCCTTACCGCTGTGAGATAAAGGGATGTGAATCCTGTGGAAAAACGGACTGTGCATACCGGAGAGATTAGAAGATACAAATACAGATGGAGGAATGTATGGCAGCGATTTTAGAAGAGATAAAGAAGAGAGTGGTATTTTTTGACGGCGGAACAGGAAGCCTTTTGCAGGCAAACGGTCTTGAACCGGGAGAATTGCCGGAAACATGGAATGTAAAGCATCCGGATATCATTACGAAACTTCACCGTGATTATCTGGAAGCAGGTGCAGACATCATAAAAACAAATACCTTTGGAGCCAATGGGCTGAAGTTTTATAAAGGTGCGGAATTCGATCTGGAAGAGGTAGTGACTGCAGCCTTAAAAAATGCCAGGAATGCGGTGGAGACAGCTTCTTATCCGGCAGGAAAGGGAAAGGGGTATATTGCCCTTGATTTAGGCCCTACGGGAAAGCTTTTAAAGCCATTAGGAGATCTGGACTTTGAAGATGCCTACAAAATGTTTTCCCAGGTAGTTAAAATCGGAGAGCGGGAGGGAGCGGACCTGGTGCTCATTGAGACTATGAGCGACAGCTACGAGGCTAAGGCGGCTGTACTTGCTGCAAAGGAAAACTGCAGTCTTCCCGTATTTGTGACCACGATTTTTGATGATAAAGGAAAGCTTTTAACAGGAGGAAATGTTGAATCTACCGTTGCCCTTTTAGAAGGCCTGGGGGTTGATGCCCTGGGAATCAACTGCGGCCTGGGTCCGATACAGATGAAGGGCATTTTAAGGGATATCATGAAGGTAGTTTCCATACCGGTCATCGTAAATCCCAATGCAGGTCTTCCAAGAAGCGAAGGCGGAAAGACGGTATATGATATCGATGCGGATGAGTTTGCGGCAGCCATGAAGGAAATTGCAGAGGAAGGAGCCTGTGTGATCGGAGGCTGCTGCGGAACCACGCCGGAGCACATTGAGAAAACAGTGGCTCTCTTAAAGGACTTTCCGGTAAGAATGCCGGATAAGAAAAACCGTACCGTAATCTCTTCCTATGCACAGGCGGTTGTGATTGACAAGGACCCGGTCATCATTGGAGAAAGAATCAATCCAACGGGAAAATCAAAATTCAAGCAGGCCCTTCGGGATCATAACCTGGAATACATTCTCCGTGAGGGAGTGGCCCAGCAGGACAATGGGGCACACGTCCTTGATGTGAATGTGGGACTTCCTGAAATTGATGAGCCTTCCATGATGGCGGAAGTGATAGGGGAGCTTCAGAGCATCATCGACCTGCCTCTGCAGATCGATACCTCTAATATAGAGGCAATGAAACGGGCAATGAGGGTTTACAATGGAAAGCCTCTTATTAATTCCGTAAATGGGAAAAAAGAAGTGATGGAGGCTATTTTTCCTCTGGTAAAACAATATGGAGGCGTTGTGGTCGCCCTAGCCCTTGATGAAGACGGCATTCCTGAAACAGCAGAAGGCAGGATCGCTGTTGCAAAGAAAATCTACGATAAGGCCGCGGAATATGGAATTGAAAAGAAGGACATTATTATAGACGCTCTCTGCATGACTGTCAGCTCTGACAGCCGTGGTGCGCTGACGACCCTTGAAACTTTAAAAAAAGTCCGTGATGAGCTGGGAGGCAGAACCATTCTAGGCGTTTCCAACATTTCCTTTGGGCTCCCGCAGAGAGAAATCATCAATGCCGCCTTTTTCACAATGGCCCTTCAAAACGGCTTAAGCGCGGCTATCATAAACCCCAATTCAGAAGCCATGATGCGTTCCTATTACAGTTTTCGGACTCTTGCGGATCTGGATCCTCAGTGCAGCGGTTACATCTCCGTTTACAGCGGCCAGGTGGCTACTCTCGGTGAGACGGTGAGGCAGGGAACCTCTTCTTTGCCAGGAGGCGTATCCGGAGGGGAGATGTCTCTGTCCGAAAGCATTGCAAAAGGCCTTAAGGACCGTGCATATGCGGCAGTGAAGGAGCTTTTAAGAGAGCAGGAGCCTTTAACCATTATCAATGGAGAGATGATCCCAGCGCTGGACCGGGTAGGAAAGGGCTTTGAAAACGGTACAGTATTCCTTCCTCAGCTCCTGATGAGTGCGGAAGCAGCCAAGGCGGCCTTTGAAGTCATAAAAGAGAAGATGGCGGAAGGGGGCGTGGCACAGGAGAAAAAAGGAAGGATCATCCTGGCTACGGTCAAGGGAGATATTCACGATATCGGAAAGAATATAGTTAAGGTCCTCCTGGAAAACTACGGCTATGACGTCATTGACCTGGGAAAAGACGTTCCTCCGGAAAGGATTGTGGAAACCGCAGTGAGGGATGAAGTAAAGCTGGTAGGCTTAAGCGCCCTCATGACCACCACCGTACCCAGCATGGAAGAGACCATCAGGCAGCTTAGGAAAGCCGCTCCTTTTGCAAAGGTAATGGTAGGAGGTGCGGTACTTACGGAAGGATATGCAAAAACCATTGGTGCGGATCAGTACTGTCGGGATGCTATGGCTTCCGTGAACTATGCCGAAGGAGTATTTCAGGCAAAATAAGACTTGATTGACAAATATTGAGTGGATGGTATAATATCCACGAAAGCAATGAGTAGTGCGAAACAGGGCAGGAAAAGATTTTCGTTGTGCTCGCACATAAGAAAATCTTTTCCTGCCCTGTTTCATAGGGCGAATGCCCGTGAGCGAACGAATCCGCAGGATTCGTTCGCTGCACTACGGATTTACGATACAAAACATCTGGAGGTAAAAATGGGAAAGATTATTTTAACAGGAGACCGGCCCACCGGTAAGCTTCACATCGGCCACTATGTTGGTTCATTAAAACGCAGGGTGGAGCTGCAGAATTCCGGTGAATTTGACGAGATTTTTATCATGATAGCGGATGCACAGGCACTTACGGACAATGCCGATAATCCGGAAAAAGTTCGTCAAAATATCATAGAGGTTGCGCTGGATTACCTTTCCTGCGGTCTGGACCCGAAGAAATGCACCCTTTTCATCCAGTCCCAGATCCCGGAGCTTACGGAACTGTCCTTTTACTATATGAACCTGGTAACCGTATCCAGGCTGCAGCGGAATCCTACGGTAAAATCCGAGATTGCCATGAGAAACTTTGAGACCAGCATCCCAGTAGGCTTCTTCACCTATCCGATCAGCCAGGCAGCTGACATTACAGCGTTCCAGGCCACCACAGTGCCCGTAGGAGAGGACCAGGAGCCCATGATCGAACAGACCAGGGAAATTGTAAGGAAGTTCAATTCCGTCTACGGTGAAGCCCTTGTGGAGCCAGAGATCCTGCTTCCGAATAACAAGGCCTGCTTACGTCTTCCAGGAACCGACGGAAAAGCTAAGATGAGCAAGTCCCTTGGAAACTGCATTTATTTATCCGATCCGGAAGAAGAAGTAAAGAAAAAGGTCATGAGCATGTATACGGACCCGAATCATATCCAGGTTTCCGACCCCGGAGAAGTGGAAGGAAATACAGTATTCACATACCTTGATGCATTCTGCAAAGATGAAGATTTTGAAAAATATTTGCCGGATTATAAAAATCTTAACGAGCTTAAAGACCACTATAAGCGTGGCGGTTTAGGCGATGTGAAAGTGAAGCGGTTCTTAAACAGCATCCTTCAGGCAGAGTTAGAGCCTATCCGCAGAAGAAGAAAAGAATACGAGGCCAATATCCCATACGTATACCAGATATTAAAAGAAGGAAGCGATAAGGCAGAGGCAATGGCAGCACGGACCTTAAAGGGCGTGAAAGAAGCTATGAAGATCAATTATTTTGATGATCTGGAGTACATTGAGAAGCAGGCAAGGAAGTATAAGGGCCAGGAATAGAGGCGTATATGAAGATTGTTTCTATCACCGAGATCTTAAAGTGCAATGAATATATTAAAAACAAAGGCCTGGAATTTAAGATCCATTTAAGGGACGCCTGCGGGAAACAGTCCTGCTGGATCGAGCCGTTACAGGAAACTGCCGGCAGCGGACAATGGGAGGAGCTTTATGAAGCTCTGGAGGAGTTTTTTGGCAGACTCCGTTTTAAGCTGGAATATGGAGAAGGTAAAACAGACTTCTGGCTGTTGTGATATCCGAGACATAAAGCCGGGAAGGTACAAAAGAATCTTATTCTTTGTACCTCCCGGCTTTTTTCTATACCAAGAACGAGAACAATCAATACTAAATAAGCGCAATTAATTATTTACCTTATAAATATTAATTACACTAATAAATAAAATTAAAATTTATAATAAAAAAGGATTAAAATTTTATTAAATTTTCTTGAAGAATTGAGAAAAAACAGTTATAATAGAATGGTAACTTAAAAACGAGAATCTCTCAAAATAAAATGAAAAGGAGTTTTACCATGGAGCAGTTTTTTAAACTCAAGGAAAACGGAACGAATGTTACTACTGAGATTATTGCTGGAATTACCACATTTTTTGCCATGGCGTACATAATTATCGTAAATCCGAATACTTTAAGCCAGGCAGGTATGGAATGGGGAGCAGTATTTTTAGCAACCATTATTTCTGCGATTATAGGGACTTTAGTTATGGGGCTTGTAGCCAATGTACCCTATGCTCAGGCACCAGGTATGGGTTTGAATGCATTTTTTGTTTACACTGTTTGTTTTGGACTGAAATTTACATGGCAGCAGGCTTTGTCAATGGTTTTCGTCTGTGGACTCCTTAACATTTTCATCACAGTAACCAAGATACGTAAGTATATCATCAAGGCCATTCCTGTAAGTCTGCAGAATGCAATCGGCGGAGGCATTGGCATCTTTATTGCTTACATAGGTCTTTTGAATGCAGGTGCCATCAATTTTGCAGCAGGCGTTCCCGCAATGTCCGTGATTTCAACAAAAGCTCTTATTTTATTTATTATTGGTCTTGTATTAATTGTTATATTAACTGTTATGGATGTAAAAGGCGGTATTTTAATTGGTATTATTTTAACAACTTTGATCGGTATTCCTTTCGGTATTACAAAGACAGGAGATACCGTAAACTTTCAAGAAGCTTTATCAGTGCTTCCAACGACGTTCGGAGTGATTTTTACGGCAGAAGGACTCCCCGCCTTATTTAGCGATGCGGCTAAGCTCCCTCTGGTATTAATTACGATTTTCTCCTTCAGTTTATCCGATACCTTTGATACCATCGGAACCTTTATTGGAACAGGCCGCAGAAGCGGAATCTTTAGTGCGGAAGATGAAGCTTCCTTAGAGTCAGGCAAAGGATTCTCTTCCAAGATGGATAAAGCGTTATTTGCAGATGCAACGGCGACTTCCATTGGAGCCATTTTTGGTACCTCAAACACAACCACTTATGTGGAAAGTGCTGCAGGTATCGGAGCTGGCGGACGTACCGGGCTTACTTCCGTAGTTGTAGCGATCTGCTTTGCAGTAAGTGCATTCTTAGCCTCCTTTATCAGTGCAATTCCATCCGTGGCAACGGCACCGGCTCTTGTTATTGTTGGGTGTATGATGATTTCTTCATTCAAGGAGATTGATTGGACTCAGTTGGAAGAATCAGTTCCTGCCTTCTTTGCAGGCGTGTTTATGGCACTTTGCTACAGCATTTCCTATGGAATTGCAACCGCATTTATTTTCTACTGCATCGTAAAGATCTGTAAAAAGAAAGCAAATGAATTAAATCCTATTATTGTAATAGCAACCATTCTGTTTATTGTAAACTTTATATTACAGGCGTTTCTGTAATTTCAAATTTTAAAATATTCATTGGTTGATCCTGCAGAAGCTTTTGTCCCTGTATAACGCAGGGGCAGAAGCTTTTTTTTCTCAATAAAGGAAAAATCAGTAATAATTATCAATGTCAGTGTTGAAATTTCTGGTAAAATGTGATATGATCATTCTATGAATTAGGACAAACTAACTCATAATAACAATGGAATTAAGCCATATTAATGGAGTATGGCTGCCAAGGCAGTTCAAAATTTTGATTAAGCCAGCAGCTAAGAGAACGGCATCAGAAATAAAGGGATCCTTTCCATAGTGGAAACCATTTAAAAGAAAAGGAGATAAACTATGAATTATCTGGAGATTGAAAAAGTAATAGGAAGAGAAATTATTGATTCCAGAGGAAATCCTACCGTAGAGGCTGAAGTTCATCTTGCAGACGGGACTATGGCCAGAGGAGCGGCGCCAAGCGGTGCTTCTACCGGTGAATTTGAGGCTCTGGAGCTTCGGGATGGGGACAAGGCCCGTTATGGCGGAAAAGGTGTCTTAAATGCGGTTCATAATATTAACACAGTGATCCATTACGCCATTACGGGAATGGATGCATCCGACATTTACGCCATTGACCAGGCAATGATTAACGCAGATGGGACACAGGATAAGTCCAGACTGGGAGCCAATGCTATATTGGCAGTATCCATCGCCTGTGCCAGGGCGGCGGCTATGAGCATGGGAATTCCCCTTTACCGTTTCTTGGGCGGAATAACCGGCAATCGTCTCCCGGTTCCTATGATGAATATTTTAAACGGCGGAGCACATGCTGCCAATACCGTAGATGTACAGGAATTTATGATCATGCCGGCAGGAGCATCCAGTTTTAAAGAAGGTCTTAGATGGTGTACAGAAGTATTCCATTGCCTGGCGTCCATATTAAAGGCAAAGGGCCTGGCTACCGCAGTAGGAGATGAAGGCGGTTTTGCACCGGATGTGGATAGTGACGAGGCTGCTATTGAACTGATTCTTGAGGCCGTCAGAAAAGCTGGTTATGAACCAGGGCGTGATTTTGTTCTGGCTATGGACGCGGCTTCCAGTGAGTGGAAGGGTGCAAAGAAGGGCGAGTATATCCTTCCTAAGTGCGGCAAGCATTTCAACTCGGAAGAACTCATCGAACACTGGAAAAAGCTTTGTGAAAAATATCCCATTTACTCCATTGAGGATGCCCTTGATGAAGAAGACTGGGAAGGCTGGGAATTGCTTACGAAAGAGCTGGGCAGCAAGATCCAGCTGGTTGGAGACGACTTATTTGTAACGAATACAGAGCGTTTAAAGAGAGGAATCTTAAACGGATGCGGCAATTCCATTTTGATTAAGCTGAACCAGATCGGTTCCGTATCGGAAACTCTTGAAGCCATTAAGATGGCCCACAGAGCAGGTTACACGGCCATTGCTTCCCACCGTTCCGGTGAAACGGAAGATACCACCATTGCAGATTTAGCGGTTGCTCTTAATACGTGTCAGATCAAGACGGGAGCGCCTAGCAGAAGCGAACGTGTGGCAAAATACAACCAGCTGCTTCGGATTGAAGAAGAGCTGGGAGAAAGTGCGGTTTATCCGGGAATGGATGCATTCCATATCCGGCGGTCATAAGGAATGGAGAAAGGCCCGGCAGATCTGGCGTTTTAGACCTGCCGGGCCTTTTTGGCTTCGGAAGCAGAGAAACTTAAACGCGGAATTATGTTTGACAGACACTTTGTTCCGGATTGTAAAAGGAATTGATGAAAGGGACAAAGGATGATATGCTATAAGCCATAAGAAGCCAACGCCTGTTTGAAAAAAACGGGAAAACAGGCGCCTTTAAAGCTGGTATCCGCAAAGACGGTTAACGGAGTAATTGATTGTATTTACAGAAAAAGATAGAGGAAAAATCGGGAATATACAAGGCTTTCTTTCAATACAATGAACAATAGCGTAATGGTGCCAAAGGCATATTCCGGCAGAGAAATAATGTATTTGAAAGTGAGATGAAAAAGTTGGCAGAAGTAAAACGGATCAGATGCGGAAGTGTGAACACCTATCTGATTGAGGAACATGGAAGAGCCGTTCTTGTGGATACAGGAAGGAACGGATTTGAAGAAAAATTACTGGCCCAGTGCCGGAAAACGAAGGTGGAATTGATCGTGCTCACTCATGGTCATGCGGATCATGTACAAAATACAGCCTATCTTAGGAAGAAGCTGGGAGTACCGGTGGCCCTTCATAAAGAAGACTTGAACCTTATAAAGGACAATTTTACAGAACCCCTCCGTTTTCAGGGGATGCTGGGAATGGCGGTTGCGGAGGTCACAGCGAAAAGCTCTGAAACCGACCGGATACCGGAGTTTACCCCGGAAATCTTTATCAATGAAGGTGACTGGCTGAAGGAATATGGAATCAATGCCAGGATTATGGGGCTGCCGGGTCATACCAGAGGGTCCATAGGAATTGATCTTGATGAAAAGGCTGTCATAGTAGGTGATGCACTGATGAATATGTTTTATCCCGGGCTGTCCCTGGTGTATTGGGACAGGGAGAAGATGTTAAAAAGTGCGGATAAGATCAGCGCTCTTGGCGCAAGAAAGGTATATTTCGGTCATGGAAGTCCGGTGGAAAACCGGGCATGGAACAGGGCAGGGATTTAGACAAAGGTTTAAGACGGTATGGTACGGATTTATCTGGAGACGTATGAAGCAACCCAAAGAAGGGAAAAGAGGGAGCAGGAGCACGGACTTGGAAAAGAGCTTCTTCAAATGGGACTTAGGGATTTATATGGTATTGATTCTGAATTAAATGGCCAGCCGGTCATTTTAAAAGAAGAGCATGGCAAACCATATTTAAGGGACTTTCCTCACATCCATTATAACATCAGCCACACAGATGGCCTGGTGGCCTGCGCAATAGGAGACAGGCAGGTGGGAATTGATGTGGAAAGGATACGGCCCTTCCGTCAAACTATCCTTAAAAAGGTTTTTTCTGATGCCGAAAGACGCCGCATGGAGGAAATACCGGAGCCAATGCGTTCCCAGTATTTCTTTCGCATATGGACATTAAAGGAAAGCTACTTAAAAGCGGCAGGCTTAGGTATTACTGTCCCCCTGACTTCCATTTCATTTGAATGGAAGGAGGAGGCTTCTTTTGCATGCTCTGTCCCAGGTGCATCGTTCCATCAGACCATGCTGAAGGGGGGCTATGTTCTTTCTATATGCACTCTGGGAGCTGAGGAAATTAATTTTGGGCAGAACCTTGTTTTTTCTGATAGAGCCGAAAGCCTTTTGACCGGGCTTTGCTTTCAGAGACCATAAGACCAGCCATGGTCATCACGATTCCGCAGGCAGACTGGAAACTGATACGTTCGTCCAACAGGAGCATGGAGGAGATCACGGTAATTACAGGGACTGCATAGATGTAGACGCTGGTCTTTACAGAACCCAGAACCTTAACCGCAAAATTCCAGGTGGCAAAGCATAGGGCGGAAGCACCCAGGCCCAAAAACAGAATATTTAACAAATTCTTTGTGTCGGCAAGGCGGTAGAAGCCCAGACGGAAAGGGAGAATTGCCAGTGCGGGAACCATGAACAGAAGGCCGTAGAAGAAAATGCGCCTTGTTGTTTCTACGGTTCCATGGCCGTATTCTCCTATTTTTTTTGTGATTACGGAATAAGCAGCCCAGGTAACAGCAGCAGCAAGTGCAAGAAAATCTCCCTTGGGGTTTATCCTCATGCCGGCTGACTTCTGAAAGCTGATCAGGCTGATTCCAATGATCGCAATTAAAAATCCGGCCAGAAACCGTGGTCCGGGTTTTTCCTCTTTTAAGAACAGCCAGTCAAACAGGGCTGTAAAAAATGGGGCTACGGCAATGATCACGCTGACGTTGGCAGCAAGGGTTATGGTAAGCGCAAAATTTTCCATAAGAAAGTATAAGGTAACACCGCATATTCCGGCGGCTGCGAAAAGGCATTCCTGTTTTTTGCTATTTATCCGCAAAAGTCTGGGACAAGCCAGCCATAAGGCAGCATAGCCGATGAGAAAGCGGAAAAACAAAATTTCAAGAGGGGTAAAAGCCTCAAGAAGAACTTTGGTTGAGATAAAAGTGGTTCCCCATACGAATATGGAGAATCCGGCGGCCAGATGTCCGTATAAATTGTTCTGCTTATTCATGATTGTCTTCTCCTGTAAGTAATTTTATTAGATTCTAACACAGATCATGAAAAATGTCTTGCAGAATGCCTCTGATATTGAAAAAATGGAATTTTGCTGAAAACAAGGCTTATGAAATCATAAAAAACGGGCAAAAATCTCATTAGGAATAAAGAGCAGATTGGAGGAAAAGCCATGAAAACCATGACAGACAACTTTTTAATTTCCTTTCTTCAGAGATTTGACGAGCACCCTTTTGATGTAAAGCTTCACGGAGAGACCTATCATATCGGGGAAGGGAATCCGGCGTTTATCGTGAACTTACAAGAGGATATTGAGGGCAAGGATTTGCTGTCCAGCACTTCGTTGGCACTGGGAGAAGCCTATATGAAAGGCACCCTGGATGTGGAAGGGGACCTGTATCACGCTTTGAATCATTTCCTTGGCCAGATGGGGAAATTTTCAATGGATCAGGGAAAGCTTAGGAAGCTGATTTTTTCATCCCAGTCCAAAAAGAATCAGGAGAAGGAGGTCACTTCCCATTATGATATCGGCAATGATTTCTACCGCCTATGGCTTGATGATACCTTAAGCTATTCCTGTGGATATTTTAAGACGGAAAGTGATACCTTGCACGATGCCCAGTGCAATAAGGTGGAGAGGATATTAAAGAAGCTGTACTTAAAAAAGGATATGACCCTTTTGGATATCGGATGCGGCTGGGGATTTTTACTGATTAAGGCTGCCAAGGAATACGGGGTACAGGGAATTGGGATCACCTTAAGCAAAGAGCAGAAAAAGAAATTTGAAGAACGGATCGAAGAGGAAGGCTTAACGGGCAGGGTGTCTGTGGAATTAATGGATTACCGGGATTTAAAAAGCTGGGGCAGAACCTTTGACCGGGTAGTCAGCGTCGGCATGCTGGAACACGTTGGAAGGGATCATTACGAACTGTTTGTAAAAAATGCGGAGGCGGTGCTAAATCCCGGCGGATTGCTCCTTCTTCACTATATCAGTGCTCTGAAGGAATATCCCGGTGATCCGTGGATGAAGAAATATATTTTTCCGGGAGGCACCATACCAAGCCTCCGGGAAATGATCAATATTCTAAGCGAACACCGGTTTTACACCCTGGATGTAGAAAGCCTTCGCCGCCATTATTGTAAGACATTGCTATTATGGGGACAGAATTTTAATGAACGCCGTCCGGAAATCGAGGAGAAAATGGGTACAGAGTTTGCCAGAATGTGGGACTTATATTTAAGCTCCTGTGCCGCCACCTTTAATAATGGAGTCATTGATCTCCACCAGATTCTTGTATCCAAAGGGATAAACAATCACCTGCCTATGACAAGGTGGTATGAATAGCATAAAAAAGCCATGCCTGTCCTGCCGTTTACTGAGGAGAAATAGTTGCCGTATTTGTGAAAGCATGATATGATTCCATAGGATAAAATTGACAGGAAGTGGAAAGGGATCTTTGTGTAACCGCATGAACAAAAGAAAAAAGAACTGGCTCCTGGTCCTGATTTATTCAATCATGATTCTCCTTTGCTTTGGAATTGTCATGGTTGTGGATCATCTGGATACATCCCACCGAGACAGGAGGGAAACGTCCGGAAGTCCTTATGAGGAAAGTACAGATAAATCAGGACAGGAGGAAAGTACAGAAATAAATAACCATATAAACCCTGATCCGGAGGCTAATGGTGATATAACGATTCCGGAAACCAGGAAAGAGATCAGGAAAAAGCAGCCGGCTAAGCCGCCTGTAATAGAAGAAGAGGAAGAGCCGGAGGAATATAAACCTCCTGTGATCGTGGTCGCCTCTGATGTCCATTATTATTCTCCGGAACTGACAGATTATGGGGAAGCCTTCGAAAAGATGGAAAAAGGTGATGATGGTAAGCTGGTCCATTATATTCCTCAGCTCATGGACGCATTTACAGCTGAAATGGAGGAACTTAAGCCATCTGCCGTGATTCTGAGCGGGGATCTTACTCTTAATGGGGAAAAGGCAGGCCATGAGGCACTGGCTCAGAAACTTGGGATACTGGAAGAAAAGGGAGTAAAGGTGCTTGTCATACCTGGAAACCATGATATCAACAATTATTTTTCTGCCTCCTATTTCGGCAAGGAGAAGGAGGTGGCGGATATCGTGGACCCCGAAGGCTTTTATAACATTTACCGCCGCTTTGGATATGACCAGGCAAGGAGCCGGGATGAGGATTCCTTAAGCTATGTTTATGAGCTGGATGAAAAAAACTGGCTTTTGATGCTTGACTCCGCCCAGTATGAACCCTTAAATAAGGTTGGGGGAAGAATCAAAGAAGAAACCCTTAAGTGGATGAATGAACAGCTTGAAGAGGCAAAGGATCTGGGGATAACCGTGATACCGGTGGCTCATCACAACCTGTTAAAGGAAAGCATTCTCTATCCAACTGACTGCACCCTGGAAAACAGCCAGAATGTGGTAAAGCTTTTGGAATCTTACCGGGTTCCTCTTTACATAAGCGGTCATCTGCACTTGCAGAGGACAAAGAAGTATAAGCCTGAACCGGGAGAGCGTGAAGATGCATACCACATCAGTGAAGTGGTTGCGGACTCTTTCGCTATCTCTCCCTGCAGATACGGCATTCTTAAATGGACGGAGGATGGAAGACTGGTTTATACCACCAGGGAAACGGATGTGGAACGCTGGGCAAAAGGCGCGGGGATTTCCGATGAAAACCTTCTGAAATTTAAGGAATACGGTACGAAATTTCTTGTAGATGTAATCAGCAGCCAGGTTTCCGACAAAATTAAAAACCTGCCAAAGGAGCAGGTGGAAAAGATGGCAGGATTATATGGAGATATTAATAAAGCCTACTGTGAAGGGATTCCTGTTAATGCAAAGGAGATACGGTCAGAGGAAGCCTTCCGTCTATGGCAGAGGAATCTGCCTGACAGCAGGATGTTTTCTGAAATCGGCATGATTCTTAAGGATACAGGTAACGATCACAATACCTGGGAGTATGATCTTCAGAAAAAGGAGTGAAACAGCAGGGAAAAGCAGAGGACGCCTCTTTACAATTTATTTCATATCGTGATATACTTATGAAATATTATTACACAAAATATTGCACAAAGTTTGAGGTGGATTGTTTATGCAGGAAAATATTAGCGTATCCGGTGTTCTCTGCTCATCCTATGATTCGTTTTTTGAAGCGGAAAAAAAGATTGCGGATTATATCCTGGCACATAAAAGTGAAATAATCGATATGACAGTAGCGGAACTGGCGCTGGCAAGCGGAACAAGCGATGCCACTGTATCCAGATTCTGCAGAAGGTGCGGTTTTAACGGTTTTCATCACTTAAAGATCAATCTGGCAAAAGAGGTGGCAGAGGAAAGAGGCAACTCCATTGAAGTTTCCAATGACATCAGCCGGGACAGCATTGCTCAGTCCCTTCAGAATATATTGGCCAATAAGGTAGCGGAACTGACCCAGACCATATCCATGATGGATCCGGAAGAGTTAGACCGTATTTTGTCTTTGATTGAACATGCCAGAACCGTGCAGCTGGTGGCTGTGGGAAATACCATACCGGTCGCTCTGGATGGCTCCTTTAAATTCAATCAACTGGGGATTCCGACCGTATCCGGCACTATCTGGGAGACACAGATGGCTTATACCTGCAATCTTACGGAAAACGATGGGATCATCATTATATCCAATTCCGGCTTTTCCAAGCGATTAATGACGCTGGTGGCAGTTGCAAAGGAAAACCATACGCCAACCATTGCCATTACGAATAATTCGTCATCCCCTCTTGGACAAGCTTGTGATTATCACATTACGACAGCTACCAGAGAAAAGCTTCTTTTGGGAGAATTCTGTTTTTCCAGAGTATCGGCTACGACAGTGATTGAGATATTGTATCTGTTTTTGTCTGTCAGCAAAAAGGATTCCCATGACCGCATCAGGCGTCATGAGATTGCTATTTCCGATGATAAAAAATAATCAGAAAGGGATATCGCCCTGATAAGAAATCATAAAGATTTCATATCAGGGCGATATCCCCTTTTTTATTTCTATTAGTCTTTCATTACCATCTGTTAGAACCCAACTGGCCAGGTATCCTATGGGTACGAACTGGCGGCTGATTAAGGCTATGGCAGGCATAGATCAGATTTCAAATGTAGTTCAGAAAAATGCGGCTATCGCTGAGGAAAGCGCAGCGACCAGTCAGGAATTATCAGCACAGGCTCAGATGCTGAAAGAACAGATTGCAAGATTCAGGATTAAATAAAAATATATGAAACTACAGGTTTGCACAAGGTCAGGATGACTGTGCAAACCTGTTTTTTATGCAAAAGCTATATTTAAGCGTGATTCTATAATAAACAATGCTGAAATTGCAGATATTAAGAGATAAGCTTTCTGGAATGTTAATAAGATAATTTGTATAAAAAGGCGGCTTTTTTTACAAATCTCATAGAAAAATTGTGCAAGATCCTGTAATAATATAAGAAACAATATTTCTCGAAGAAACATATTGACGAAACAAATCAATCGTAGTATATTGTAAAAGAGGAAGAAATAAAATTTTATATATAAAAGGAGAGGTGACATATGATTTACACCGTAACATTTAATCCGGCATTGGATTATGTCGTAAGGGTAGATCACTTTGCACTGGGAGCAGTCAATAGAACGGAGCAGGAAAGCATCTATTATGGGGGAAAAGGACTCAATGTATCTGCGGTTTTATCGACTTTGGGGTATGAAAATACCGCACTTGGCTTTGTGGCAGGGTTTACCGGAAATGAAATTGAACGGGGAGTGAAAGGGCTGGGATTTCAGTCGGATTTTATCCGTGTTGAAAAGGGGCTGTCCAGGATCAATGTGAAGCTTAAATCCCAGGAAGAAACAGAAATCAACGGCATGGGCCCTGAGATTACCGGAGAAGACGTAAAGCAGCTTTATGAAAAGCTGGGCCGTCTGACTGCAGGGGATGTGCTTGTTTTGTCTGGCAGCATTCCTAAATCCATTGGCGATGACATCTATGAGCGGATCATGAAGTCTTTAGACGGAAGGGGAGTCCGTATCGTGGTGGATGCGACTAAGGATCTGCTTATTAATGTACTTCCTTATCATCCGTTCCTTATTAAGCCCAATAATCATGAGCTGGGAGAAATGTTTGGCGTAACCTTACATGGCCCGGAAGAGATCATTGCTTACGGAAAGCGCCTTCAGGAAAATGGTGCCAGAAATGTACTGATTTCCATGGCAGGAGACGGAGCTATCCTGATTACGGAAGAAGAGGAAGTATTCCGGATGGGAGTGCCTAAGGGAACGGTGAAGAATTCCGTGGGAGCAGGAGACTCCATGGTGGCCGGATTTATTGCAGGTTATTTGGAAAACGGCAGCTTTAAGCATGCCCTGCGTCTGGGAAGCGCAGCAGGTAGTGCCAGTGCCTTTTCAGAGGGGCTTGCAGGCAGGGAAGATATTATGAGATTGTATGAAGAATTATCAAAGGAGGGGTTTTGATGAAAATTTCAGATCTGTTAAAAAAAGAAAGCATTGGACTGGGAGTAAAGGTTACCAGCAAGGAAGAAGCCATCGACAGGCTGGTCGGCTTAATGGAAGCTGGGGGAAGGCTTAAGGATAAGGCCGGATATAAGGAAGGGATTCTTGCAAGGGAGGCCCTTGGAAGTACGGCGGTAGGTGACGGAATCGCCATTCCCCATGCAAAGGTGGCGGCTGTGAAGGAGCCGGGCCTTTCTGCGATCGTAGTGCCGGAAGGTGTGGATTATGAGGCTTTTGACGGTTCCCTTGCTCATTTGATCTTCATGATCGCAGCACCTGAGGGAGAAGCGGATGTTCACCTAGAGGCGCTATCCAGGCTTTCCACCCTACTTATGGACCCGGATTTTAAGAGCGATTTAATAAAGGCTCAGTCAAAGGAAGAATTTTTACAGCTCATTGACGATAAAGAGTCAGAACGATATCAGAAGAAGGAAGTAAAAGCGGAACCGGCAGCAAAGGTTCCCAGTGGATATCGGGTTCTGGCAGTGACTGCATGTCCCACTGGAATTGCCCATACCTTTATGGCAGCAGAGAACTTAGAGCAGCAGGGGAAGAAGCTTGGGATTCCCCTTAAGGCGGAAACCAACGGAGCAGAAGGAGTAGGAAATGCCCTGACAAAGGCGGAGATTGCCGCAGCAGACGGAATTATCATAGCAGCGGATAAGAAGGTGGATATGGCCCGCTTTGACGGAAAGAGGGTGGTCGTGGCCACTGTAACAGAAGGCATCCAAAAGGGAGAAGAACTGGTCAAACGGGCAGTCAGCCCGGAAACTCCTGTTTACCATCATTCCGGTTCTGCTGCCTCTTTGGAAAGCGGAGATCAGGAGAATGTAGGCCGCTCCATCTATAAACATTTGATGAACGGCGTTTCCCACATGCTTCCTTTCGTGATCGGCGGAGGTATTTTGATTGCCCTGGCGTTCCTGTTTGATGATTATTCCATTGATCCTTCTAATTTTGGAAAGAACACACCTCTGGCTGCTTATTTAAAAACCATTGGGGAACAGGCCTTTGGAATGATGCTTCCGGTTCTGGCAGGGTATATTGCCATGAGCATTGCAGACCGTCCCGGTCTGGCTGTGGGATTTGTCGGCGGGCTGATTGCTAAAATGGGTTCTACGTTTGCAAACCCGGCTGGAGGAAGTGTAAACTCAGGCTTTCTTGGAGCCTTGTTAGCCGGTTTTATCGGCGGATACATTGTAATCATGCTTAAGAAGGCGTTTGGCAAGCTTCCTAAGTCCCTGGAAGGAATCAAACCTGTTCTTTTGTATCCTTTAATCGGCATTTTCCTTGTGGCCGTGGCAACGACCTTTATCAATCCTTTTGTAGGTGCTATTAACGACGGACTTACGGGCCTTTTAAACGGAATGGGCGGCACCAGCAAGATCATCCTTGGGGTCGTCGTGGGAGGCATGATGTCCGTCGATATGGGCGGTCCTGTGAATAAAGCTGCTTATGTGTTTGGTACGGCTCAGCTGGCGGAAGGCAATTTTGATATAATGGCGGCTGTTATGGCTGGCGGTATGGTTCCGCCAATTGCCGTTGCTCTCTGCACCACATTTTTCAAAAAGAAATTTACTGAGAAAGAGCGTCAGTCTGGCTTGGTCAACTATATTATGGGATTATCCTTTATTTCTGAGGGGGCCATCCCCTTTGCAGCCGCTGATCCCATCCGTGTGATTCCTTCCTGTATCATCGGTTCTGCAGTGGCAGGCGGCCTTTCCATGGCTCTTGGCTGTACCCTTCGGGCACCTCATGGCGGGATATTTGTCCTTCCTACCATTGGAAATCCCTTGGGATACCTGTTAGCCATTGTCATTGGTTCTGCTGCAGGCTGCCTCGTAATGGCGGCATTAAAGAAGAATCTGGAAACAGATTAAGTTATTCAAAGCGTCCCGGCATAACGGCTGGGGCGCTTTATGCTTACAGGTGCAGGTATGGTATAGGTGGATTTTTAGATGATTATGTTCTATAATTTAGAGAAGCAGGATAGAATCGCCCAAAGAGAACAGGAAGGAGAACAATATGTACAAATGCTGTATATTTGATCTGGACGGAACCATTATCAACACCATTCATTCCCTGGCTTACAGTATAAGCCTGACCATGGAGCATTTTGGCTATGGATCAATCGATGTGGATCACACCAAGAAGTTTGTAGGGGATGGATTTAAAAAGCTGGTGGAACGGGCCCTTATTTATTCGGGAGATGGTAAGCTGACCCATTATGAGGAAGCCCTTGCATTTTATGAGGAAACCTTTGAGAAAAACTGCCTTTACAAGGTGGAGCCATACGAAGGGATGACAGAGTTTCTGACATTTCTTAAGGATAAGGGAATCAAGATCGGGGTTCTGACCAACAAAGGCCATGAACGGGCCGTTGAATGCGTGGAGGCCGTTTACGGCAAAGGATTTTTTGATTTAATTACCGGCGAGGGCAATGGGGTCAAATGTAAGCCTGATCCATCAGGAGCCTTCATGACAGCAGAGTATTTTCATGCAAAGCCTTCGGAATGTCTTTATTTCGGAGATACCAATACCGATATGAAGACAGGTATCAATGCTGGAATGGACACGGCAGCCGTAACCTGGGGTTTTCGTGAACGGGCGGAGCTGGAAGCATTTCTTCCCAGGTACATTATAAATCATCCCAATGAGATTAAGTATGTTTTTGAATAAAATTTCAAAATAAAGGGAAATTAAGGAGAGATATGAATGAGTATCTCTTCTTTTTATTTGACAATATGGGAGGAACCATGACGAAACACTTAAAATGGGGATTGATTATGATAGCGGCCGTCTGGGCCGCCTTAATTGGGACGATGCTTGGATATGCCTGGAACATCATGCATATGCCCAAAGCTCCCAAGTTACAGATGCCTCAGCTTCAAAATACAAATATAAGCATTGAGACCCAGGAAAAGATGGAGGGCTACTGGACGGTAGCGGTGTTTGGCGTGGATTCCAGGGAAGGGACCCTGGATAAAGGGACCCGGTCGGATATGCAGATGATCCTTAATGTAGATCTTGGAACAGGAGAAATACGAATTGTTTCAATCTACCGGGACACCTATTTACGGATAGACGAGAAGGAGCGCTATGATAAGATCAATGAGGCATATTTTAAAGGAGGACCGAAACAGGCCATAGAGGCCCTAAAGGATAATCTGGATCTGACCATTGACGATTACGCGTCATTTAGCTGGAAGGCCGTTGCTGATGCCATCAATCTTCTGGGAGGGATCGATGTGGATATCAGTCATGAGGAATTCCGGGTGATTAACGGCTTTATTACGGAAACT
>DFCS01000027.1 GCA_002367105.1 Hungatella sp. UBA3048
GTGGTTTTGAGGGTATATGCAGCAGGTTATGATGCATAGCACAGAATTTTAATGCGTAAATCCAGGAATGGGTTTGCGCTTTTTTGTTCTTAAATAATAAAATATAAAAATAAGATGTACAAGATAGTGTTGCATCAAATGGTATTCCGGGGTAAATTAAGAGAGTATTTAAACTTTATAAACTGCTAAAGAATTGAGGAAATGCATTCGATGAAGAGAGGACAAGATGTCATCCGTATATTAATGGTCTGCCTTGGAAATATATGCAGATCTCCCATGGCGGAATTTATTATGAAAGATATGATAGAAAAGGAGCACTTAGGCAATCGATTCTATGTAGCCTCAGCAGCTACAAGCACCGAAGAAATCGGGAACCCGGTACACCCCGGGACAAGAAAGAAGCTTAGGGATTATGGGATTTCTACTGATGGAAAATATGCAGTGCAGTTATCCAGGAAGGATTATGATAAATACGACTACCTCATTGGTATGGAACAACGGAATGTGACAAATATGCTTAGAATCCTGGGAGGAGACCTGGATGGAAAGGTAAGGCGGCTTCTGGACTTCTCCTCTGATCCGAGGGATATTGCAGACCCGTGGTATACCGGGAATTTTGACCGTACCTATGATGATGTGTATGAAGGCTGCAAAGCGCTTCTGACCTATATTTTGGAGCAGGAAACGGAAGCGAGATAAAGTTAGCAAAGAGGGGGTTATTTATGAAACCACTTAAATTTGTTGTAATAGGTTCCGGTTGGAGATCCCTGTTCTATGCCAGGATTGCCAAAGCATATCCGGACTGTTTTAATCTGGCAGCATTCCTTTGCCGGTCAAAAGAAAAGGCACAGTGGCTGCAGGAGGAAACAGGAATCAAAGCTGTGACAAGCCCAGAGGATTGCCGGTCAGAGACCCCGGATTTCGTTGTTGTGGCTGTAAACAAGGATTCTATATATCAGGTGACGAAGGAATGGGCACTAAAAGGATATCCGGTGCTTTGTGAGACTCCTGCTGCCATGGAGTTAGGAGATTTGCGGGAGCTTTGGCGTCTTCGTACCCAGGAAGGAGCCAGGATCCAGGTGGCAGAGCAGTATTTTGAATATCCTGTCTTTCATGCGGCTATTGAGATTGCAAAACGGGGGTATCTTGGTGATCCGTATATGGTTAATATCTCCGCTGTTCATGACTACCATGGAGCCAGCTTGATCCGTCGGCTTTTAGGAACCGGCATGGAGAACATGAAAGTGTATGGAAAGAAATATGTGTATCCGGTAGTGGAAACGGATTCCAGGCAGGGGTTAATTGAAGACGGCAGGGTGAGTGAGAGAGAACGGGTCAGGCTGACCTTCGAATTTGAAGGAGGCAAAACAGCTTTTTATGATTTTAACGGCATACAGTATCATTCTAAGATCAGGAGCCGCCATTTAAATGTTCAGGGAGCGAGAGGGGAACTGGATGACTGGACGCTTCGCAGTGTAGGAGAAGACAACCGGCCAAGGGAATATCAGATGATAAAAGAACCTTTTGATACAGGAAATGGAATCAAAGAAATCTACATGGGACAGGATTTGCTTTACAGGAATCCGTTTTATGAGTTAGGTAAAGCAAATGGACTTTCGCAGGATGAAACGGCCATAGGAACCCTTATGCTTGGAATGAGGCGGTTTATTGAGGACGGCACAGAGGTTTATCCTCTTTCAGAGGGGCTTCAGGATGCCTATGTAAGAATACTTATGGAGCAGACCCTTAAAAGCGGTCAGATGGTGGAATCAAAAACCCAGGTTTGGAGTTTATAATAAGGGGCGGGTTTTTCTGTGGGTTAAAAAGCCCGTCCCAAGCTGTTGGGGGATAAGAATTCAACATTAATCATCGTCGATGATAGTGAGATTAAATAATTCGCAGGATAAGTCCACATCTCTGCCTGCCTTTTGAGGAGGACTGATGAAGCGGATAATAGGGCGCAGAGAAAATCCCGGCGTATTATCCTTAATAACTGCTGAACTTCCGTCACTAAGATGGACGATGGTACCCACGGGATATGCGGAAACACAATGAAGGAAAGCTGTCAGCAGTTCCGGATCAAAATGAGTGTTGGAACAGCTGGTTAAATAGTCAAAAATCTGTCTGGGAGACCAGGCTTTCCGGTACGGTCTGGTGGAACTAAGAGCGTCATACACATCTGCTATAGCCAGGATCCGGGCATAAAGGGGAATATCCTTGCCTGAAAGTCCAAAGGGATATCCGGTTCCGTCAAATTTTTCGTGATGGGTCTGAACCCCCTGTAAAACTGTTTGGGAGATCACGATGTGGTTGCCCAGTTTTTTATAGGAAAGGCTGGGATGCTGCTTCATGATTTCAAATTCTTCGTTGGTTAAGGGACCCGGTTTGTTGGTAATATCAATTGGAATATCTGTTTTTCCAATGTCGTGAAGAAGGCCGCAAAGTGCCAAATCATTTAAATTGGAAATGGAAAGCCCGATGTACTTTCCCAATAAAACGCTTAATATACCCACATAAAGACTATGGGAATAGGTATACCCGTCATAATCCCTGATATCTATCATCTGAAAGAGATATTTGTCCTTATTCAATACATTCATAACAACGGACTCGGCCACTTTGGCAATCTCCTCGTAAACCTGTCTGCTGGACTGAAAGGTAAATTTTTTTAAACTCTGGTCAAAGACATCACGGATGCTGGTCAGCATTTTGGTCTTTAACTCAGGTTCCACAAAATCTTCGGGTTCAATGCCTTGCGTAATCTCTGTGCAGATATAAGCCCCTTGTATTCCGATGGTTTTCATGCGGTTAATTATACGTTCGCTCAACTTGCAGCCGGTTACCGCAAAAGGAAGCATTGGGTTTATTCCCGGGATGTTTCGGGCTAATTCCATACCTTCAGTCAATTTCTCTATAGGAAGATAAATCAATTCTTTCACCTCAACAGACCTAAATGCAGTCTCTTCTTTCTGTTCAGTAAAATTCCTTTTTATGTTAAAGTTGGAAATATATGCACATGACACATTAAATTATAGTGTGAATTAACCAATGCGTCAATGGAAATTTTAATTTTAAACACTAGTATGGCAGAGAAAAATCAGGCAATATTTTATGCAAATATTCTTTAATCTTTACAAATCAAGAAAATTCGAATTTCTCAGGAATGGACATCGAAAAGGGGTATCTTATGATTAAAATTTTAAATGGAATGCATGAGACCATTCATTACGAATGCTCACTAGGACTTCGGCTATATCATAATAAAAATTCTGAGGATTATCCGGAGCATTGGCATGGAGGAATTGAAATAATCATGCCGATAAAGGGTGGATATGAGGCAATCGTAGGAGAGGAACATTATCCACTTGAAACAGAAGATATCATTCTGATCCATTCCGGTGTGATTCATTCATTAAAGGCACCCTCGCTGGGAGAGCGCTATATTCTGCAGTTTGATGCGGCCCTTCTTTACCATTTGAAGGAGATGGAGACCCTGCTGCACATAATCCCCCCGGTCGTATTCTTAAAAAAGAAGGACGGGGCTTCCCTTCATGGGTCTATTAAGAAGAAATTTGATAAGATCATTGAGGAATATCAGGGAAACAGCGGTTTCCGGGAGGCCTCCATTTATGCGGCCCTTATTGAAATTTATGTGGAATTAGGGAGAAATAAGGTATGCCTTAATGGAGCCGGCAGTCAGATCCATATCATGAAGCAGCAGGTATATTTCGAAGCTGTTATGAATGCCAGCACCTATATCAACCAGCACTTCATGGAAAATCTGACATTGGGGGAAGTGGCCAGGATAAGCGGCTTTTCCAAATACCACTTTACCCGGATCTTTAAACAGTATATGAATATGACCTTTTATGAATATTTAAACTCCAAGAGAGTGAAAAAAGCGGAGGAGCTTTTGTATAATACCAAGGAAATGAGCATTACGGATGTTGCTATGGGTTCCGGCTTTTCATCCATGAGCGCTTTTAACCGCACCTTTCGGATGATAAAACGCTGTTCACCAAGCGATTACAGGAAGATCAGTCAGCAGATGTATGGATCGGAAGAATAAAAATAAAAGGAAGTTTTACAGTTCCTCTTATGGAAATACCGGGTTTATGGGTATTTCCATAAGAGGATTTTTTGTAGAAAAAGCAATATATGCGCCATTGGAAGCAAGAAGTGGGATGCCTGATCTGCTTTGAAATGCTATGATGGAAGCATGGAAAAAAAAGCAAGGAAATGGCAGGATATAAGATTAAAAGGAAAGGATAAGGTGATATCCATGAATAAGGATAAGCTGATGGAATACCGAAAAAAAGCAAAAGAATTAGTTTCAAAAATGACTCTGGAGGAAAAGGTTTCACAGACCGTACACAGTGCGGCGGCGATTCCTAGACTGGGAATAAAGGGTTATAACTGGTGGAATGAGGGACTTCATGGTGTGGCCAGGGCCGGTGTAGCTACGGTGTTTCCCCAGGCCATTGGACTGGCAGCAAGCTTTGATGAGGAGCTGCTTTATGAAGTGGCTGATGCGGTTTCCACAGAGGCAAGGGCAAAGTTTCATATGCAGCAGAAATACGGGGATACGGATATTTATAAGGGACTTACGTTTTGGGCCCCCAATGTCAATATCTTTAGAGATCCCCGCTGGGGAAGAGGACATGAGACATACGGAGAGGATCCATATTTGACTTCACGTATGGGAGTTAGTTTTATAGAGGGGCTGCAGGGAGATGATGAAAATTATTTGAAGACCGCAGCCTGCGCCAAACATTTTGCAGTCCACTCTGGCCCGGAGGATGAACGCCATTCCTTTAATGCTTTAGTGTCAAAGCAAGATATGTTTGAAACCTATTTGCCTGCGTTTGAGGCCTGTGTAAAGGAAGGAAAGGTAGAAGCGGTTATGGGAGCCTATAACCGGACCAATGGGGAACCCTGCTGCGGAAGCAAGACCCTGTTAAAGGATATTTTGAGGATGGACTGGGGATTTGAAGGGCATGTGACCTCGGATTGCTGGGCAGTAAAGGATTTTCATGAACATCATGGGGTTACTGGTTCCGCCCTGGAATCTGTTGCCCTGGCAATGGAGAACGGCTGTGATTTAAATTGCGGAAGCCTGTTTTTATATCTGACGGAGGCGGTGAACCGGGGACTAGTGTCTGAGGACCGGCTAAATGAAGCAGTTGAGAATCTGATGATGACCAGGCTGAAGCTTGGACTGTTTGAGGAGCCGGAAGCTGTGGAATACAATAAAATTACATATGAGGACAATGATACCAGAGAGCATAAGGATCTTAATTTTAAAGCTTCCAGAAAATCCTTTGTGCTGCTAAAAAATGAGGGAAATATGCTTCCTCTTAATAAGGGCAGTCTGAAAACCATTGGAATCATCGGACCCAACAGCGATAACCGAAAGGCACTGATAGGAAATTATGAAGGTACCGCTTCCAGGTATTATACTATTTCCGAAGGAATCCAGGATTACGTTGGAGAAGATGTCCGTGTTATGGTCTCAGAAGGATGTCATTTATGTAAACCGAGGGTAAGCGGCCTGGGTCAGGAGAACGACCGGTTATCAGAGGTTCGAGGAGTATGTGAAGCCAGTGATGTGATCATTGCCTGCATGGGCCTGGATTCCAGTCTGGAAGGAGAAGAGGGTGACGAGGGGAATGAATATGCCAGCGGTGATAAGCCCAATTTATCCCTTCCAGGTTTGCAGAAACAAGTGTTGGAGGAAATCTATAAGAGCGGGAAGCCTGTGGTTTTAGTACTTTTATCCGGAAGCGCCCTTGATGTGTCCTGGGCAGATGCTCATATTCCTGCCATCATAGAAGGCTGGTATCCGGGAGCTCAGGGAGGCCGTGCTCTGGCTGCTGTGCTGTTTGGTGATTTTGCGCCGGAAGGAAAGCTTCCCATCACCTTTTATAAGAGTACAGAGGAGCTTCCGGCCTTTACGGATTATTCCATGAAGGGCAGGACCTACCGATATATGGAGCAGGAGGCTCTCTATCCCTTTGGCTATGGTCTTTCCTACACAGATTTTTCCGTAAGGGATGTATCCTTAAGCCAGGGCCGGATGGGAGCAGGCGATACCTTAACCGTAAAAGCAGTGTTAAAGAATGAGGGGCATAAGCAGGGGGCAGAAACCCTGCAGGTATATGTAAAGTCCTGTGCACCTCAGACACCCAATGCTCAGCTTAAGGCACTTTTAAAGACGGAGCTGGAACCAGGGGAGGAAAGGGAATTGCAGGTGACGCTTTCCGACAAAGCCTTTGCCTTAAGGGATGAACAAGGAGATCTGGTAATGGAAGCCGGAACGTATAAAGTGTATGTGGGAATGCAGCAGCCTGATAAACGGAGCCAGGAGCTTACAGGGAAAGCGCCGGTATGCATGACGGTATCCATAGACCAGCGTACTGTCCTGGAAAAATGCTGTATATAAAAAACAGCAGAAGTACCAATTCTGCAAAGCGGCATACCTGGAAAAACGGATTAAAAATCTTAAAAAATTTCATCTGTAATCAGAGGGGATAACCATTCATACTTGCTACTCCTCCTGCATAAGTATGTAAAAACGTCCTAGCAGGGGGATTTTCTTGAAGGAATATATTGAAGAACGCGCGGTTGCGATCGCCAACTACATCATAGACTATCATGCGACCGTGAGGCAGACAGCGAAGAAATTTGGNNAATCCGTCCCTGGCAGCCCGGGCCAGGGTAATCCTTGATATTAACAAATCCGAGCGTCATATAAGAGGCGGCCTTGCCACCAAAGAGAAATACCAGCATCGCCTTCAGATGTGCAGCAAAAAGAATTGATAGGACAAAAAACTGAAAAACAGCCGCTGATGGGAATAATAGAGATTCCCGTCAGCGGCTGTTTTCAAAAAAATTAAATTTTTTTATTGACATGAAGCTGTAATATATGTTATTCTTTACCCCGATATGAAGAGACATTATCGTTTTCATACAAATATTGACCACTTCGTAAGAAGTTAAGCCCAGACGGACAGGCGGGTCAGCTGCCGAGCGTGGGAAACCACATTATTGATTGAGTTAAAAGCTCAAATTTTATAAGTTGATTACTTTATAATCCGTGCGAATGCACATCACTTGTGAAACGATCAATAATAGCAGGGACAACATATTTGCTATGTAGACTCGAAAACGATAATTGTCATGAATAAAAGACGGGCAAAATGCCCTTACTAGAACTATCATTCATGAAATTGCAGGCAGGTGATGAATAATCACCTGCCTTTTTGCTATGAAAAATCCGCGCCATTTAGGCGACACTTACGTTTCAGCGACAAAAGAGGGAGTAACATCCCGTGACAAGGAGAGGTAAGAGCCATATGAACAAAGAAGATCAGATGAGGGCGCCTATTTACGAAGCTCTTGAAACATTTCAAAAAAAGAGGGTAGTACCCTTTGATGTACCGGGCCATAAACGGGGAAGGGGAAATCCGGAGCTTGCCCGCCTTTTGGGGGAACGGTGCGTCGGACTTGATGTAAATTCCATGAAGCCTCTTGATAATCTATGCCATCCGGTGTCTGTGATCCGGGATGCGGAACGGCTGACAGCAGATGCATTTGGGGCTGCAGATGCCTTTTTGATGGTGGGAGGAACCACGTCGGCTGTACAGAGCATGATCCTTTCTGTCTGCAAGGCGGGGGATAAAATCATTCTTCCAAGAAATGTCCATAGAAGCGCATTAAATGCTCTGGTATTGTGCGGGGCGGTTCCGATTTATGTAAATCCAGAAGTGAACAGCATGCTGGGCATTTCCCTTGGCATGGAGATCGGCCAGGTGGAAAAGGCAATTATGGAAAATCCCGATGCAGTGGCGGTATTTGTTAACAATCCCACCTATTACGGAATCTGCTCGGACATCCGCTCCATTGTCCGGCTGGCCCATGCCCACGGGATGAAGGTTCTGGCTGATGAGGCTCATGGTACCCATCTCTATTTTGGAAAGGGGCTTCCGGTTTCTGCCATGGAAGCGGGGGCGGATATGTCGGCGGTCTCCATGCACAAGTCAGGAGGAAGCCTGACACAAAGCTCCTTACTCCTTATAAACAAAGGAGTGAACGGGGATTACGTGCGTCAGATTATAAATTTGACCCAGACCACCAGCGCCTCTTACCTGCTTTTGTCAAGTCTTGACATATCAAGAAGGAACCTTGCTCTGCGGGGGGAGGAATCCTTTGCAAAGGTGGTGGAAATGGCAGAATATGCCAGGGGAGAGATCAATTCCATCGGCGGTTACTATGCTTATGGAAGGGATCTGATCAATGGAACCAGCATTTTTGATTACGACGTGACAAAACTTTCTGTTTATACCCTGGGAAATGGGCTGGCAGGAATTGAGGTCTACGATCTACTCCGGGATGAATATGATATCCAGATTGAATTCGGGGATATCTGCAACCTCCTTGCTTACATTTCCATCGGCGACCGGACTCAGGATATTGAACGTCTGGTGGGAGCACTGGCAGATATTGAACGCCTTTACAAAAAGGACCGTACGGGTATGCTGTCAGGAGAATACATTGCACCTAAAGTGGAAGTATCACCTCAGAAAGCATTTTATTCCCAAAAGGTATCCGTACCGGTAGGGGAATCCGCAGGAAGGATAAGCGGGGAGTTTGTCATGTGCTATCCTCCGGGTATTCCTATCCTGGCGCCGGGAGAGATGATTACTGAAGAGATCGTGGAGTACATCATTTACGCCAGGGAAATGGGCTGTTCCATGCAGGGAACCGAGGATCCGGCAGTAGAGCGGCTGATGGTATTAAAGGAACAGGTTAAAGAAGGGGAGAGGTAGGAAAAGATGGAGATATGGTTTTCAAAATTTCACACTTCCAATGTGAAGCTTTCGGTACGGATCGATAAACAGCTATTTTCCGGTGAAAGTGAATACCAGAGAATTGACGTGTTCGAATCCCAGGAATTTGGAAAGTTTGTGTCTTTGGATGGAGACATTGTTTTTTCTGAAAAAGATGAGTTTATTTACGATGAAATGGTGACCCATGTTCCCATGGCAGTCCATCCAAATGTAAAGGATGTGCTGATCATCGGCGGAGGCGACGGAGGGGTGGCAAAGGAGCTTTTGCAATACCCGTTCATTCAGTCCATCGATGTGGTTGAGACGGATAAACTGTTTGTAGATGTGTGCCGGGATATTTTTCCTGAAGTATCCTGCGGTCTTTCTGACCCCAGGGTCAAGGTATATTATGATGACGGGCTCCGTTTCTTAAGAAGCAAAAAAGAGGAATATGACCTTATCATCAATGATTCCACGGATCCTTTCGGACATACGGAGGGGCTTTTCACCAAGGAATTTTACGGCAGCTGCTATAAGGCGCTGCGAAGCGACGGCATCATGGTCTATCAGCATGGAAGTCCTTTTTATGATGAGGATGAGGCGGCGTGCAGAAGCATGCACCGGAAGGTATTCCGTTCCTTCCCTATAAGCCGTGTTTATCAGGCCCATATTCCCACCTGCCCGTCGGGCTACTGGCTGTTTGGGTTTGCTTCGAAAAAATATCACCCCATCATTGATTTTAAACCAGAACTATGGAATCAGTTAAAAATTGAAACCTGGTATTATACAACGAATCTTCATACGGGCGCTTTCATGCTGCCTAAATACGTGGAAGATTTACTGAAAGAGGAGGAAAAGGAATGAGCAGATTATTGATTATCGGTTGTGGAGGAGTTGCCTCTGTGGCAATCCGGAAATGCTGTCAGAACAGCGAGGTTTTTACAGACATTTGTATTGCAAGCAGGACAAAGGAGAAATGCGATGCCTTAAAGGATAAGCTTGCGGGGACAACAAAAACAAGAATTGAAACAGCTAAGGTTGATGCGGATCACGTGGAAGAGGTAATTGCCCTCATAAAGGATTATAAGCCGGATGCCGTATTAAATGTGGCTCTTCCCTATCAGGATTTAACTATCATGGATGCATGTCTTGCAGCAGGGGTAGATTACATTGATACCGCTAATTTTGAGCCTGAGAATACGGATGATCCGGAGTGGAGAGCGATCTATGAGAAGCGTTGTGAAGAGCTTGGCTTTACCGCCCTTTTTGATTATTCCTGGCAGTGGGTTTACAAGGAGCGCTTTGAGAATGCAGGCATTACCGCATTGCTTGGAAGCGGGTTCGATCCTGGAGTTACCAGCGTATTTTCTGCTTATGCCTTAAAGCATTATTTTGACGAAATTCATACCATTGATATTTTAGACTGCAACGGAGGGGATCATGGGTATCCCTTTGCAACCAACTTTAACCCTGAAATCAACTTAAGGGAAGTATCTTCAAACGGTTCCTATTGGGAGGATGGCCGCTGGATCGAGACAGAGCCCATGGAGATTAAATCCAAATATAATTTCCCTGAGGTTGGGGAAAAGGACATGTACCTGCTTCACCATGAGGAGATCGAATCCCTGGCAAAAAACATTCCTGGAGTAAAGAGGATCCGTTTCTTCATGACCTTTGGACAGAGCTATTTAACCCATATGAAGTGCCTGGAAAACGTAGGTATGCTTTCCACCTCCCCCGTGGAGTTTAACGGACAGGAGATCGTACCCATTCAGTTTTTAAAAGCCCTGCTTCCGGATCCGGCGTCCCTTGGCCCAAGAACCAAAGGAAAGACTAATATTGGCTGCATCTTTACGGGTGTAAAGGATGGAAAGGAAAAGACCATTTACATCTACAACGTATGCGATCATGAGGAATGCTATAAAGAGGTGGAATCCCAGGCGATTTCCTATACTACCGGAGTTCCGGCCATGATCGGAAGCCTGATGGTATTAACCGGCCAGTGGAAGAAGCCGGGAGTGTTTAATGTGGAAGAGTTTGACCCGGATCCCTATATGGAGGCATTAAACAAATGGGGGCTTCCATGGGTGGTATGTGAGGACCCGGAAACTGTTACGGTTTGGAGATAGGAAAAAAATGAGGATCGAAGAGCTAAAAACCCCCTGTTATGTGATCGATGAGGGAAGACTTGAGAAAAATTTAAAGATCCTAAAGCAGGTGAAAGAAAATACCGGATGCAGGATCCTGTTGGCACAGAAGGCATTTTCCTGCTTTGCGGAGTACCCTCTCATCGGTAAGTATCTTGACGGAACTACGGCCAGCGGGCTTTATGAAGCCAGGCTAGGGAAAGAGGAGATGGGGCTTGAAAACCACGTTTTTGCTCCTGCGTATAAGGAAGAAGACTTTAAAGAGCTGGTGAAGATCTGCGATCACATTGTATTCAACTCGTTTTCCCAGCTGGAGAAGTATAAAGGTACTTTAGATGGGGTAAGTGCCGGTATCAGGATCAATCCCCAGTGTTCCACCCAGGAAGGCCATGAAATCTATGACCCCTGTGCACCTGGGTCAAGGCTTGGCGTATCCATTGGCAATTTTAAGGAGGAGTGGCTGCCCTGGATATCAGGGCTCCATTTCCACACCTTATGTGAGCAGAATTCAGATGATTTAAAAAAGACCCTGGATGCAGTGGAGGAAAAATTCGGGAAGTATTTATCCGGACTGTCCTGGCTCAATATGGGCGGAGGACATCATATTACCAGAGAGGATTACGACATCGGGCTGTTAGAAGCCTGCATTAAGAGAATGCAGGAGAAATATGGCCTTCAGATTTATCTGGAACCTGGAGAGGCGGTGGCACTTAACGCAGGATATCTGGTGACAGAGGTTATGGATGTGGTGGAAAACGGGATAAAGACATTGATCCTTGATTCTTCCGCAGCCTGCCATATGCCTGATGTGCTGGAAATGCCGTACCGGCCGCCTTTAAAGGACAGCGGAGAACCGGGAGAAAAAGCTTTTACCTACCGGCTGTCCTCCTGTACCTGTCTGGCAGGGGATGTGATCGGTGATTATTCCTTTGACAGGGAAATAAAGCCTGGAGATAAGCTGTATTTTATGGATATGGCCATCTATTCCATGGTGAAGAATAACACCTTTAACGGGATGCCCCTTCCTGATATCGCTATCATGGATCAAGAAGGAGACTGCCGTGTCATAAAAAGGTTCGGCTATGGGGATTTTAAGAACAGGCTGGCCTAGGAGTTACAAGTTATCCCCGTGATTCATCAGGAGACAAATTATGGAAAAATTAAAAAGCCTCCCGGCGGCAGATGGATTTTATATGCCGGGGGAATTTGAGCCTCATCGGGGCTGTATCATGATCTGGCCCAAGCGGCCCGGCTCCTGGCCCTTTGGTGCCGGGAGGGCAAGGAAAGCCTTTGCCGAAATCGCAGAGGCCATTGCAGACAGTGAGCAGGTGTTCATGCTGGCCGGGCCTGATGTTAAGGAAAGCGCAAGAGAAATGCTGTCGGACCGGATCCAGGTGGTTGTTATGGAGTCTGACGACGCATGGGCAAGAGATGTGGGACCTACGTTTGTGATCAATAAGGAACGTAAGGTCAGGGGAATCGACTGGCAGTTTAATGCCTGGGGAGGAACTTTTGACGGGTTGTATCCGGACTGGCAAAAGGATGACCTTCTTGCAGGCCGTTTCTGTGAACTTTATGACTATCCGGTTTACGATGCAAAGCATTTTGTACTGGAGGGAGGTTCCATACACTCGGATGGGGAAGGTACGCTTTTGGTGACGGAAGCCTGTCTTTTAAGTACCGGACGGAATCCGTCACTTTCTAAGCTTCAGATAGAAGAACAGCTGAAAAGTTACCTGGGGGCTTTAAAGATCATCTGGCTGAAAGCAGGCATCTATCAGGATGAAACCAATGAGCACGTGGATAATGTCTGCGCGTTTGTCCGGCCGGGAGAAGTGGTGTTAGCCTGGACGGATGATGAGGCTGATCTTCAGTATGAGATGTCCCTGGCTGATTTAAGGATACTGGAACAGGAAACAGATGCAGCAGGAAGGCATTTTAAGATTCATAAGCTTCCCATACCTAAGAAACCGGTCTGCATTACGAAAGAGGAGCTTTCAGGCTTTTCCTTTGAACCGGGAGAGGATGAGAGGGAGGCCGGAGAGCGCCTTGCTGCCAGCTATGTAAATTTTTATATATCCAATGGAGGGGTGATTGTTCCCCAGTTTGGGGATGTTCATGATTTAAAGGCAGTACGGATATTAGGGGAGTGTTTCCCTGAGAGAAGAGTCTATCCGGTGTATGCAAGAGATATTATTGTAGGAGGCGGAAATATTCACTGCATTACACAACAAATTCCGTTGTAGTCCGGACGTGCCATTTATAGATCGGCTGACCGGACTCCGCTGGATCATTCATGTCGGGCGTCCGCACAATAGAAACCATACCGGAAGGAGAATTTCATGAGAGAGGTAACAGTAGCGGCAGTTCAGATGAGATGCTGCGATGACGTTGAGAAGAATATTGCAAATGCGGAAAGACTGGTTAGGCAGGCAGCAGGAGAAGGAGCAAAGGTCATTTTACTTCCGGAGCTGTTTGAACGGCAATACTTCTGCCAGGAGAGACGGTATGACTTTTATGAATATGCAGAACCGGCAGAGGAAAACCAGGCGGTTAAGCATTTCGCCGGGATTGCGGCTGAGCTTTTAGT
This sequence comes from Hungatella sp. UBA3048, assembly GCA_002367105.1. Classification (GTDB taxonomy): domain Bacteria; phylum Bacillota; class Clostridia; order Lachnospirales; family Lachnospiraceae; genus Lacrimispora. Next base: position 13,566 of record DFCS01000027.1, read on the forward strand.
GGTGCTCCCCATCAGCTTTTATGAGCGTTCAGGAAATACCATGTTTAATTCAGTGGCTGTCCTCGACGGAGATGGGACAAATCTTGGAATATATCGGAAAACCCACATTCCTGATGATCATTACTACCAGGAAAAATTTTATTTCACTCCCGGGGACACCGGCTTTCGGGTATTTGATACCATGTACGGAAAAATCGGCATAGGGATCTGCTGGGATCAGTGGTTTCCGGAGACAGCGAGGTGCTTAGGGTTACAGGGAGCGGAGCTGATCCTATATCCTACTGCCATTGGAAGCGAACCTATCCTGGAATGCGACAGCATGGAGCACTGGAGGCGCTGCATGCAGGGACACGCTGCTTCCAATATCATTCCGGTCGTAGCGGCTAACCGGATTGGAGTGGAATCCGTTGTTCCCTGTATGTCAAACGGAAATCAAAGCTCTTCTCTTAAATTTTACGGTTCCTCCTTTATTACGGATAATACCGGGGCTGTCGTTGCTTCAATGGGCCGGGAGGAAGAAGGGGTCATATGCGCTTCCTTTGATCTGGATCAGATGATGACTGACAGGAGAAACTGGGGGCTTTTTCGTGACCGCAGGCCGGAAATGTACGGGGGAATCACAGGAAAATCTTAAATCCCTTCATAAAATCCGTTTCTTCCCCATATATATAGTAATAATTAATAAGTTGGGGAGTGTGCTATGAAGAGACTGTTTAGCAGAAGATGGATGATTTTTTTTGGCCTGGCCATGTGGGTACTGGTAGTACGTACCTTAAGCGGGTGTACTTTAAACAAGGATAGTGGTGATAAGGTGCGGGATCTGGAATTTACTGTGGTAGCTGACGCAGATATTCCGCAGGAACTTAGTCAGATCATTGCTGAGAAGCAGCAGTCACCTTTTAAGCTGACCTACAGCGATGATCAGAACCTTTACATAGTGGTTGGTTTCGGAAAGCAGGCCGGTGGGGGATATAGCATCGCAGTCAATGATCTTTATCTGACTGATAATTCCATTGTCCTGGATACGGAACTGATCGGCCCGGAAAAGGGAGAGAATATGGGGACGGAACCCTCTTATCCCTTCATCGTCATTAAAACGGAGATGTCAGAGCTTCCGGTAGTGTTTCAGTAGAAAAGAAGTTTAAATAGCCGTTCCGCAAATGGCAAAAGCGGAACGGCTGTTTTTATGGCAGATAAAACGTAAATTCCCCTTTTTTCTTAAGCCGTCATATGATATACTACTTCAAATAAGAGTAGGCAGTAAGGAGAAGGAAGGGTAATATGATATTAAAGGATATATGGCTTGATGTTACGGCAGTAAAAGAGCGGGATCCGGCGGCCAGAAGCAAGCTTGAAGTGCTTTTGCTCTATCAGGGTGTTCATGCGTTGATCTGGCATCGTTTCGCTCACTGGTTTTACCAGCGCAAGATGTTTTTTATAGCCAGGTTTATTTCCCAGCTGGCAAGATTTTTTACACTGATCGAGATTCATCCCGGCGCACAGTTGGGGCATGGGATTTTAATTGACCATGGCAGCGGAGTGGTGATCGGAGAAACTACGGTAGTAGGAGATAATTGTACGATTTATCAGGGAGTAACTTTAGGCGGTGTGGGACTTAATAAGGGAAAGCGCCATCCCACCCTTGGCAATAATGTAACCGTGGGAGCAGGGGCTAAGATTCTGGGCTCCTTTGACGTAGGAGATAATTGTACCATAGCGGCAAATGCCGTGCTATTAAAGCCTTTGGAGAGCAACGTAACAGCGGTCGGAATTCCCGCCCGCCCGATTAAGATCGATGGTGTACCCCTTCCCAAGAAGGAAAGCAATCTGGTGACCATGGATCATTACTGCAAGATGGAAGAGCGGGTCAAGGAATTGGAAGAAACGCTGTCTAAACTGCAGACAGAGCTGTCTTCCTATCGGGAAAAAGAGCACTCCGATCAGGCGGAGGCATCTTTGGAGGGGAAAATTGAGGAACAGAAGGGTTAAAACTCTCTTGTATTTCAGGAAGTCCGGGAATGATAACAAAAAAAGTATAATGAAACATGCACCTGCATAAACTTTCTTAAAGGAATAAAGAAGGTAAGGCAGGTGCTTTTTTATGTTGGAGCTGGTGAAGAAAAACATACATATGAATCGTTGGAAAGGATATGCCGCATCCCAGATTACTCTTGACGATGACTTCATCGTCCCGGACAGTATGGATGATGTGGATCAGATCGTTTTAAGTTCCGGCGATATTACCATTGATTCCGTAAAGGTTCAGACAGAACGGGTCATGGTCCGGGGCAAGCTGGATTTTATGAATCTCTTACGGGGATCGGAAGGAGGGCTTCAGACCCTTTCCGGAAGCATTAACTTTGAGGAGCCCATCAATGTCCCCGGACTGGAGGAGAAGGATTATGTCCAGCTGGGGTGGGAGCTTGAGGATTTAAACGCTGGGCTTATTAATTCCAGGAAGCTGAGCGTAAAGTCGATCGTATCACTTAAGGTAAAGGTGGAAACTGCCAGCGATATAAGCGCTGCCGTAGAAGTGGACACGGGAGGCTCAGCATTAGATATGCCAATGGTGGAAACCCTTCGCCGCAATCTGGATGTTGCCTCCATTGCTCTCCGCCACAAGGATACGTTTCGCATCAAGGATACGGTTACTCTGTCAGGAAACAAGCCAAACATTGATCAGGTTTTATGGACCGAAATGAAGTTAAGAGGCGTATCCTTACGGCCCATGGATGGAAAAATGATGCTTGACGGGGAACTGTTAGTCTTTGTTATTTACCAGGGAGAAGGGGAAGGCGCGCCTATCCAGTGGGTAGAAGAGAGCATTCCGTTTTCAGGGGAACTGGCTGTTCCGGATATGACTGAGGATATGGTTCCTCTGGTTACAGTCCACATTATCCATAAGGATATTGAGGCAAAACCGGATTCAGACGGCGAAATGCGGGAAATGGATGTGGATTCAGTTCTCGAGCTGGATATGAAGCTTTACAAGGAAGAGAATATGGAGCTGCTCAGCGATATATATTCTACCAACAGGGAACTGACGCTGCAGACGGAGGAAGCTCTTTTTGATAAGATCCTGACGAAAAATATGAGCAGGTGCAAGGTTGTAGAAAAGATCGGCCTGGATCAGGCTGACCGGATCCTTCAGATATGCCACAGTGAAGGAACTGTTAAAATTGATGACACGGAAATCAAGGAGGATGGACTTCATGTGGAAGGCGTTTTAGAGGTGCGGATCCTTTATATGACTTCTGACGATGCCCAGCCGATCCAGTCAACCGTGGAAGATATTCCGTTCCATTTCCTGATTGAGGCCCCTGGAATCAATGAGCAGACGGTTACCCAGCTGAATCCGGGCTTAGAACAGCTTAGCGCGGTTATGATGGGCGGAGGAACCGTAGAAGTGAAGGCGACCATTTCCCTTGACTTACTGGCCTTGCAGCCGATCCGTGAGCAGATCATCACAAACGCATTGGAATCGCCCATGGATCTAAACAACTTGCAGAAGCTTCCCGGAATCGTGGGATATATTGTGCAGCCTGATGATTCCCTCTGGAATATCGCTAAAAAGTTCCATACGACCATAGATACCATTATAGCGACCAATGGATTGACGGATAAATCCGTAAGACCGGGTGACCGGCTGATTCTTGTGAAGGAATTGGCATAATTTTATTCAATAAAGTGCCAGGCAGAAGGGATCGCTTTTGCCTGGCATAATTGATTATGCCTCTGAATGATTTTTAAAAAAAAGGGTATGATAAAGATTGCTATTCACATATCAGCTTGCCCTGTTATATAATATACTATAGCTAAGCTATAGCTTCAACCATCGATGGCGCCTAAACGCATCCAGCTGGTGCTTAAGATAGATGACAGGTTACCCTGGACGGTAGTGACGTATTGCAAGGCGTTATTACCGTTTACATACCCTGAATTTCCTGATACCGGAGAAGAAAAGCATGAATTATACCTATATTTTAAGATGTGCAGATGATACCCTGTATTGCGGCTGGACAAACCACTTAGAGAAGCGTTTAATAGCCCATAACCAGGGAAAAGGGGCCAAATACACAAAAGCCCGCAGACCTGTGGTTCTGGCTTACTGGGAGGAGTTTTCCACAAAAGAAGAAGCCATGCGGAGGGAAGCCGCTATTAAAAAACTTACCAGGAAGGACAAGCTAAAACTGATGGGGGAAATAGTATAAGAAAAACCGTCAAGGCCGCGAGTATGCGGGACTGACGGTTTTTCCGGTGTCAGGCAACAAAATGGTACATCAGGATATAATGACATAAGCTTCCGCCCATGACGAATAGGTGAAAGATCTCGTGGGATCCAAAGCTTTTATGCTTAGCATTAAAAAGAGGAAGCTTCAGAGCATAGATAATGCCGCCTATGGTATAGATGATACCACCTGCAAGCAGCCAGAGAAACCCGGCAGAAGAAAGGGTATCCGTAATCTTTGAAAATGCCAGAACGCAAACCCAGCCCATGGCAATGTAGAGGCTGGACGAAAACCATTTAGGGCACATAATAAAACATGCTTTTATGATAATTCCTGAAATGGCAATGCCCCAAACCAGAGCAAGCAGGCTCCAGCCAGTCTTATCACCCAGAACGATCAGACAGATTGGCGTGTACGTTCCTGCAATCAGGATGAAAATCATCATATGATCTAATTTTTTCAGCAGACGGTTGATTTTCGGTGAGATATCAAGAGTATGGTAGATGGTGCTGGCTGCGTAAAGAAAAACCATACTGATAATAAAAACCGTTAGGGCGGCCATATGGAGCCCCCCGTCGGAAGAAGCCTTAATAAGCAGTGGTGTTGCGGCAATAAGCGCCAGTATCATGGCGATAAAATGTGTGAGGGCGCTGACCGGATCTTTAATTTTAATTTCCATGGAAAACCTCCTTGTAGAAAATGAAAACTTTTAATGTAGTAATCAATACTATGTATTGTATTTTTATATACTATACACTTTACATGAAAAAAATGCAATAGTTTTTTAAGATAAAATTATAAAAAGGAGTTTGCCATAATTGAAACAATAAAATATAATGAATAGATAAATGAAATTTATAAAAGAAAGGTATGACCGCCCTATGAATCAGACGATAAAAGAACTTATGGAAAGAAAATCTGTCCGTGTATATGAGGACCGGGCCATTGAACCGGAGAAAAAAGCGGCTATTATAGAGGCGGCCCTTCAGGCTCCTACGGCAGGAAACATGACCCTGTATTCCATTATTGATGTGACGGACCAGGAGCGAAAGGATACTCTGTCAGTAACCTGCGATAACCAGCCATTTATTGCAAAGGCACCGCTAGTGCTGGTTTTTGTAGCAGATTATCAGAAGTGGTACGAGCTGTTCTGCCACTATGAAGAAGAGGTCCGCCATCCTGGACTTGGAGATCTTTTGCTGGCTTGTGATGATGCCCTTATAGCCGCTCAGAATGCGGTTGTGGCGGCAGAATCCATGGGCATTGGATCCTGTTACATTGGGGATATTATGGAGCATTATGAAACCCACAGGGATTTGTTCGGCCTTCCAAAGTATGCGGTTCCGGCGGCCATGGTGGTCTTTGGATATCCCTCCAGGCAGCAGCAGGAGAGAAAAAAGCCGGAGCGGCTTAAGCCTGAGGCTGTGGTATCCACGAATTCCTACCGCCGGTTAAGCCCGGAGGAATTTACCCTGGAGCTTAAAAAGACCCAGGGCAGGGAAGAGGACTTTGAGCGATGGATAAAGGCTTTTTGCAAACGCAAATGGAATTCTGATTTCAGCGCAGAGATGAGCCGGTCTGTGGAAGCTATGATGGCTGCATGGAAGAAAGAGGAGTAAAACATAGACATGGATCTTAACATACTGTATGAAGATGATGAGATACTGGTGGTAGAAAAACCAGTGGGAATAGAATCCCAAACCGCAAGATCCTTTGAGCCGGATATGGTCAGCGAGGTGAAGAAACATATCAACACGTTATCCCCAAAGCAAGGGGAGCCTTATGTGGGAGTTATCCACAGGCTGGATAAGCCGGTTGGAGGCGTCATGGTGTATGCAAAGACCAAAGGAGCTGCTGAGTCCTTAAGCAGTCAGGTTTCTAAACATCAAATGGAGAAAATTTATTATGCCGTGGTTTGTGGAAAACCTGTGGAAAACTTTGGCGCTTACGTGGATTATTTGTGGAAGGACGGAAAAACTAATTGTTCTAAAATTGTGGATAAGGGGATAAAAGGTGCAAAACTCGCAGAACTCCATTATCAGGTTGTGGAAAACAAAAACATCGGGAATGAAGAGTGCAGCCTGACTAAGATCACGTTAAAAACCGGCCGTCACCATCAGATCCGGGTACAGATGGCGGGTCACGGCACACCCCTGTGGGGTGACCGGAAGTACAATCCCCAGGTTCAAAAGAATACTGCCAGCGGTAACGTGGCGTTATTTGCTTACAGTTTATCATTTTACCATCCAGTCACAAAGAAAAGGCTGAGTTTTTCAGTGAAACCAAAGGGAGAAGTCTTTGAGTTGTTTTCAATACCGGGAATTGCTTAAAGAAGGAATTTTTTACTAATCAGATTTCGCATATTTTCTCACCGGACGGCTCATAATAGTGATTGTACAAAAGAAGTACAAATCAGAAACAGGTGAGTCCATGGTGAAACCGAGCAGGAAACTGAAGAAAACATTATTAATATTGGGAGTTACAGGGGCAGTGTATCTGTGTTTTCGATATCTGCTGCCCCTTGTGATTCCCTTTTTGATTGCATATGTATTTGCCCTTTCCCTACGGCCCTCTGCTCTTTGGGTTGAGAAAAAGACCCGCTTCATTGTAAAGGGAAAGGTGATTTCCATTCCCCTTGCAGTTATTGGCGGAGTAGAGATCATACTTCTTATGATCGCTTTTGGGATCCTTCTTTACGTGGGTGGAAGAAAGCTGCTTTTGGAAGCCAGGCTTTTGCTTCAAAGTCTTCCTGCAATCCTGGAAGGCGTGGATCACTGGCTCATGGATAACTGTTCCTTTGCAGAGCGTTTTTTAAAGCTGCCTGACGGATATGCGGTAGAAATCGTAAGGGATATCATCACAGGAGGGCAGACTGCCATTAAAAGCAGGATCATGCCTTTTCTCATGGTAAACTCCATGACCATTATGAAATGGATCGTTCAGGCAACCGTTATCATCATCATACTGCTTATTGCCACGGTCCTGTCCCTTCAGGAAATGGATGAGATCCGGGAAAGACGGGACAATTCCATATTCCGCTTTGAATATGCCATGCTGGGAAGACGGCTTACAACGGTGGGAAGCGCCTGGTTAAAAACTCAGGGGGCTATCATGATGTTTACCATGGTGGTTTGTTCGTCAGGACTGTTTTTACTGGGAAATCCCTACTTTATATTATTCGGGATCGGGATCGGGCTATTGGATGCGCTTCCGATTTTCGGGACCGGGACGGTGCTCATTCCCTGGGCCCTATTTTCCATGATCAATAAGAACTGGAAGTACGGAATCGGACTGATCATCATTTATGTGATCTGCTATTTTCTAAGAGAGATCATGGAAGCTAAAATCATGGGAGGACAAGTCGGCCTTACGCCTTTGGAAACCCTTGCTTCCATGTACGTAGGACTTCAGCTCTTCGGGCTTTTGGGATTTATTCTTGGCCCTATCGGCTTATTGATTGTGGAAGATATTGTGGAGGTATATGAGTGCTGGTGCTGCCATGATGGAAAGGAAAGTCTGGATCCGGAGGAATGAATGAAATACTTTGGCTGACAAGTCCGGACCCACTTGACAAACATTTGCAAATAACGTAAAATCAACCATACAATCTTATATTATAATGAAGAACTAAGACGTTGAAGAGGACCAGTAGGTGATGATGTATCCCAGAGAGAAGGCTGTTTGCTGAAAGGCCTTTATACCTCTCATAACCCAACCTACCTCGGAGTCCCGCAGCAAACTGCGGCGCAGTTCCTGCGTTAACGGATAATAAAGTGAGTCATGGCATTGTCCATGGCTAAATTGGGTGGCACCGCCGAGCTGTTCGGTCCCTTTTAGGGAACGGATGGCTCTTTTTATTTTTTATGAGGATAGGAAAGGAGAATTGTTATGGCAAAGGAAAAGAAATTAGTAGAGGCGATTACATCCATGGAGGTGGATTTTGCGCAGTGGTATACGGATGTTGTAAAGAAAGCAGAGTTAATTGATTACTCCAGCGTAAAGGGCTGCATGGTCATCAAACCGGCAGGGTATGCCATCTGGGAAAACATCCAGAGCGAGCTTGACAGAAGGTTTAAGGAAGTAGGGGTGGAAAATGTTTACATGCCTATGTTTATTCCGGAAAGCCTTCTTGAAAGGGAAAAGGACCATGTAGAAGGCTTCGCTCCTGAGGTGGCCTGGGTAACCCACGGAGGTTTGGAGCCGTTACAGGAAAGGCTTTGTGTCAGACCTACCTCAGAAACCCTTTTCTGTGATTTTTATTCCAGAGAGATCCAGTCCTACCGGGACTTACCGAAGCTTTATAATCAGTGGTGTTCCGTAGTGCGCTGGGAAAAGACCACCAGACCGTTCTTACGCTCCAGAGAGTTTCTATGGCAGGAAGGCCATACGGCTCATGCGACAGCCAATGAAGCACAGGAGAGAACGGAGCAGATGCTAAATATATACGCAAATTTCTGTGAAGAAATCCTTGCAATGCCTGTTATACGCGGTCAAAAGACGGATAAGGAAAAATTTGCCGGAGCAGAGGCAACCTATACCATCGAAGCCCTGATGCATGATGGAAAGGCGCTTCAGTCAGGAACCAGCCATAACTTTGGAGATGGGTTTGCAAAAGCTTTCGATATTCAGTATTCAGATAAGGAAAATAAACTTCAGTATGTTCATCAGACTTCATGGGGATTGAGCACCAGACTTATCGGTGGTATCATCATGGTTCATGGTGATGACAGCGGTCTTGTGCTTCCGCCCAGAATAGCTCCGATCCAGGTGATCATCGTTCCGGTTCAGCAGCAGAAGGAAGGCGTTCTTGATAAAGCTTATGAGTTAAAAGATGTTCTTTCTAATTATAAAGTAAAAGTTGATGATTCTGATAAGAGCCCGGGATGGAAGTTCAGCGAATCAGAGATGCGTGGTATTCCGGTTCGAGTGGAAATCGGTCCGAGAGATATTTCAGAGAACCAGGCGGTTCTTGTGCGCCGTGACACCCATGAGAAAATTACCGTATCCTTAGATGAGATAAATAATAAGGTAGGAGAGCTTCTGGACTCAATCCAAAAGGATATGCTGGAACGCGCCAGAATTCACCGGGATGTTCATACCTACGAGGCAACGGATATGGATACCTTTGTTAAAACTGTGGAGGAAAAACCGGGCTTTGTAAAGGCCATGTGGTGCGGCTCCCAGGAATGTGAGGATAAGATCAAGGAGATTACAGGAGCAACATCCCGCTGTATGCCATTTAAGCAGGAAACACTTGCCGATACCTGTGTATGCTGCGGAAAACCTGCAGTTAAGATGGTTTACTGGGGCAGAGCGTATTAATAACGGCAGGATAGGAAAATCAGGAGGTAAAAAAGGTGATAAAGATTCAGGTTCCGGAGGCGGCGAGGAAAATCATCGAACAACTGAATACCAGCGGCTTTGAAGCCTATGTGGTGGGAGGCTGCGTGAGAGACAGCCTGTTAGGCCGGTCGCCGGAAGACTGGGATATCACAACCTCAGCAAAGCCGGAACAGGTAAAGGAAATATTTAATAGAACGGTTGATACGGGAATCCAGCACGGTACGGTTACGGTACTTATTGACCATGAAGGTTATGAAGTAACCACATACCGTATAGACGGAGAGTATGAGGATGGACGTCACCCCAAATCCGTAGAATTTACGGGTAACCTGCTGGAGGATTTGAAACGCCGGGATTTTACCATCAATGCCATGGCCTACAGCGACCGTGAGGGGTTAGTGGATGCATTTGACGGGGAAAAGGATTTGGAGGACCGGGTCATCCGCTGCGTGGGAAACCCTCATGACCGGTTTAACGAAGATGCCTTAAGGATCCTTAGGGCCATCCGTTTTTCTGCCCAGCTGTGCTTTGACATGGAAGCGAATACAAAAGCGGCAATTTCTGTTATAGCCCCCAACATGGCTAAGGTCAGCAAGGAACGGATCCAGGTGGAGCTTACAAAGCTCCTCCTTTCCGATCATCCCGGAAGGCTTAAGGATGTATATGAGAACGGGATCGGCCCTTATATCTCAGAGCATTTTGAAGATGCGGGAAGGAAGCTGACTGAAGCAGGGAGGCTTACCGAGCTGCCGCCTGAAAAGCACATGCGCTGGACCGGTTTTTTAAGGCTTGAGGAGCCTGAGGATGCGGTAAGGATCCTTAAGGAACTGAAGCTTGATAATGATACCATCTATCAGACAAAGACCCTGGTCAGTTTGTGGAAAACAGAGATTCCGGCTCATAAGCCGGCCATCCGGCAGGTGATGAGCACCCTTTCCCCGGAGCTTTTTAAGGATTTGCTGTGCTTTCAGAAGGTATTCTGCCATGCATCCTATAAAACCAGGCTAAAAATGGTGGAGCAGTATTCGGAGGAAATCTTAAAGAATGGGGATTGTATCCGCCTGAAGGACATGGCCGTTACCGGCAGGGAATTGATCGATGCAGGCATGAAGCCGGGGCCTGAGATGGGAACGGTGCTTAACCGTTTGTTCCAGCTGGTTCTTGAAAAGCCGGAATGCAATAACAGGGAATATTTGATGAAATCAGCAGAACAATTTATTAAGGAACAAGGCTAAGGCACGTATAACTTTCTACCGTATTTTGCATATTTTTTTCCACCTCTTCATACCCTAGAAGTAGCTGATAAGCTAAGAGTTGGAGGGGTGGCAAGTGAACGAGAAATACACAGAGGTGCTTTCGCAGTATGAGCTTGAAATTCTGGATGTGAAACGCGGCCGGGGCGCCTGGCTGTGTGAGTCGAATCAGGGGCTTAAACTGCTTCGGGAATATAAAGGAACCTTAAAGCGCCTGGAATTTGAAGATCAGGTATTTTTACAGATGAAAGAATCCTGCCGCTTGAAAGTGGACCGTTACGTCAGGAATAAAGATGGTGAACTCCTCTCCAGTGCCGAGGATGGATCCCGGTGGATTGTAAAAGACTGGTATGCGGATCGGGAATGCAATTTGAAGGATAGCAAAGAGGTATTATGTGCCATTGAACAAATTGCTTCTTTACATAAAGTGCTGCGGCGGATTGATTTTAAAGAGGAATGGAACCTGGGGTCCATTTTGGTACAGCAGCCGGCTGAGGAAATGGAACGCCATAACAGGGAGCTGGTACGCGCCCGCACGTTCATCCGGAATAAACGAAAAAAGTCTGAGTTTGAACTATGTGTCATGGGGAATTATGATATATTTTTCGAACAGGCCATGGAAGCCTGTAAGGGGATGGCAGGCTTTTATGAAAACCGGAGGGACAGTGAGGAGTATTTGTGTCATGGGGACTTAAACCAGCACCACGTCCTGATGTGTTTTCATGATGTGGCTATCGTGGAATTCAACCGCATGCATAAGGGCATGCAGATGGAGGACCTGTATCATTTCATGCGGAAAGCCATGGAAAAGCATGACTGGAATTTGAAGCTTGGTATGGCCATGCTGGAAACTTATACTAAGGTTCTCCCTCTTTCGGATGCAGACAGGATATGCCTATACTATTTATTTTTATATCCTGAAAAATACTGGAAGCAGATTAATTTTTATTATAATGCCAATAAAGCCTGGATTCCCGCACGGAATATTGAAAAGCTAAAGGATTTAGAGATTCAGCAGCCCCTGCGGAATCTTTTCCTGTCAAGAATCCATAATTGAATGAAACTCCCGTTGATTCAGTTTGGATACAAAATAATGGAAATACACTTTTCTTTTACCATGTTATGATTTATAATATCCATAACAGTTTAGGCGGGAAAGGAGTATTTTGCTTATGAAAGATTACAGGAGTATATATGAGGAATGGCTTTTAAATCCATATTTTGATGAGGCGACAAAGGAAGAACTCCGGGGGATCGGTGACGATGAGAATGAGATTAAGGAGCGGTTCTATCAGGATTTGGAATTTGGCACCGCTGGCTTAAGAGGGATCATCGGCGCTGGAATCAACCGGATGAATATCTATGTAGTAAGAAAAGCGACCCAGGGTCTTGCAAATTATATAATAAGCCAGGGCGGCGTTAATAAGGGTGTGGCCATTGCATATGACTCCAGGCACATGTCTCCGGAGTTTGCAGAGGAAGCAGCACTTACGCTGGCCGCCAATGGGATCAAAGCCTATAAATTCGAATCATTGCGTCCAACACCGGAGCTTTCTTTTGCTGTAAGGGAGTTAGGCTGTATTGCCGGTATCAACATTACGGCCAGCCACAATCCGCCGGAATATAATGGATACAAGGTATACTGGGAGGATGGCGCCCAGTTTACTCCTCCTCATGACAAAGGGGTGACCGCAGAAGTCCTGAATATCACGGATATTTCAACCGTTAAGACGACGACTGTGGAAGCTGCAAAGGAATCAGGTAAATATGAAATCATCGGAGCTGATCTGGATGATAAATATATTGCCCACGTAAAGGCTCAGGTAGTAAACCAGGATGCCATTGACCAGATGCAGAATGATATTAAAATTGTCTATTCTCCTCTTCATGGTACAGGCAATCTTCCGGCAAGAAGAGCGTTAAAGGAAATCGGCTTTACCCATGTGTATGTGGTTCCTGAACAGGAACTGCCAGATGGTGACTTCCCAACGGTCAGCTATCCAAATCCTGAGGCAGAGGAAGCCTTTTTACTGGGCCTTGCCCTTGCAAAGGAAAAGGATGCGGATCTGGTTCTGGCAACCGACCCGGATGCTGACCGTCTTGGGGTGTATGTAAAGGATGAGAAATCCGGCGGGTACATCCCATTGACCGGCAACATGTCCGGTTCTCTTCTGTGCGAGTATGTACTTAGCCAGAAGAAGGAAAGAGGAGCGATTCCCGCAGATGGACAGGTAGTCAAATCCATTGTTACCACCAATCTGGTGGATGCGGTGGCGAAGGCTTACAACTGTGAGCTTATTGAGGTTTTAACCGGTTTTAAATACATCGGCCAGCAGATTTTAAAGGAAGAGGCCACCGGATACGGAACCTATATGTTTGGCCTGGAGGAAAGTTATGGTTGCTTGATCGGAACCTATGCCCGTGATAAGGATGCCATTTCCGCTACGGTCGCTTTGTGTGAGGCTGCCGCCTATTATAAGACAAAGGGCATGACCCTGTGGGATGCCATGATTGCCATGTATGAGAAATATGGCTATTATAAAGATGCGGTAAAGGCCATCGGCTTAAAAGGCATTGAGGGACAGGAAAAGATCCGGGCGATCATGGAGACCATGCGCAGGGAAACTCCAACAGAAGTTGGCGGATATCACGTTCTTTCTGCCAGGGATTATAAGCTTGATACCGTTAAAGATATGAATACAGGGGAAACCAGACCAACCGGACTGCCCCAGTCTGATGTACTTTATTACGATCTGACAGAGGATGCATGGCTGTGTGTAAGGCCTTCGGGAACAGAACCCAAGATTAAATTTTACTATGGCGTTAAGGGTGATACCATGGCAGATGCGGATGAGCGGTCTGCAAAGCTTGGAGAGGCTGTTATGGCTATGGTAGATAAGATGATGTAAGATTTTACAGAATATAGAAGGAGCCTGGGCTTTTAGCCAGGCTCCTTCTATATCTTTAAATTTTTTAAATTATGACTTTTTATATTTTTTGGAATATTCTTTTAATTCCCTTAAGGCGTCACCGAACAGCCGGGATGAAGCAGTAGGGTTCCGGCGGAGGATTCCCTTTCGATAAGAGGTCAGACGTCCGGTCAATTTCTCTTTGGTTTCCGTTAGTGACTGAAGGCGCTCCACTAAGGCGGATTCTTTTAATGCACTGGCAGTTTCGGCCTTCAGAGAGGAAATCATTCCCATGGTTTCTCCCTTTAAACTGGCAGCCTTCATAATAGTCTCGGTTTTTATGTCGGATACCCTTTGGGCGGTTTCCGCCTTTAACAGAGCCATCTGCACCTGAACCTCATCAAGCTCGGACTTTAGCTTGGTCATGGTTTCCAGGATGCGGCCAAGGTCTAAGGCTTCCTTGGTGGAGCGTATGGCATCAGTGACAAAAAGGAGGCCAACCATAATCACAAGGATGATGCACGCTGTCCCGTTTAATCGAAGGACCAGCCATTCTACTGGACGGTGAATAACTTCCGTCAGCAAAAGAGTAAGAAATCCCCAGGCGATGGAGTTGGTAAGACAGACATAACCGTTTAAATTAAAGGGATTGTTGCTGTAATCCCAATATTTCATTTTAAACAGACGCTCCATGACATATCCGGTCACGTATTCCAGAGCGGAAGCCCCCAGCATGCCAAAGAGAAACACCAGGAATAAGTTGCCCTGGACAGGAATGGACAGCCACAGCATGATTATCGCCCCGCTTCCGTAGAGAGGAAGAAGGGGAAGTCTGAGAAAACCGCGGTTAACAAAATGAAGGCTTCTTACGGAAACATAAGTGGATTCGATGATCCAGCCAATAAAGCAATAGATGAAGAAAAACAGCAGCCATTGATACCAAGTATATAAATACATAAATTTAACCCTTCCATGGAAAATTCTTTTGGGTTTATCATAAACGTTTTTGACTTTTTTTGCAACCTTTGCTTGCCTTAATTGCTTCTGTCATGTAGAATTATGATGTTTCGTATTTATAATAGTGAAAAACCGGCGAAAAGCCAAAGTAAACCGTAATAATAAAGGAGTTTTTCAATGAGCATATTAAACGTAGAACATCTGACCCATGGATTCGGGGACCGTGCCATCTTTCAGGATGTATCCTTCCGCCTTTTAAAGGGAGAGCATATCGGCCTGATCGGAGCCAATGGAGAAGGAAAATCCACATTTATGAATATAATAACCGGAACGTTACAGCCGGATGAAGGAAAGGTGGAGTGGGCGAAACGGGTCCGGGTCGGTTACCTGGACCAGCATACGGTGCTGGATAAGGGGATGACCATCCGGGATGTATTAAAAGGCGCTTTTGCGTTCCTGTTTCAGATGGAAGAACAGATGAATGAGATCTGTGACAAAATGGGAGAGGCAGATGAGGAAACCATGGCTTCCATGATGGAGGAACTTGGAACCATTCAGGACCTTCTCATGGCCCATGACTTTTATATTATTGATTCAAAGGTGGAGGAAGTAGCCAGAGCCTTAGGATTAAGCGACATGGGTCTGGATAAAGACGTGACGGAACTAAGCGGAGGCCAGAGGACTAAGGTCCTTTTAGGAAAGCTTTTACTTGAGAAGCCGGATATCCTTCTCCTTGATGAGCCGACGAATTATCTGGATGTGCAGCATATTGAATGGCTGAAGCGTTATCTCCTGGAGTATGAAAATGCATTTATCCTGATATCCCATGATATTCCATTCTTAAACAGCGTGGTAAACATCATTTACCATATGGAGAACCAAAGCCTGGACCGTTATGTAGGAGACTATGAAAAATTTCAGGAAGTGTATGCCGTAAAACGGTCGCAATTAGAGGCGGCTTATAAGCGGCAGCAGCAGGAGATTGCGGAACTGGAGGATTTTGTAGCCCGGAATAAGGCCCGGGTGTCCACCAGGAACATGGCAATGTCCAGACAAAAAAAACTGGATAAGATGGAGGTTATTGAGCTTTCAAGAGATAAGCCAAAGCCGG
Source organism: Hungatella sp. UBA3048 (assembly GCA_002367105.1). Classification (GTDB taxonomy): domain Bacteria; phylum Bacillota; class Clostridia; order Lachnospirales; family Lachnospiraceae; genus Lacrimispora. Next base: position 29,368 of record DFCS01000027.1, read on the forward strand.
AGTTTCATTTTATGGAAGCACGTACAGCCGGAAAGTATATCTTTGAGACCAAGGATATGGTGATTGGTTATGAGGAGCCTTTGTCAAGGCCTTTGAATCTTTCTATGGAGCGTGGGGAAAAGGTAGTGTTAGTAGGTGCAAACGGCATCGGTAAAACTACCCTGTTAAAAAGCATCCTGGGACTTATACCGTCCTTAGGGGGAGATATGGAGCTTGGGGATTACCTTTCCATTGGATACTTTGAACAGGAGATGGCCCCTGGAAATACCACCACATGCATCGAAGAGATCTGGAAAGAGTTCCCTTCCTATACCCAGTACCAGGTCCGGTCGGCTCTGGCAAAATGCGGTCTGACGACCAAGCACATTGAGAGTCAGGTGCGGGTGCTCAGCGGAGGAGAGCAGGCAAAGGTCAGGTTATGTAAGCTCCTCAACCGGGAAACCAATGTCCTTCTTTTGGATGAGCCTACCAACCATCTTGATGTGGAGGCAAAGGAAGAACTTAAGAGAGCCTTAAAGGAGTATAAGGGAAGTATTCTCCTGATCTGCCATGAACCGGAGTTCTACGAAGGAATTGCCACCAGAGTGCTGGACTGCAGGGAATGGGCCCTTAGATTATCTTAATAAAAAGACTAGCTGTAGAAGAGGATGCATGATAGCGTCCTCTTTTTGCTTTATATGGCATCTTTTCAGATCCTAAAACACTGGTGGGATCAGTCTTGAAATGATATACTGAAAGGAATATATAGCAAAAGAAAAACCAAAGGAAACAATGCCATGAAAAAGAAATGGTTCATCAAAAACTTTATTACTTTTGCACTTCCTATTTTTGCCGTTCTCCTGATGTGCGGAGCTATCACCTTATATTTTGTCTATCACGTTTTTCTGCGGGAACTGAATAAGAACAATGAGAATCTCTTAAGTCAGATTCAGACCAACGTGGAGACGATTTTAAATGAGGTAAATTCCTTAAGCCTGAATTTTGAGTTTTATACAAAGGAACAGGATTACGGGGAGTATTCCGACAGTAATACGGTTACGCCGGAGAAGCGGGCGGTTGAGTTTGAGATGCTGAATTTTATGAATACAATAGCAAATTCAAGGCAGTATATTCATTCCATCTATCTTCAGGTTGACAATCCGGAAAGCAGCTTTATGGTAAGCAACAACGGGAGACAGATGCCTGGACAGTTCCTGGATTCAGAATGGTTGGAGGATGCAGGGGCATTAAGGAAAATGGATGAAACTACCTGGACCAGGTACAGGGGAATCAAACGTTATTCCTTTGAATCACCGACGGATGTGATCACGGTATACCGTAAGCTGTATACGGGATTAAAGCAGGTAGGGACGGTGGCATTGAATATTTATGGTTCTTATTTTGACGAGCGGCTCAGCGCCCTTCATCTGCTGGAAGGACAGGAAATAGAGATTTATTCCAAAGATGGCGGAGCAGTATATAATTTTACATATCATGGGGATAACCCAGAAGGGAAAAGTTTCCAGCATCGGTATATTACCGTAAAGTCGGAGGGAAATGGTTATACCTACATATCTAGGGTTCCTACGGGTAAGCTGTACGAGGTTCTATATCAAATAAGTCTGCGGATTGCCTTGATTTTCCTTGTCAGTACTGCGGCAGCCCTAGGGGCATCTTATGTTGCTTCAAAGCGCAGCTATGATCGTATCTATACAATTTATCAGATTATCGAAGCAGCAGATTCTCCTTATCCCCTTCCGGAGCTTACCTCGAAAGCAAAGGATGAGTATGGATACATTATACAAAACATGATTAAGATGTTCATTGAAAGCCGCTATGTAAAAGCCCAGCTTGCAGAGAAAAAGAGCCGGTATGAGGCGATGGAGCTGTTGGCCCTTCAATCCCAAATTAACCCCCATTTCCTGTTTAATACCATTGAAACGATTAATTGGAGTATCATCGGGCAACTGGGCTTTGAAAACCATGCAAGCAGAATGCTTGAACATCTATCGGACGTTTTGAAGTTTTCCCTGAGTAATCCCAATGAAAAGGTGATGCTGAAAGAGGAACTATCCTATACAAAGAGCTATCTGGCCATCATGCAGGAGCGCTATCGTGACCGGTTTGATGTGATATGGGAAGTGGATGACAGCCTGCTGGACTTTTATATCATAAAAATGATTCTCCAGCCCTTGGTGGAAAATTCTATTTACCATGGCATAAAAGAAAAGGACGGAATGTGTAAGCTGAAGATCAGGCTATACCGTCTGAGTGAAAAGATCTGCCTTGAAGTCATTGATACTGGTTTGGGAATGACAAAGGAACGTCTGTTAGAAGTGAGGCAAATGATGAATTACGATAACAGGAAAAACCTAGGGGTTCACATAGGAGTCAAAAATGTATATAAACGCCTGAAATTGGTCTATGAGGAGACCTGTTCCATGACAATAAGGAGTAAAGAAGGGCTTGGAACCAACGTGAAAATTATGTTACCGGCGGACATGGCTTTGGAGATTAAAAATTTCAACAGCGATATGATCTCAGATGACGGAATCGATTTTGACTATTACGGTGATATGGAGTTTCCGGACAGTTCTGAATTTGCACAAATGTCAAATGGAGCACCCATGGGCAGAAAAGAGGTCAAATAGAAGACATATTTTGAATAAAATGAAATCTCACCGAAAAATGCATACAATGCTACAATTAATCCATGAAAAAAAGTATGTTATCACAAAGAAAGGAGATTTTATGAGAAGAGCAAAATTATTTTCATGTTCTTTGGCTGCTTTTGCAATGGTGTTAAGTCTGGCCGGATGTATGCAGAACAATGGTGCAAAAACGGAAAAGCCTGCAGAGGCTGTGAGAGCCGGTGATGCTTCAAAGTCCGGTGAGACCGACAAGGGAAATACCGCCCGGAAGGAGGGCAATACTTCTCTTCGTTTTATGTGGTGGGGAGGGGAAACGCGCCATAAGGCAACGGTTGATGCGCTGGAGCTTTACAAAAAAATCGCACCTGACGTAGAGGTTAAAACAGAGTATTCAGGCTGGGATGGGTATTTTGACAAGCTGACCACTCAGTTGGCGGCTAACACAGGGCCTGATGTAGTTCAGATGTCCTATACCAATGTAGCCGAATACGTTGCCAGAAACCAATTGGTTCCGCTGGATGAGTATATCGATAAGGGCATTCTTGATGTAAGCAATTTATCAGAATCAACGCTTGATATGTACCGCATGGACGGAAAATTATATGCGGTTCCGGCAGGTGTAAGCACGTCCCTTTTGTTTTACAATAAGGACTATTTTGATAAGGCCGGAGTGCCCTATCCTACAGAGGACTGGACGTGGGATGATTATATGGATGCAGCCAGAAAGCTGACCATGGACACGGATGGGGACGGTAAGACGGATGTCTGGGGAACTGCTAATATGGTAAATCCTGCGGGACCGGACATCACTTTCAAGAAATATATCTATGAGCGTGGAGGCAGGATGTGGAGCAATGACTTAAAGTCAGTGGCTTTTAATTCTGCAGAAGGGCTTGCGGTAGTTGAATTCATAAAGAAGCCGTTGGATGAAGGAATTATGCCTCCTCTTGAGATAACAGCTTCCAATCCTCAGAATGTGGATGATTTCCAGACCGGAAAGACTGCAATGATTATCAATGTTTCTCCAATGACCCAGACCTATATGGGGATGGGGATTAATTTTGGGATTGAGTGTACCCCCAAGGGAGTGGAAAAGGCTGCCCTATGGGTCAATCCGAGCATGGTTTACTGCATTACAAAGGATTGCAAATCGCCTGAGAATGCGGCTGGATTGATTGATTTCATGGTAAACAGTGAAGACGCCGGAGATATCCTGCTGCTTGAGCGTGGCGTTCCGGGAAACAGCGCGATCAGAAGCCGTATATCTGGTTCACTTAGCGAAATGGAAAAGAGGATGCTTGAATGTATTGAAAAATCCACATCAACGGACATTGAAAATGAGCCTTTCCCGTCAGGGTATATGGAGATTCATTCTATGCTGGTACGTGAATTTGAGAATATGATGTTCGGCAAATATACCCCTCAGGAATTCCTCGATGTAGTTGAGAAGGAAAGCAATAAGATACTTGAGAAATTCAGCGAATAGGAGTGAGTGCCTGCTGATTAGAAAGAGAAAGGAGAAGGCTGTGTTCGGTGAAAAAAAGCCTTTTGACAGTGGAAAGTATAAAAACAAAGAAGCGTTCCTTTTCCTCCTTCCATGGATTTTAGGAGTCCTGTTGTTTACGGTGGGGCCAATGATTCAGTCCCTGTGGCTGTCCTTTACTGATTATTCCATCTACAGTGAAGCTAAATTCATTGGCCTTCAGAATTTTATAGAAATGTTTAGCGAAGACAGGATGTTTAAGCACAGCCTGCTCATAACACTAAGGTACGTGTTTCTGTTTGTCCCGATCAAACTGATTGCAGCCTTGCTGATTGCGGTATTGCTAAATCAGAATGTGAAGGGAATGTCTGTTTACCGCACCATATACTATATCCCGTCCATTGTGGGTGCAGGGATTGCTATGGCTGTGACATGGAAGATTGTTTTGTCCAGAGACGGGTTTGTAAATGAATTCTTAAGAATCTTCGGTCTGGGGCCCTTTGACTTTCTGACCAATCCCAAAATGTCCTTAACAACCCTGGCGCTTATGGGGGCATGGCAGTTTGGGTCGGCTATGGTTGTTTTTCTGGCGGCTTTAAAGCAGGTCCCCAGGGAATTATATGAAGCCGGTGATATTGATGGGGCCGGAAAGGTTAATCAGTTTTATAAGATTACGCTTCCCATGATATCGTCCACGATTCTGTTTAATTTGATTATGGGCATCATCAATGCATTCCAGGTATTTACCCAGGTTTCTGTCATAACAAACGGAGGTCCGGCGGATTCTACATACGTGTACATGCTTCATCTTTACAGGACTGCTTTCGAGTCCCACCGGATGGGATACTCATCAGCTCTGGCCTGGGTGCTGACGTTCATTATACTAGCGTTTGCATTGGTGATATTTAAATCGTCTCAAAAGTGGGTGTATTATGAAAACTGATAAAATGTGGGTATTTTGCATGAACAGGAGAATTAAGAATAATCAGAAATTCAAGAATGCCATAACCCATGTGATCTTAATCATGGGAAGCTTTATAATGCTTTTTCCTATGATATGGCTGGTCAGCGGTGTTTTCAAGCCGGGTTCAGAAATATTCAGCGGTGATTTTCAATTAATCAGCGAAAACTTCACCTTGAAAAACTTTGCTGATGGGTGGAATATTAATCCGAACCATTCATTCGGGTACTTTTTAAAAAACACCTTTGTAATGGTAGGAGTCGTTATTGGGGGAACTGTGATCTCCAGCTCCCTGGCAGGCTTTGCGTTTGCGCGGCTTAACTTTATTGGAAAATGGCCGCTGTTCATATTTATGCTGGCAACCATGATGCTTCCGTCCCAGGTGACATTAATACCAAAGTACATCATGTTCAGCAAAATAGGCTGGATTGACAGCTATCTGCCTTTTTCAATCCCGGCATTTTGTGCGGTAAATGGATTCCATGTATTTTTGATGGTGCAGTTTATCCGAGGGATACCCAAGGAGCTTGATGAGGCAGCTTATATGGACGGCTGCAGTACCTTTGGTATTTATGGAAGAATCATCATGCCGCTGTGCAAGCCAGTGCTGTTCTCCGTTGCCATTTTTACATTCATATGGACCTGGGATGATTATTTAAACCAATTAATTTACATAAGCTCAGTTGATAAGTTTACGGTATCTCTGTTTCTCAGAAGCTTGATTGACAGCACCTCCAGCATATCATGGGGGCCGCTTCTGGCCAATACGCTGATCAGCCTGATACCGGGTATTGTTTTGTTCTTCATAGCGCAGCCTTATTTTGTGGAAGGCATTGCCACTTCAGGATTAAAGGGATAGGGGGATAAAAATGTTGAATCATAAGAAAGTCAGAGTAGGAGTGATTGGATGCGGGAACAGGGGCTCCGCCTATTCGGATTATATATTAAACCATCCGGAGGAGGCAGAGATTGCCTATGTCTGTGATATACTGCCTGAAAGGCTTGAAAAAGTCGGTAATAAATATGGTGTTCCGGAGGAGAGAAGGTTTTCTAATGCAAAGGACATGATGAGCCGGCTTCAGGATGTTGATTTGGTGATTGTGTCAACTCTGGATGGGGACCATTTTAAACATGCAACCATGGTTCTGGAAAAAGGCATTAACTGCCTTTTAGAAAAACCCATGTCGCCTGAGCCCTGGGAATGTCTGGAGCTGGTGCGTCTGGCCAAGGCCAATGACTGTCATCTGTTGGTGTGCCACGTTCTTCGGTACACTCCCGTTTTCAGCACCATTAAACAGCTTCTGGAGGAGGAGGCGATAGGGCGGATCATTTCCGTTCATCATGCGGAAAATGCATCCTATACGCATATTGCCCACAGCTATGTGCGGGGGAATTTCCGGAATTTTAGCCCCATCATCCTAGCCAAGTCCTGCCACGATCTGGATATTTTAAACTGGCTCATAGGAAAGAAATGTGTAAAGGTCAGCTCCTTTGGCGAACTGACTTATTTTAAAAAGGAAAATGCTCCGGCGGGTTCCGCCGAACGATGTATGGATTGCTCCGTTGAACAGGAATGTCCGTTTTCAGCAATGAAGCAATATCTGACGGACAATGTGGCCTGGCCAACCAGCATGATTAGCGTTGACACTTCCCTGGAGGCGAGAAAAATGGCTTTGCGGGAGGGTGGTTATGGCCGGTGCGTGTTCCATTGTGACAATGCAGTTGCCGACCACCAGGTTGTCAATATGCTGTACGAAGACGGGATTACGGCATCCTTTAACTTAAATGGGTTTAATGCTACGGAGACCAGAGAGCTTCGCATACTGGGAACGAAAGGCGACTTAAGGGCCAACATGGAGAAGAATTACGTAACGGTCCGCCTCTTTGGGGAGACGGAGGAGAGGATTATCCGGCCAAAGGCGGCAGAAGGAACTCATAGCGGCGGGGATACCATGTTGATGAGGGATGTAATATCCATGATCCGGAGTAAAAACTGGGAGTCGGCCAGAACCAGCGCGGAACTGTCAGTGGACAGCCACATCATGGCTTTCGCGGCAGAGGAATCAAGGCATAAGAGTATCGTTGTGGATATAGAGGAATTTAAGAAAGAAAACTTAAAAAGCAAGAACTGTAAATAACAGGCAGCAAAGATGAAAAATAGGAATCAGGTGAGGGATATCATGTATCAATTACTTATCGTTGATGACGAGGTGACAATCCGTACAAGCTTAGCAAATTATTTTCCCTGGGAGCAGGAGGGGTTTGAAGTGGCCGGCGTCTGCGAAGATGGAAGGGAAGCCATTGCATTTATTGAATCCAACCCAATCGATGTTCTGCTGATTGATATCATGATGCCCCATGTGACAGGTATTGAGGTGGCGCAGTACATTTATGAGAACAAGCTGAATATAAAGGTGATTCTTTTAAGCGCACATGGAGAATTCTCATACGCTCAGGCCAGCATGCGCGTAGGCGTCCGTCATTATGTCTTAAAGCCCACGAAATACGAAGAGCTGAAGCAGACGTTCAAGGAGATGCGGGAGGAGCTTGACCGGGAACGGACGCAGAAGGGTAAGGAAACCTGGGAAGACGCAGATGTGATTGAACGCATCCGGAATTATATTGATGAGAACTGCGCAAAAGCCAGTCTGGAAGAGATTTCGGAATTGTTTCATCTGAACCTCTTTTACATCAGCCGCCTGTTTAAAAAGAAAACGAATATGAATTATATGGATTATCTGACAAAGGTCCGGATGGAAAAGGCAAAGCAGATGATAAATAATTCGGATTGCCTTATAAACGAGATTTGTATCCAGGTAGGGTATTCAGATCCGCGCAGCTTTTCAAAGGCATTTAAGAAATATTTTGGGGTCTCTCCAAGGGAGTGCAGAGGTGAGCTGTCAAAAGTGAAGGAGGATGATTTTTATGGTTGAATCGGTTTATAAAACAAAGATTGATGAGCTGCAGCTCTGTGTCTTTCAGACAAGAGAGCAGATGGGGAAATATGCGGCAAAGGATGCGGCGGACTGCATGAAAGAGCTTTTGAAGCAGAAAGAAAAGATTCGTATGGTATTTGCTGCGGCTCCTTCCCAAAATGAGTTTTTGGAGGCACTGAAACAGATAGAGGATATCCCATGGGACAGAGTGGAGGCTTTCCATATGGATGAGTACATCGGACTTGAGCCGGATGCCAACCAGCGTTTTAGTACCTTTCTTCTAAAATCCATATTTGATGATGTAAAGCCTCAAACGGTCCATCTCTTGATGCCGGAGAAGGATAATCCGGAAATGGAATGTGATAGATATGAAAGACTTCTGGAAGAAGAGGAGATTGATATTGTATGCCTGGGAATCGGGGAAAACGGGCATATTGCCTTTAACGACCCGGAAGTTGCGGATTTTCATGATCCTAAGAAAGTAAAGGTGGTAAAGCTGGATTCAATATGCAGGCAGCAGCAGGTAAATGACGGCTGTTTTGAAAACATCGGCCAAGTACCCACTCATGCGGTGACCCTTACCATACCAATGCTGCTGTCGGGACGGCATTTATTCACCATCGTTCCCGGAGCAAATAAACAATGGGCTGCTCAGAGAGCACTGACAGGGCCTATCTCCGAGGAATGCCCGGCATCGATTCTTAGGACACATGAGGGCTGCAGGTTCTATGGGGATGTTAATTCTTATCCGGTATGAGCCAGATTTTAACCTCATCAAGTAGCGAAGAGGATTGCGAATATCTGATTGACTCAGGGGGTATAGATGAGAACTATATTAAAAAATGGAAAAGTAATAACTCCGCTGCGAATAATCGACGGGGCGGGGATTATGATGATCAATGGGATCATTGAACAGATACTGGAGGATGGTCAATGGGAATGGTTGGAGGGTGATGAGGTAATTGATGTAAAGGGGCGTTACATTTCCCCTGGATTCATAGACCTTCATACCCATGGAGGAGGCGGAAGTGATTTTATGGATGGCACCCTGGATGCAATCTTGACGGGCGTCAGGACCCATATGAAGCATGGAACCACAACCATTGTTCCCACTACCATTGCCAGCAGCAAAGAGAATTTGTTCGGTATATTAAAATGCATGAAAGAGAGCAGGCACCAGAAGGGGATCCCGAATATATTGGGACTCCATTTGGAAGGACCGTATTTTTCCATGGAACAGCGGGGCGCTCAGGATCCGAAGTATATAAAAAATCCACAGCGGGAGGATTATCAGGAGATTCTCAGCTGCAGTGATGATATTGTCAGATGGACGGCTGCACCGGAGCTTCCTGGAGCGATGGAATTTGGAAGGGAATTGAGCAAAAGAGGAATCGTATGCTCCATGGGCCATAGTAATGCTATCTATGAAGATGTAATAAGGGCTTATGAGAACGGCTACAGCATGATAACCCATTTTTATTCCGGCATGTCTATGGTAAAAAGAATCAATTCTTTCCGTTATTCCGGAATTGTGGAGAGCGGTTACCTGATGGATGAGCTGTTTGTGGAGGTCATTGCAGATGGAATGCATCTGCCGGAGAGCCTGCTGAAGCTGATTTATAAAATAAAAGGACCGGATAAAATCTGTCTGGTAACAGATTCCATGAGAGCTGCAGGATGCGGGGATGGGGAATCCATCCTGGGTAATGTGGTAACCGGACAAAAAGTAATCGTGGAGGACGGCGTTGCAAAGCTTAAGGACCGTTCGGCATTTGCAGGAAGTGTAGCCACAGCAGACCGCCTGGTGCGGACTATGGTTCAGACCGCCGGTGTGCCGCTGGTGGATGCGGTCAAGATGATGACCTTAACACCGGCCAGAGCCATGGGAATCAACCACAAAAAAGGAAGCCTACTTCCCGGCAAGGATGGGGATGTTATAGTGTTTGATGAGGATATACAGGTGAAGCTGGTTGTGGTTGGGGGAAAGATTATGTTTGAAGGATAGGTGAGAGCATATAGTTTAAAATGGGCAGGAAATCTGTTATTATGGATTTCCTGCCTTTTTTTATGACAAATATGGACACCTTCGGAACTGCATTTTTAAAATAAAAAACGCTTCCAGTTAGTAAGAAGCGGATAAATGAACTCTTTAGGGGGGCCCAGTCACTTCGCTGATGATTTACATCTGTGATTTCACCAGTGTCAGGATCAATGATGTGAGCAGGATCACCTGCCCAGTCAACTTCAACCTGTTCACCAGGATTTCGTGGGATATGCATGGTAGCCCGGCGTTTTTGCTCATCCAGCTGAATGTAATAGCAGAACTGAGAATACATAAGAGGCTCTTCACCTGCCATACGACAATCCTCACAGTATTCACTCCACAAGAGTTTTTTGCTTACGCCATTGCGCAATAACTCTTTTCGGATATAGACATAGTCAGGCATGTGTTTGTTCATAACTGTTTTGCCCTTGGGAAACATCAAATTCTCTAAGGATTCATCTGTCATTGTTTCACCAAGCGACGTAACAGCGTTGAGGAGACCCTCAATGCCTTGCTGGATCATGAAGCAGATGAACTCGTTAATGCAGAAAAGTATGAGCGTTATCCTCAAGGAATGTATAGGGGCCATCATATATCAGTCAGAAAGGATTAAACTAAAATCACCTTTGAGATGCATTCATTTAATTTCTGAGCATATTGAGGAGGTACATCGGAATCCATAATTAATACATCGACTTCATTTATTTCAGCAAAGGACTGAAAATCAATATGATTAACCTTGCTGGAATCGGCGAGTAATATAATATTATTAGAAGACTTAATCATAGCAGTTTTTATCTGTGCCAAATCGTCATTTGAGGTAGTTAACCCATGAGTCAGGCTTACAGCAGAGGAGGCGATAAACAGTTTTTCAAAATTATATTTTTTCAGCTCTTCAATAATTTGATAACCATAGCAATAATGAAACCCATTTCTCATCTTTCCGCCCATAAGATGTATTTCAAAATTTTCTTTTTCTTCTAAAATGCGGGCTATTTCAATATCATTTGTAAAAATTCTCAATTTTGAAAGCGAAGATCTGACAAGAGCCTGAGCTAAATAGAGCATGGTGGTTCCGGTATCGATTAATATGGTATCACCGTGATTAATCAGTTCAAGCGTCTTACTTGCTATCATTGTTTTCTTATCGCCATGCAAGCGTTCGCTTATGAGCTGTTCCCGGTGCAGTGATGATTTTAGCATTGCACCGCCGTGTGTTCTGATTATATCTCCGTTACTTTCCAGTTTGGCAAGGTCTGTTCTGATTGTGGTACTGCTCACATTAAAATAATCAGCTAAGTAGTTTACACTGACCCTGTTCTGTGAACGAATGATTTCCAGTATTTTTTCAGCGCGTTCAATATTATAAACGATATCATTTCCCATATCAATGGATGCTCCTTTTATAAATGGTTTTATTTCCTTTTATTTTAGGACAAATGTTTCATAAGGTCAATAGAAATACTTTTAAAACAAAAGTGGTTATCAAAAGAAAAAGCATTTAAATTATTTGCGCTTTTGAAACGAAAACAAATAAAAATATATGAAAGAAAATATTGACAAAACGAAAGCGGCGTAGTATGATGTAAAAAACGATTAAAGGAGGAACAGAGATGGCTTTAACTATCAAAGAGATTGCAGGAATGGTGGATCATACAAATTTAAAAGCCTATTCGACAAGGGAGGATTTCCAGAAACTTTGTGATGAAGCTAAAAAATATGGATTCAAGTCAGTAGCTATTAATTCTTACCCGGTAAGAATGTGCAGAGAAATGCTGGAGGGGTCCGAGGTGCTTACGGGTGCAGCCATTGGCTTTCCTCTGGGGCAGACAACAATTGAAGCCAAGGTATTTGAAGCGGAAAATGCTGTGAAAAATGGCTGCCAAGAATTTGACTACCTGCTGAATGTGGGAAAGGCAAAAGAGCATGATTATTTGTATATTGAAAATGAAATGAAAGCATTGGTGGAAGTAGCAAGGAAAAGCGGGATCTGTTGTAAAGTGATTTTTGAAACCTGTTATCTGATAGAAGAGGAGATTATTGAAATTGCAAAAATCGCCGGCAGAGTAAAGCCTGATTTTGTTAAAACCAGCACAGGCTTTGGCACAGCAGGCGCTGTCCCGGAACATGTAAGGCTTATGAAAAAGTACGCAGGGGAAGATGTGGCTGTAAAAGCAGCAGGCGGAATCAGGGATTATGAAAGCGCAAAGATGATGATTGAGGCTGGTGCGACCAGATTAGGAACAAGCAACGGCATTAAAATTATAGAGGATATGCAAAAACTGGGCATTCATTGAGAAAGGACCTGATATGAAAGATAAAATAAAGGTTTGCCTGATCGGCTGCGGACGGGCAGGCATGATTCATGCAAAAAGCTATTCCAGATATGTAAAAAATGCAGAATTGATAGCTATCTGCGATCCCGATGAAGAAAATCTTAAGGCAGCCCAGGAAGAAGTAGAAGTTCAAAACATATACACCGATTACAAAGAGGTAATGAAGAATAAAGATATTGATGCTGTTATTGTAGTTACTCCTACAAAATTTCATCATCAGATTGTGATAGCTGCGGCCAATGCCGGTAAACATGTTTTCTGCGAAAAGCCCATGGCCATAAATGAAGAAGAATGCGACGATATGATTCGTGTCTGCAAGGAAAAAGGTGTTAAATTACAGCTGGGATTCATGCGGCGCTTTGATAAAAACTTTCAAAAAGGAAAAGCTGTTATCGACTCCGGCGATATTGGCGAGGTGACTTTATTAAAATCCAATACCCATGGACCAAGTGAGCCAAAAGCATGGATGTTTGACGTCAGAAGCAGCTACGGGCCTATTGGTGAGGTGAACAGCCATGACTTTGATACCTTGCGTTGGTATGCAGGGTGCGAGGTGAAGAAAATACATGCCATAGGCCATAATTTTCGCAGTCCGGAAGTGAAAGAACAGTATCCCGAATATTATGATACGTGTGTGGTATTGCTGGAATTTAAAAATGGAATTGTCGGCACTATTTCAGGTGCCCAATATGTGAAATACGGATATGATGCTCGTGCGGAAATATTAGGGACAAAAGGACTTGTGAAAGTCGGCACGCAAAAGGCAGATGATGTTGAAGTAATAACCGAACAGCAGAAAAACATTTCTGACTCTGTGAATTCCTGGAGAAGTCTCTTTGCAGATGCATATGTTTCAGAGGCAGATTCATTTATTGAATGCATCCTCAATGATGGGGAGCCGGAAGTCACAGGCTATGATGGAAAAATGGCGTTGGTACTGGTTCATGCAGGCCTGAAATCGATTTTGGAAAAGCGTCCTGTTGAGATTTCCGGGCATTAAAAGGAGTGATAGAATGAAAGCAATTCGATTGCTGGGAAAAGAAAAGGTAGAACTTCAGGATATTCCGGTTCCGGAAATAACGGAAAATGAGCTGCTTGTAAAGGTGAAAGCAGCTTCTATATGTGGGACTGACGTAAGAATGTTTAAAAATGGTTATAAAGATGTCTCAGAATGCAGGCCGCTGACATTGGGGCATGAATTTGCCGGTGATATTGTTAAAGCCGGTGAAAATGTAAAAGCATATAAAGCCGGACAAAGGGTTTCTGTTGCGCCGAATATTGGCTGCGGAACCTGCGATTTGTGCGTGAGCGGACAGACTCATCTGTGCGGAGAATATGAGGCCTTTGGCGTGACAATGGATGGTGGTTTTGCAGAATATGTAAAGATTCCGGAAAAAGCCATTGTTCAGGGGAACGTTGCAGTGCTTGATGAGGGGATTTCCTATCAGGAGGCAGCCCTGGTGGAGCCGCTCAGCTGTGTTTATAACGGTCAGAAGCTTTTAAATGCCGGCCCCGGTGCAGACACCTTGATTATTGGAATGGGTCCCATTGGAATTATGCATATTATGGTGGCAAAGCTGTTTGGAGCAGGAAAGATTTTTATCAATGATTTAAGTGAAGAACGCATGCAAAAGGCAAAAGAGTTGTTTCCTGATGTTATTTTGCTTCAGGGAGACGTGGAGGAAGAATTGCAAAAGACAGGCCAAAAAGGTGTGGATGTCTGCATTATTGCTGCACCTGCCGCAGCTGCACAGGCCCAGTCTCTTTCCTGTATGAATATGAATGGCAAAATATTGTATTTTGGAGGCCTTCCGAAAGACAGGGAAATGGTAACAATCAATACGAACCTCATCCATTATAAGCAGCTGTGCATCCAGGGCTGTACAAAGCAAAGCGTGTCGGAATACCGCTTATGTGTAAAGCTGGTAAATGATAAAAGGATTCCCCTGGAGTTAATCATGTCGGATACATATTCCATCAATTTCTTTCACGATGCTCTGGATCATGCGGCTGATGCGAAAGGGCTGAAGCATGTGATTGTATTTGATTAAAGGAATGTCAGCCGGCAGAAAGGCAGGGACGTGTGAAGAATATTTATTTTATGACCATTGATCTTGGAACAAGCTTTGTCAAGGCAGGAATTTATGATACAGAGGGGCGGTGTCTTGCCGTAACGCAGAGCTCTGTTCAGAGTGACAGTTCCAGACCGGGTGTGTTTGTGCAAGGCGGAGAGGAAATTTTAAATAATGTTTTGTCATGTGTCAGGCGGGTCACCGGCATTTTCGGAAGTGAAAGCAGCAAAATTGCTGCAATCGGATTCACAGGACAAATGGCAGGTTTTATAGGAGTGGATAAAGAGTGGAACGATATTACCTCCTGGTCATGTTCTCTGGATACTCGCTATGTTCCTTACGCTGAAAAACAGATGGCAGATTTTGGAGCTGATTTTCTTGAAATCAGCGGGACCAATGCTCCTTTGATGGCACCTAAATGTGAATGGTTTGTGGAGGAGTTTCCGGATCAGGCAAGATATATTGCGAAATATATGCTAATAAGCAGCTATGTAATCGGAAAGCTTGGTAGTTGCAGAATAGAAGATGCGGCAGTAGGCAGCTCCTACATTACATGGACAGGATTGGCAGATGTAAAAACCGGAGAATGGTCAGAACTGTTATGTAAAAGAGCTGGGATATCCAGGAAGCTGTTGCCGAGAATCGTAAAATATAATGAAATCTGCGCACACCTGGATTCGAAAATGGCCAAGATTATGGGCTTAAAACCAGGGATACCTTTAGTCGCAGGTGCAGGAGATAAGATTGCAGGATGCATCGGCTCAGGTATTTTAAATACAGGTGATATGATTTTTGAAGCATCATCCTATGGTGCCTTAAGTTGTCTTGTTGACGAATACAGGCCAAACAAAACTCAAAAGGATTATGATGCAATCCCTTCTTTGTTAAATGGACAATTTTATATCCATAAATATCTTCCCGGCTCCGGGATAACATTAAAGTGGTTTCTGGATACCTTTTCAGAAACTGCAATGGATTGGAAAAGGGCTTTTTCTTCCATTGAAGAATCGGCGAAAAAGATTGCCTGCGGCTCAGAAGGGCTGATGGCTGTAGGTTTGCTTGGCGGAAGTGCAATGCCTTTTGACGGAGAATTAAAAGGCGCATGGATTGGACATACCTGGAGTCATAAAAAGGGACATTTTTATAAAGCGCTTTTGGAAAGCTATGGATATGAGTTGGCTGCAACCATTGACAGCATGAAAAAAATGTATCCCGAATGGAAAGATCATACAAGAATCAAGATGATAGGCGGAGGAGCTGATTCAATCATATGGGCACAGATTTTAGCGGATGTGACCGGATATGAGTTTGTCAGATTAAATCGGAATGACGCGGCCCTATGGGGAACTGCGGTTTTGACTGGGAGTGGAATTGGGATATTTCAGAGTGTCAAGTCGGTTACAGAAAGAACGATCCAGGAAAAGGACTGCGTGAAGCCGGATTATGACAATTATGAAAAGTATCAGAAATATAAAGTGATCTACTCTGATATAAAAAAAGACGTGCACAATGCGTGTGCAAAATTAAAGAATGCTTTATAAATAAAAAAATGGAGGGGTTTACAATGAAGATTGGTATTGACAGTTATTGCTTCCACAGACTTTTCGGTGAGGTGTATGATGATCAGGAGCGGCCGGAAAAGCAGATGACAGTAGAAGAGTATCTTGCGTTTGCCCATGAATTGGGCGTTGACGGGGTATCACTGGAAACGTGTTTTTTACCAAGCCTGGAAGATAATTACCTGATAAGCCTGGGTGAAAAAATCAAGGAATACGGCTTTGACTGTGTTTTTGCCTGGGGACATCCAAATGGATTGGAGAGAGGAAAAAATCCAGAGGCTTTTAAGGAAATGAAACGGTTGATTCCAAAAACAAAGTTACTTGGTACAGACGTGATGAGAATCACAGGCTCGGCCTTTGACTGGCGTCATGAAAATCACCGGGAACAGATTGAAAGATTAATTCCGATGTATAGGGAAGCGGCCGAGATTGCGGAAGAGTGCGGGGTAAAACTGGCTGCAGAAAATCATATTGATTTCACCGCTGACGAAATGCTGGAAATGATCCAGGCAGTGGATTCTCCTAATTTCGGCATTAACTTTGATACGGGAAACTTTCTGAGGTTATTGGATGATCCGATTGAAGGAATGAAGAAACTTGCGCCATATGTGTTCTCCACTCATATAAAGGATTTAATAATGAAAAAGGATGCCAAACCGACAGATTGGTTTTTCTTTTCCGGTGTACCTGTAGGATTTGGGCTGGTTGATAATATGGCCCTTGCGAAAATCTTAAGTGAACATAATTATAAGGGATTTCTGGCGGTTGAAATTGACCATCCGGCAGATGAATGGATGGGATTGGAAAAGGAGGCCGTTGCTGTCAGCATAAAAAATCTTAGAAAAATTGGAAACACTTTAAAATGAGGAAGCAGGAGAAGAAGATTATGAAAAAATTGAACATTGCGATAATCGGTACCGGATTTATGGGAAGAGCCCATAGCAATGGTTGGTCACAGCTGCCAAAGTTTTTTTCTGTTGATTATGAAATTGTACTCAAGGCAGTTGCGGGACGGGACGAAGAGAAAGTCAAGGCGTTCGCTGAAAAATGGGGATATGAAGAGTATACAACAGACTGGCGTTCGCTGTTAGAGAGGAAGGATATTGATGTGATTGATATTTTAACTCCAACCATTGAGCATAAAGATATGGCAATCGCAGCAATAAAAGCCGGGAAGCATGTGGTTTGTGAAAAACCCTGTGCACTTACATATAAAGATGCAGTGGAAATGGCTGAGGCCGCAGAAAAAGCAGGAGTTGTAACATATTTGAATCACAATTACAGAAAGGTTCCGGCCATTGCGTTTGCAAAGCAAATGATAGAGAATGGAAAATTGGGAAAAATCTATCACTGGAGGGGAACTTATTTGCAGGATTGGATTATGGATGAGAATTTTCCTCTCACATGGCATCTTGATAAAAAAAAGGCAGGAGGAGGACCCCTGTATGATTTATCTTCTCATGCGGTTGATCTGGCAAGGTTCCTGATAGGAGAACCAACTTCTGTAATGGCTATGTGTAAAACGTTTGTAAAAGAACGACCGGTCCCGGGAGTGGGAGCAGCTACATTTTCAGCGGGAAGCAAGAACGATGGATTGTTGCGTGAAATGCTGCCGGTAACCGTTGATGATGCTGCTTTCATGACACTTGAATTTGAAAACGGAGCCTTGGGAACTATTGATTCTTCCAGATTTGCCGCTGGCAGAAAGAACTATAATTGCTTTGAAGTATATGGAAGTAAGGGGGCCCTGTGTTTCAATCTGGAACGTATGAATGAACTGGAGTTTTATGATAATACGAAAGAACCGTCAGAAAGCGGGTATCAAAGTATCATTGTAACGAATGGCAAACATCCATACGTTGGGGCATGGTGGCCTGAAGGGCATATCATCGGATATGAGCATACTTTCGTACATGCTTTTTATGAATTTGTTGAGGCGATTCAAAATGGAACACGAATAGCACCAAATTTTGATGATGGAGCCAAAATTATTAAGATTTTGCAGTGTGCTCAGAAATCCAGTGAAGAGGGACGGAAAATAAGAGTAGATGAAGAATTGTAAGAGAGGTGAGCATCGTGGACAGTTTAAAAGCTCGTGTTGTAACAGTAAGGTTTAAAGAAGCAAATGAAAGAGAAAAAAAGGAATTTGAACAGCAGGTAAAAAGGTTAAAAGAGCATTACGGTGATGTGGCAGTTTTTTTGGACCCGGTCTGGATCGGTGAAGAGATGCCGGAGGCAGATGCGATCGTATTCCCTCAGTTGATCGGTGCTGTGTACAGCCAAAAAGAGCTACTTCAGTCCTATAACAAACCGATGGTGGTTCTCACTTCTCCGTTTGGAACTGTCGAAATGTGGGATTGGGAAATTATTTCCTTTTTGAGAAGCAATGGAATGAACGTGTTTTCTCCCTACAGCATTGAACTGGCAAAGGTAATATTAAGGGCAATCGCGGTAAAACAGCATTTGAGAGGAGCAAAATTCTTGATGTTCCAGGACGATCCCGGAGAGGGAATGCAAGCCAACATTTTCAAACGCTTTTACTGGTGGGAACAGCAATGCACAGAACAGATGGAGAAGTCCTTTGGCATTCAGATTATTTATAAAAGCTGGAAGAGTGTGAACCAGAGAGCAGTAGGGGTATCTGATGAAACCGCAGAACTTTTATTCGATACATGGAATGTGAATGCTAAAAATGTAAGCAGAGAATCCAAAATACTGGTGGCAAAATTGTATATTGCGGTAAAAGAAGTGATTGACGAACTTGGAGGAGTTGATGGTGTTGGCGCAAACTGCTTAAATGAATCTATGAGTTGCCAGACAACTCCTTGCCTGGTTTGGAGTATGCTGTTTGAAAACGAGGGAATCATCTGGTGCTGTGAGGGAGATACGCTGACACTGCTGAGCACGTATATTTTGTATCAGTCGTTGAAGCAGCCAATTATGATGACGAATATATATCCATTCCTGGTAGGAAAGGCGGCCTGCAGTCATGAAAGAATTGAAGATTTTCCGGAAGTAGACGAGCCGGAAAACCATGCATTGGGAGTACATTGCGGCTATGCAGGATTTGCTCCAAGGACATTCTGTTCGAAGTGGAAAATGGTTCCGAAGGTATTGGAAATCGTTAATGAAAAAGCCTATATGATTGATTGTGAAATGACGGAAGGAGACATTGTTCTTGCAAAAATCATGCCTACTTTCGATAAAATAACGGTTATTCCGGCGAAGCTGGAAAAATATGTGCAGTTCCCGGGTACAGATGCCGAAAATGCCTCTTTGATTTATTACCAGAATGGAGAAGGTGTTATGGAGGAGTTATCCAGCCATCATCAGATGATAATTGCGGGAAAGCAAAAGGCAAAAATTGAGCAGATTGCGAAAGTGTTCCAGTGGGAGGCAAAGATTATTTTATAAATAACGAGAAGGAGAAAATGGTTATGAAGCAGTTAATAGGGGCGGGGATTAGTTTTGGTATTATTGGTGCAATATTAACAGAGCTTGGTGGAGCATATGGAATTCTAACCTGGGTGTGTTTCGTTGCAATGTTATCCTACTGCTGCACAGAGGGCGGAAAAAGAGGATTGATGATTAATATGGCAACAAATTTGGTTGGAGTCATGGAAGGCGGTTTGATTCTTCTGCTTGGGAGACTGATACCACTTCATTATTCTGCAGGAATCGCAGCGTTTTTGGTTGTAATTATTATGTGTACACAAGCAAATTTTAAGTTATTGAGCTTTATTCCGGGAACATTTGCAGGCTGTGCAAGTTTATTTGGTGCAAATAATGATTGGAAGAATGTTGTTATTGCTCTTATTATTGGGAATGTTGCTGCAGTGATAGGTCAGGTATCTGGTAATATGATCGGTGCAGCGTTGGAAAAAAAATTGCAACCGGAAATGAATTCACAGAATTTAAATCAGTAGTATAATCTGATTTATGTCCTTGAGAAAAGACGGCAGATAATTTTCCTGAGCGACATCAAAAGTGTGACAAATGTCTGTTCGCTGATAAAAAAAGACAAAGCCGGTCCATGATACTGCAGCCTGTACCGGATCTCCGGAGAATATGTTACATTTTTAAAGAAAGTATTTTATTTCTTTTTCTTGTCTGGATCATAGATTTCTTCCGAAAATTCCGTTAAAATACGGCGATGTATCAATGTAGTTATAAATCGTTTTGATCAAGCAGGGAATTTCCTCTTTATGAACGGTATAAATATGAGCAATGGACTGACCCTGCTGAATCAACGGTGTCAGAAGACAGTCCAATTCAAAAAGTTGCTGCCGAGCAGCCAGGTGACTCCGGCAGAATATTCAGAATTCGATGCTTCTTTGGATCAACAAGCATACATTGATATTTCCTTGTAGAGGCATTCCCTTTAAATTCGTCAATGGATAACGGCTTCAGGCAGTTTATCCGGTGGTGCATAATGGATCGTATCCAAAAGTCTGCAGATCGTTGGTACAGAAACACCAGTAAGGAGTGAAACCTGCTTGAGAGAGAAGGTCTGGTGAAGGAGTGAAATAACATAAAAAGCCAGTCTTCTGGTTCTACGGTGATAGGAAGGAAGAAAGGAATAGTGTTCCAAAAACCTTTTCCCGTAGGAAATACATAGATAACGCCGTTTGCGAAGGACTAGAGTGACAGTCTTTCCCTGAAAAGGTAAATCATCAATTTCCTGGATTCGATAATCATGAACTCTTTTTGTTTTGCAGCCACAACAGGGGCAGATCTACTCAGAGGGTCTGGTTTCAATGAAAACCTTTAAGAAAGAGTCTACCTGAATCACTTTTTTATAAAAACATCTTCCAAGTCTAAGATAGCCTTGCTATAATTAGGATACATCTATAAGAGGTCACCTCCGTTAACATTAAACTTTCGTCGGGATAATGCATTTGGGAGGCTTCTTATAGATGTATTTTATTACAGTCAAGACCACCCGTAAATGAAATGCACCGTAAGCGTCTTATAAGTACG
>DFCS01000019.1 GCA_002367105.1 Hungatella sp. UBA3048
CAGCCTGACCGGAGGATTAGTCGTGGTGCTGGCTGACACGATTACGCGCACGGTTAGCTTGGGGGGAGATGTGCCGACGGGAATCGTCATTACGGTCATCAGTGTTCCGTACTTTCTTTATTTACTATCGAAGGCCAATTAGGAGGACGTCATGGAAAGTATTACAGCGCAACAAATCGATATTGCCTATAATGACACGCTTATCGTAAAAGAACTGAACTTGCAGATTCCGCGTGGACAGATTACCTCGATTATTGGTCCCAATGGATGCGGCAAATCAACCGTACTAAAGGCAGTCGGTCGGTTGCTCAAGACGAATAATGGTACGGTTTATCTGAATGGCGCCGATATCCGTACGCTGTCCACCAAGGAAGTGGCCAAGCAGATGGCGATTCTGCCGCAGACGCCGACCGCACCGAGCGGTTTGACGGTCGGTCAATTAATCGCCTATGGGCGTTTTCCACATCAACGGGGCTTCGGCAAGCTCTCCAAAGAGGATAAGCAAGTAGTAGCCTGGGCTCTATCGGTTACACAGCTTACAGCGTTTGAGCATCGTGAGGTCGATACGCTATCTGGCGGTCAGCGTCAGCGCGTATGGATTGCGATGGCGCTCGCCCAGCAAACCGATCTGATCCTGCTGGATGAACCCACAACCTATCTGGACCTGGCGCATCAGCTTGAAGTGCTGGAACTGCTCTATGAACTAAATCGCAGTCAACAGGTGACGATTGTGATGGTGCTGCATGACCTGAATCTGGCAGCACGCTTCTCCGACTATATGGTGGCGATTCGTGAGGGTCAGGTGGTGGAGCATGGTTCGCCAGAGCGTGTAATGACGGTACGGACGCTGCGTGAGGTATTTGCCATTGATGCCGAGATTATGCTGGAACCACGAACAGGGCGACCGGTGTATGTGACGTACGAGCTCTTGCGTGATAATCGTAGAGAACAAGGTGTGGATCAAGGATTCCCAAAAGCTAAGGAACAGAAGGAGGCGATTGCCACTTGAAAATCGCATAGCGTGTCCTCCTAGGCGCACGGAAATACTGGTGCAGTTAGGCATTGGATTTGCCGGTGTCATGATAGCCACGATTCAACGCGTATAGCCTTTGGTGTAGCTTCCACAAGCAACTAACTCCATGAAAGTGGGCTAAGGCTTGTTGCAGAGGGGAGAGATAATAATAAATAACAACATATCCTAAATTCACAGCCGCAGGTAACTAGCTTGCGGGCTTTTTTTATTATTCGGAGCACTAGATTACGTGATTAATTTGAGAGAACCAGTATATATAACTCTAAATGAAGCAAGGAGGACTATTGAAGGTATCAGAGGAATGCGCAACAAGCAGATTGCCCGGAAACTGCAGATGGGGACCGCAACACAGCAGTTGAGAAGATCAGCTGGTTCAGACTCAGGCGCACAATCACAATAGAATCTAAACGTGGCTGAAATCTTGGAACAGATGTATCACACGGTGAAGACAAATCGGGCTGAACCGTACCATAAATAGGGTGAAAAGTTGAGTTGAAGGTTGAAGCTTTAATGCTAAATATATCAGGAATAGTTCTCCATCATTTGATATAAATAATTTCGAAAGTCTTCAACATAGGTTTTGGGCTCTACAACTTTTAGATGAGTGCCGAAGCTTGCTAAAAGTTGAAATCCCATACGATTTTGTGGGACATAAATGGTTGCTAATAAAAATCCAGAATTATGGTCTTCAATACTTCTTCGACCATACCTTTCGATGATTTGATCTTTTATGCTAGGCGATATCCAGGCCTTAATCGTGACGAATTCAGGTAGATAATTTGCTTCGTGTACTTGCTCTGACCAATCGTCTCTAGGATGAAACGCGCGTTCATCCATAGTAATATGATCGATCCGAGATAACTTGAAAGTTCGATATCCCTGTCGATGTAAACAGAATCCTTTCAAGTACCAACTCGATTCGCTAAAATGCAGCTCATAGGGCTCGACCATTCTATTCGTTACAGCCCCGTCCTTATCTGTATAATCAAACGAAACCAGCCTCTTTTTTGAAATGGATTCTTGNNATTCTTGATATGTCTTTAAGGTTTCAAGAATCTCGGACCGACCTTCCCAATCATAAAACGACAGTTGAATGGAACGATTTAGAGACAATGGACTAACCATTGCCTCTATTTTTTTTATCGTTCTTTCAACTTCTTCAGTACGGAGGATTTGTTCCAATCCGCCGAGCGCAGTTAATATATTCTGTAAATCGGAGCTGCTTAAAAGGCGTTTATCAACCTTGTATTCATCCATTATGCCGTAGCCCCCTTTGACCCCATTGACAGAGTAGATCGGGATGTTCGATAAGCTCAATGTTTCCATATCGCGAAGGATCGTTCTTTTGGAGACATTGAATAGTTGTGAGAATTCCGTTGTAGAAACAACCTCTTTTTTCAGCAATATCATGATAATCGAAATGAGTCTCTCCACTTTGTCCATAATTGCCCTCTTTTTTTACATGATTTCAGAAAGGTGACACCTTGATGTCACCTTTTATTCATTATACTACAAGTATCACAAGAAGGAGGTTTTAATTCAATGTTTAATCCAACCGATTTTCCCAAGCCCACCCTTATTTCAGCCAACGGTGTGGAACTCGAAGTGTTTGAAGCAGGCCGAGAAAACGCAGGAAAACCTATTGTACTCTGCCACGGCTGGCCAGAGCATGCCTTTTCTTGGCGCCATCAGATGGACGCACTTGCCGCAGCGGGCTACCATGCCATCGTCCCCAACCAGCGGGGTTACGGCAACTCATCCCGTCCGACCGAAGTAACAGACTATGACATTGAACACTTGTCGGGTGATCTTNNCACGCTACCTTTGTCGGTCATGACTGGGGTGCATTCGTCGTTTGGGGACTGACCTTGTTGCATCCAAACCGCGTCAATAAAGTGATAAATCTGAGCTTGCCTTACCAAGAGCGCGGAGAAAAACCCTGGATCGAGTTCATGGAAGAAATACTTGGCGGCGATTTCTATTTCGTCCACTTCAATCGACAGCCAGGCGTCGCGGACGCCGTATTCGAAGACAATACATACAGGTTCCTTCGCAACCTGTACCGGAAGAACGAGCCTCTCAGAGCACCTGAGCCAGGTATGGCGTTGATCAATCTCGCCAGAGCAGAAACACCGCTCGGTGAGCCCGTATTGAGCGAAAGCGAGCTGGCCGTTTACGTCTCCGCATTTGAAACATCAGGGTTCACGGGCAGCATAAATTGGTACAGGAACCTTGACCGCAACTGGCGCTTATTGGCGAAAGTGAACCCAATCATCCAGCAGCCGACCCTCATGATCTACGGCGACCGGGATGTGGTTGCGAAGTCTGAAAACCTGACAAAGTTNNGAAGTGGTCAATCTGGATTGCGGTCATTGGATCCAGGAAGAAAAGCCGGAAGAAACAAACCAAGCGATTTTAAAATGGCTGAAACAATGGGAGATGTAGTTTTTTTCAACAACCAAGAAGAGTTTAACGATTGGTTAGAAGAACATCATGCTGAAGCTAGTGAAATTTGGGTGGGCTATTTTGGGATAAGTACAGGTCGTGCAAGCCTTACTTGGTCTGCATCAGTAGATGCCGCTCTTTGTTTTGGGTGGATTGACGGTATACGAAAAACCATTGATAAACAAAGCTATAAGATTCGCTTTACTCCGCGCAAAGTAAATAGTGTATGGAGTGCTGTGAACGTAAAGAAGGTAAAAGCACTAATACAGTTTGGAAAGATGAGACCTGAAGGAATGCACGTCTTTAACAACAGAACCGATGCACAAGGCTATTCCTCTGAACAAAGAAACGTGGAACTTGCTAAAGAATATGAAGAACAAATCAAGGCAAATCAAACAGCCTGGCTATTCTTCACTAATTTATCACCATCCTATAAAAGAGATTCAATCTGGTGGGTAATGAGCGCCAAGAAAGAGGAAACACGATTAAGAAGGCTTGGAATATTGATCGCTTCATCTGAAGAAGGGCTAAAATTTCAACATTGCAAAAAATATATTACAGAATAAGGAAATATAAATAACAAAATAATGGTTAAAAGGATTTTTGGTACTGCATAAATCTGGGTCTATTGTTTCCCTGATCTATAGGAGAGAGGAGCTACTGTATTTCTCAATCAATTAGGGTTTAATTCTCATCAAAAGTCAGAACGTTTTAAATGCGAGGCATAAATCAAATCGCTAAATGAAGAAGGGATGAAACAGCTCATCCAAAATCGCAACCCCCTTCATTTTCATGGTACAGCCGACCCTCATGATCTATGGTGACCGGGATACGGTCCAGAGGTCTGAAAACCTGACAAAGTTCGTGCCTAATGCAGAAGTGGTCAATCTGGATTGCGGTCATTGGATCCAGCAAGAAAAGCCGGAAGAAACAAACCAAGCGATTTTGAGATGGCTGGAAGAGCAGAATGATGCTGAATAGAGTCGCTTAGCAAGCAAAACTTAGAAAAACAATAAGGACACCCAAACAGGCAAGGTCATTAAGTTAAGCTCAAAGGTAAGAACGGGAATAAAAATGGAATTCAAAACGGCATGGGAAAGCCCCGTGCCGATCGCTGTCAATACGAGTCCTGAATGAACTTCATTAACAATCTCTTGAATTTCAAGTACTGTCCATGGAGATGTCTCGTCCACGCTCAATGCATAATCAACATAGGTTAAGTTCGACGGAGTAACATCTGTTACTCCAGTAGTGTCAAATATTGAGTGGTCAGGCGCATCGCCAGCTTGCTGAACGTAGTAAGCATTAATCGTATCCAACGCGGCTTGTGGAGACAATGGTGCAGGTGTTTGTGTAGGTGTCTGCGTTCTATAGATGTTACGCTGAACCGTACCATTAAATAGGGTGAAAATTAGTTGTGAATGAAGTTTATATAGAGATAAAATTAACCCCTAAGATGACTCTTAGTTTTTTTCATATGACTTAATACAACAATATTTACAAATTCATGATACGATATTGCTAAATCGGGAGATAGATGCTCCATATTTAAGATAGAATTAATTATTGATAGAACTGTTGAAGATGAATCATAACAAAATGATTGATGATCAACCAAGAATGTTTACTGAAACTATTATGACTCTGTAGAATGGGGGCCAATATATGTCATTAGCTAATAAAAAAGAAGAGTGTTTACTTATAGAGACATTAAAATCGCATATACCAAATGTAGAGGAATTACTGAATCCAGCAGTTGAGGAATCAGAAATAAATCTTTTCGAGAGCATGATGAACTGCAAATTTCCAGAAGATTTCAGAAAGCTATACATGAATTTTAATGGAGAAGGAGAGCAGATTTTTGGCATAATGGCTGGTCTTGGTTGGATGAACATTGAATCGATAGTAAGCAACTGGAAGTCCCTTTTGGAATCAGCGTACGATATTATATCCAGCAAATCAGATGTAATAAAAGATGGGAACTACAGAGAAGGCTGGATTCCTTTTGCTGAAGATGGTGGTGGCTCATTTTTGGCAATAGATTTAGACCCCGGAGAAAAGGGCGTTTATGGGCAAATTATTACGATAGATCATAATTCTCATTTTTCCTATGTTATTGCAGAAAGTTTGGGACATTTCTTTGAATTTATCGATTCGAGTCTCAGAAATAGTAGTATTGGTATTCGTGAAGAAGAAGATGTAATCATATTATCCCGTGAAAGTGGAAGTTTGTTAGATGATATTTTGGCTCTGACTAATTTGAATATCGAAGAGAACAGCCTTATCCCTGTAAGCGGATTTTGGGAAGAGTATTTTAAAGACGATGTTGAAAGTGGTTTTGTATCTTCAAAAACATTGAAAAAAAAGAGAATGGTATTTATTAGAGCTGATCAAGCTCAAAAATACGGAGCAATATCTTTGGATATTTTAACCCATATGGTTAATCTTAAAGAACTTATTATACATGCGGATGAAATTACTAATTTTGATGTACTTCAACGGTTGACTTCTTTAGCAGAACTTGTGATAGGATCAGAAGCTTTTAAAGAGTCTGATTTGAAGTACTTGGTTTCTTTAGATGGGTTAAGGAAGCTAACATTAATAGGACTTCCATTAAAAGATATACATACACTGAAAGATATAAAGAAATTAAAGAGTTTGAGATTATGTAGAATGAACTCAATTGATAGGGGATTAATTGGAACTATAAAAAATTTGAAGGAACTAAGCTTAGAAGAAATGGAGGTTGGCGACCTGCTTTATATTTCAAACCTTAGTAAGTTAATAAAACTAGAGCTCAAACAAGTGACAATACCACATTTATCATTCTTAAAAGCTTTAAAGAATCTAACGGTTTTTGAGACAGATAGCTGTGCAATAGATGAATCACATATAGAGGTTATAGGAGAATTGAAGAAATTAAAGCAGTTCACTTATCCGGTTGGAGATTTAACAATACTCAAAAATTGTATGAGTCTAAAGCAGATTGGAGTAGATGCATCAAGACTTAAAGGTTTGGAGGAAATTTCAGACTGTAATATAGTCGATATAACTATATTTCATGCAACATCGAAAGAGAACGCGAAGTCCGTAGTTGCGGAGTTTAATAAATACTTTAAACTTCAGTCATATGGATGGCAGGTCACATGGAAAGATTAATGAAGCTTGCCTGCACTAAGCTTTATCATTATAGGGTGAAATTTTTATAAAAGAAAGGAGACTAGCCATATTGGTTAGTCTCCTTTCTTTTTGTCGTTAGACCAACGCTGATACCTAATAAAATAGTAATGATGAAGCAGAAAAATTGTAGACATAAGATTTAAACCATTGACCTTTCCGCTAAGTAATCAGAGGGGCCTTTTTTGCGAAACAAGAAATAATATACATGGGTCTGTGAAGTTTACAATTGTAATCTAATTATTGAACGTCTAGCATTAAGTATATTGGAGCGACGCATTAGGCGGATAAGGCGTACTACAGGTTGTTTATATTATCCTCGCATAATTTACTCGAAATGGAGAGCTTATGAAAAAGACTATTGTTTGTGTAATAGCGATACTTATCGTATTCTCAGGATTCGCAACACAAAGTTATGCGTTGTCAGATGCGAAATCTGCTGCAATACAATCGTTGCTGGATGATTCCTGTCGTATATCAGGTGTACCGGGAATGTCAATCTCGATACTTGCTGATGATGAAGTGTTCTACTTTTCTTCCGGGTATGCAGACCGTGAAAAGGGTTTGACTGCAAGTGAAAATACACTTTATGAGTTAGCTTCGGTCAGTAAAGCTTTTACCGGTATGGGTATTCTTCTGCTGGAGGAGCAAGGGCGGCTGTCAATGACTGACTCTGTCCAAAATTATTTACCTTGGTTTGCGTTAAAGTATCAAGGGAAGCCTGTTGATATGCAAAGCCTTACACTCAATAACTTTCTTCACCATACCAGCGGCTTGACAAATGGCAGGCATACCCAAAATATTCCACAAGGCAATACGCCGGATTTACTGCAAAAGACTGTGGAAAATCTGGTAGATGCTGAATTAGCGTTCCCTCCTGGTGAACAGTATAACTATGGAACCATTAATTATGACGTATTGGGTTTGGTTATTGAGACTGTGTCGGGACAAAGCTATGAAGACTTTATGAGGGAACAGGTATTTCAGCCGTTAGGTCTTCACCAGACGTATGTTTAT
Organism: Hungatella sp. UBA3048; assembly: GCA_002367105.1. Lineage (GTDB taxonomy): Bacteria > Bacillota > Clostridia > Lachnospirales > Lachnospiraceae > Lacrimispora. The sequence continues at coordinate 7,673 of DFCS01000019.1, forward strand.
AAAGAAGATGCCAGGGCCACCGGACAGTTGGCACAAGGCTACCGGTCTTCCTTTTTTATGACAACGCCATATAACGCGCCGGATTATTCCGGGAATAAACCCGCAGGCTACATCATTTCTTGTACAAAAGATATGGCGCGTTGGATGGGGATACAGATGGGGATTGTGCAGGATATACCCGAAATATTCCATACGGTTATCGAAAAATCACATCAGGGTGATATGTCTGTTCCGGCTGTCAAGGAAATGTATTATGCGGCGGGTTGGTCGGTAAACGCCGACCAAACGATTATAGAGCACCCAGGGGGCAATCCTAATTTCAGTACCGAAGTGACCCTGCTGCCAAATGAACGAGCAGCCGTCTGCTTACTGACCAACGGCGCAAATACCAATATCAGCCTGGTACTAAAAGTTAAAGATATATTAGACGGCAATCTAACACAATCATATGAAATAAGCGGCACACAGCTTTTAGACATTATTTTGTCGTTTGCCACAATTGTTTTTTGCCTATTGGCTGTTCTGTTCTTTCTCTTAGGATTACGCAGAAGGAAAAGGAATGAGCGGCAGCCAATGACAAAAAAGAGTATAATCGCAACAGTTATTTTGCTAATCGCTACGATTTTGTGTATCATGTGCTGTGCCTTCCCAATGCTCATAGGATATGATTGGTCAATGATACTTATTTGGCAAACATATAGTATTCTTACAACCTTGATTTCAATGACATTATTAACAGCAAGCATTACATGGTTTGTATACACTCACCGATATCATGCCTCGCTCCGTAAAGAAGCATAGTGTTAAGCAATTTAATTCCAAATTAGTTTTACAGCCATAGGTTCGATTTTGAATTGACCTATGGCTGTTGTTGTATCATATACGCTGCAAAAGGGCAAGGCCAGTTTAACTAATGACTGAGTCTTTTTTTCATTTGCCTTGAATTGCGGTTGAGTTTATGCAAAAAAACGACAATGGGCGTGTTGAAAATAATAGAAAATAGGAATAAAATACAATTAATAAATAAAAATAAATAACAAAGGAGCGCTTTACTGCATGGAAATGCCACTGATGTCCAAGGAACTGATTGTATTTGAAATGGAGGCAGAAAGCAGGGAGGAGGTGATTGCGCAGATGGCCGCCCTGATGGAACAAAATGACCGTCTTATAAGTAAGACAGGATATGAACAGGATGTACTGACGAGGGAAGAACAGGCATCTACGGCAGTAGGATTCTTTACGGCAACCCCTCATGCCAAATCCGGCCATGTGAAATATCCTTCCCTGACCTTTGCACGGTTGAAAAAGCCTCTTAAATGGGATGATCAGGAAGAAGTAGAGCTGATTTTCCAGGTGGCTGTGCCATCCGAGGGGCAAGGGGACCGCCATCTGGAAATATTGGCGGGTTTGTTTCGGAAACTGATTTACGATGAATTCAGAGACGCATTGTTAAAAGCAGACACCAGCGATAAGGTGCTGGAACTGGTAGGGGAATTATAGGAGGAGGAGAAGAGAGATGTCTGAATTAACTAAAATTTTAAAAGGAACAAGGACACATCTGATGAACGGCGTATCTTATATGCTTCCGGTGGTGGTAGGTGGCGGTGTTTTGATGGCGGTTGCTGTTATGATGGCAGGGAAAGGAGCGGCCCCGGAGAACGGTTTGGCAGGAAGCATCTGGCAGATCGGAGTCAGTGCTTTAGGGCTTATGGTACCAGTGCTGTCCGCCTATATTGCAGTCTCCATTGCCGATCGTCCAGGAATTGCTCCCGGACTTGCAGGCGGCGTACTTGCGGGCAGCATTGGAGCGGGTTTTCTGGGAGGTATTGTTTCCGGTCTTTTTGCCGGCATCATTTGTTATTATTTAAAAAAGATCAAGCTTCCTAAAGCCGTACAGTCCTTAAAGTCCATCATAATAATCCCTATTGTCAGCGTCCTGCTAACGGGTATCCTGATGCTGTTCGTGCTGGGGGGGCCCATCGCTTCTTTAATGAAGGTGCTTACCGACTTCCTGACTAATATGAACGAAGGAAATAAAATACTTTTAGGTTTGATCGTAGGAGCAATGATCGCCTTTGACTTAGGCGGGCCGGTGAACAAAGTTGCATTCAGCTTCATGGTTGCAACGATCAGCATGGGAATTTATACATATGCAGGTCCATGTGCCATAGCTATTGCTGTTCCACCGCTTGGAGCGGGAACTGCTTCTCTGATTCTGAAAAATAAGTTTACTCTAGAGGAACGGGAAGCAGGAATCGGTTCTTTGGCCATGGGAGCGGTTGGAATCTCGGAAGGAGCGATTTCCTATACCAGCGCAGATCCTCTTCACATGATTCCTATTAATATGATAAGCACAGCGATTGCTTCTGCTCTTGCTTATGCCATCGGAGTAACTTGTCAGGCAGCCTGGGGAGGCTTGATCGTCCTCCCGGTAGCAGGCAACCGTCTGGGATATGTTGCCTGTATGGCTGTTGGAGTTGCAATTTATGTGGCTTTGTGCGCAGTGTTCAAAAAAAATGTTTCAGAAGAAATTACGGCTCTTGCAGCCGGTGATGACGATGATGTGGATATTACATTTGAATAAAGGAGATAAATATTATGAAAATTATAGCAGTGACAGCGTGCCCCTCTGGGGTTGCTCATACCTATATGGCTGCCGAAGCCATCAGTAAAAAGTGTAAGGACAGAGGCTGGGAAGTAAAGGTGGAGACACAGGGATCTATTGGTGTGGAAAATGAAATCACGAGTGAGGATGTTTTGAATGCCGATGCCGTCATTCTGACAAAGGATATGCCGATTAAAAGGGAAGAGCGTTTTAAAGGAAAGCTGATTGCAAGAGTTGCAATTGGAGATGCTATTAAAAAGACAGATGCGATTCTCAATAAAATTGAAAGTGCAGGAAATAAATAGCTGTAGTTTTGGGAATTGCGGCCTGGTATGGTGGAGGGAGTGTCCGATTTTGGATGAGCTGTGCCAGGCTTTAAAAGGTTTTTGTAACCTTTGCTTTAGCCGGCAGAATGGTAAGGACATCCATTCTGCTGGTTTTATTTTTCTTGTATATTAAAGGGTTTTTCCGTAGAGATCTTCCTTGTAAGCAGGGTTTTCTATTTGACAACGGCAAAATGCCCGCAGCGGGTTTGAAACCTAGAAATCTCTTATTCTAATCAGATTCATATTGACAGTCTTATTATTTCTGGCTAATATATGTAGGTATGTACTTTTTTGTTTAATAATAAAAACAGGTTCAACTACTGTAGATGGTCGAAATCGGGATGACATAAAATATAAAATAGGCAAAACATTGGCTCAGTGTATTGTAATGAGGTAATCAAATGTATGCCTTAGAAGCATGAAAGGAATTGACAGTATGAAACTTGTGAAAACCATCTTAGTAATATGCTAGGAGGAATATGATAAATTCATTATTTGTAAATGCTTCAATTCTCATAACTTTTTTATGCTTAAGCAGTCCATTATTTAAAGATACCGAAGTTAGTATCAAATCTAATATGAAAGTTAAACTTACAATCGGTCTAGTATTTGGTATTTGTGGATGTGTGTTGATGTTTAATGGTGTAAATCTAGCGGAAAATATGTTTATGGATTTTCGAATAATTGCACTCATAATATCCGCAATTTATTGTGGGCCTGTTTCTGCATTCGTGACTGCAATCTGCATTATAACTTTTAGAATTGGAAATTTTGGTATTTGTAACGCGTCTATTGTAGCAACCGTTAACTTGATAATACTGACAATTATTTTCAGCTTTTTTGCTGTTTCAAAATATCCCTATAAAATTAAATACTTAATCATGTGTATTATGAATGTACTTGCTTCAATATTATGGACTTTAATACTGGAAAAAGATTCAAGTGCTATAATTAAAATTTTACTTCACTATATTCTTTCAAATATTATTGTTTCAATTATTATCTACTATGTAATAGTCTATTTGTTTAAGACGGAAGAGTTATACTCAAAGCTCAAATATGAGTCTGCCAAGGATTATCTTACTGGATTAAATAATGTGAGAGAATTTGATCTAAGGCTCAATCAAGCTGTTTCTGATACACTTGAAAATGACAAGAATCTGTCTTTACTTATGCTGGATATTGACAACTTTAAAAAAGTAAATGATACATACGGACATATTACCGGAGATTTAATATTAAAACAGTTAAGTGAAATATTAATAAAATCCTGCAGATCCTTTGACTTTATTTCTCGAAAAGGCGGAGAAGAATTCTGCGTTATTTTGTCAGACAGTAATTTTGAGCAAGCTTTTGAAATAGCCGAAAGAATTAGAAAAAACGTTCAGGAAAACTATTTTATTACTGATAATAATGAAAAGATTAACATTACAATTTCAGTTGGAGTGAGTTCTTACCCGGGCAAAGCAAACAATATCAGCAATCTAATGGAAATTGCTGATAAAGCTTTATACTATGCAAAAAATAATGGTAAAAATCAAGTTCAATGATGACTTTATATGGTTTTTAATTAAGGTTCTTTCAGTGGCTGAAACCGCGGCATTTTCTTGTGTGAAACCGCGTGTTGTATTACATTTTGAAGATAATAACAACAGCGAACACGGTGCTCAGAATAATGAGCATGCCAAAATTGTAAAGCAGGAAGGTACGAATGAATTGAAACTTTTTTTGTGCAAAAGCCCGGCAGAACAATGAATATGCGATGATGCTGGCGAGTGAGGCAATCGGAGTACCAAGCCCGCCAATATTGACACCGTAAAACAGTGCACGTATATGAGTAGTAAACGGCGCGAGCATGATTGCACTGGGAACATTGCTGATGATTTGACTCAGTAAAAGCGCGGATACATATGTTTTAAACGGAGTGGCTGTAAGTGCCGCTAATCGTCCATTCAATTCGGGCATGTGAGAAATATTGCCCACTGCAACGAATAGGAATAAAAAAGTCAGAAGAAGCCGGTAATCCAGTTTGCTGATCAAAGTCCCGTCTAAAATAATCGCGATCAGCAACACGAGCAAAAGAGTATGTGCATAAGGGATCAGGTTCATAATACCGGCAATCACCGGAAACGCCAGTAAGAGGAATGCCGTCACCTTTTTCTTTTTGATTACAGGAATGCCCTCAAGCGTAGTCTGGATTTTTTTGGGGCGGATAAACAGACATGACACCGTCAGGAGAAGCAGGCTTATCATGCATAAGGGAAAGGAATATTTAAAAAAGGTTGTCAGACCTATCCTGTAAAATGAAAAGATGTAAAGGTTCTGTGGATTGCCGATCGGGGTCGTGCTGCTGCCCAGATTGGCCGCGGCGGTGATCAGTACGCAGGGAACGGCTGCGGAAAAACCGCATGTTTGTGCGATGATGATCAGAATGGGGATAACCGTCATAATCGCGACGTCATTCGTAGTGAACATCGAGAGCAGAAATGAAATTACACACAGGCCTACCGCCAACCGCCTTTCGTCCCGACAGCGATTCACGATGTTTACGGCGATGTGCCCAAGAAGTCCATATTCCTCCAATGCCTTTACGATCAACATCAGCTCGAATAGACAGACAAGTACTTTCACATCAATATAGCTCCATTGGGGCATGCTGAAACAAGAGGTGATAGCTGCAACAATCAGGGAAATGGAAAAGAAAGTATGCTCTTTAATCTCATGATAAATCGTTCTCTGCATCCACACGAATGGGCTCCGGATGGGAATCGGAATCAAGGATAAGCGAGTAAAAGCGGCCTTTTCTGGATGGACGGCGGACACCTCTTTTGAACCGGCAGACTGTTCCAGATCGCTTGTTTTCATGTGAGTTTTCAAATATATTACCTCCTGTGGAATTATAAAAAGCGCAAAAATTACCAGGCCATACGGAATATGGCCGGTTCTGTTTCATAATTTGGTTTTGATGGTGCGGAACAATTGGTTATCTTTTCAGATGAGGCGGAAGCGGCCTGTTTTCCTGCGGGCCGGGTAAGTCCCTCCGTAAATGAGGAGGAACAGGCCTATCTTCGGGCGGCGGAGGCGGCATGTGCTCTTCCCTCAAATGCGGGGGCAGGGATTCGACGTCATCTTCACCCGCAAGCAGCGCTTGCGCTTCAAATGTGGCGCAAAGCTTCTTCAGGATGGTGTGGAATATGCATTTTTCATTATCAGACAATCCCTCAAAAAGCATTTCTGCAAAATTCCCTTGATCCTGTGAATCATCTACAAGCTCGCGTCCGGCGGTTGATAAAAAAACCCGTGTGACCCGTTTGTCCATCTCATCCTTTTCCCGTGTGATCAGATTTGATCTCTCCAGTTTGTTCAAAAGCTCGGACATGGAGGCGGAACGGATGTCAAGAAGTTCTGCAAGCTCCTTCTGGTTTAAACCGTCATGTTTCGCGATGATGTTCAATACCCGGTTCTGGCCCCGATAAGGCACATAAGGAAGCCTTGCATGGTACATTTTTTTCTGGTACAGCCTGATGAACTGGCTCAGAATAAACAGTAGTTCATCAGGGGAAATGATGAAGCATTCATCCTTCTGCTTGCTATTGTTATCGTCCATTGTGATTCTCCTTGTGTTATAGATAGGTACCTATCTATCTACAAGTCATTATACACGATTCATCGGATATGTCAAGGTACCTATCTAAATTTGTTCCGGGTTGAATGTATCTCAATGTTAGTTAAATAAAAGATAATTTCCCACATAAATATAGTTTGATTTTAGAAGTTGTAATGTTAGGAAATTAAGAAAATTAAGTCAAGACCATTAAAAACATAAAGCTGACAAAATCACTTGAAATTTAATAATGCAAATGCTATAATCCTACCAACATATCAAACGAGAGAACAAAGGGGTCTCAAGCGTACACAGTACGGTTGCGGCCCCTTTTGCTTTTGGATGTTTGCCATGCATGTGATCAAATGTCCATAAAGCGAATAAGGCTCTTAAGGAGAACAAGGAGGTTTTCCCCGAATTTTGTGGGAAGCCTCCTTGTTACGTCTTTATTTTCGTTTATATGATAACAGATTGAGGAGGAAGCGATTATGAAAAAAAGATTTTTATCCGTAACTCTTACTGCAGCATTAACTGCAGCATTCCTTGCCGGCTGCGGCTCATCTGCACAGCAGAGTGCTGCAGGAGGAAGTACAACCGCTGCCAGTTCGGGAGCTTCCCAGAACGCAGCGCCTTCCACGAAAGGAGGGGACGGAAAAACGATTAAGATCGGCGTATACGGTCCTGTCACAGGGGGGTCTGCTGTTTATGGAGAAGGCGCACAGAACGCCATTGACATGGCAGTTGAAGAAATTAATTCCGGAGATTCCGGATACAAGGTTGAAATAGTAAATAGCGGAAAAATAGTAGATGACGGCGGAGATGCCAAGCAGGCAATTAATGCTTACAACAGTCTGATGAAAGAAGGCCCCAGTGCTATCGTGGGAAGCTTTTTTTCCTCCGTTACTCTTCCCGTTGCCGAACAGGCTTCCAAAGATAATATGCTCCTTCTTGCAACAGGGGCTACCAATAAAGACGTAACGTTAAAAGGCTCCACCATTTTCAGGAATTGTTTTATTGACCCGTATCAGGGCAAAATGGCTGCACAGTTTGCAAAGGAAAAAGGCTGGACCAAAGCCGCCGTTATTTATGCCAAGGATGATGATTATTCCAACGGCTTAAAAGATGCATTTATAGAGAATGCCGAGGCAAACGGAATTGAAGTTGTATATGTGGGAGAATGCACCACAAAGGATACAGACTTTTCGTCCCAGACCTCCCAGGTAGTGGCAAAAGGAGCAGACTTTCTGTTTTATCCCGCATTCCTTGATACGGTTCCTCTTTTGGTAGGCGCGGCAAGAGATGCAGGCTTTGACGGAGCCGTTATGGGCGGTGATGGCTGGGATGGAACCGATACGGCAGGTTTTGAAGATAAATTTGAAAACTGCTATTTCACCAACCACTATTCTTCCGAAGATACCGCTCCGGCTGTAGTCAATTTTGTAACCAAATATACGGAAAAGTATGGTAAGGAAAGCTTAAATGCCTGTGCGGCTCTTTACTATGACGCTATTTACATGCTGGTGGAAGCTGCCAAAAACAGCGGTGCATCAGATACGGTTTCCCTGGTAAATGGGATGACGGGAATGACTTTTACAGGAGTAGGAGGAACCTTTACCATGGATGAAAATGGCGATCCGGAGAAATCCGTAGCGATCAATACTTTTGAAGGCGGAAAGGTGAAATGGCTTATGACTCTTTCACCGGAAGGAACAAAAGAATAGCGGCATAAATCTAACAAGAAGGTCTGAAAAATGATAGGGAGGAAGATCCTATGACATTTTCATTATTCTTTCAAAGCCTGATAAACGGACTGAACCAGGGCGCTATCTATGCTTTGATTGCACTTGGTTATACCATGGTATATGGAATCATCCGAATGATTAACTTTGCTCATGGCGATTTTATCATGATTGGAGCCTATACCTTATTTTATACCATTCCTTTCATGATCCATGCGGGAATGCCTGCATGGATTTCCGTCTTCCTTGCCGTGGTCATATGCGCTGCGGTGGGAGTCATGGTAGAGGTGATAGCCTATAAGCCGGTCCGCAGGGCCGGCTCCATGTCAGCTCTTATTACAGCACTTGCCATGAGTCTGTTTCTTGAAAATCTGGCCATGGTTCTCTTTGGTGCAAAGCCCCATAATGTCCAGAAAATATTTGATTTACCCTCTGTAAATGTGCTTGGAGTAGTCCTTCCTTTGAATGTTATCCTGACCATCGGTATCGGGGTGGTCATGATGGCGGGCCTTCAGATATTTATAAAGAGCACCAAGATGGGGAAAGCCATGCGGGCAGTGCCCCAGGATCGGGATGCTTCCATTCTTGCGGGAATCAATGTCAACAAGGTGATTACCATGACCTTTGCCATCGGCTCCGCGCTGGCAGCAGTTGCAGCTCTTATGTATTGTACCAAATATCCACGCGTCACCAATGATATGGGTTCCATGATGGGACTTAAGGCCTTTATTGCTGCTGTCCTCGGAGGAATCGGTGTCATTCCCGGAGCCATGCTTGGAGGAATTCTAGTTGGACTCATTGAGATTTATGTTAAGCTGTTTGCACCGGGCTGGTATGAAGCAATTACCTATGCCATTCTGATTGTGATTCTTCTGGTGAAGCCGTCCGGCATTCTTGGCAAGAATGTGGGCGAGAAAGTTTAAGGGGGTGGACCATGGAAAAGAGGTTTAAAGTTTCCTATTTCCTTAATTTCCTGGGTGTTCTGGCAGTTTTTTTCCTGTTTGTCCTGCTTTTTGAAAACAATGCTTTTGGCAGGTCCACTCAGTATATCAAGGGAATCAGTACCACTGCCTGCTATACGATCATTATGGTGGCTTCCTTAAATCTGGTGGTGGGCTGTATGGGCGAGTTTTCCCTTGGCCATGCGGGTTTCGTATCAGTGGGAGCATATGCCTCTGCCATTGTATCCAATGGACTTGCCGGAAAAGGGCTGCCCGATATCGCATTATTCCTGGTTGCTCTTCTTGCAGGGGGGATTGCAGCCGGCATGACCGGAGTCATGGTTGGAATTCCGGCTTTACGCTTAAGAGGGGATTATCTTGCCATTGTGACCATTGCTTTTGCAGAAATTATCCGGGTTCTCTTTTGCAATCTTTCGATAACAGGCGGCGGAAAAACCATGAGCGGTATTATTAAGCTTTCCAACTTCTACTGGAGCTTCTGGATCATGGTGATCTGTATCACCATGATGTACATGTACGTACGAAGCCGCTTTGGCAGAACGGTGAAAGCCATTCGGGAGGATTACATAGCAGCATCTGCTTCGGGAATCAATGTTACTTATTATAAAGTGCTTACCTTTACCGTATCCGCTTTCTTTGCAGGAATCGGCGGAGGTATTTATGCCCATTATATGACAGCCATGATTCCCACCAACTTTAATTTTATGTATTCTGCGGAGCTTCTCTCAGAGGTAATCATCGGAGGGATCGGCTCTATTACCGGGTCCATAATCGGTGCGGCTTTTCTTTCTTCTCTTCCGGAGATGATGCGCCAGTTCTCCCAGTACCGTATGCTTGCATACTCTGTAGTACTGGTACTGGTTATGATATTCAAGCCGGCCGGTATCTTTGGAGCGTGGGAATTTTCCCTCATTCGTGTATATGAACGGCTGACAGGCAGAAAAGGCGGTTGGGGAAAGAACCGGAAAAAAACAGAAGGAGGTGTATAAATATGACAGGAGCAGCAGGAGCCATGCCGGTATTAAAAGCACAGAACCTTGGAATCCAGTTCGGCGGATTAAAAGCGGTGGACAGCTTTAATATGGAAATCGGAGAATCGGAGCTGGTAGGGCTGATCGGTCCAAACGGTGCTGGAAAAACCACAGTGTTCAATCTGATCACCGGTGTTTATAAACCGACGGAAGGATCCTTTTACTTAAATGGCCAGTCCATGAATGGGAAAAAGACCCATCAGATTGTTGAAGCAGGAATTGCAAGAACATTCCAGAATATCCGATTATTTAAGAAAATGTCCGTAATCGATAATGTAAAGGCAGCCATGAATGCCAAGCTTTCCTACAATCTGTTCCATGCCGTTTTTCGTACACCTGTTTACTGGAAGCAGGAAAAAGAACTGACAAAAAGAGCCGGGGAGCTGCTTAAAATCGTGCATCTAAGTGGAAAAGAAGATTATGAAGCAGGTAATCTTCCTTACGGAGAGCAGAGGCGGCTGGAGATAGCAAGAGCCCTGGCTACGGATATGAAACTCCTTCTTCTTGATGAGCCTGCGGCAGGGATGAACCCGACAGAAACGGAAGAACTTCTGGAGATTATCAACTATATCCGCGATGAATTTAAGATTTCCGTGCTTCTTATCGAGCATGACATGAGCTTGGTCATGAAAATATGCGAACGGATTTCTGTCCTTGATTTTGGTACTACCATTGCATCCGGAACCCCGGAGGAGATTGCCAATCACCCAAAGGTCATTGAAGCCTATCTGGGAAAAGACGATGAGGAGGTAGAGAACGATGCTTAAGGTAAAGGATCTGGCAGTATCTTACGGAGCCATTGAAGCCATTCATGGAGCAACCCTGGAAGTTCATGATGGAGAAATCGTTTCCCTTATCGGAGCTAATGGAGCTGGAAAAACTACTATTTTACGGACTATTTCAGGATTAAAAAAAGCTGATAAGGGAGAGATACTCTTTGACGGGACTGATTTGTTAAAAACAGAACCCAGCAAGATCATCAATTTGAAACTGGCACATGTACCGGAAGGACGTCATATATTCCCTCAGATGACCGTAGAGGAGAACCTGGAAATGGGGGCATTTACCGATGGGAAAGACATGGCCTCCAATATGGCAGATGTATTTGAACGTTTTTCCCGTTTAAAAGAACGGAAAAAACAGTTGGCAGGAACCTTGTCCGGCGGTGAACAGCAGATGCTTGCCGTAGGCCGGGCCCTTATGGCAAAACCCAAGATGATCCTGATGGATGAACCGTCCATGGGACTTTCTCCATTGCTGGTAAAGGAAATCTTTTCTATTATCAGAGAAGTGAACAAAAAAGGTATCACCATTCTGCTTGTGGAACAGAATGCAAAAATGGCCTTATCCATATCAAACAGAGCCTATGTTATGGAGACCGGGAAGATTACCATGGAAGGTGAAGCCGGAGAACTGCTAAAGGATGACAGAGTAAAGAAGGCATATCTTGGACAATAGGAGGATACGATTATGGATGAGAAGAAGTATTTTGCCATTGCCATCACTCGAACCTGCGGAAGCGGAGGCGGAAGCTATATCGGTAAAAAACTGGCGGCTGATTACGGGATCGATGTGTATGACAGAAAGCTTCTGCGTCTGGCATCAGAAGACAGCGGAATCAATGAGGCGATATTTGCAAATGCAGATGAAAATACAAAAAAAACTTTTTTATACCGTGCCTCAAGAAGAGTCTACAGCGGTGAAGTCATTCCTAAGGAAAGCGGCAATTTTTTATCGGATCAAAACCTTTTTAATTATCAGGCAAAGGTTTTGCAGGAGCTTCTTCATCATGAATCCTATGTCTGCATCGGCCGGGCAGCGGATTTTGTCTTAAGGGATGAGCCCAATGTAGTATCCGTATATCTGGATGCCCCCTATGAATTCCGCTTAAAAAGAGAGATAGAGCGGCAGGGAATATCCGAACAGGAGGCTGCAAAGTATATAGACAGACTGGATAAATACAGGAATTCCTATTATATGTACCATACCGGAAGGCAGTGGAAGAACCCTGAAAATTATGATCTTTGCCTGAATACGGAAAGTCTGGGGCTGGATCATTGTGTGGAATTAATTAAAAAATTCGTAGAGTTAAAATTTGGGATTTGTTCCAGTGAAAAGGAGATATTATGAAAGAGCTTGCTTATTATGATGGAAGGATCGGAGCCCCTGAGGAATTGATGGTTCCCTTTCAGGACCGGGTTCATTTTTTTGGAGATGGAGTTTATGATGCTACCGTTGGCGGGAATCACAAAGTGTATCTTCTGGAAGATCATCTGGACCGTTTTTACTCCAGTGCAAAGGCCCTGGATATTAAGATTCCCATGGATAAGAAGGAGCTTTTAGAACTTCTGACCAAACTTCTTTCCATGGTGGAAGGGAATACTCATTTTGTGTACTGGCAGGTGACAAGAGGAACAGCTCCCAGAGATCATGTTTATGACGAGGCAATGCTTGGAAAGCTGTGGGTCATGATAAGGCCTAATAAACTAAAAGACCCTGATGTTCCCATCCGCCTGATAACAATGGAAGATACCAGGTTTTTTTACTGCAATATTAAGACGTTAAATCTTCTCCCGTCTGTGCTGGCCTCTCAGGAGGCTTTAAAAGCTGGAGCAACGGAAACTGTTTTACACAGAGGAGATATGGTGACGGAGTGTGCCCACAGCAATGTTTCCATTTTAAAAAATGGTACCTTCCTTTCCCACCCCAATGACAACCTGATTCTTCGGGGAATTGCAAAGACCCATATGATTCAGGCCTGCTACAGGCTTGGAATCCAGGTATTGGAGCGGGCATTTACCATGGAAGAGCTTATGGAGGCCGATGAGGTCATCGTGACCTCTTCCTCCAATTTCTGCCTTCATGCAGACACTATTGACGGAAAGCCGGTAGGTGGAAAGGATCCGGTGACGTTAAAGAAGATCCAGGATGCTGTTTTGGAAGAATACTTAGAGTATACAGGAAGAGATAGTATATTTGATTAGGAGTGGATGATGGACAGAGGCGGACTGGAAAAGAGAAATGTGGGAGAAAACCTGGATGCTCTGATGAATTTAGATCCCAGGGGCTATGGGGTATGCCGGATTCTTTATGCCGGAAGCCGGGAGCAGATGGGGGAGCCTCTCACCATGAGAGCTGCGGAAAAGCTGTGTGAAACGGTGAAAGAAAATGATCTGGTTTATATATTGACAGGATTTGTGCTTCTGCCTCATAAGAAGCCGGAGATGGATGGAATGGTCAGTTCCATGCTGCTGGCAAGAGCCCTGGTCATGGCTTTTGGGGCTAAGCCTGTTATTATCTGCCCTGAGGACTGTGTGAAGTCCGTAGTGAAATGTGCCTGCGTGGTAGGTCTTCATATTTACCAGGATATAGGGACCGTAAGGGAGCTTCCTCTCAGCATGGGAGTGGTGGCTTTTACAAAAAATCCAGCCAGAGCAGAAATCGAAGCGGAATGGCTGATAAAAGAAGGGCTCCCCGGAGCGGTAATCTCAGTGGAGGCCCCCGGTTCCAATGAAAATGGTGTTTATCACAATTCAGCCGGAGTCAACGTAACAGAGCTGGAAGCAAAGACAGATGTACTATGGGAAATACTTCGGAAAAAGGGAGTCTTAAACATTGCCATCGGAGATCTTGGCAATGAGATCGGCATGGGAGCCATAGCAGATCATATTAAAAAATACATACCTTTATCGGCTTCCGGGGAATGTATGTGCGGCTGCGGAGGCGGAATTCTGGCGGCCAGCAGAGCGGACCATGTGATAACGGCAACCTGTTCTGACTGGGGCTGCTACGGCTTGATTGCGGCACTTGCTTACTTAAAGCGGGATATGGAAATTCTTCACCGGGAGGAAATGGAAGCAGAACTGATGAGAGCGGCATCAAGAACCGGTCTTATTGATATGACGGGTTCTCTGATTCCTGGAATCGATGGTTTCAATACCCGGCTGAATACAGGAATTGTCAGCCTGATGCGCCAGTGCACGGCTTATGCGGTTCGATATTCCCATAATTCTGATCACTGGTTTTGTTCTGTACTGAAAAAAGGATTTTTTGAAGAAGGGGATAGTCCATGGTTCAAATAAAGCCGGTCGGTGACTGCGGTGCCCTGGTGGAATTGGGGGATTCCATCAGGGAGGAGGTAAATGCTAAGGTAATGGAGTTAAACCGGAGAATCCATGAGCTTTCGGCGGAAGGGATTGTTGAGACAGTGCCTGCCTTTTGCTCTGTTCTCGTTTGTTATGACCCTCTGAAAACAGATTATGACGCGGTATTAAAGGTTCTGTCGCGGCTGTCAGAATCATTGGAAGGCGGAACTGGAATAAGAGGAAGGCTGGTGGAAATACCGGTCTGCTACGGAGGCAGCTTCGGGCCGGATCTTTCTTTTGTAGCGGAACATGGAAAGATCACGGAGGACGAGGTAATCCGGATTCACAGCAGCAGGGATTACCGCATTTATATGCTGGGATTTCTTCCGGGCTTTCCCTATCTTGGAGGAATGGATGAACGCATTTTTACTCCCCGGTTAAACACACCCAGAACCAGGATTCCAGGGGGGAGCGTAGGAATCGGAGGAAAGCAGACGGGAATCTATCCCATGGACTCTCCGGGAGGCTGGCAGTTGATTGGGCGGACACCTTACCGTCTTTTTAAGCCGGAGCAGGTGGGAAATCCTCTTTATGAAGCTGGGGATTCTATTCGTTTTGTACCTATCAGCCAGGAAGAATATAAAGAAATAGAAAGTAAACAGGAAAAGGGGTGACAGGATGGGATTTGAAATCTTGCGTCCTGGAGCCTTGTCCACGGTTCAGGATAAAGGAAGAAGAGGATTTTTAAGCCGGGGCATCCAGGAAAGCGGAGCCTGTGACAAGTATTCCATGAAGCTTGCCAATCTGCTTGCCGGGAATCTGGAAGAACCGGAAACAGCGGCAGTCATCGAATTTACGTTAAAGGGCGGTGAGATCCGTTTTACCTCTGATGAGATCATCGCCCTTACAGGCGGGGATATGAAACCCTGCATCAATGGAATCCCGGTTCCCATTTTCTCCCCGATTCTGGTACGGACAGGAGATATTCTGACCATGGAGCTTGTGGTCTCAGGCCTTCGGACTTACATGGCAGTCTATGGAGGAGTAGAGGTTCCTCTTGTCATGGGAAGCCGTTCCACCAATTTGAAATGCCGCATAGGAGGCTTTAAGGGAAGGGCACTCCTTAAAGGGGATCATCTGGAGTCAGGGAAAGATCACAGGCAGTTTAAGAAAATAGCAAAGAAATTAAAGGGAAATGAGAAGCTGGCAGCCGTAGGAGAGAATGAACCATGGATGCGTCATTCGTCAACGCCTTACCGTTTTTATGGAGACGACCGTATGGTTCTTCTGCGTGCCGTAATAGGCCCCCAGGAAAATGCTTTTACAGAACTGGGACTTAACACTCTGATCCGGAACCCCTTCCGGTTAAGCACGGACTGCGACCGCATGGCCTGCAAACTGGAGGGAGAACCCATAGAATTGAAGAATGGGGCAGATATCATATCCGATGGGATTGTAGAAGGCTCAGTTCAGATCTCATCTGACCGACTTCCTATGGTTTTGATGGCAGATCATCAGACCACCGGAGGATATGCAAAAATCGCTACGGTGATCAGTACGGACATCCCTGCATTGGCCCAGTTAAAGCCGGGGGAATGGGTGGCATTTCAGTATGTAACTCCAGGTGAAGCCGTGGCAATCTGCCGGAAGGAAGAAGAAAAGCTGAGGATTTTTAAGGAACGGCTTAAGAATATCATTTACCGGTAAATAGACCATAAGACAGGAAAGAAGGAAAAAACATGGGACCAGAGTATGGAAACAGGGAGCCAAAGGAAGTCCGCCGGCTGATCAGGGAGGGTGTGATCCACAGTCCTACCACCGGTATGTGCGGCGGCTATGCCCAGGGAAATCTGGTGATCCTTCCAAAAGAGCTGGCCTGGGATTTTCTTTTGTTCTGTCAGAGAAATCCCAAGTCCTGCCCGCTTCTGGAAGTATCGGATGAAGGGAGCAGGAGTTTTCCCCTGACAGCAGAAGGTAGTGATATCCCAAGGGATATTCCCAGATACCGGGTGTATGAAAACGGCGAGTGCACCGGTGAATACACGGATGTATCAGAATTATTTGAGGAGTATCAAAGAACCAGGGGAAAGCTGGTAAGCTTTCTTATTGGCTGCAGTTTTTCTTTTGAAACAGCACTTTTGGAGGCCGGGATACCGGTGAGACAGATTGAGGAGGGGGTAAATGTTCCGATGTTCCATACGAACATACCCTGCACGCCCGCAGGAATATTTTCAGGTAACATGGTGGTGAGTATGAGGCCCATCCCTCATCGCCAGGTTTCCAGTGCGGTTGCTATTACCGCTTCCATGCCAAAGGTGCATGGGGCACCTGTTCACATTGGTTATCCGGAAGCACTTGGAATAAAAGATATCAGCAAACCGGATTTTGGAGATCCGGTTACGATATATGATGGAGAGGTGCCTGTGTTCTGGCCTTGTGGGGTAACTCCCCAGGCAGTGGTCATGAACAGCAGGCCTCCCTTTGTAATTACCCACGCCCCGGGACACATGTTTATTACGGATTTAAAAAATACAGAATTAGAGAATTAGAGGTGAGAATATGCCGGTCATTGACTTGAACTGCGATTTGGGGGAAAGCTTCGGTGCTTATAAAATGGGACTGGATGAAGAGGTGCTGCCCTATGTTACATCAGCAAATATTGCCTGTGGCTTTCATGGGGGAGATCCTGTGGTAATGGAACAGACAGTGGCTTTGTGTAAAAAATATGGAGTGAGGGCAGGGGCCCATCCGGGATTCCCCGATCTGGCGGGATTTGGAAGAAGAAATATGAGCCTTACTCCCAACGAAGTAAAAACCAGTGTTATGTATCAGATTGGGGCACTGAACGCTTTCTGCAGAGGAGCCGGAATCAGACTCTGTCATGTAAAGCCCCATGGGGCCTTGTACAACATGGCTGCAAACGATTATGAACTGGCAAAAGCCATATGTCAGGCGATAAAAGAGGTGGATGGCAGCCTGGTTCTCCTGGCACTCAGCAATAGTGAGATGCTTCGGGCGGCAAAGGATACAGGGGTGTCTGCTGCCAGTGAAGTATTTGCGGACAGGGCCTATGAAAGGGATGGAAGCCTGGTTCCAAGAAGCCGGAAAGGTGCGGTGATTGAAGATGAGGAACTGGCATTAAAGCGGGTGATCCGAATGGCGAAAGAAGGGGTGGTGGAAGCCATTGACGGAAGTATGATTTCCATTAATGCGGATTCTGTATGTGTTCATGGAGATGGAGGGAAGGCTCTGGAGTTTGTAAAGAGGTTAAGAGAAGGTTTTTTAGAAGCGGGAATAGAGGTAAAATGCTTTTAGCGGCCAATATAAAGGCGTGACACGGAACTGTCATGCCTTTTTTGTGCTTTTAGATTACATAAAAGCTTAATTCATTTATTGCATAGAACTTCTGCATCCATTTATTATAAAAATAAAAAGACGGTTTTGATATTTGCGATATGCTCCCTTCTAAGTAAACAGTGAAAAAACAAAAATATTGAAATGGAGGGAGCATATCGTATTTCAGAACCGCCGTTAGTCTACTGGGGCAGTTATCTGATAATAACGGTGTTCCTATAATTATTTATTCTTTGATAGCTGACTAACCGTAGCGTAATATATTATAATAAGCGCAGAACCCAATAATAAACCTCCTACAATATCGGTGAACCAATGCACCCCTGAAATAAAACGCCCAATCACCGTTACGGCGATGATAGCAACAGATATGACCTCCGCAAAAATTCTAATGGACCTATTTTGTATCCGGGAATGGAATTGCATAATTGCGGTAGCCATGATACATAGTACAATCATCGTATGGGAAGATGGATAGGACGGTTCTAATGTACTTACCAAGATAACCGGTCTGTAATTCACAATTAATATTTCAAACAATACATATGAAAATATCACGATGATGTAAAACACTCCAAGTAATATAATATCGCTGTCTGCACACTTGATGCTTTTCCTTTTTACAAGCTGCATTAATCCAAATATAGCAAAGCCCAAAGCGACAAGGATAGCTGCAACACCAATCCAGTCTGTGATATGGTACCAAAGTAAGTTTTCCCCAAGCAGTTTGAACATAAAGCCATTTAATGTAGAGAATCCAACGTTGGATTGCTCCGGACCTATGGGGCTGACGTCAAATGTTAAAACAGCCACTGTAAATAGTATGAATAACAAGAATAGAATTCCGGCAAGTATAAACCACTTTTTATTTTTCATCATATCTTCCTCCTTTCGGAGCATAGGGCGATAAACTATATAAATCAAGCCGTGTTCCGTATGGGTTTTCTAATCTGTTTGTTTTAATGATAAATTCCATTTATAAAATCCTTTCTGTAATATTGATATGTGTGTGCCAGCCACATCATCATTGTGTGGTCAAGTATGGAAATATTCAAGAAACGAATCGTCACAACGGCAAAAACCCTCCGACACGTTTCGTGTCAAAGGGTTTTTCACAAGGCTTTTCAGAACAATTTACTTTATTCAGCTGCCTTTTATCAAAAGAACCACCTTAATCATAAAAAACAGGAAAAGGAGAGAAGTTGCATAGGGTTGACGGGTTGCAACATAAATAAGAATGCAAAAAGCCTGTAACAGAATAGAGCCGGTTCTGCTAATGCTATACCACCTTTCATTCAAAAAATGTTGAGCAATTATTTGTGTGATACCCATCATTGCCATTAGAATAGGCGAAACAAGATATATTATCCATGTAACCATGCTTACGTCAGGGTTTGAAAACAAACTCACTGTCCGAATCAGGTCACTGTCCTGTCGTGTATAAAGCGGAAGGAAATAAAAGGAGATTGTCATAATATCTAAAGTACCATAAACCAGACTGAAAATCTTATTTATATTAGTGCGGTTCTCATTTGCTGCAAGGGAAATCAACTCCTCACCTGACAACAACTCATCAATAGATACCGAGAAAAGTCTTGATATATTTTTGAGCGAATCGATATTCGGGTATCCCTTGCCACTTTCCCATTTTGATATAGCCGTTCTTGAAACAAATAATTCTTCTGCAAGCTGTTCCTGCGTCCATTCTTTTCCTCTTCGTAATTGTTGTAATTTTTCGCCAAATTCCATATACAATACCCCTATTAGTCATCAATTTTTCTGCTGCCATCAATAGGCACTTTGTATGCGGCAGGCATTGCGATACTGCAATACCCGCCTATCAGATATGCCCCATATCATGACTGCTTCATTTGTTGCAATCATAGTGACACTTTTCAGATTGTTATACGATAACTTGTATAGAAGAATTATACCACAAAAAGAGTTTCAAATGGAGCACCAAGTGGGGAATTTGATTATATAAGAGGAAAGCTGGTTATAAAATTTGAAAATTTGAAGGTGAAAACAAAATGTGAAAATCGATTACAAAACGGGAATCTCGTTTTATATTCGATCCATTAATGTAGAACATTTTCCATAAATGCATAATTTAGAACAAAAATAAACCAATTGAGGATATTACCACTCCCACTTTAGAAATAGACCTATATAATAAACCACCAAGAAGCATTTTTCCGTGTTACGTTATCCTGGATTGCTGGACTTTTCAGTAATACTGAATGAAATTTTAGAATTTAAAGGAGAAGATAAATAAAGTGAAAAGTAAGCATGCAGATTTGTTATTGATATTAATTACCGCTATATGGGGATTGTCCTTTCCAATTATGAGAAATTCTCTTGTTTTTATCTCTGAAATTACATATTTGTTTTATAGATTTACACTGGCGAGTTTGGTTTTGTTCGTTATATTTCGTAGAAAATATAAGAAAATCAATAGGACAGTTCTATTTAAAGGTGTGTTATTGGGTATTTCATTATCTGGTGCTTTAGGTTTTACTGTAGTTGCATTACAATTTACAACCGCCTCAAATGTCGCTTTTATTACAGGATTAAATATTGTTATTGTACCATTAGCTTCAAATATTATTTTGAGGAAAAAGATTGATATAATTAAAAAGATAAGTATTATATTGGCATTATTCGGCTTGTTTTTTATCTCAGGCGGTGTGGAGTTAAGATTTAATTGTGGGGATTTTTTTGCGCTTTTATGTGCATTGTGTATCTCGGCTCAAATTATTTTAACAGATATTTTCGCTAAAGAAGAAGACCCGATTACATTAGGTTGTTTGCAGGTTAATATAGCTGCAATAATTTATTTTATTATGTGTTTCATTGGAGGCGGAGATTTTTCCTTTAAAATAAATACTATTGTTGTTATAACTATTTTCATCACTGGCATTGCGGGCACAGCGTTAGCATTTGTAGGACAAACGTACATACAAAAATATACTACACCCTCTCATGTGGCAATTATTTTTATTCTGGAGCCTGTGTTTGGTGCGGTTTTTGCTTTATTAATACCAAAATTAGACGGTACAATAGAAATGATTTCACCGATGAAGGCAATAGGATGTATCCTTCTCATTGCTTCAATGTTGCTTACAGAAATTTGCAGTAGGAGAAATACTGCTACATGAAGAGAAAATTGACCGATTCAGTGGTTGTGTTAAGCTTTTTGATGTTGTGCTAGAAATGCCTAGGATTGACAATACGCTGACTTTTATAGAAAGTTTTTTGTCGTTAAAGGATTTATTAATAATCCGGGCTGAAACGGTACTTACAATTCACAAAATAAAGGGACTTAACGCATACTAAAAACTAATGAATATTAATGACTATTATTGAAAACAAAAAAGCAAGGCGTACGTCTTGCTTTTTTGTTAGTATTTATATTATATGATTAATGCGTTGTATCGATGAAATCTCATAGGGCCGCATTAATTAAGTACTGTAAACGTGGGAAAACTTACGATCAGCAGTTGACCTTATTAGTGTTAATATTCAAATGTTTTAGGTATGACTCATTGTTTGTCATAAATGTTAAGCTGCCGTGCTGATCGTTTGAAATGGAGACTTTCCTGTGGTATTGGTAAATTGGGTAATTTATCACTTGCGCTACGTTACCCCCTCCCTACATATTTAAGCACCTTTTTTTGTGTGCCCTTAGTTTTTTCATAGCCCAATCGTAATGACTTGCTGTAACGCTGACAAAATATGAACCTAAAGTGCTTCCTCCAACCCATTTATAAATATCTTTAGAAAACAGCTCTTCATTTGAAAATGTTTCTGCTAATTTCATAACTTCGGAATGGGATTTTTTATACATATTCTTTGCATCGTCTAATGGTGTGTTTTGATGCTTTTTCCAAAACTCCACATTCATATCTCCGTAAGTTTTCCAGTTATAAGGCTCTGGTATAAACGGTTTATTTTCTCCATCTCTATTAGCTTGTACCCAATTAAGCAACAGTTGATGCCATTCATAGAGATGAATCAGAACATCTCTAAGATTTTTATCTCTGCCCCAATGGGCTTCTTTCTTTTTAGTATCTTCTGTAAAATCAAATGAAGTTGACAATTCTACCTCTTTCAATTCAGCAATAAGCTCGTTCAGTTTCTCGTAATTGCTAATTGACGCTGTTATCATATCTGACTTTGTTGCTGCTCTGCCCATGTAATTATCCTCCTTATGGTATCAAGACCAAATACTAAATTATGTTGTTTTCCAAGGCTTGAGTGTCGGAAAAAACTCTTTCATCATATTACAAGCTTCATCTTCTGTCATAGCCGAATTAGCCATAACCATGTGGGGAATACAAAACTCAATGATTTCATCCATTGTGCAATCACTTGAAAATGCACCGTTTTTAAACAATATTTGCAGTAGTCTTCATTTTTGCTGCCGTTTGCATTGCTCCCATACATTTCATCGGTATTGCCCATTGGCATACCACAACTCTCGCAAAAATTATCGCTCTTTTTTAACCCTCCCCCAAATATAATTTGTATAACTACAATTAAATAATAGCACACAAACTCTGACACCATCTGTCAAGGTTTATTTTTTCTGTAAATTTTCATTGCTTCATCGGACAAAACTTTACGCAAATAAGTAGGCTCTATCACTTCAACATACACTCCAAAGGAAAGAAGATACCCAATCAGCCATGTGTCCTCCGGCATATAGGCAGCCGCAATAAAATCTCCGTTTTCTTGTTCTGTAAGTTCATCATCTTTAAACTCGTCATAAACACGGTAAGCCATTTCTTTAGGGAAGCGAAGCACGATTTTGTTGTAGCCATTCTGCTTTGTATCTTGTAACTCAGGAAATTCAACAGGAATAAAATCCTCATCCAAAAGTTCGCAGTCGATAATTCGATTTATTTTAAAAAGACGAAAATCATTATTTTTTGTGCAATAGGCTTTAACATACCATTCTTTTGATTTGTAATAGAGCTTTAAAGGGTGGATTTTTCTCGTTGTTTTTTTGAAGTGGGAACTTACATAAATAATAGTTGCGACTTTGTGCGTGATAGCTGCCTTTTTCAATAGCTCAAACTTAGCATTATCCTGTGTTTTGCTGCCCCAACGACTAAAATCTACTTCAAACCAATTTTCTGAATGTGTGTTAAAAAGTGCAGAGAGTTTAGTCAACAGTTCTTTTTCATAAGTGTTATCTATAACGGACAAACTTTGCAAGGCGGATAATATATCGTGCTTTTCTTTATCCGAAAAAAAGGCTTTATCCAATACATAATTATCAAGAATTTGTATTCCACCACTTCTGCCTGTTGTAACATAAATGGGAATACCAGCACTACTAATCACATCTACATCACGATAAATTGTTCTAACGGAAACCTCGAATTTTTCTGCCAATTCTGGAGCAGTAACACGTCCTTTTTCTAAAATAAAGTAGATAATCTTAAACAACCGACTTTCTTTCAAACAATCACCTCCTATGTCATTATTGTAGTATATTAACCATGACACTGTATGTCAAGGTTAGAAGAACACGAAAAAAATACTACTTAACATAAAATTCTGTTTTTTCTCTTTTTGCAAGATGAAATTGCTGTCCGCACCGCCCGCAATCCCGGTGGTACCGGAAATCATATTCAGCGGATCGCAGTCACCGGTTTTTCTCAGATGGTGAACCAGAACGATGGCGAGGCGATGATTGTCTGCAAACTGCTTGAGTGTGCTGATGTCATCATAATCGGCGGCGTAGGGATTGACGCTCTTTTTGGTACTTTCATTGTAGAAAAGATTGTGGTATTGTTATATCGAGAATTAAAAGAATTTTATTTTACTTAAATCTATTCTTTGCAGGAGGACGCTATGGAGATCACCTATCCTTTCGCCAAGGTTTTTGCCGATAACACAAACAGACTTAATGTGTTTTTTCTGCATGATACCGAACATTCCACCTTTCAGCAGATTGGCGAGATAGGAGGTGGCATCGTAGATTTCTGCGAACTTGATTTTTCGGCTGTCCGGGAAAAAGTAAAGGCACTGGAAACTATGACGGTTACCAATGCTGATTTTGAAGATGTTAAAGCAGGATTTTATGAAGCAGTCGATCTGCTCAAGGACAAGCATCCCTATGTCCACTTCTTTTTGAACAGTGAAGTGGTGCGGACACTCTGGGTGTCCGAAAAGTCCATAGGAGAACAGATTGATTATTTGCAGTTTCTTTTTCACTACTGTTTCGATCTGCAGATACAGTACAGCGAGGCGTTGGAGTTTTGTCTGAATACACAGATGCTGACCGAGTACACACTTTCTGAGCGTTATGTGATGTTCTGCAATCTGCATCCTGATTTTCCAAAACATATGCTCCGCTCCATGTATGGGATTGCACCGATGGCGCATGGACGATTCGATACAAGCAAGCTGATACAGTTTGACAATCCCGGAGAGGTTGATGCGAAAGCGGTGCTGCAGAACATTCACCGGGACAGCGACTATTCCGTCAGCCTGTGGCAGTATTTTGCTATCCAGCACTTAGAGGAAATGCTCCACCTTGAATTCATGGAGATGATCAAGCGGGGGATCCGCATCAAACGCTGTACCCTGTGCGACAGGTACTTTGTGCTTGCGGATAAGCGCAAGCGTGATTATTGCGACAGAATTTACAAGGGCAAGCGCACCTGCAAGCAGTTAGGGGCAAAGCAGAAGTTTCATGAGTCCGTTAGCGATGATATTTATCTGGTGCAGTTTCAAACCATCTACAACCGAATGTACTCCCGGTATTACCGTATGGATGCTTGGGATAGCGATAAGCCTACGAACAAAATAACGGAGGAAGAGTTTAAAGCTTGGATTGCTGACGCTTCTAACGCAAGGCAGGAATATAGACAAGGAACAATTTGCGGAGAAGATTTTCTGGTACGGATAAGCAAAAACATTGATAGGTAAATGTCCTTTGCGCTATTTTTCTTTGAACATTTCGCGCTTAAGAAATATAATAGATGAAAAGAATGGAAACGAGAGGAATCTGTAATGGAATATATCAGCGCAAGAGAAGACCGAGCAATGGGGCTTGACCGCCCGGATGATCAATTACTGCTGTGCAAACGGGCGCAAGCCCGCAGCGAAGAATAAGGAGCGTGACCTATGAACAATTTGCTTTCATTAATCCGGGGCAGCTTTTTAGATAAGAGCCTCGATTTGCGCATCCGGCTGTTCAACATCCTGGCGATGTCGGGCGTGGTGGTCAGCCTTGTATCCGCCATCGTGTCCGCCGCTATGGGGGAAAAGCTGCAAAATGCCGCTGTGTACCTGATATACGCCCTGCTTGCGTCGGCCCTGTTGTGGTATGCAAGCAAAAGCGGCCGGTATCAGCTCTGCTACATGATTACCATTGTGACTATTTTCCTCATAGGCTTCCCCTTCTTTTTCTTCAACAACGGCGGATACTACGGGGCAATCCCTTACTTCTTTGTCTTCGCCCTTGTCTTTACCGCTTTTATGCTGGAGGGGAAAACCGCCTTTCTCATGGTGGGGGTGGAAATGCTCCTCTATGTCGGGCTGTGCCTGTATGCCTACTTTTTCTTTATCCCGGAGGATTTTTACATAAGCAGCCGGAATGTGATGATTACCGCTGTGTTTGGTTTTGTGGTGGTGGGGCTTGCCCTAAGTACCGTCATGCTGCTGCAATTTAAACTCTATAACGAACAGCAAAAAAAGCTGGACGAGCAGAACCACATTCTCCAAAGGGCCAGCCGTGCAAAGACAGAATTTCTCTCCAACACCTCCCACGAGATGCGCACGCCATTGACAGTAATCTCTGTGAATGTGCAGACGGTGGCAGAAATTTTAGAGGACATGGAGGTAAAGGACGCGGAGGCAGCGGAACTGCTCCAGAGCGCACAACAAGAGATTATGCGGCTGGCCCGTATGGTGGGCGGAATGCTGAATCTGGCCTCTATGAGCGAAAACACCGACAAACAGACGGTGAATCTTTCTACACTCCTGCGCAGCAGCGCGGAAATGTTCTCTCTGCACCTGCAAAAGCGGAGCAATCTTCTGAAAACGGATATTGCTGACGGCCTGGAGGTGTATGGTAATGCCGATCTGCTGGCACAGGTGGTGGCAAATCTCCTGCAAAACGCAGCCGCCTACACCGAACAGGGCGAAATTACTCTGCGGGCGGAAAAAACAGGGCGTGTAATTTTGGTGGCGGTGGCGGATACCGGCACAGGCATATCCGCCGAACTTCTGCCCCATGTGTTTGAACGGGGTGTTTCCACAGGCGGCACGGGCTTCGGCCTGTACCTATGCAAGACGGTGGTGGAATCCCATGGCGGGCGGATTTGGATTGAGAGCACTCAGGGCAGTGGCACAAGGTTGACATTTGCCCTGCCTGCCTATGAAGGGCAATTTGGAGGTGAGGACGCATGAATGAAAAACTGATTCTGCTGGTGGAGGACAACGAGAAAATCATGCATGGCAACGAGCGTATGCTCCGGCGGCGGGGCTATAGGGTTGTTATGGCGCTGACCATTGGGGAGGCTCGCAAAGCACTTGAGGCGCGGATGCCGGACCTGATTGTGCTGGACATTATGTTGCCGGACGGCAGCGGACTGGACTTTATGGCAGAATTGCGGCAGCACTCGCGGGTGCCGATTCTGCTGCTGACGGGACTGACCACACCGGAGGACGTTGTGCGGGGCTTAAGGTTGGGGGGCGACGATTATCTCTCCAAGCCCTACGATTTCGGGGTTCTGCTGGCACGAGTAGAGGCCCTTTTGCGCCGGGCGGAGCAAATCCCAGAAAAGCTGACCCATGACCGCTTATCTCTTGATGTGGCAGCGGGTTTAGCCACGCTGGACGGAGCCGATCTGCTTCTGACTCAAAAGGAGTTTGCCCTGCTGCTGCTCTTCACGCAGAATGCGGGATGCTTTATCAGCGCCGAATACCTGTATGAAAAGGTGTGGAAGCAACCTATGGTGGGAGACAGTCAGGCGTTCAAAAAGACCCTTTACCGCCTGCGGGAGAAAATCAAGGGCAGCGGATGGCGAATCGAGCTGTCAAGAGGCGAGGGGTACAGCTTCGAGCGAGAATAATCAATTTCATAAAATATATTGCGGCGAAAAGGACAATTATGGAACTTTCGCCGCTTTTTATTTTGCCCTGTAATAAAATAATAGTGAGCCAAACAGGCAATTTGATTTAATAGTTGGGAGGTGGTTCATATGCTATGGCCAAAACGAGCGGATAATGAAAACCTGAAAATCACCCACGTTGGCGCATTGGATGGGGACACCTTTGGCATTACGCTGGAGAGCGGGCATACCATCCTGCTGGAGCTTGGGGGCAGAATCCATGAACCGGCTTTCGCCGCCCTCATCGAAAGCGGAGATTTTTGCAAGCCCCGCACCGATGGGGAGAAGCTCTACTGGCCTGGAGGGATGTCCCTGACCCTGCAAGAAATTTTGGATATGCTGCTGTCCCAGGGCAATGCACGGCAAAATCAAAACAATTACAAGGAGGAGTGAAACGTATGAAACAAACATGGAAACGAATCGGAAGCCTGCTTTTGACGGTGTGCATGGTGTTTACCCTGCTGCCAACAATGGCATTTGCCGAAACAGGCGTAACAGATTCCGGCACACCGCTGGGAATTAGCGGTGAAATCACCGCCTTTGCGGATTTGGACACGGAGGTGGCCCAACAGGCCGTGGAAACCGGCACACCGGAGGATGCACTGAAGCTACCGGATACGCTGGCGGTTACTGTTGCCGAAAATGGTGATGAAACCGCCACGGGCAGCGACGCACGGAAAGAAATCAAAACCGCCGTGGCGGTGGAACGCTGGACTTCCGACCCGGTCTATGACGGTGATACGGCGGGGGACTACACCTTTACCCCCACGCTGGCTTTGCCAGAAGGCTTGACGCTGACGGAGGATGTGAGCGCGCCGACCATCACCGTGACGGTGAGGGAAGAATCCGCTGCGCCGAAGGCACGGGGCATGGCCGTGCCATTGGGTGTCGGCACAATCACCGGAACTATGAGCGTCGGAGGTACAACGGTCTCCGACCTGACAGAAGATGCCAACGGCACAGGCTGGGCGTGGGATGCTGCGTCTGCCACCCTGACGCTTGGCAGCACATATGGCGGCGATGGTATCTATTTTAACACGACGGATGCCGTCAATCTGACCTTGGAAGACGATGTTAGCATATCAACCACGGGTATTGACCACGGCATAAAGAGCGAAGGCAACCTCACCATCGACACGGGCAGCCACACACTTGACGTGACCGAAGCTCATTCCGGCTCCCCCGCCTTCGCAATTCGTACCGCGGGGGCGTTGACCATCGGCGGCAGCGGTACGGTGTACGCCACCCATGGCGGTACTACCTACTACGGAACCGCTATTTATGCCATTCAAGGTGTAACGGTTACTGATTCCGTCAACGTGACGGCTTCGGCAACCCACAACGGAAGCGGCATTTCGTCAGGTTCTACAGGCAGCATCGTGATTACCGGCAACAGCAAGGTGACGGCTGCGGCCAAGAGTATGGGTGGGAGTGGCTTATATGCCACAAATGGAACGATCACCATCAGCGGCAGCGCAGAGGTGACCGCAAGCAACGCGGACAATTTTGCGATAATATCAAGGGGAAACCTCGTCATCAGCGACAGCGCCAACGTGAATCCCTCGGGAATTTCAGACAGTGATATTGTCTCATATAGCGACATTACCATTAACACCACCGGCACCGTGACAGCCATCGCTCCGAGCGGTGAATCCAACGGGGCAATTAGTGCGAATGGAGAAATCCTCCTGCAAAACGGTACGGTAACTGCCACGAATACGGCGGAAAACGGCAACGGTATAAAAGCTGAAAGCGGCATCAGCATTACCGACGGTACGATAACCGCCACGGCACAGGGCACAGGGTACGCACTGAAAACCATCGATGAAGGCGCTTCCGTCCGCATCGGCGGCGGCACGGTGATCTTGGTCAACAGCGATACCCCCGCTAACTTGATAAGTGCGCCCGGAGGTTTGCTCCACACCGGCGGGACGCTGAACGGCGATGCGCCTGCCGCTGCCGGCATCACCACCGAAACCGACCTCATCACCGCGCTGGAAAGCGCAACGCCCTCCATCATCACGCTGGGCGGCAGCATTACGCTTTCCACCCAAACCGCCAATATGGGCGCAAGCCACACGATTGACACAGGCAGCTTTACCCTTACCATTTCCGGCGGCGAAACCTACTCGACCGGCGGGAGAATCGGCTTGGGGACGCACACATTGACGTTAAAAGGAACAGCCGATATAGACAGCGTTCAGGGTATCCGTTCCGCGAACGGAACGCTGAACCTTGAAGATGTTACCGTGAAGCTCAAAATCGCCAACAGCATATATGCGGGAACCGTTCATGTGAATAGCGGCGCAACAGTTAATTTGGACTCAAGCAGGAGCGGCATGCTCGGCGGCGCATTGTTGACGTTGCCCGACAGCACCTATTCGTTAAACGTCAACTCCGGCGGTGTTGTAAATATTCTGGACGCCAACGGCAGCGGCATTAATAATTCGAGCGGTGGTATGATCAATATCAACAGCGGCGGCACAATCAGCGTTGGTGCGATTAGAAGTGACAACTGGGGCATAAATCAACAAGATAGCGGGGGATTAAAGCTTAATACCGGCGGCACACTTGACGGTATAGCCGGCGGAGCGGTTTTTCTTAATACTGGCACAAAGGTAGATGGTATGAACGGCAAATTCATTGACCAAGGCACGGCTCTAACAGCGACAGGCGAGGTTACCGTGGGAGCGACGGATGCCACCCCCACTAACGGCGGTTTATCGGCGGGCTTGTATGTGTGGAACGGCAGCGCGTTTGCCAAGGCGGGCGGCGGCACACCATCAAGCAACGCCAATCTGGCGAGCCTGACGGTCAATGCGGGAACCTTATCCCCGGTATTTGACCCGAGCGTAACCAGCTACAGCGTCAGCGTGGGGTACAGCACCGCCAGTATCACCATCGGGGCGACGGCAGAAGCCGGGGCAACAATATCAGGAGGCCAGATGCACGGCCTGAATGTGGGTGTGAACACCATTCCCGTCGTTGTTACCGCCGTCGACGGCGTGACCACAAAAACCTACACCGTCACCGTCACTCGCGCGGCATATTCCGGCGGCGGCTCAGGCGGGAGCGGCGACTCCGGCGGCGGCGGAGGTTATACTCCTCCCACAGTCATTACCCCAATCGTGACGGAAAAGCAGCCCGATACGCCTACCACGGCAAAGGCAAGTGTTTCCGGCACGGTGAAGGAGGGAACGCTTTCCGCTACCATCACCGAGCAGATGGTAAAGGACGCGATCAAAGCGGCGCAGGATGCAGCGGAAAAATCCGGCAAGAAGGTTGACGGCATTGCGTTGGATTTCAATGTTACAGGCAATAGCAGCTACACCAACCAAAACGCCACCATGGACGCAGGGGCCATCGACCTCCTAAAGGAATCAGGCGTAAAATTCATTAAAATCGGCTCGGCGGTGCTTGATGTGACCCTTGACATGGGGGCTATCACTGAGATTGATAAACAGTCCACCGGCACAGTCACGGTATCAGCCAAGAGGATGACGAATCTGTCTGCTGCGGCGCAGAAGCTCATAGATAATCGTCCGGCGTTTGATATCACTGTCAGCTATCAGAAGAATGGTAAAACCGAGTATGTCAGCAGCTTCGGCAAGGGTGCAGTCACGCTGGGTATTGCCTACAAAGCAACAGACAAGGAAAACAAGGGCAATCTGTTCGGCGTATATGTCGATAAAGAGGGCAAACCGCAGCTTTTGACAAACTCAAGCTACGACAACACAGGCAGACTGATTCTCAGCAGAAACAGCCTGTCAACCTATGGTGTGGGCTACAAGGCTCCTGCCCCGGCCTTCACCGATACAGCGAAGCATTGGGCGAAAGATAACATTGACTTCGTTGCCAGCCGCGACCTCATCAGCGGAACGAGCGCAACTACCTTTGCGCCCGACACAGCCATCACCCGCGCTGATTTCCTTATGGCGCTTGGCAGACTATCCGGCGCAGATGTGAGCATTTACAATGCATCGAGCTTCACTGATGTGAAGTCCACCGACACCGCCATGCCTTATATCGAATGGGCGGTTAAGAACAAGATTGTATCCGGCTATGGAAATGGGAAGTTCGGGCCGAATGATTCGATCACCCGTGAACAGATGGCTGTGATGATGGCGGGCTACGCTAAGGCTACCGGCCATAAGCTGCCGGTGTCACGACAGATCATCACCTTTGCCGATGATGCAAAAATATCTGCTTATGCAAAGGATGCTGTAAAAGTGATCCAACAGACCGGCGTAATCAACGGCAAAGACGGCAACCGCTTTGATCCGCAGGGTAATGCCACCCGCGCAGAAGCATCAACCATCCTGCGCCGCTTCGTGGAGCTTGTCATTGACGAAGGCACTGCGCGCGGTTGGGTGCAAAACGATGTCGGTCAGTGGCAGTATGTCGGTGACAATGGTAAGCCTGTTGTTGGTTGGCTGACTGTCGAAAACGGCAAATACCACTACTACTTTACTGCCGACGGCATCATGGTATCCGGCAAATGGCTTGAAATCGACAGTAAATGGTATTACTTTAACACCGACGGTTCTCTTGCCCGAAGCACGAAGATCGACGGCTATGAAGTCGATGAAAATGGCGTGAGAAAAACAATGTAAACCCTATTGTTGGTTTGCGGGAGAAATTCTCTCCCGCTCCAAATAAAAATTAAGGAGGCAGTTTATTATGAGTCAGAAGGTTACAATCGTTAGTGAAAAACAGCCGCAGAAAGGCCAAAATGAAAGATCCAGCAACAACTTCACTACAGCGGAATTCAGCAAAGAAGCAAGACTTACATTTAAGGCCTATTACGACTATGAGTTAGATTCAATTGAAGAGGCGAAGGACATTGTATTTGACATTAAGGTGGATAAAACCGGCAAAGACCCTGTTTATCTCGAAGGAATCAAGTCAGGCCATGTAGCGGACAACACGCATCACCGCAATCTCTACATTGCCAATCCAAAAGGCGCTACAGGAAGCTTCACAGTAGAGGTTTCCATTTAAGTGTTGACACTTCCGGTACGTATTTCCATTCGTAAATAGCAACTACCAATCCTGCCACCGTGCAGGGCTGGGCGAAAAGCGATGCCGGACAGTATCTCGGTGAAAGCGGCAAGCCTGTCATCGGCTGGCTCTCAGCCGAAATGGCAAGTATCACTACTACTTCACCGCTGACGGCATCATGGTATCCGGCAAATGGCTGGAGCTTGATGGCAAGTGGTACTACTTCAACGCAGACGGTTTTCTTGCTAGAAACACTAAAATTGATGGTTTTGGGGTCGATGAAAATGGCGTGAGGAAAATTAAATAACTGCAAATTTGCTAAAAGCACAGAGAGCCAAATTATAGGTTCTCTGTGCTTTTAAGATTGTGTTTCTCCGAACTTCTCTTTATGACACAACCGTGGTCGACTTACATTTTTGACGGATGACAATTCCGGCATGGTCAGAATATAAAAAATGGACGAGATTCTTTTTATCGAATCACGCCCAATTCCCGGAGCAGATACACAGTCTTTAGCTCCCTGCAGATATAGGTATCTGATTAAGTGATCGGAGAGAATATCCATTGTGTTATGGAATTCCTCCAAGGTATCCTGCGCATTTTGGTTGAGGTTTCCGTACCCTGTTTGCCATAGGGGTTCATATCATATCCCTAAGAACGCTATTCCTTTATTTATAAGGGTTTGAGGACTATTATGTATTCGGTGTCGAACTACCTATTTTTATACTTCTATAAATGTCTTATACTTCTCGTCTACCTGTACCCGATGATAAGATATTTCAACATTAGAAAATTAACATATTTTAACATATTTTTATGATATAATCAAATTATAAAAATAATACGAGGGGGATAATAGAATGAACAGAAAATTTAATTATTTTGTTTTGGGTATTCCGATTACTTTAATTGCAACCTATGGGATTTTTAATATCCTGGCAAACAGAAATCAACTCTCACAGCTTATTGCTTTTATCGGCCTTTTTGCTTTAGGCATGGGATTGAATGTCTGTGGAGTTAGAGCAAAAAAAGTTAAGAAACCTGAATTTCAGCCAGGAATTATAAATTTGAATGGAGAAAGAAAATTGCATGAACTTGAGCATTACGATGCATGAGATAAGGAAATCTCCAGGCAATGGTGCTCGTCGGATTAATTAGCTAAAAAAACACTTACAGGAATTTTTTGTGGTTGGCAGTATTTACCGGGAATGATTTCTGTAGGTGTTTTTTTCTTATTTCAGGTAATTTAAAAAACTATAATCTCGTTATAAAATAAGAATTTATAGCTTTTATTCTATATCTATGTTGTTTACTACCGAAGTACATAAAGAATCCACAAGCCTGATTAAGAGTGCAGGATATTGTTAGTATGCCACACTTCAAATCTGATGGAATACCAGATTTGCGTTACGGCCCTAAGCAAAAGGCCGATATTAAGTAGAAAATAGGGAATCATGGGCTTAGAAAAACGATGGCCTACCAGTATATCACAAACGCTCCTGATAAAAATCAAGCATTGTTAGAAGTAACAAGTCAGCTCGGTCATAGTGATCTATGAATTACAGAAAGATATGCATGTTTGGAAAAGAAAAATATTACGGCTGGAAAACAGAGAATGTCGTTTATATACAATAAGTAATGTGGTAGAATAATTCATGAGGCATTTATATCGCGAGGGGTAGAAGATGGAGAAGAAAATATTATGTGTTATGGCAGGGTATGACGACAAAACAGAACAGTATCTTGCCTCTATGCAGAATAATCTATACGTAAATGGCTTTGTTGGTACCCATACAAAGTATTTGCCACAACATATAACACTAGGTACTTTCCCAATTGAAAAAGAAGCTCAACTTATTGATCTAGTAACACGGGCTTCACAGGAAATCAAACCATTTGATATTACATTTAATCATATAGGAATATTCAACGGTTCCGAAGTGTTGTTTGTAGCTCCAGATCCAAACAATAATCTTTTTATATTAAAAGAAAGTTTTGGCGATAGTTATAATTGGACTCCGCATACAACAATGTTGATTGATACACCACAAAATATATACACTGCATTACCGATTTTGTCAGATAGCTTCAAATCATTCCAAGGCACAATACAAAATATTCACCTGTATGAGTTTTGGCCTTCTCGTCATATTTTGTCTCTATCACTCAAAAATGACTGTGTAAGGTTACAGAAATAACTGATGAAATATTATATTACAAGATGCAGAAGTTTAAAAATAACAAATTAGTATAAAACCCATGAAATGCTGTTTTTAAGATGCAGTAAGATATAAGGGGCAAGAAAACGTAAATAAAGTTTAACATATATTAGCGAGAA
>DFCS01000047.1 GCA_002367105.1 Hungatella sp. UBA3048
GAACAGGGAAAGAAACTGATAGGGAGCCTGGAATGTGGAGGGTAAGGGACCAAGTTTATTGGATCACACGACCGGTCTGAAAGGAACCTATAAAGATTTGCATGAAATGAATCATGGCAGATCATTCACCCCGGTTATTGATGCTGATAAATACTTTTATCCGTGCCATGAAGCAGTTGATTTTTATCATCGCTATAAAGAGGATTTGGCTCTGTTTGGTGAGATGGGCTTTAAAGCACTGCGAACAAGTATTAACTGGTCACGCGTTTTCCCAAGAGGCGATGAAGAAACAGTTATGATTGGTTTGCTGAACAGAGCAAACAACCACTTTGTATAAACTAAGCATTAAGACTGCTGATATATCAATAATAATAATAGGAGGAGCTAATACATGAACGTTTCGGAAATTGCAGCAAAGATGATTACATATTCAGATGGAAATCTTCACGACATCAATCATTTTATGAAAGTATATGCTTATGCAAAAACCATTGGGGAATGTGAGAAGCTGGATGGCAAAACCCAGGCAATCCTTGAAGTTTCCGCTATTATACATGATATTGCATGCCCGCTATGCCGCGAAAAATACGGGAATACCAATGGTCAGTATCAAGAAGCGGAAGGTGCAATTTTAGCCGAAGAGTTTCTTAAAGATTCCGGTTGTTCCGATGAATTCATTGAACGTGTAATCTATTTGGTTGGGCATCATCACACGCTGAAGAATATAGAAGGAATTGATTATCAGATTTTGATAGAAGCTGATTACCTTGTAAATGCAGATGAAGGTGATTATTCGGAAGCAAATATCCGTAATGTTATGGAACATATCTTTAAAACAGAAACTGGTATTTCCTTGTTGAAATCCGTATATAAACTCAGATAGATTGTAGATGCCAAATTTGTGAGATTATGTTCCTATCCTTTTTTAATGGAAAAGAGGTATTAAATATGAAAGCTTATGAACTTGAGACCGATATGTGGAATAAGATTTTTGAAGAAAATCAGCCATTGGATATAAGAGAGATAGAACTAAAGGTTGAACCAATGTTTGACGAAGCATTGAAACTGTTTGCCAGCAGAACAAAACGAGTATTGGACTTTGGATGCGGAACTGGTGATGTTTCTTTTCAATACCTGCAGTATCAACCAGATCATCAGATTGTTGGAGTAGATAAAGCAGAAACGGGTATTAGATTTGCAAAAGAAACAGCCAGGCTGAGCCATTATAGAAGAACCCATTTTTTTACTGGAGGAGAGGAATTCCTAGATCAGTTTGAGAAAGAGGAGTTTGACGGAATTATATTATCAAATGTTCTGGATGTAATGCCTAAAGATGTCTCCAGTGAAACGATGCTTAAGTTAAACAGTCTCTTGAAATATGGCGGCTGCTGGTTTATCAAAATGAACCCTTATTATTCCAAAGAAGAACTTGATTCGTTTGGCTATCAGAAAAAAGGGGGAAATCTATACGAAGAAGATGGGATTCTTCATCTTCGACAAGCCACTACAGAATATTGGAAGAAACAGTTATCAAAATTTGGTGAGATTATTGCCTATTTAGAATTCCAATATACTTGGCAGAAAGGTATGAACAGGCTCTTTATTATAAAAAAATAAACATTTAGTGGAATGTCGTTACTCATAGGTGATATCCGGAACAACCCTGCCCAGGTCCTTTGCAATGCACAAGATGGATTTATTCCGCTTTCTGAGTACTGGCAAGCATAAAATGGACTTCGAGACCGAGGACTATGAAAGTGCAACGGAAAATGTCATGCTGGCAATCACAGCGAAGGGCTTTTTTGTCATCAGCCTCCGTGATTGTTATGCTTTCATGGCAGAGTATAATGCGGGCGTTGATGTACAACATACGAGAATGGCCTGCGGTTCCGGAATCCAAAAGGCTGCCGGAGCAAAAATAACCTGGTGATACTGAACTATATTAAAAAATCATGTAATTGTTTGTAACATATTGTTATGAACAGGTAGGGTTGGCATATAATAGAATTAATAAGATCATTTGAGGATAGCTATGATCATACACGTTGTCCAACCTGGTGAAACCATCGTTACAATATCGGAGTATTACCAAATCCCTATTGACAGATTAATATTGGAAAACGGAATTATTAACCCTGACAATTTAGCAATAGGCCAAACGATTGTGATTGTTCAACCTGAAACTATTTATACCGTCCAGTCTGGTGATACTTTAGAAAGTATTGCAGAGCAGCACGGTGTTACAACAATGGAATTATTAAGAAACAATCCCTATCTATCCGATAGAGAATATTTGTACTCTGGTGAATCGATAGTTATAAAATATCAAACGAATAAATCAGAAACAATTGCCACCAGTGGTTATATTTTTTCCTATATAGATAAATCTGTTTTAATAAAAACACTTCCTTTTTTAACATATTTGACCATTTTCAATTATAGAGCTACAAGTTTAGGAGAGATTATCGCAACTGCTGACGATACGGAACTTATCCAGCTGGCTAAATCATATGGTGTTGCACCCATGATGTTTGTTTCCACGATTTCGGGGGAGGGAATAGCCAGCCGTGAAGTGAACTATGAAATTTTAAGTAATCCTTCTATACAGGATAGCCTTATTAATAATGCTCTTCAAATAGTAAAATCAAAAGGCTATTATGGTATCAACATATATGTCGAAGACATCACCTTAGACAATATAAATAATATTGCAGAATATTTAAAAAATGCTTCAGCGATATTTCATTCAGAAGGTATCAGGATCGTGATCACCACAACACCGGTAACAAAAAGTGAAACCCCAGATGCCAGTTTTGAAAAATTAGACTATTCAAAATTTGCTGAATTTGTGGATGGGATTATATTTTCATCTTATGACTGGGCAAGGTATTACAGCTATCCAAGCTCAATCTTTCCGGTTGATTTTTTAAGAGACTTGCTAGATTACGCGGTTAGTATTATTCCCTCTGAATTAATTTTTTTAGGTATCACCACACTTGGTTATGATTGGACACTTCCCTATGTTCCAGGTGCCACAGAAGCAACTGTAATAACCAATGAAAATGCAATAATAATTGCAGCGGAAAATGATATACCAATACAATTTAATGAAGCGGCACAATCACCTTATTTCTATTATAAGGACAGCAGTGGAAATATGCATGTAATATGGTTTAAAGATGCAAGAAGCTTTGATGCACGGGCAGCGCTGGCAGGAGAATATAATCTCCAGGGTTTATCTCTTTGGACTGTTATGAGATTTGAAGCCCAGATGTGGCTTATTATTAATACTCAATATTACATAGAGAGACGTTTGGGAATTAGTTAAACAATCATGTGATTTTAGTGATATTCAATATTGTTGATTACATGAACCGGGGTATGGTAAAATTCTAATTCAGCATGACTGACCAAAATGGCTTAAATTAAGATAAAGGAAGGAAAAAGCAAATAATGGACAATCAGGAAATTATTGATAAATTAACGAAGGTATGTATCTGTAAAGGAGTTTCGAAACAAACAATAAAAAAGGCGATTTCAGATGGTGCAGATAGCGTTGAAAAAGTATGGAGTATGACGAATACTGGCAATGGCAGCTGTAAAGGAAAACGCTGCGGAGAAAAAATTCAGCAGATTCTGGATAATTGGGAAGAAGAGAGATAATTTTCGCATTGATTTTATGACCCAACTAATTAAAAGGCTGTTGCAAAGTGATTTGCAATGGCCTTCGTTTATTCTATGAAAAGCTTCAGATTCATGGTAATACAGATAAAAAGATATATAGATAATATCTATAAATAACTGGTTACTTATCGATTAAATCAATTGGACTCAAAAGCAGTACCTACTTATAATTAATATAGCAAAAAATCAAACATATTGGGAGAAAAAGTATTATGAAAAAAAGAGTACTGGGTGCATTGCTGTGTCTTACCATGGCAGTATCACTGACAGCAGGCTGTGCAGCAAAGTCTGAAAGTAAACCGGCTGACGGCGAAAAGAAGACAGAGAAGGAAGAAAAGACTGAAGCAAACGTTGATCCGGTGGATAAAAAAAAGGTATACGTATCACCGGACTGGGTGCAGAGCGTAATTGACGGGAATCAGGACGAGTCATCTGATTATGTGATTCTGGAATGTGCATGGGGAGAGGAAGCAGATAATCCGGCATATACAGAAGGACATATTAAGGGTGCTTATCATATGAATACGGATTATATAGAATCGGAAGAATACTGGAACATCCGTACACCGGAGGAAATAGAAAAGCTGATGGCTGATTACGGTATTACAAAAGATACGACTGTAATCTGCTATGGAACTGATGGAGTAAATTCCGCAGATGACAGAGTCGCATTTACTCTGCTCTGGGCAGGAGTAGAAAATGTAAAATGCTTAGATGGCGGGTTTGAGGCCTGGACAAAAGCTGGTTACGGCACGGAAAAAGGCAGCAATAAGCCGGAAGCAACAGACAAGGGATTTGGAACAACAGTTCCTGCCCATCCG
This sequence comes from Hungatella sp. UBA3048, assembly GCA_002367105.1. Classification (GTDB taxonomy): domain Bacteria; phylum Bacillota; class Clostridia; order Lachnospirales; family Lachnospiraceae; genus Lacrimispora. The sequence goes on from DFCS01000047.1 coordinate 4,506, forward strand.
GAATATGTTATTTCCATTGATAATGTAAAAGAAAAGCTTGAAAATGACAGCAATTTCAAGTTAGTGAGCATCAGAAGTAAGGCGGAATTCTCTGGAGAAACCAGCGGATACGGATATATCGATAAGGCAGGAGAACCCAAAGGCGCGATTTGGGGACATGATACGGACGATGGTTCTTATAATAAGGCAGATGGAACGACAGTCGGTATGGATGTGCTGGAAGGATATTTAAAAGAATCCGGAGCCTCTCTTGACAATGAACTGGCATTTTACTGCGGAACGGGCTGGAGAGCCACAATCCCATTTTTGATCTGCTACGAAAACGGCTATACCAACGCAGAGCTTTATGACGGAGGCTGGTATCAGTGGCAGATGGATGACAGCCTGCCGGTGCAGGTGGGAGATCCTGGAAGCGGTAAATGTGAATATACCACGGTAGGAAATCTTACCGAGGACAAAGCAGCAAAATAACAATAAGTATATGAGCGCTGGACGCGGAAGCGGCAGCGCTTATTTTAACATAGGAAGATAAAAATGAAAAAGTTTGGATATTTTATTATGACCTTTGCAGAAATTCTGTTTTTAGCGGGTGCATACATCGTTCAATATTTTACCCGGAAAAAAATGGGGATGGCAAGATATGTGATTTATAAAAATCAGGGATGGGAACGTTCGTTTCCCATAGAAACATTAAAGTACACTTCTATTTTAGTTTTGACAGCATTAACGCTACTGATTTTGGCCGCTTTGGTTATCCGGCGCGGGCAAAAGGAGAGACTGGAGATTGCAATGCATGCTGCTATGGTTATGCTCACAGCGTTGTATGGAATCTATACTTATATCGGCTCCACAAAGACGATGAGAGCGTACTATTTTATCAGCTTGATGCTTGGAGCGGCAGCGTTGCTGCAAATCATAAAAACAGGGGCGGTACATGTGATGCGGAGACAAAAAAGAGGATGAATAATAAAAAAGTGTGGGCATTTGCAGGAATCATCGTTATGGTTCTTTGCTTAAATCATATATTCGGGTGGTCTTCCTATATCAGTAATATGAATAATCTGTTTTTTTTAAAACAGGCGGTAGAGGATAATCTCCCCTATGCCATTGCAATCTATATGCTGCTCACCATTGCAGGCTGCGCCTTTCTGGCCCTTCCAGGTGTCACATTTGCAATATTTGCCGGTCTCTTATTTGGCCCCGTGCTTGGGACAATATGTTGTTCCGCAGCAACCACAATAGGGGCGGTTCTTGCATTTGCGGCTGGGCGGTACTTTTTAAAAGACACCGTCAGGCCTATGGTAATAAAGAACAAATACCTGAACAAATGGCTGTTTGACAATTCTGGAAAAAACCAGTTGTTTGTTCTCATCATTACAAGGCTTGTGCCGGTATTCCCCTATAACCTCCAAAACTTTGCCTACGGCATTACAGATATTAAATTCAGCACTTACATGATCGGTTCTCTAGTTTTTATGCTTCCGGGCACCGCGATGTACACGGTTGGAACGGCCGGGCTTGCGGACAAAGAAAACCGGATGCTGTATATGGGGATCGCGGCGGTATTGGCAATTGGGGTGATGGGAATGGGAGTATTCTTAAAAAGGAGATACATACAGGAGGATCAGGATGGAAGATAAGCCGAGAATCATGGATCCGGATGCATGCGTTCATTGTCATATCTGCCGGCAGCACTGTCTCTTTCTGGAAAAATATAACATAGATATTGGTGATAAAGAAAAGCTGGAGGAGCTTTCCTATCACTGCTTTTTATGCGGCAGATGTTCTGAAGTCTGTCCTAAGGGAATCGACGGAAGAGAAGTTGTTTTAGGGATGCGAAAGGAGCAGGTTCGGAGGAATGATGGACAGCTTCGTGAAAAAGGCTACGGAATGCTTGTAAGGGAAAAACAGAACTATTTATTTCAGAATTACGGTCTTGGTGCGAAGAAGAGCGTCCTTTTTCCAGGCTGTAATTTTCCAGCCTATTATCCCAAGACGACCAGTTACCTAATGGAACTGCTTCAGGAAAGAGCAGGTGTCGGGACTGTATTTGACTGCTGCGGAAAGCCCATTTCAGAACTGGGAATGGAGAAGCAGGAAGAAGAGATTATTGGTAGAGTGGAGAGAAAGCTAAGAGAAAACGGTGTGGAGGAAGTGATTACCCTTTGTCCCAATTGCTACTCTTATTTAAAACCCCGCCTGAACGTAAATGTAGTGAGTATATATGAAAAATTACGGGAGCTTGGAATCGGGAAGATGATTGAGGGAAGGCTCACCATTTTTCCGCCTTGTCCGGACAGGGAAAATCAGGAGCTGTTAGGTTTCATTCGTGCGTTCTTAAAGGAAGAACCGGATCTGATCTCTCATGTGCAGTGCTGCGGGCTTGGAGGCTGCGCCGGGAGCAAAGAAAAGGATCTGGCAAAACAGATGGTCAGCAGCATCGGTCAGGAGAATGAGAAAACCATTTATACTTACTGCGCTTCCTGTTCGGGGAATTTTGTAAGAAAGGGATACAGGGATACAAAGCATATTCTTATAGAAATATTAGAGAGAAACGAGGGGCCGGACACAGGCAGGTCTGTGGTAAACCGAATTATGACGAAGTACCGGAGAGAAAAATAATGAATAAAAAAAGTAAGTGGATAAAGAAATTCGTGTTGATATTAGCAATTGGGGCTGGGATAGCAAGTTATTATGGAATACCATCAGTAAAAGAGACCATAAATCAGGTATTTAAAATGTTTGCCAGCGGCGATTTTGGGGTGATGAAAGCTTTTATAGAGTCCTGGGGGGCGTATGCGGCCGTAATATCCTTTGGGCTTATGATATTTCAGTCTATAGCGGCTCCTCTGCCAGCCTTTCTCATTACCTTTGCAAATGCTAATTTATTCGGTTGGTGGCAGGGAGCCATCCTCTCATGGACAAGTGCCATGGCGGGAGCTGCGCTGTGCTTTTATATTGCAAGAGTTCTGGGAAGGGATGCGGCAGAAAAGTTTGCAAGCAAAGCCGGATTAAAGCAGGTGGATGCGTTCTTTGAAAAGTATGGAAAAAGTACGGTTTTGGTCTGCCGTCTTTTGCCGTTTGTATCCTTTGATCTTGTAAGCTATGGGGCAGGACTTACTTCCATGCCCTTTGGCTCCTTCTTTCTTGCAACCGGAATCGGTCAGCTTCCGGCGACCATTGTGTATTCCTATGTTGGAGGAATGCTGACAGGTGGCGCAAAATTATTTGTAACAGGGCTTATGATCTTGTTTGCATTGTCGGCGTTCATTGTAATGGCAAGAAGAATATACGTGGAAAAACAAAAGCAAAAAGGAGAGAAGTAAGAATGGGGATTCATGAAAGGCAGCATATCACCTCTGAAGAAATCCAGGAACTGTTCCTCCAGGGAATAGACTGTTCTCAGGTAGTTGCAGGGGCTTTTGCGGAAGAATTAGAAACAGATAAGAATCTGCTCAGGAAGGTTTCTGCCTGCTTTGGGGGCGGTATGCAGTGCGGGGAAACATGCGGTGCAGTTACGGGTGCTTTGATGGTGCTTGGAATAAAGTACGGACACAGTGAAGAGGGAGATACCGGGCAGAAGCAGGTGATGATGCAGAAAACCAGGGAATTTAAGAGGTTGTTTGGGGAGAGATATCCTTCCTGTATCTGCAGTGATTTACTGGGACATGATATTTCCAGGAAGGAAGAACTGGCAAAGGTGATGGAGAAGGGGCTGCTTCTTCAGTTCTGCCCCAAGGTAGTGGAAGATACAATCGAAATTTTAGGAAAGATATTATAAATGAGACGGGCAATTATCATATTTACAAGAGCACCAATACCGGGAAGGACGAAGACCAGGATGATGCCTCAGCTTAGTCCGCTGCAATGTGCAAAGCTTCATATCTGTTTTTTGAAAGACATTAAAAAGGAATGTGAAAAGTGCCGGGTAAATATTTTTGTTTGCTATACCCCGGATGAAGGTAAACAGAAAAGGTATCTAAAGGAAGTTATGGGAAGGCAGAAAGGGTACATTCTGCAGCGGGGAGAACATCTGGGGGAACGAATGTACCTGGCTTTCGAAGAAGTATTTGCTATGGGGTATGAGGAATGCATTCTGATCGGAACCGATGTACCAGAACTGCGGTCCGGTGATCTAATGCGGGCGTTTGAAGTGCTTAAAGCCCAGGATGTGGTGTTCGGGAAAACCTATGATGGAGGATATTATCTCGTAGGTATGAAGAAAGCACGGCGGGAAGCCTTTGGTCTTGACCAGTATGGACATGGAGCGGTATTAGAGGAAACCATAAGGGCTCTTTCTCAGGCCGGAATTACGGTGGGTTATACGAAGAAGCTCTGGGATTTGGACACTCCATCGGATTTAAAAGAGTATCGGAAACGGATACGCGTAAGGAAAGAACTGAAGCAGACGGAAACTGGGCGGTATGCGGCTGGAATTACTCCGGTCTCTATTATTATCCCTATATATAATGAGGAAAATAGAATTGTAATGTTTCAGGAGCAGTTAAAGGAACTGCAGGGAAAATGTGAAATATTGTTCGTGGATGGGGGAAGCACAGACCGTACACTGGAATTAATAGATCCTGGATATACCGTGCTGCACAGTGCAAAAGGCAGGGGAAGGCAGATGAACGCAGGAGCAAAAGCAAGCTGCGGAGACATTCTGTTTTTCCTCCATTGTGACAGTGAGCTTCCGCCAAAGCCACTGGCGGAAATCAGGCGGGTGATGAGGGATCATCAGGCCGGCTGCTTTGGGATAGCATTTCACTCCCATAACTTTTTCATGTTTACATGCAGGGTGATCTCCAACCACAGAATTAAGGACCGGAAGGTCATGTTTGGAGATCAGGGGATTTTTGTGGACCGGGAGTTATTTTTTGAAGTTGGAATGTTTCCCGGGATTCCGATCATGGAAGACTACCAGTTCTCACTGACATTAAAGGAAAAAAAAGTGAGGCTTGGAATGGCAGGGAGAAGAATTTATACATCGGACAGGCGTTTTCCAAAAGGGACCGTACCAAAGCTGAAGCTCATGTGGAACATGAACCGGCTCCGAAAAATGTACCGGGACGGAGTTTCCATAGAACAAATCTCGGATATGTACCGGGATATCAGATAGGGGGTGGAGATATGGATCAGGTAAAGGGATTAGGAGAATACATCAGATGGAAGGGATACCGGGAAAGGCTGGGGCTTCCCAAGGAGGTTACAGAAGAATACCGGATGCTGGCTCAGGGTGAGTATAACAGAAACTACCTGTTTCTTCACCCGGTGACAGAAAAGAAGCTTATTCTGAGGGTGAATTTTGGAAGCCAGATGCATCTTGAAGATCAGATTGAGTATGAATTCCGTGCATTGGAGCTGTTAAAGGATTCGGGGCGCACGCCAAGACCCTTATATGTGGATGGATCTAAGGAGAAGCTTCCCTTTGGAGTAATGGTAATGGAGTATCTTCCCGGACATGCATTGGATTATGAAAAGGAACTGCTATATGCAGCTGACTGTCTGGCGGATATACACAGTATTGACCTTGGGAGGAAGACGCCGCTGGTGGCGCCGGACAATCCCTTAAAAGCAATTTTGGAAGAATGCGAGGAAATGTTCCGGACGTATGAAGAGTCTGCTCTTGGAGACGAAGGAAAGAAAAGAAAAATACGAAGGATGCTGGACAGAGGCTGGGGAAGGGCAGACAGCCTGCCAAAGCCATCCTACCGGTGCTGCATTAATACGGAGTTGAATTCTACGAATTTTCTTATTAATGGTGAAGGAAAAGGTAATTACTTAATTGACTGGGAAAAGCCGATTTACGGTGATCCGGCTCAGGACCTGGGGCACTTTCTTGCGCCCACCACAACCTTCTGGAAGACAGATGTGATTCTGGAAAGTGAACAGATGGAGAAGTTTACGGATGCGTATATCAAGAAGGCAGCAGGGAGATTTAATATTGACGGCCTGAAGGAACGGACCTGGGCGTATATTCCCATTACGTGCCTGCGGGGAATTACCTGGTGTGCAATGGCCTGGGTGGAATATAAGCAGCCGGGCAAAGAAATAATCAATGAGTCAACAGCCCGTAAACTGGAGGCGTATTTAAGCCATGGATTCCTGGATAAAATAGCAGGATTTGTTGGCTGATACCAGATATATAACTATATGGAATCAATGAATCGGTAACTATGGAGGTTCCGCTTAAAAGAAGTGGAATTGCCTTTATAATCACCATAATACGGTGCAGAAAAAATATACACGCACCGGTAAACCAAGGAGGAAATATTTATGAAAAAGAAGTTTTTATCAGCTGTTTTAGTGTCAGCAATGACCGTATCCATGATTGCAGGATGCAGTTCCGGAAATACGGGAGAGAAGAAAGAATCTGCGGCTGTGGAAAGCACAGTAGCAGAAAGCACAGTGGCAGCAGAAGGCACAACGGCAGCGGAACTTACATCGGCAGCAGAAAACACAGGGAAAGAAGATTACCAGTTTGTATCTGCCGGGGATGCAGTAAAAGCGGCGGCTGACGGAAAAACACATGTCCTTGATGTAAGGGAGTGGTCAAATTACGGTTCAGGGAGAGTTGCCAATTCGGAATGGTGTCCCATCTTCCCGCTGGAAGACGAATCCCTGGCAGATCAGATGAAAGCATATGCGGAAGAAAATTTAAAGGACGGAGAGAAAATCTATATTATCTGCAACAGCGGGCAAAGAGGAGCCCAGAAGTCAACAGAGGTGTTGGAAAAAGCCGGAATCGATGCAGCCCTTATCTATACAGTTGAAGGGGGAGCAAAAGCTCTGGCAAAAGAAAAAGGTGCGCTGACAACAAACCGAGCGGAAGAAGGCATAGACTGGCAGTATGCAAAAGCAGCAGATGTGATTGCAAAGAAAGATGCTCAGATCGTGGATGTACGTGATGATGATACATATGCAGGTGGCCATTTGGAAAATTCTCTTCAGGTTAATTTAAAAGATTTTGAAAGTGCCGATGCACAGACTGCAATGTATGAACTGGCAGCAGAGAAGCTTAATAAAGATGAGCCGGTATATTTCTTATGCTACAGCGGAAATAAATGCGCAAAGACAGCGATTTCCGTGTTAAAGGATGCTGGCTTTGATGAAAAGAATCTGTTTATCATTGAAAACGGGGCAAAAGACGGTGACGTTCAGGCAGCATTTGTAAAATAATAAGCCTGCAGGAAAACAGTGAAAGACGGAGATAAGTGATGAAAAAAAGAATTTCGGCAGCGCTTCTTGCGGTTATTGCAGCGCTTTCCATGACAGCCTGCGGGAACAATGAAGGACCAAAGGTAGAGAAAAAAACGGCTTTAGAAACAGAAGAGATGTCATTCGACAGAATGAAGGAGGAAGCAAAGGGTACTACCGTTACATTTTATGGATGGGGCGGGGATGAGAAGCTGAATGAATGGCTTGACAATTCCTTCGCACCGGTAATGAAGGAAACGTATGATATTACCATGGAACGTGTTCCAATGGAGATTGATCAGATATTAAGCCAGTTGTCAGGAGAAATCCAGGTGGGAGAAAAGGACGGAAGCATTGACATGATCTGGATCAATGGAGAAAACTTCCGGTCTGCAAAAGAAAACAATATGCTCTACGGGCCTTTCGCAGATAAACTTCCCAATTTTCAGAATTATGTAGATGGAAAGTCCGAAGATGTAACGCTCGATTTTGCGTATCCCATTGAAGGATTTGAAGCTCCTTATGGAAAAGCTCAGATCGTTATGATTGCAGATACAGCTGTAACTCCGGATATGCCCAAAAGTGCAGAAGACTTTAAGGAGTTTGTCCGGAAGTATCCGGGAAAGGTGACTTATCCGGCGCTTCCGGATTTTACAGGAAGTGCGTTTGTCAGAAATATGATCTATGAGATCTGCGGATACGAACAGTTTTTGGATATGAAAGGGGATAAGGAAACGGTAAAAGCTGCTGTGGAACCTGCAATGGCATATTTAAGGGAGCTGAATCCGTACTTATGGAATGAAGGAAAAACCTTCCCTGATTCCTCAACGACTCTGGACAATATGTTTTCAGACGGGGAGGTTGTGCTGAACATGACCTATGATGCCTACGGAACTGCTGTTAAGATAGCGGACGGGGCATATACACAGACAACACAGTCGTTCCAGTTTGAGAAAGGGACCATCGGTAATACCAATTTTATGGCCATTGCGGCAAACTCAGGGAATAAGGCAGGAGCAATGGTGGCAATCAATGAAATGCTGTCTCCGGAAATTCAGGCAGACCGTTATGATACATTGAAGGTCATCCCGGTTCTTGATAATTCAAAGCTTTCAAAGGAACAGAAAGCATCATTTGATGAGGTGGAGCTTGGAAAAGGAACGATTCCCCAGGATGAGCTGTTATCAAAACGTCTTCCGGAAATGCCGGCTGAGCTTGTTCCCATTATTGAAGAAATATGGACAGAAGAAGTGGCAGGAAAATAATGAAAGATAAGCTGATGCCATACTTGCTTTTGGCTCCCCAAATATTGCTTATCATTTTGTTTATAATTGGATTAGTAACTGGAATTACCCAAAGCTTAGGGGTAATTCCAGCTTTTGGGTTAAAGAAGCCAACGCTTTTGTATTATAAGGAGGTTCTGTCACGGCCGGATATGATGGGATCGGTACTGTACAGCCTTAGGATTTCGCTGTTTTCATCGGCTCTTGCAACGGCAGGCGGCGTATTTTTTTGCGGCGTATGTGTCATGGGAAAGAAAACTCAGGGAACAGTTATGCGTATCATCCAGCTTCCAATCATCGTGCCTCATGTGGTTGCGGCGCTTTTTATTATTAATATTTTTTCCAGAAACGGGATTTTGGCCAGGATTTTCTATGCATTAGGCATGATACAGGAACAGCAGCAGTTTCCGATGCTTATTTATGATCCTCACGGAATCGGAATTATCATGGCATATCTGTGGAAGGAAATTCCCTTTATAATTTATTTCGTCATCGCACTGATGGCTAATATTAACGGAAGTCTGGGAGAAGCTGCGACAAACCTTGGGGCGAAAACGTGGACGGTGTTCTGGAGGGTGACGCTGCCCTTGTGCAGAAATACAATTATAAGCGGATTTTTAATTATTTTTGTATTCGCCCTGGGAGCGTATGAGCTTCCTCTTTTGCTTGGGGCCACGGTTCCAAAGGCATTGCCGGTTCTTGCTTATCAGGAGTACATTCATCCGGATTTAAGAAACCGGCTTTATGCCATGGCTTTAAATGGAATCATTATCATAATCTCCCTTATCAGTGCGCTGATATATGTTCTGATGATGCGGAAAAATGTGAAATGTTTAACGGAAGAGCAATAGACCATGATGAATAAAAGAAAATCAATATTTATAAGCATGTCACAGTTCCTTTTACTGGCTGCCATTCTGATTCCGGCGGCCACTCTGTTTCTATGGATATTCACAGAAAGGTGGACATGGCCGGATCTGATGCCTCAGGTGTTTTCAAAGAGAGCTATTTTAGAAATAGCAGGAAGAAAAAAAGAGCTTTTGCAAATCCTTTGGTCAAGCATTCTGATTTCCACGGTGGTAGCAGCCTTATCTGCGGTGATCGGTATTATGACGGCGAGAGCCATTCTATTATACCGTTTTCCCGGGAAGCAGCTGGTGTATTTTTTCACCATTCTTCCATTTATGGTTCCTGCCACCGTATTTGCAATGGGGATACAGATTACATTTATTAAAATGGGGTTAAACAACAGGATTACAGGGGTCATCATTGCTCATCTGATCTGTTCACTCCCTTATGCCGTGCGCCTCATCATGGATGGAACGGCGGCTGTTGGAAGCAGGCTGGAAGAGCAGGCAAGAGTCCTGGGAGCCTCTTCTTTTCAGGCCTTTTTCAAAACGTCTCTGCCAATGTTAATGCCTGTGATTCTTTCGGCGGTGAGCATGTCCTATATCGTTTCCTTCAGCCAGTATTTTCTCACGCTGATGATCGGTGGGGGAAATGTAAAGACCTTTACGATCCTCATGGTTCCCTATCTGCAAAGCGGAAATAGAAACATTGCCTGTATTTACAGCACCCTGTTTCTGGGCGTGACACTGCTTGTGTTTGGGGTCTTTGAATGGGCGGCAGGCCGCTTTATGAAACAGGGCGGCGGAGAATTTTATACATCGGAATGAGATGACAAGAGAAAAGGGTGAGATAAACAATGAGCCTTATGGTTGATAATTTAAAAGTAGTACTGCAGAAAAAAGAGATTCTTCATGGGATCAGCCTGGATATACAGGAAGGGGAATTCATCTCGCTTCTTGGTGCCTCCGGGTGCGGGAAGACAACGCTTTTGAAAAGCATAGCGGGACTACTGGAAATCGAACAGGGAGATATCCGGATCCAGGAAGCATCGGTTGCGGGGATTCCGCCGGAGAAAAGAGGGACGGTCATCGTATTCCAGGATTTACGACTGTTTCCTCACATGACTGTGGAACAAAATATTGCATTTCCCATGGAACTTCAAAAGGTGCCGAAAGATGTTCGGAAGGAAACGGTGAAAAAGCTGCTGGAAGAAGTACAGCTTATGGGATTTGAGAAACGGAAAATAAAAGAAATATCCGGGGGACAGATGCAGAGAGTTGCGCTGGCAAGAGCCCTTGCTGCAAATCCGAGAGTGCTGCTTTTGGATGAACCTTTTTCAGGACTGGATGAGTGCCTGAGGTTTGAGATGGGGAATCTTGTGAAGAAGCTTCACCAGGAACGGAAGATTACAACGATTCTTGTGACTCATGAGAAAAGAGAAGCAATGCAGATGTCAGACAGGATTGCGCTGATGAGTGAGGGTCAGATTTTACAATTTGATACGCCAAGGAATATGTTCCGTCATCCGGTCTCAAGGACGGTGGCGGAATATTTCGGCAGGGTAAACTATGTGAAGGGAAGAATGGAAAACCACAGGTTTAGCAGCAGGCTGTTTGAGATGAGTGCAGAGCTGGAAGACGGGGATTATGAGGCGATGATTCGGCCATTTTCCGTAAAGCTTGTAAGAGAAGGAGCCTATCCAATTACCGGTATCTCATTTATGGGTGAGATGGCGGAAGTGAGGATAGAAGTACCGGAAGGTATCATACTGAGTCAGGTCATAAGTCAGGAACTGGAGAAGCTGGGACTGGAAGAAGGAGACCGGGCCGGTATTTTTATCGAGGAAAACGGAGTGACTTGGTTTCGGAAGGGAGCGTAAAATAGATGAAGCATGTAGTATTTGACTGCGACAATACGTTTGGGGTAAAGGACTGTGACGTGGATGACGGTCTTGCGCTTATGTATCTTCTTGGCTGTCCGGAATCGAAGGTACACGGAATCACTGCTACCTATGGGAATAGCCGGCTGGATATTGTATACAACACCTGCCAAACCATGTTAAAGGATCTGGGGCGTGAGGATATTCCGGTGAAAATGGGCGGGGAAAGACGGGGAGCGTACAAAAGTGAGGCGGCAGATTACCTTGCAGAGATGGCGGATAAGTATGCGGGATCTTTATCAATTCTTGCAACCGGCTCCCTTACAAATCTCCGGGGGGCTTATGAAAGGGACAATCATTTTTTTGAGAAGGTAAAGGAAATTGTGGTAATGGGAGGAATTACAAGCCCGCTTGTATTTGAGAAAAAGGTGATGAATGAGCTGAATTTCTCCTGCGATCCCTTTGCCACGTGGACGGTGCTTACGAAAGGAAGAAATGTCTCGGTGATCACAGGGAATCATTGCCTTAAGGTACTGTTTACAAGGGAGGAATATAAGGAACGTTTATTCAGCTCAGACAACAGGACCGCCGCATACATCCGGGAGAAGACGGATTATTGGTTTGGGTATAATGAGGAGGATTATGGAATCGGAGGATTTTATAACTGGGATGTGACAGCGGCAGTATATCTTGTGCATCCGGAGCTGTTCGAGGATGAGAGAAAGACGCTGTTGATTTCGACGGAGGATTTAAAGCGAGGGTATCTGCAGGAAGCAGAAGAAGGAAACTGTGTGTGCAATCTTCCGGTGATCGGTGAGGAAAAGGTGTTCAAGGATCATATTTATGATGCGTGGATGCGGGTTCCCATGGATTAGACGGTGGGGTGGAGATGATACTTTGAAATACATTGAAGTTTTATGAGAAGATGGTGATGACGCAGGGAAAAAGGGTGATGAGACCTTTTTCACTGCGTCATTCAATTTTTGTAAATTCAATAATAAGTCCATTGAAAATATCAAGTTGCCTTGCAGTCAGTCCTTTGGATACATATTTAGGCTTACTGTTTCATAAGTCACTGTCTCATGTTCCTCCAAAGTAGTCTGATAAAATTTGTTAATAGGAGTTGTGATGCTGCCCTGAAGCATCACATCTATGGACAGGATGCTGTCGTACCCTATCTGATACAAAGGCTGCTGAATGCTGGTGATCCGCGGACCGCGGTAGGAGAAGCCGTATGTAATCAGATTGTCAAATCCTACAACAGAAACATCTTCAGGCACCTTAAATCCAGACTGCTGCAGCTCGTTAATTACCTGCATGGCTATCTTGTCGTTGCTGCAGAAAATGGCGGTGGGCCGTTCGCCTTCTGGATGGGCCATCATTTCCCTGAAATTGGGCAGGGAGAGTGAGGAGTCATTAAGGGTATTCTGGATATAATAATCCTGGATTATCAGACCGTTGTCCTGCATGGTCTCCATGTAGCCGCTGAAACGCTCCAGGATGACTTTTTTATTTGGGTTGCCCATCACATGGGCGATTCGCTTATGATTATGACTGATTAAATAATTCACCGCATCCTTTGCTCCAGTTACATTATCAATAAGAAACTGGTTAACCGGCATCATCTGAAAGTTGTTTTCAATCAACAAAAAGGGAAATCCCACTTCTTGCAGATGCTCAATCATTGCTTTGTCTGAAAAAAGTGAACCGTATAAGATGATGGCGTCTGAAATACCGTTTGTCAGGTATTCGATATAGCGGTCCCTGACTTTCTCATCTCTTCCCGGACTGCAAAATATGACGTTACGCCCAAGGAGAGCGGAGGCATCCTCAATGCCGCGAATGAGATCGGTGAAAAAAGGATCATGTATATTACGCAGCAGGATAGCAATGGAATCTGTTTGCTTCTTTACCAGTGAGCGGGCTGCATTATTAGGAAAATATCCCAGTTCCTTTATGGCCTGGTCAACCTTGGCTTTGGTTTTGGGAGAGACTTTATCAGAGCCATTAACTACTCGGGATACAGTGGTTAAAGATACGCCAGAGTAAGCTGCTACATCTTTTATGGTTTTCATTTTTAATCCCTTCTTATGAAAATATTTGTACTTTTTTCATTATATCATATCTGAAAATCACTTTCAAGGCAGGAAAGTGGCTAAAAATGAAAACGTTTATAAAATTAAAATGATCAAAATTAATTAAAAATAATATATAAAGTGAAAAAAAGCTTGCAAAATGCACAAGTATTTGCTAGTATGTAGTTGTAATAAAATGAAAACGTTAACATTTTAGAAAAAGGGTAAAAAGAGCAAGGAGGAAAAACATGAAAAAGGTAGTAAAGAGAACATTAAGTATGACTATGGCAGCAACAATGGCATTAGGACTTATGGTCGGATGCTCTTCGGCGAAGGGAGAACAGAAATCTGATACGGCTCCCCAGTCTGATCAGAAAACAGAGGCTTCAGGGAAACCCGTTACCATTAAATTTTGGGATGGCAACTGGCAGGAGGCTGTTTGGCCGGAGGTAGAGGCGATATGGAACAAGGAACACCCTGATATTAAGATCGAAGCTGAATTCCAGGCAGATCTTGCAAATGATAAATACATGCTGGCGCTTAAAAACGGCACTGCTCCAGATGTCCTGTCCTGTGCGCTGGATTGGGTTACCACGTTTGGAAATGCAGGTTTGCTTGCACCACTTGATGAATACGTGGCAAAGGATTCCCTGGATGTAAATCAGTTCGTCAAAGGTGCTAACGATGCCTCCACTGTGGACGGAAAACTCTATGGCCTTCCATTCCGCAGTGAAACATATGTCATGTTTTATAACAAGGACATCCTGTCGGCAGCAGGATATAATACCCCTCCTGCAACCTGGGATGAGGTGAAAGAAGTGGCAGCTGCATGCACGAACGGTGATGTATATGGATATGGTCTATGCGGCACAAATTACTCGAATTTCTCTTTCCAGTACATAACCATGCTCCGTTCTTCCGGTGGTGATATTCTAAATGCGGACAATACCGCATCTGCACTGGGGAGCGATGTAGCAATCCAGACAGCGCAGCTTTATAAAGATCTGGCAGCTTATGCACCTGCATCCTTATTGGAAAATGACAACATTGCAAACCGCACCCTGTTTGCCAGCGGAAAAATTGCAATGTACCTATGCGGTATCTATGATCTGGCAGAAATTGTAAAAGCAAATCCGGATTTGAATTTTGCATGTACCATGGTTCCTACGGCAAACGGTGCAGAGAGGAACACCATTTTAGGAGGCTGGTCCGTAGCGGTTGCTGAGTCCAGCAAGGAGAAAGAAGCTGCATGGGAATTTGTGAAATTCCTTAGCAGACCTGATATTGCGGCTATTTATACAAATACTTTCACAGGTACGGCAGAAGTAGCGGCCCGTTACACGGACTATCCGGAAGAAATTATCAAGCCAAATGCAGACGCTTTGCAGTATGCGAATGCACTTCCGGCAGTTGAGAACATTGTAGGTATCCGCCAGGCTATCATGGATAACCTTCAGCTGATGCTATCTGAGGATATGTCTGCCGAGGAAGCCAGCGGACAGTTAGATCAGGCAACAAAGGAACTGTTAAAGTAATCCGAAGTGGGGCAGGCAGGCTCCGTTTACAGGCGGGCCTGCCTTTTAATAGAGAAAGGTGAAATGAAAGTATGCTTAGAAAAATCAAACGTTCAGGAGCCGGATATGTACTTCCTGCTGTGATTACCGTTGCAGTAGTCATGATATATCCGTTGCTTTATACGTTGGTCATGGGGTTCTTTAACAACACCCTGTTCCTGGAAGCACCTGTTTTCAGCGGTATTTCCCAGTACAAAAAGTTGTTTGAGGATAAAGTGTTCCTTGGTTCTATCACAAATACGTTAGTATGGACGTTTGGAAGTGTTTTCTTTCAGTTTGGTCTGGGTTTTATCATGGCTTTGATCCTTCACCAGCCATTTGTGAAAGGAAAGACTCTTATACGTATCCTGTTAATGATCCCATGGGTAACGCCCAGCATCATCGGTTCCGCTGTGTGGAAGTGGATGTACAATGCGGATTATGGTATTATCAACTTCATTTTCAGCTCACTGGGAATCATTGAAAAGAACCAGACATGGCTGTCCAATCCCAAGATTGCCATGTGGTCTGTCATTGCAGTCAACACATGGAAGATGTTCCCGTTCATCCTGCTGATGATTGAGGCATCCCTTCAGAGTGTATCCAAGGATTTGAAAGAGGCTGCGGTTATTGATGGAGCAAATGTACTTGGCATCTTTAAAAACGTGACCTGGCCATCAATCGCCGCAACCTGCTATTCAACGATCCTGTTAATGATCATCTGGACCCTGAATGCATTTACCTTTATTTACGCAATGACAGAGGGCGGACCAGCTCATAAGACAGAAGTAATGGCGATGTACATTTATAAACGGGCATTCATGGATTATGATTTCGGAATGGCCAGTGCAGCCAGCGCGGTCTTGTTTGCTTTATCTATGTTCGTAAGTCTTGTATATCTTTATCTTACAAGAGAAAAGGAGGGGAACTAACATGGTGAAAATGAAAAAATCTGTAACAAGAACGAATATTGTCTGGCAGATTTGCACCTATGCAATCTTACTTCTTGTGATTCTGGCAGCCGTGTTCCCGGCAATCTGGATGCTGTCCACATCCATCAAGCTTCCTACGGAGCAGTATGATATCCCCCCTCAGATCATCCCGGACACACCTACATGGGGCAATTATGTCAATGTACTTACTAATTCCAAGATGTTTGACGCTTTTGTCAACAGTGTCATCATTACGGTCAGCGTGGTTGTAATTACGTTGCTTATTTCCATTCTGGCAGGTTACGGCTTAAGCAGATATAAGTTTAGGGGACATGGAGTGCTTAAGATTGCTCTTCTGTTCGGACAGATGATTCCCAGTGTGGTAATCATAATCCCCTTGTATTTCCTGGTTGCAAAAACAGGGCTTTTGGATACTCATTTTTCACTGATCATGGCAGATATGGCACTGACGATACCCATGGGTGTTATCATGCTCAGTTCCTTTTTTGAGACAGTGCCAAAGGAACTGGAGGAAGCAGCTAAAATAGATGGCTGTACGGGAATCGGGGCGCTGTTTCGAGTGGTTTTGCCTATTGCAAAACCGGGATTGATCTCCGTGGCTATTTACACCTACATCCATGCATGGGAAGAATTCCTTTTTGCTTTGAACTTGAGTACATCGACTAAGACAAGAACACTTCCCATTGCTATCCACATGTTTGCAGGAGAGTTTGCGGTAGACTGGGGTTCCACGATGGCAGCATCTGCCATAGTAGCTTTTCCGGTACTCCTTATTTTCCTTTCATGCAACAGATATTTTGTCAAGGGTATGGCAGACGGTGCGGTAAAAGGATAACAGCAGCTGGCTGGGCAGTAATGAATAGGAAATAATGGATAATAGTTGGAATGGACAGGAGGTTGACGATGGAACATAAGAGCGGTCGGACAGATATAAATTATGAAGAGTGTCTGAATTTTGTGAGACAAAGCTCCAATCCGTCTAAGTTACGGATCACGGATGTAAAATTCACCAAGGTGGATCTTCCGCCCTGGGGCTGTTATCTGGTGAGAATCGACACTAACCAGGGAATCAGCGGATATGGGGAAATGCGTGACGGCGCCAGCGCCACTTATTTAAAATACTTAAAGAGCAGGATCATTGGCGAGAATCCCTGTGATGTAGATCGTATTTTTCGAAAAATCAAGCAATTTGGCGGTCAGTCCAGACAGTCCGCAGGCGTTTGTGCCATTGAACTGGCCCTCTGGGACCTGGCGGGTAAGGCGTACGGGGTTCCTGTGTATCAGCTTTTGGGAGGAAGATTCCGGGATAAGGTCAGGCTCTATGCTGATACCCATATTGAGGAAGGAAGGGCAACCGGCATCTTAATGGAGCCGGAGAAAGTGGGACAAATCTTAAAAGGGTATATGGATCAGGGATTTACCGCAGTGAAGATTCTTAGTGTGGAGCTTCTTATGGCGCAGGAGGGAAATTATTCCGGTCCCTTAGACTGGGTCAATGAGCTGCGGGCTGTTGAGGAAGAGGTACGCCGGGTCTCAAGAACCGGAACAAGGGCTGAAGGTTCTGCAGCCAATGCGGCATTGTATGATTTTAACCGGATTTCACACCCCTTTACCAATATGCATGTGACGGAACAAGGGCTGGAGCATCTGGATGAATACATTGGAAGGGTGCGGGATGTGATTGGTACAAAAGTGCCATTGGCGATTGATCATTTCGGTCATTTCCCCCTTCCGGATATGATTAAGATTGCAAGAAGGCTTGAAAAATATAACCTGGCATGGCTTGAGGATATGCTCCCCTGGTATCTGACGGATCAGTACAAGGAACTAAAGCATTCGACGACTTCTCCCCTTGCAACGGGAGAAGATATGTACCTGACAGAGACCTTTGAACCTCTTTTTGAGGCAGGTGCCTTGGATGTGGTGCATCCGGACCTCCTGACTTCCGGAGGTATCCTGGAAACCAAAAAACTGGGTGATATGGCGGCCAGATATGGAGTATCTATGGCACTCCATATGTGTGAGAGCCCTATATCAGCCTTGGCTGGTGCCCATATGGCTACTGCCAGTGAGAATTTCTTTGTGCAGGAGCATGACGCCTTTGACTCTGAGTGGTGGCAGGATTTGATCATAGGGCCGGTTAAGCCTATTGTGCAGGCTGGCTTTACGGCAGTAACGGATGCACCTGGTCTTGGAATTGAATCCTTAAACGAGGAACTGATCCGGGAACATGGGCCTATGAAAGGCAAAGATGTATGGGCATCTACCGATGAATGGAACCAGGAGACCTCTCTGGACCGGATATGGAGCTGACAGGGTACAGAGAGGTCTCCCTTGTGATCTGCCTGCGGATGAGTTGTGCCTGAATTCCAGGAATGTTTCCTGGGTGAAGGGAATTTCGATCCCTTCCAGGTGGTGTATGCACTGATGCATTCAGGATTTGACGGCTTTATCGTCAGTGACATAAAAGGTTTGATGGAAGCGATAGTGAAATTAAAAACAATGGAAAATGCGTAAATTGAAAGGAAGAGAATAATTATGGACAAACCGATTGAGGATATGAGACTTGCACAGATTGGATTTCTGGTAAATGATATTGAGAAGACAAAAAAGGAGTTTGCACGCTTTTTCGGGGTGGAGGAACCTGAAACCGTTAATAGCGGTGAATTCGAGATTACTAAGACGCAGTACAGGGGAGAGCCGGCGCCAAAGGCAAAGTGCTACATGACATTCTTCTATTTCGGAGATTTACAGATGGAGCTGATTCAGCCAAATGAAGAGCCAAGCATCTGGAAGGAGCATTTAGAGCAGTTTGGCGAAGGAATCCATCATATTTCCTTCAATGTAAAAGGTATGCAAAAGACCATCAGCGCCTGTGAAGATTGGGGAATGGAACTGCTGCAAAAAGGTGAGTACAGGAGAGGAAATGGAAGATATGCATTCATGGATGCACTGGACAGCCTGAAAGTAGTGGTAGAGCTGCTAGAACGGGACGAATAAGAAGGAGGTCGGAATCATGGGACAGAGACAGTTTCCGGAAGGCTTTGCATGGGGGGCGGCTACTGCGTCATACCAGATTGAAGGTGCTTGGGATGAAGACGGAAGAGGAGAAACGATATGGGACAGGTATTGCCAGGTTCCCGGTAATGTGTTAAATGGAGATGATGGAAAAACAGCATGCGACCATTATCACAGATACAAAGAGGATGTAGCGTTGATGAAGCGCATGGGAATCAAGGCTTACCGGTTCTCCATCGCCTGGTCCAGGATTTTTCCAAAGGGATACGGGGAAGTCAATGAAAAAGGGCTTGAATTTTACAGCAATCTTATAGATGAACTTTTAAATGCAGGAATTGAACCGTATATCACGTTATACCACTGGGATCTTCCTCAGGCCCTGCAGGATATAGGCGGATGGGCCAATCCCCAGATGCCGGAATACTTTTTGGAATATGCAAAGGTTGTTATAGATGCATTTCATGGCAGGGTGAAGAAATGGATTACATTAAATGAACCTTATTGTGCTGCGTTCTTAGGCAATTCCGAAGGGCGTCAGGCTCCTGGTATCCGGGATTTTTCTACTGCTGTGCGGGTGTCTTACTTTCTTTATGTAGGTCACGGCCTTGCGGTGGATTATTTCCGTAAAAAGGGCTGTGATGGGGAAATTGGAATTACCTTAAACCTTATGGGAAGGCTTCCTCTTACGGATAAGCCAGAAGATATCCAGGCAGCAGCCAGGGCAGATGGGTATTTAAACCGCTGGTTTGCTGAGCCCATTGTGTACGGCAGATATCCTCAGGAAATGGTGGAGTTTTACCGTTCCAAAGGAGTAAGACTTCCGGAATTTAAAGAGGAGCACATGAAGCTCATTGGACAGAAGCTGGACTTCATCGGCCTGAATTATTACAATGACTTTCATGTGAAGGCAGATGACAGCGTATGGCCTCTTGGGTTTAAGATAGAGAATCCCAAATACGTTCCTGTCAATGACAGGAACTGGCCGGTGACAGAGCATGGCCTGGTAACAATGCTTTTGCGGATGAAGAATGAGTACGGAATTGACAAGATCTACATAACGGAAAATGGCACTTCCTTCCCGGATGTGGTTTCCATAGAAGGAAAAGTAGAAGACGGCGCAAGGAAGGATTATCTCCACAGGCATTTAACAGCACTTTGGGAGGCCATTTCCCAGGGAGTTAATGTTCAGGGATATTTCCAGTGGTCTTTGTATGACAACTTTGAGTGGTCATTCGGATATAGCAGCCGCTTCGGAATCGTATTCGTGGACTTCAATACACAGGAGAGAATTATCAAGGAAAGCGGACACTGGTATTCAAAGGTAATTGAGCAGAATGCGGTATAAGGAGGCTTTCGTATGAAAGGAATAAAGAAAGTAAAGACAGCGGTAATCGGGTGCGGAGCTATCAGCCGGATCTATATTGAAAATATGGCAAAGACCTTTGAAATCCTGGAATTGGCAGGATGCTGTGATTTAAACCGCCAGTTGGCAGAAGAAACAGCTGCTGCTTACGGTATTCGATCCATGACAATGGAAGAAATACTGGAGGATACCGAAATTGAAATCGTGGTGAATCTGACCAATCCTGCCGCTCACTTCCAGGTGATAAAGAACCTTCTGGAGCATGGAAAGCATGTGTATACGGAAAAGGTGCTGGCTGCTGATATTACCCAGGCAAAAGAGCTGACAGCCCTGGCTTATAAGAAGGGAAAACTGCTTTGCAGCGCACCGGATACATTTCTGGGAGCGGCTGTGCAGACTGCCAGGTATCTGGTGGAGTCGGGCATGATCGGAACCGTGACATCCAGTGTGGCTGTCCTTCAAAGGGATGCCCGGCTTTTGGCTGAGAAATTTCCCTACACAGCGAAAGCGGGAGGCGGAATCGGAATCGATGTGGGTATTTATTATACAACTGCCATGATTAACGTGCTGGGAGAGGTGGAGGAAGTGTGCGGAATGTCCGGCGTTTCCATGCCGGAGCAGAAGCATTACTTTGTAAAGAATGATAATTTTGGGGAGACTTATTTCCAGGAATCAGAGACGTATCTTATGGGTAATCTGCGCTTTAAAAGCGGCTGTATGGGAACGCTACACTTTAATTCCAGAAGCATCCGCACGGAAAAGCCTTATGTGGCATTCTACGGCACGGAAGGTATTATATTCCTGGAGGATCCCAACTTCTTTGGCGGCGATGTGAAGGTCATCTTAAAAGGCAGGACAGAGCCTATGGTATTCCCCCATACCCATGGATACGATGGCGATGACAGAGGTCTTGGAGTGGCAGAGATGGCCTGGGCCTTAAGGAAAGGCCGCGTACCCAGAACAAATGGTGATATGGCATTTCATGCTTTGGAAATCCTTACGGGAATCATTGAAAGCGGGGAAACTAAAGGGTTTTATGAGATGAAATCCGGATTTGAAAGACAGCCTATTCTGCCAAGAGGATATTTGGGCGGGAATTATGCGCAGAACCAGCCGGAGGGGGCGTTGAGTTTTTAGATGGGCGGAGGTTGGAGAATTTGTGATCCTTAATAGTTTCACGCTATCTGTCTTATCTTTTTTATTAATTGTAAACAGTATTTTCTTTAAGCCTGGAAACAGGCGCAGAACCCCATCCTTGTATCCTTTGGCAGGTAACAAGGATGGGGTTCTTATTTTATTGTCCTGATTCCAATGCCTATTTTTTAAGATATTCATAAGTGTAGTGGTAAATCATGGCCTGATGAAACTTTTCATAATCGTGTTCATAGAGCGCCTTGATTATGCGCTCATGCTTTTCAATTGTTATCTCAATGGATTTCGAGGAGAGCTTCGTGTTGTAATATTTGTCATAAGCCCAGAAGAAATCAATGATAGAAGATAGGAGCACATTGTCCACCTTGGAAAACATAGTTTTATGGAACATGGCATCTGCTTTTGCAAATTCAATGCCCAACGGTTTCGTTCCGCCATTATCTACACCCAGATGGTTTTGCATGATGGTTACCTGTTCGTTCATCCGGTCAATATCGGCCAGCCCCAGACTGTAAAAAGCTTTCTGATCAAAGCCCAGCTCCAGGACATGACGCAATTCCTCAATATAATCCTTGATCTTGCTGTCATTGGAAGCGTCTACGTGAGAAATCAGTGAAGACATGAAAAAGTCGGAGTTAAATTCTCTGATGATGATGCCGACCCCTGGCTTAGAGGTCACAACGCCGGTGATTTCCAGGGATTTAAGTGCTTCCCTGAGTACGTTCCGGCTTACTCCCAATGATTCACAGATTTCCATTTCGGTGGGAAGTTTATCTCCTGGCTGAAGATTGTGCTCCTTGATATATTGTTTGATTTCATCGTATACCTGTAAATACAACTTTCTGGTTTTTAAATTTTTCATATGTCAGCGATCCATTCTCAATTATATTTGTAGTACAAAGTAATAACTTGCTTAATATTATAATTTATAAATATTAGTGTGTCAATAAAAGAAACATAAAAACTAAAATATAAACTTTTGAAAAGAAAAATATGTGTAATTTGCACAAATAATAATCGTATATTCGGTGAGGTTGTTGGTTGACATTTAAAAAAAAGTTAATTAAACTTAAAATATCAATTGCAAGTTTATACTTTATACTACAAAGTACAAATAAGAAAGGGAGGTTATTTATGAAACAAAAAAAACTTGTAAGCATTTTGTGTGCCGCATCCCTGGCTGCTTCACTTTTGATTGGCTGCAGTGGAAAACAACAGCAAGCATCAGAGACAGCGGGAACCGGGGAGAAGACAGAGAATGCCAGTTCCGGGGATTCGACGGCTGGGAATCAGGGGACTGAAAGCAGTGAAGCGCTTGGGACCCCGTTAGCGGATTTAAGAGTCAGACAGGCCCTGGCTTACGCGATTGACATGGATGCAATTGTAGAGACACTGTTTAACGGTAAAGCGGAGGCAGCAAAAAGTTTTACCGCCCCCGGGGACTGGCTGAATGCAGATATTCCTACATATAAGTACGATCCCCAAAAGGCAAAGGAGCTTTTAAAGGAAGCCGGCTGGCCAGCGGATTATACCCTTGATGTGGTTTATTATTATGATGATCAGCAGACCGTTGACCTGATGACCATCATTGGGCAGTACTGGCAGGAGATAGGGGTAAAGGCCCAGTTCAGAAAGCTGGAAGGTGATCTGGCTGCACAGCTTTGGGTACCTCCGGTGGACCGGGTAAAGGGCCCTTCTGCAGTAAAATGGGATCTGGCCTATGCTGCGGTGGCTGCATTGGCAGAATCCGAATTCTATAACAGATTCAGTTCGACCGCTTCCAATAACTCCACCGTTCCAAAGCAGGAGGGGCTTGATGACCTAATTATTTCTGCCAACGGGACCATGGATACCAACGAGCAGAAAAAAGCCTTTGGTGAAATCCAGAATTATGTGGCTGAGAATGTTGTTGCACTGCCCCTTTATCATCAGGTCTGCTTTATTTATACCAGCAAAGATCTTGATATGGCAGGTGCAGGATTCGGGAACGACCAGTTCTCATATGAGAAGCACATTCTGGACTGGAAGATCAGCCGGGACGACCGTACGTTGTATACAAATGGCGGGCCGCAGGAATTTTTCTGGTACCCATTGGTAAATCCGGGGCTCCTGATTAATACGGAACTGATTTTTGATAAGCTTATAAACGCAGATGAGAATTTAAATCCTAAGGAAGGTATGCTGGCCCAGGACTATAAGGTGAGTGAGGATTCCAAATCCATCGAGTTTACGCTTCGTGACAATTTAAAATGGCACGATGACCAACCTCTTACGGCAGAGGATGTCAAGTTTACAATTGAACTGATGCTTAAGGCTCCCGGTACTAATGCAGTTGCTTCGGAAGTTATGAAGGCAATCCATGGTGCCCAGGACTTTATTGACGGAAAAACAGACCATTTGGAAGGCGTAGTGACCGATGGGAATAAGATCACGGTTAATTTTGATCAGGTTTCCGCTAATGCACTCCAGGTATTTGCCCAGTGGCCCATCCTTCCCAAACACTGCCTTGAAAAAGCAGACCCGGCGGCTCTCCAACAGGATGGATTCTGGCAGAAACCAATCGGGTCAGGACC
This sequence comes from Hungatella sp. UBA3048, assembly GCA_002367105.1. Classification (GTDB taxonomy): domain Bacteria; phylum Bacillota; class Clostridia; order Lachnospirales; family Lachnospiraceae; genus Lacrimispora. The sequence goes on from DFCS01000047.1 coordinate 28,401, forward strand.
ATACAGGGTTGACGAAGTCGTTCTGAACAATTACGCGACACTGAAAAGATGGGATGGATATTATAAGACAGGAAACGGTAATATCGAGACAATTTACATGTCTGCAAGCAGTGAAAATGATGCAAACCTCGTAAAGAATGCGGGAGCCGGCAAGATTGACTATGCTTGGTCTAAGTCTACGGATGAAGCAAAGGCGATCGAAACCATGGATCATATGAAGGTCAATACGGCAAATATCAGATATACAAGATGCTTTTTTATCAATCAGTTTCCCCATGATGCAAATATTAAGTAATCTCTCATTGATAAAGCATATAAACGGTGGATCTGCCAGGTTTCACCGTTTATAACAGGAGGAATTAAATGGCTACTTATACAATCAGAAAGATTTTATCATTAATTCCAATGATGCTAGTTATCAGCTTTCTCATTTATCTGGGAATTGAACTGATGCCAGGTGATGCGGTAGATTTCCTTATTCCGCCGGATGCGCTTTCCGCGATGTCGGCGGAACAGCTTGATCAGATGAGAAACTCTCTTGGCTTAAATGATCCCTTTGTCATCCGGTACGTTAAATGGCTGACGGGCATTCTGCACGGTGACTTTGGTTATTCCCTGCAGTCGGGGGTGCCTGTTGCGGAAATTATGAGGAATCATATTTCGGCAACGATTGAATTATCCGTAGCAGCTCTGATCATGTCTTCCGTATTTGGTATTCTTCTGGGTGTGATCAGTGCCCTGAAAAAGGGAAGTGTATTGGATCATATCCTGGACGTCGTGGGTATGATCGGTGTGGCGATCCCCCAATTTTTATTCGGCCTCATTTGTATCAATGCATTGGCTCTGCATCACAACATACTCCCGGTAGGAGGGCGGATGGCTTATGCAGGGCAGAGCTTCATACAGAGATTACCGTATTTAATCCTGCCGGCTGCGGTCCTGGGCTTTTCCATGACAGCCGGTGTTATGCGGTATGCGCGGGGCAGCATGTTAGAATCCATGGGCAGGGATTATATGAAGACCGCAAGATCGAAGGGAATCCCGGAGTGGAGGGTGAATCTCCTGCACGGTCTCAGGGCGGCGGTGACCCCTGTTGTGGTATTGATCGGATTCCGGCTGCCCATGCTGATCGGCGGAGCGGTTGTTGTGGAGGAGGTATTCCAGTGGCCTGGAATCGGCGGTCTGTTCATCAAGGCCGTGCGGGCGCAGAACACTCCCCTTGTCATGATGATCGGATTTTTCTCCGTACTGATCGTTCTGGTATCAAGCATTTTGGTTGATTTAGTAACCGCAATGCTGGATCCCCGGATAAAACTGAGTTAGGAGGTATGGGATCTATGAGTGCATTAGAGAAAAAGATGGATCGGATCCTTGCTCAGGAGGAATCCGGGAAATCGAAGAAACGATTGAAAAGCAGGGTATTAAGGAAAATGTTTGCCAATAAACTTTCCATTGCGGGTCTTATTATTTTTATCGTTATCTGTTTTATCTGCTTTGCAGCACCCCTGATCACGTCCTATTCATCGACTAAGATCGATTTAAGGAGCATCCTGCAGGCACCGTCAGCGAAACACATTCTTGGCACGGATAAAATCGGGCGTGATATTTTTGCAAGGATCCTGTACGGTGGGAGAATTTCCATTGCAGTAGGCCTTGGATCTGCATTGATTGCCACGCTGTTCGGTGTTTCTCTGGGTACAATCGCAGGTTATAAAGGCGGGTTGGCAGACGGGATTGTCATGAAGACTTCAGAGATCTTAATGGCATTTCCCCAGATGATCATGGTACTGATCCTTGTAACAATAACCGGGCAGAGCCTGTGGAATCTGATATTTATATTTTCCATTACCGGCTGGCCATCCATGTACCGAATGGCCAGATCCCAGATGCTTTCCCTGAGGGAAGAGGAATATGTCCAGGCCTTAAAGGCATTTGGCATAGGATCCATGAGGATTGCTTTTTATCACATGCTTCCTAACGCGATTGGTCCCATTTTTGTTAACATAACATTGTCGACGGCTATGTTCATTCTTCAGGAGACATCACTTAGTTTCCTGGGGCTTGGGGTTCCGCTGGAGGTAGCTACCTGGGGAAATATATTGAATGCGGCGCAGGATATCATGATACTTAAGCGCGCATGGTGGGTCTGGGTACCTACGGGTGTTATAGTAACCCTGTTTGTTATCAGCATCAACTTTATCGGTGATGGCTTAAGAGATGCAGCAGATCCGTCTCAGATTGGTTAAGGAGGAAGGTCAGATGAGTCATGATACGGTAGTAAGTGTTAAAAACCTCCATGTGAACTTTTACAACAATGATCTCTGCAATCAAGTAATCAGAGGAATTAACTTTGATTTAAAAAAGCGAAGGATTCTGTGTATCGTAGGAGAGAGCGGATGTGGGAAATCGGTCACAGCTAATTCCATTATGGGACTGCTTCCGGACCTCTCCAGGATTGAAAAAGGCGAGATTCACTTTTATAACGATGACAAGGATATCCGGATCGATCAGCTAAAGCGAAAAGGAAGTGAAATGCGTAAGATCCGGGGAAATGGTATTTCCATGATATTCCAGGATCCGATGACGGCGTTGAATCCGGTATTTACCGTAGGATATCAAATTAATGAAGCACTTCTGTCTCATGGGAGAGCGAAAAACAGAGCGGAAGCTACAAAGGCCTCAATCGGGCTTTTGAGGGAGATGGGAATTCCTTTGCCTGAAAAGCGGTTTTATGAGTACCCTCATCAGTTTTCCGGAGGGATGTGTCAGCGGGCGATGATCGCCATGGCAATGAGCTGCAGGCCCAGAGTGCTGATTGCGGATGAACCGACTACGGCCCTGGATGTCACGATTCAGGCTCAGATATTCGAATTGATGCTGGATCTGAAAAATAACAATGACACCGCGATACTTTTGATCACCCATGATATGGGGGTGGTGGCCGAACTTGCAGATGATGTTGCGGTAATGTATATGGGGAATATCATTGAGAGCGGAGATGCCAGGTCAGTTCTGACAGAGCCTTCCCACCCCTATACAAAGGCACTGTTAAATTCCATTCCTGTTCTGGGACGGGGAAAAACGCAGAAGCTTGAGCCCATCAAAGGTTCCACTCCTGATCCCTATAACCGGCCGTCAGGCTGTCAATTTGCTCCCAGATGTCCATATGCAGCACCGGTATGCGGGGAACGGCTTCCGGATGAGCGCCTGATTGCTCCCGGGCATATGTGCCGGTGCTGCCATGACCGTTTAAAAGAGGAGGGTCAGCATCATGAATGAGAATAAGGAGAGAAAAGAAATACTCATCTCTGTGAAGGGATTAAAGACCTACTATCCGGTCAGGAAAGGGGTATTTAAAAAAACTGCCGGTTATGTAAAGGCGGTGGATCACGTGGATCTGGATATTTACAGAGGGGAAATTCTCGGAGTCGTAGGGGAATCGGGCTGTGGGAAAACCACATTGGGAAAAAGTATTTTGCAGCTGATCAGGCCGTTTTCAGGAGAAGTGATCTACCATTTCCCAGAAGGGGAGAAGGATATTACAAAGGTACCGAAAAAGGAACTGGATGATGCACGTAAAAAGATGCAGATCGTTTTCCAGAATCCATATTCATCTCTAAATCCCTCCTTCACCATATTTGGTACGATGCAGGAACCGTTGATCCGGTTTGGAATGAAAAACAAAAAGGAAAGACGGGAGAAGATCGCAAAACTTCTGGAGGAGGTAAATCTTCCTAAGGAGTATATGGAACGGTATCCCAATGAGTTCTCCGGGGGACAAAGACAGCGGATTGGCATCGCAAGAGCGCTTTCCGTGGATCCTGAGTTTATTGTATGTGACGAAGCGGTTTCTGCACTGGATGTTTCCATTCAGGCCCAGGTATTACAGCTTCTAAAGGAATTAAAGGAAAGGAAGAATCTGACCTATATGTTTATAACTCATGATCTGTCTGTAGTTGAGTATATCAGTGATCGCATTGCGGTAATGTATCTGGGACATATTGTGGAAATGGCAGAGACTCAGGAGATTTTTGAGAATACCCTGCATCCATATACAGAAGCTCTGTTGAGCGCCATTCCGATTGCTGATATTAACAGGCGGCGTAAGAGGATCCCGCTTCAGGGAGATGTCCCAAGTCCTGTGGATCCACCCGGTGGCTGCCCTTTTCATCCCCGCTGCCCCAAATGTACCCCGCGCTGCAGGTCGGAAATTCCCAAAGCGCACAGAATCGAAAATAACGGCCATGAGCACCTGGTATGCTGTCATCTGGCTGAAAATTTATAAATCTGGAGGTTAAAATGAGTAAATTTCAAATAACGGATATTAAAGGAGTCATTCCTGCAACCATGGCATTTTTTGATGAAAAAGAAAATATCGACGAAGCCTGTACAAGAGATATGACAGAATTTATGATTGGGGCAGGGGTAAATGGGTTTTATTTAACCGGAAGTACAGGAGAATGTTTTACCATGACACCGGAAGAAAGAAACCGTGTGGTGGATATCGTCATCGATCAGGTGAAAGGAAGGGTACCGGTGATTGTTCACGTTGGGGATATCGGAACCAGAAAGAGCATAGGTCTGGCAGAGCATGCAGAGGCAGCAGGTGCAGATGCCATTTCGTCGGTTCCTCCTTTCTATTGGAAGTTTTCAAAAGAAGATATTTATCACTATTATAAGGATATTGCAGCATCCACCAGCCTTCCTATGATTGTTTATAACATTCAGCTGGCAGGAATCATGGACAAAGACCTGATCCTTAAAATCGCTGAGATCGATCATGTAAAAGGACTGAAATATACCGCCAGAAGCCATGATGAGATGGGCTCTTTAAAAGAGATCCTGGGTAAGGATTTCATGATCTATTCGGGATGTGATGAGATGGCATTTTCCGGATTATGTTTTGGAGCGGATGGGCTAATCGGTTCCTTCTATAATGTAATCCCGGAATTTTACGAAAAAATATATCAGTGTGTTCAAAACAGCGATATCCCGGGAGGCATCCGTCTGCAGCGGATTGCAGATGAATTTATCTTTGCCTGTCTTCAATATGATTTCCCATCCTGTGTACATAACCTGATGAGATGGAGAGGACTTGAAGGAGGGTATTCCAGGCGGCCATTCTATAATTATAAGGATGAGGAGCTAGCCGGTTTAAAAGTAGAATTAAGGCAGATCAGGGAAAAGTACCAGGCCGAGGAACTGGAAATGTTCCGTTTTTAGGAGAAAAGACCCCCCATTTTTTAATTGTCAAAAATGGAGGGCCTTTTCTCTGCCTCCTATAGGTACACTGCCGTTGCGCTGATGTCTCCGGTCGGGGCTATCAGGTTATTATCCGGCAATGTATATCCGAAAGTGATAATATTAACAAAAAAGGCATGATACACAAAGCACATGGGAATAATACGTTCGTATGCACCTAAGCTAAAACCCAAACGATAGTCTTAAGAAATTATTAATGATTTATCATGGAAAAAATCAAAATAAACCCCATACAAAATGGTAAAATCATACATAACTGACGTTCAGGGAAAGGAAATAAAATCTATGCAGGAAAAAATACTTGTCGTAGATGACGAGCACGAGATTTCAGATTTGGTAGAACTCTATTTACAAAATGAAAATTATTCGATATTTAAGTTTTATACAGCAAAAGAGGCTCTTGCTTGTATTGAGACTACGGAGCTTGATATTGCTATTTTGGACATCATGCTGCCGGACATGAGCGGTTTTGCACTCTGCCAGAAGATAAGGGAGAAGCATGCCTATCCTATCATTATGCTGACAGCCAAGGACCAGGAGATTGATAAGATTACCGGGCTCACCCTGGGAGCCGATGATTATATAACAAAGCCATTTCGTCCGTTGGAGCTGGTAGCGCGGGTAAAGGCTCAGCTTCGGCGCTATAAAAAGTATAATTCAGTTCAGGCAAATACATCCGAAGAATGTATCATCGTGCATTCCGGTTTGGTGCTGAACAGCAGCACTCATGAATGCCTTTTGAATGAAAAACCACTGGACCTTACTCCCACCGAGTTTTGCATTCTTCGTATTCTCTTAGAACGAAAAGGAAAAGTGGTCAGCGCGGAAGAACTTTTCCGCGAAATCTGGAAAGACGAGTATTATACGAAAAGCAATAACACCATAACAGTCCATATCCGCCATTTACGTGAAAAAATGGGGGATACGGTGGAGAATCCACAATATATCAAGACAATCTGGGGAGTGGGGTATAAAATTGAACTATAATGTGCAGGAAGCATCTGGATACCGGAAGTTCAGGCAAAAGATGCTTTGGCAGCTGATTATTATGGCTGTTATATCATTTTCAGTGATAGTAATCATCTATATGATGGTTTGGAAAGGCAAAGTAGGCAACCTGCTGGTGAAATTTTTCCAAAGGGTCTTGCACATGACGCAAGATGAAGCATTTACCACCTATCACTATGTGTTCCGCTATAACTTTGGACTTTTTTTCCTCGGTGCTGCGCTTATTGTATTTTTTCTGCTGCTGTTCATCTTTCTCCAGCGGTTCACCAGATATTTTGATATAATCAATCGCGGGATAGATGCTTTGGTATCAGAAAAGGATGAGTTCATTCAACTCGTTCCTGAAATGGCCGCCATTGAGGAGAAGCTTAACACCGTCCGCAAGACTTTGTCTGACCGTGCTTACCGTGCCCAGGAAGCAGAGCAGAGGAAAAGCGACCTCATCATGTATCTGGCTCACGATATACGGACACCGCTCACTTCAGTGATTGGTTATCTAAGCCTGTTGGACGAGGCCCCGGACATGCCGTTGGAGCAAAGGGCAAAATATGTCCATATTACATTGGAGAAAGCATACCGGCTGGAAAATCTGGTAAATGAGTTCTTTGAGATCACCCGCTATAACTCGCAGCAGATCAAGCTTGAAAAACAAGCATTTGATTTATACTATTTGCTGGTTCAAATGGCGGACGAATTTTATCCGGTTCTCGCCCCTAAAGGAAATACCATTGCGGTCCATGCCGATGAAAACCTGACCGCTTATGGAGATCCCACACAGTTGGCCCGTGTGTTCAATAACATTCTGAAAAACGCGGTGGCATACAGCAATCCCCATTCAGAAATCTCCATTTCCGCGGGGGAATGGGATCATCAGGTGGTGATCACATTTCGAAATCAGGGAACAACAATCCCCACAGAAGAGTTATCCTCTATTTTCGAGAAGTTCTACCGACTGGATAAAGCACGCGCCTCGAATACGGGTGGAGCTGGTTTGGGATTAGCCATTGCAAAGGAAATCATAACGATGCATGAAGGAACGATAATGGCGGATAGCAAAGACGGTATTACGGCCTTTACAGTATCTCTTCCGGTTAAGAATTAGTAAAATATCAACGGGATCTTAGGCTTTTCTTAGGAATTAAACAACTCCATATTAAAAAACAGGAATCTCCTGTTTGGTAAGATATTTACCAGCAGGAGATTCTTACATCCGATTCATGGAAGGGAGAGAAATTAATTCTTATGGTTAATTGCAATAATAAATTGAAACGACATTCAGGCATTAGAAAGAATCATATCATATTGCGGCTGATTACAGTAGCAGCGGTTATCGGACTGCTCTGGTACTGCATCAATGGCTTGGACTTTAATGAAGTTTCGCCCGAACCCATTTTATCCGTTGGGACGGGCAGTTTCAACGTTAGTTCAGCCGAAACCAAAAAAAATGATACCGATGAAACTTCGTGGAGTCTGATTTTAGTCAATCGCTGGAATGCGATTCCAGAGGATTACAGCGTTGATTTGACCGAATTATCGAATGGACAAACTGTCGATAAACGGATATACCCAGCACTTCAGAAGATGTTTGATGCAGCAAGGGCTGACGGTATTTATCCCGCAGTCGTTTCAGGATACCGGACGGCTGAAAAACAGCAGAGCCTGATGGATGAAAAAATTGCCGCGTATAAAACGGAAGGATATTCCGCTTCCCAAGCTAAAGCCGAAGCAGAAACATGGGTCGCCATTCCCGGTACGAGTGAGCATCAGTTGGGAATCGCAGTGGATATCAACGCGGATGGGGTTAAATCAAACGGAAGTGAGGTTTATAAATGGCTGAAACAAAACAGTTACCGTTATGGATTTATCCTCCGCTATCCGCCAAGTAAAACAAAAATCACAGGTGTCAGCAATGAGCCGTGGCATTATCGCTATGCAGGAATTAAGGCTGCCACCGCTATGCACGAACAAGATCTTTGCCTGGAGGAATATTTGGGAGAAAAAAATTAAGGATATCAGTTATCTTTGAAATTTATTCAATCAATCCGTCTCGAACTGTAATTATCCGGCTGCTGTACTTTGCTGCTTCCGGCGAATGAGTAACCATGATAATGGTCTGTCCGTTTTCGCGGTTAATGCCTTGCAGCAGGCTCATAATTTCTGCACCTGTCCGGCTGTCAAGATTTCCAGTCGGTTCGTCAGCAAATAAGATTTCGGGATTCCCAATCAGAGCACGGGCGATTGCTACCCGCTGTTGCTGTCCGCCGGATAACTCGCGTGGCGTATGTTTTCGCCTGTCATACAAGCCGACTGTCTCCAAAATGTCTTTTAGCTGTTTTTGGTAGTCCCGCATATTCTTTTCGTCTAATAACAATGGAAGCATGATATTTTCTTCCACGTTCAAATTGGGAATGAGATTGTAAGACTGGAATACAAAGCCTATTCTCTGCCGTCTGATCTTACTCATTTTCTCGTCATCAAATTGAGAGATATTCAAGCCGTTCATATAGACAGAACCGAGTGTAGGGGCATCAAGACCGCCAAGAATATAAAGCAAGGTGCTTTTGCCAGAGCCGGATTGCCCCATGATTGAAACAAACTCTCCCTGCATGACTTTCAATGATACATTTTTTAATACCTTTGTAATTGTATTGCCAATCTGAAAGTCTTTTACTATGTTTCTGCCTTCAATGGCAACAGTTTCAGTAAGTGATTTCATCGTTAAAACCTCCAATCATTTTATTCAAACTTGATTACTTTGATTAACTTCATTTTGTGGCTTTTGAAAACAGGAACTATGGAGCCAAGAAGGGTAATGATTATACCAAACGCCCCCGCCGCAAGGAAACTCCCGGCATCCAGTTTCGGTACCATTGTAATTTTTGGCCCTGCTACAATAAAAATCGTTTGTATTTCCATATAAGAGACGAAAATAGCAATAACCCCGCCAATCAATCCGGAAGTAAAGCCCTCAATCAATGTCATTTTTACATTTTGCCGATTGCTTAACCCTACGGATTTATACATAGCAATCGTGTGCTGTTTTTGCATATAGTTAATCAGCAGATTATTAATAATACCCACGGCTGCAAGCAGCAGGATAAAATATGTCATGCTGTGCATAGGCTCTAAAAATGCACCTACGGTTTTAAGGGCATCCGTATTAAATTCTTCTACGGTGCGGCTCCAATTTGAAGTATCTCCGAACAAATCCCTAATCTGAACCATTATAGCGTCAGGGTCTTCGGCAGTATAAGCTAAAAAGTCATAAGCTGACGCTCCGAAGTCAGAAACAGCGTAAGGTGCGGCAATAACCGCTTCAACGTCTGTTGCTCTTGACTTGAAACTGCCAGCAATTACATAGGGGTTTTTCACTTCCCCGTTTGATAAGAGAATTGTGTCCCCTACGGAAACGCCGGTGCGCTTCAAACTGCCTTCACTTAAAATTACAAAGCGTTCTCCTGTGCCAAAGGAAGACATAGCTTGTTCCAGCATAGAGGTATCAGTATAGGTAAGGGCAAACATGGAATTAAACCACTCTAAATTATCCGTACCCTCCAAGCGGGAAAAAGTAACGCCGTTGCCCTGTATCCTATTTTCAAACACATAAACAGGCAGCACCTTTTCAATGCCGTCCATATGCTCAATCTGTTCAATAAACTCCGGTTCCATGTGTCCGTCTGCAAAGCCTTGAAGCTCTGCGCCTTGAAAAACGTCGCTGATATAGGTTGTAACAAAGTTTCCGACAACACTGATTGCAATAATCGAAGAAATACTGATAAACAATAACGTGATATTCTGTGTAATGTTTTTGTTATCTTTCATGTTCCGCGCGGCTAGTTTGCCTTCATTTCTGAATATCACACGGTATAAATATTCCAATCCTGCGCCAACGAAGTTTGTAAACAGCGGTATGATAAGTATTGTTGCGGCAATCAAACCTAACAGGGAAAAGCCGCCCGCAAGATAAAGCATATTGCCGGAAGCAAACTTTGGCAGCAGCGCGGAAATGATAAAAAGCACAACACCCATTCCAGCAATCAGAGGGCGGGGGATATGTTTTTCTTCAACCGTGCCCAGAATAACCTCCTTTATCGGCAAACGGCTTGCCCTGCGGACAGGCAGAAATGCGCTTAATAAAGAAACCATGACGGCTACGGAAAAAGAAAGAAGCACACCGGGAGTAGAGATAATAACAGGGATCTCAATGCCTTGTGACAGGGATTGCCCCATTCCCTGTAAAATCATTTTCAATACAATCATGCCGGCAGGAATACCAAGCACTCCGCCCGCGCAGCCATATAACAGGCTTTCCAAGAGCAAAATACGGGTAACGGTTTTCTCGGTTGCGCCAATGCTGCGGAAAATGCCGATTATCGGTAAACGGTCTAATGTGATTACCTTATAGCTGCTGTAAATGATAAAAATGCTCATTGTCAGCGAAAAGAAGCTAATCAGAAAAAACGGCATTGTTTTTTGCCTTGCGTCGGCTGCTATCTGTGATTCATCTGCAATTTGGGATATTTGAAACTCACCGCCTTGTAATGCAGTACCCAGCTCAGAGATAAGATCTTCTGTTCTGACACCCTCGGCGGGCTCAATCAGTATTTCGCTGTAACTGTCAGTCTGCCCTAAGATATTCCCTAAAGTTCCCAATGGCAGAAGAGCCGTTGCACCCCTTACATGACGCAGGAATACCGAATCATAGGCGGCAATTTCAGTCACTTCAAAGGTTGCGGGAGTGCCGCCGATTTGCAGGGTAATCATGTCGCCTTTTTCAATCCCATATTTTGAGGTAAATCTGTCCGGTAAAATAATCTGATTGCCTGAAAAATCCCCTATTTCGCTGCCGTTTTGTAAACTTGGCTTATTGATTTGATCGAGTGCACAAAGGTCAGCGGCGATTAAATCAACCGTTTCATAATAGCCGTTCTCATGATAAAGAGAAGTCTCCTCCAACAAACCCACTTTAGCCTGTATGGCAGATAAATCGGGAATATCGGCAATGTCTATGTTGCTTTGGGTGGTCCGGACGGAAATCGTTGCGCGCCCTGCCCTGCCATGCGCCATTTTCCGCTGTACGCTTTCATAAGACAGCCCGATAGAAAGGGACACAAACAGCAGCATGGCAGAAAGAAGTATAGACAGCAGCATTACGGCTGTTCTTGCTTTGCGTTCCTTAACATTTGTCAAAATATACTTTAGAATGATTTTCAATTTTACACCAACTTTCTGTAGGTTATTCAGCGCATTTTGGACTTTTTAAGAGCAGTATCACACGTTCTCACCTCCTCAAGCATAAAAAAGGCTGACAGCCATCATACTGTAATGATAGACTGCCAACCTTAATCTAATTTTCATGCAACCTTAATTAACCTTAATTAAGGGGAAAAACAATTATGAAAGTGGTTTCCACGCCGGGAATACTGGAAACGGAAATTGTACCGTTGTGAAGCTCGACAATGTTTTTTGCAATCGCAAGCCCTAACCCTGTTCCCTCAGGTTTATTTTCGGTATTGGTTCCCCGATAATATCTTTCAAATAGTCTGTCTGTTTCTTCTGCGGTCATTCCTTTTCCGTTATCCGCTATGCATATCTGCACTCCTTTAACGGGAACACTGATTTGTATTGTGATTTCCGTCTTTTCGTCCCCATGTACAAAGGCGTTGACAATGATGTTTTGAACCGCCCTTGTAAAAAGTTTATCATCAAAGGGAAATGAGATTGTTTTTTCTGTGCTGTCAAATTGAATGCGGCGGTTTTCGTATTCCGGTCTATTCAATACATCAATGACTAATTCCCTTAGAAAGCGGACAAGGTTTTGATCCTTCCGATTGACGGGCAGTATACCGTTTTCTAATTGATAGGTCAGCTTCAGATCATCTATCAGATTTTCCATGTAAGCGGCATTTTTCAGCATAACTCCTGCATACCGCTTGCGTTGTTCTTCCGTCTGCGCGGTGTCGGTCTGCAAAATTTCGGCATAGCCTTTAATCGGCGATAGGGGCGTCTTTAAGTCGTGAGTAATATTTGCAATCCATTCTTTACGCATGGTTTCCGTTTTTTCCCGCAGCTGGTCGCCAGCTTTAATCTTGCTGTCTAAATCGTTAAGACTATTGTACAGGTCGCTAAAAGCTCCCTGACGTTTTAAGGGAATATAGTGGCCTTTTGAAATATCCTGAATAGAAGCAGTAAGGCGGCTGATAACCTTTGCCGTCCAGAAGCCGTATATAATTCCTGCGGCAATAACCACAAGAAACAATACGCCAACAGCCCGGAAAATAACTGTTTTCCCGCCTGTGAAGTGTTCCCCGTTCAAATACATAGTGATTTTTCTGATTTCCATTGGGAAATGAACGATATAGGCATAGTCGTTCCCCTGATATGTGATTTCTCCCACGAAAGAAGTGATTTCGTCGGTATCAGGATGTCCCGTTTGATAAAGATGTAAAAGGTCAGTAGCGGAATAATATCCGCTTACATTGCCGGTTTTTTGAAACGCATATACTTCGTGTCCTGTATTGTCCAAAATTTGGAGTCCAATTTGATTCTTCCGTAATTGCTCAATGCCCGACTGATTTATTTGAGGCCTGCCGTTAATAAATATAATCTGCTCGCCCAAGCTCTCCGTAAACAATTTGGGCCAGTTGCTCCGGACAGTTTCTCCAGCCGGCGTCCGAACAGTAACTAACATCAGAAAGATTATAAATATGGCAATGGCTGCCCAAAGCAGTGATAAGAAAAAAATCATATATATATGAAAAATTGTACGGTAGCCGGATTTTCTCATTTAATCAGTCCTTTTCTTTAGCTTATACCCTAAACCTTTAATCGTTATCAGTTGCTTTGGATTTGATGGGGTATCTTCGATCTTTTCCCGGATATGCCGGATATGCACCATAATCGTATTATCACAAATGCTGCAATATTCTCCCCAGACTTGCTCGTAAAGGCGTTCTTTACTGATAATCTTATCGGCATTTTCCATTAGGTAAGACAAAAGGAGAAATTCACGCCCGGTCAAACCGATTTCCTGTCCTGTCTTGTAAATCCGGCTGCTCTCTTTGTCAAGCATGAGCGTTCCAATCGTTAGTACATGGCGATTGTCTGGTTGCATATCAGACTGGTATTGCTGGCGGCGGAGCTGCGCTTTAATTCGGTAAACAATTTCACGCGGACTAAATGGCTTTGTAATATAGTCGTCCCCACCGCAGGAAAGTCCAAGGATTTTATCTAAGTCGTCATTTCGGGAAGATAAAAACAGGATGGAGCAAAAAGAAAATTCCCGGATTTTTTTACATACTTCCATACCGTCAATATCCGGCAGCATAATGTCCAAAACGATTACGTCCGGCTGATATTCTTTACAAATATGAAGCGCATCAAAACCTGTATATACTTTTTTAATAGATTTAAATCCGTCCTGCCGTAAAGCCACTTCGATTAAATCAACAATATCCTTTTCATCATCTACCAACAGTATTCTATTATTCATTATCACACAAACCGTCCTTTTGAACTTATCTATATTATCTATATTATAAAGGATAGATCTTAAAAGTACTATCTTAAATGGAGCATTTATGTTTTTCGTAGCTTTCGTTTTATTTCTATAATTTATTATGCCGATGTACAGCAATAAAAACACTTATAGAACTTCTGCAGTATGAAGTCATAGAAACAAATGGAATTAGAGCAAGCATCAGAAGAGATCAGACTTTATGATACCGGCCCCATAAAAAGAGTGAGTGCGGAACAGAGCAGCTGGAACAGAATATTCAATGTACCATCTGGGATATTGATGATGAAATGATGGAAAAGATTAATAAAGTGCGAACTTTTTAAAAGTACTAACTAAATGATTTGAAATAATTTAATATAACTAAATAATAATATAAAAAAGATTATATATAATTAAAACATCATGTAAAACCATATTAAATGGGTATGAAGCAAAAAAGTACGATAATTGCTGCGAAAGTAAATAATTGTTTTGAATCAGTAAAGTCATCCATGCTGCTTTATTAATTCAATTTTTAGATATAGGAAAAGGTTGTCGCCCCTGTTAAGTGGAGAATAAAGTAGAGAATAAATTAGATTTTATTGAAAATTTCTGCTTGCGCTTTAAGGATTTAAGGTTGTAACTTTCAGTAATAAAAAAATATTTAAATATATCTTGACACTCAATATTAAATAAAATATAATGAGTGTACACTCACTGAGTTGGAGGTCATTGTTTGAAATCAAAAAGGCAATTGCAAAAAGAAAATACTCGAAAAAAGATACTAGAAACAGCATATCAGATTTATTCCGAACAAGGCTTTTCAGCTACAACGGCTGTTATTGCTAAGGAAGCGGGCGTATCTCACGGCACAATATTCGTCCATTTCTCATCGCTGGATGAACTGCTTTGCTGTCTGATACAGGATTTCGGTGATGCTTTAGGATCGGAGATACATCGTCTGGCAGAAACAAAAGATAATATTGAGGAGTTGTTGAAGGCTCATTTAGATGTTTTAGCCAGACATGAGAAGTTTTATACTCGATTGATCGCTGAAAGGAGTTTATTGCCGGAGGAGGCAAGATTATCATTTTCAAATATTCAATCCATTGTTGCCTACCATTTTAACAAGGTATCAGAACGTGAGAACAATACTTGTAAGGACATCCCTGTTCATCTGTTATTTAATACATGGATGGGGCTGATCCATTATTATTTGTTAAACAAAGATTTGTTTTCACCGGATACGCCGATTTTAGAACGGTATGGCTCAGAACTTACGGAAACTTTTTTAAAATTGATTAGAAAATAAAAGGAGGATTTAAAATGAAAGTTTGTATTGCTTGCGGAATGCCAATGACAGATGCTTCTGAATTTGCCTGCGGTGACACAACGAAAGATTATTGTGTACACTGTGCCCGGCCTGACGGCTCCATGCAGTCGTTTGAAGAGAAGAAAGCAGGTATGACTAATTTTATCATCAGGACACAGGGGTTTGATGAAAAGGCTGCGGCTCAGATGGCAGAAAGCAGCATGAAAAAGCTTCCGGCATGGAGGAATTATTTCAATAGTTAAAAAGGGAGAGGTGAAGATATGAAGGTTAGCCCGGCGTTTCAGGCATTTGCAAAAGAAGCTCCTGAGGTACAAGAGGCTTGGATGGAAATGGTACAAAAAGTAGACGGTGCAAGTGCACTGGATAAAAAGACGAAAGAACTTGCCTATCTTGCGGTGATGGCTGCCGTGGGCCTTGAAAGCGGATTGCCGTTCCATGTTAAGATGGCAAAATCAAAGGGAGCAACAAGAGAAGAGATTATTAGCAGTATTCTGGTGGGATTACCTGCTGTTGGGAATGCAATTGTTAAGTCCTTGCCCATAGCGTTAGAGGCATTTGATGAGGAAGCGTGAATACGGCTATATAAACCGTGAATAACCTCCCCAGGCGGATGGCGGAGGTTTAGGACAGGCCAGATATGGAGGGAGCCGGCAAGATGGGGGGATCCTGCCGGCTAAGTATGAAAAAAAGTTTAATTTAAAAGGTTTTGCCCTTTGCAATTATTAATATACCCCGGAATTATGATAAAACTTTGATAGAATTGTGAACACTTTGTGAAGATATTCACAGTGCACATCATTGGCTGGAACCGTCAGGCATTGGGAGAGCCTTTTTGAAAAGGAAAGAGAAATTCCGGGATTCCTCTTACATAGGGAGCGATATCATATTGCTGATAGTAGATGACAATCCCCGATGGCTTAATAAAGAATCCATTGATGTTAAAGTTACCCCGCAGAAGAGATGCATAGTCATCAAAATATTGCGAGGTGGATGTTTTCATCTGTTCTTCTATCTGCTGTTGTATCCCTTTAAAAATATATTCCGTAAATTGGGGATTGTTAGGGAAAAAATCCTCGAGGCTCAGTTGTTTGCCGGTATTAAAGTCCCATGTTTGGGAATCCCGGGTTGTATTTCCATGGGCCCCTCCCAGATACATATATTGATCGGTATAAAGGCTTGTGATGCAGTTCTTATTATATGTGGTCTGAAAAACCGATAAAAATTGATAGCTGTTAAAGGGAAACTGATTTTTTTGTACGTACCTTGCCTGGTCTACGGCCTGAGGATACAAAACGGTGCGGCAGTAGATCTCAGACTGTCTCGACCGGAATTCGTAGAATTTATTAATACTCTGTGCTGCGGCAAAACTGCATGAGGAGGTAAACTGGGGATAATGGATCGCATAGGTAAACACAGTGATCCCATTGTATCGCATAATATCCGTCAGCGTTTTTTGAGAGATTATCTGCATGGGAGCCTCATAAAAGGAAGGTTTGTATAATATATGGATAAATGGATTTAATTATGAGCTTAAGAAAAGGCATGGAATCTGCCTGCCTGTTACTGATGTAAGGAGGACAATACTGACGTGCCTGAGACAAAAACTGACCGTGGATTCTCTGAGTTTCACTTAGAAAAGGATGCATATTTTACAGGAGAGCTGTTTAGTAGGAAGATTTCGGTAAAACTGCAATAATACTGCAGGTCCAATCATTTGCATAATAACGTTTTGTCAAGTTCATTTAAACCTTAAAATCATTCTCTTGACAATATGACGGAATAATGCTATATTGAAGACAAGTTAATAGTGAGTGTTACTGACTCGATCAGGCATCATCAAATGCAAATGTCCGCATAATAGTGGATGTTGGTGTTTGGTGATTTTTTTTGTCCTATTTTATGAATGTTACTTAAAACAACTTAAAAAGAAATGAATTTAACATGAAAGGAGGTGTTTTATGTTCGAGTTTGTTAAATCACTGAATAATAACATTGTTCTTGCCTACGACGAGAATCATAACGAAGTCGTGCTGTTTGGAAACGGGATCGGTTTCAACCGGAAGAGGGGAGATATGGTTTCAGAATCTTCTGTCAGTAAGCTTTTTATCAACGACAGCAATAAACGGCTGGCTTCCATGGTTCAGAACCTGTCGGAAGACATCGTTTCCGTAACGGAAGAAATTATACAGTATGGCTCCAGGATATTGGAAAAACAGCTACATGCCTCTATCCTGATCATACTTGCCGATCATCTGTATTTTGCTATTGAGCGGGCGAAGAAAAATCAGAATGTGGACAATCCGCTGCAATGGGAAGTCCCCCACCTTTATCCAAGGGAATATGAAATCGGAGGAAAGGGGGTGAAATTAATTGAGGAACATCTTAAGGTGAAACTGCCGCCGCAGGAGGCATCCTTTATAGCCCTTCATTTTGTAAATGCACAATTTGAAAGTCAGGATATGAGTGATACCTTAAAGGTTACAGAGATCATCAGCCGGATCCTGGATATTGTCAGCTACCATTTTCAATTGATATTAGATGAAAATTCCTTATACTACTCCAGGTTTATTGTGCATCTGCGGTATTTTATCATACGGCAGGAAACGCATATGAAGGACACCATAGGATTAAACGACGAAGATTTATTGGAAACGGTAAAAATCCGTTATAAAAAAAGCTACCAATGCGCCGTTAAGATTGCAAAATATCTGTTTGACGCCTATGCCTGGGAGGTTTCCAAGGATGAAATTATTTATTTACTGCTTCACATCGAAAGAATAACAAATGTTACAAACAAGTAATTAATAAAAGAGTGTTACTATTCAATTAGGCATTGTCTGCGAACCAGGGTTTATTTTTAAAACGAAAAGGAGACTTTGTGTATGGAACATTTAAAGTTAGCTCAGGAAATCATCCAGTATTGTGGTGGAAAGGATAATATTACCCAGGCATGGAACTGCATTACAAGGCTGCGTTTTCACTTAAAGGACAGGGAAAAGGCGGATGTGAAGGCCATACAGGCTTTAAGCGGTGTCTTAGGGGCCCAGTTTCAGGGAGATCAGTTTCAGGTGATTATCGGAAATGAAGTATTAAAGGTATTTGAAGGGGTAAAGAAAGAACTGGGTGATCTTATTGTTTCTTCGGAAGAAAAGACAAAGAAGGATAAAAAAAGAGAAAATCCGATCAACGTTGTATTCAGTGTAATCTCAGGTATTTTTAATCCTATTTTACCTGCGATAACAGGAGCCGGAATTATAAAAGGTATCCTGGCTCTGCTGATATTCCTTAAAATGCTGAATCCGGAATCAGACAATTATTTTGTATTAGATATGATCTCCAATGCCACCTTTTACTTCCTTCCATTTCTGGTTGCTTCTTCAGCGGGAAAGAGATTCGGAGTGAATGAACATCTGTCTGCGACTCTTGCCGGAATCATCATGTATCCTGCATTTGTGAATTTAAGCGGGCAGGGGATCAGTACGGTGAAATTCCTTTTTCTGAATATTCCCGTCATGGATTATAATTCCACGGTGATCCCAATTATTTTGGGTGTCCTGCTGCTGAGCATCGTATACAAATTTATAGACCGTTTTATACCGAGCTTTTTAAAAATGATCGTGACGCCAGTGGCTTCCCTTCTGATAACAGCCCCTGTAGTTCTTGTATTCATCGCGCCTCTGGGAAGTTATGTGGGCAAATATGTGGCAGCCTTTTTCATCTCCCTGTTTGGAGTAGCGGGCCCTGTGGCAGGATTACTGATGGGAGGACTTATGTCGGTCATTGTAATAACCGGCATGCATTATGCATTTTTCCCGTCTACCTTTGATGGGCTGGGCGGCGTTGGCTACGATATTTTACTGCTTCCCATGAGTATTGTAAGTAATATGGGACAGTGCGGTGCTGTACTTGGAGCTGCTTTTAAAATAAAAGACAAAAAGATGAAATCCATTGCATTTTCCAGTGCACTTTCCGCTTTGTTTGGCATTACGGAACCTGCCATATATGGGGTAAACTTAAAATATAAAAAGCCCTTCTATGCAGCATTGACAGGCGGAGCTGTTGGCGGAGCCATATACGGAATCTTTCATGTTAAGGCTTATGCGTTCAGCATTCCGGGAATTACCGCTTTGCCTACTTATTTGAAAGAAGGGGAGTTAAACAACTTTATCTGGGCTTGTATTGGTGTTGCTGCTTCATTTTTCACTGCTTTTATCATAACGATGATTCTTCCTCTGGAAGGAAAGGAAAAGGAGAAAGAGGTTGATAAAATCACTCAGGATCATGAAGGGCAGATGGTAAAAATACCGGTTGCTGCTCCCATGACCGGAAAAGCGGTAGGACTGGATCAGGTTCCTGATAAGATGTTTGCGGAAGGTATCCTTGGCAAAGGGATCGCAATCATACCGGATGAAGGGATAGTGAAAGCGCCCTTTCAAGGACAGGTTAAAATGATTGCACCTACAAAGCATGCCATCGGTCTGATCTCTGACCGGGGGGTAAACGTAGTGATCCATATTGGGATTGATACGGTGAATCTCCAGGGAAAAGGTTTTGAAGTCCTCGTAAAAGAAGATCAGTGGGTGGAGAAGGGAGAGCCTTTGTTGAAGGTGGACTTAGATTATATCAAGGAGAACCATTTAAATCCAATCACTCCCATAATTGTAACAAACTCAGATGAATATGTGAATGTGCTGGATTTCCCTATGGATATGGCACAGGCGGGAACCAGTGAGGTCCTGATCACATTCCAGTAGCATTTTAATATAAGACAAGCTGTTCCTATCAATTTAAATACGATTCAAAAAAGGAGAATAATTATGAAACAGGATGGTAATTATGGATTTCCAGAAGGTTTTTTATGGGGCGGGGCAACCGCTGCCAATCAGATCGAGGGAGCCTATAAAGAAGATGGAAAAGGAATGTCCACATCGGATTATGCAGCCTATAAAGATCCCTATGCAACAGGAGAAGTAAATAATTTTACTTTCAATGTAACCTCAAAGGAACTGGAAGAATACCGGGCCCATGAGGATAAATATAAATTTCCCAAACGCTGGGGAATTGATTTCTACCATCGATATGCGGAGGATATTGCACTGTTTGCGGAAATGGGATTTAAGGTATTCCGGTTCTCCATTTCCTGGGTGAGAATTTTTCCTACGGGCTTGGAAACCGAGCCGAATGAAGCCGGATTTGCTTTTTACGATAAGGTGATTGCCGAACTGAAAAAGTATCACATAGAGCCCCTTATTACATTGTCCCATTATGAAATGCCCATCGTTCTGTCAGAAAAGTATAACGGCTGGCAGAGCCGTGAGCTGATAGATTGCTTTGTCCGGTTTGCAGCCGCATGTTTCAAACGATACAAAAATGACGTGAAATACTGGATCACATTTAACGAAATGAATATGAACTTAAACAGCCTGTACACCGGGGCTGGAAGTTTCCCTGACAGAGTGGATCACTTAGAAGAGGCGGCTTATCAGGCATCTCATTACCAGTTTGTGGCCAGTTCCCTGGCAGTGAAGGCGGGAAGAGAAATCATGCCTGATGCGAAAATAGGCTGTATGATCAACCGGATTGAGTCCTATGCAAAGACCTGCAAGCCGGAGGACCAGCTGCAGGCATTAAAGGCTGACCAGATCAACCTCTTTTATCCGGAGGTACAGGCAAGAGGAGAATATCCTTCCTACATGTCACGGTATTTCAAAGAAAAGAACATAAAACTGGAAACAGAACCGGAAGATTTTCAGATCATCAGAGATTACACGGTAGATTTCATCGCATTCAGCTATTACATGACCCACGTTACAGAGGACAGGCCGGATGCAAATGAGCTGGCTGGAAAACTGGACAGCCCGATCAAGAATCCTTATTTAAAGCTGACAGAGTGGGGGTGGCCCATTGACCCCATCGGGCTTCGAATTACACTGAATAAAATGTACGACCGTTATAAGAAACCACTGTTCCTGGTTGAAAATGGACTGGGAGCCAGAGATAAGGTGGAGGCGGATGGAAGCATTCATGACGATTACCGGATTGATTATATTCGCGAGCACGTAAAGCAGATGAAAGAGGCAGTAACAGACGGCGTCGACTTAATGGGTTATACGACCTGGGGCTGCATTGATTTAATCAGCTGCGGAACATCGGAAATGACAAAACGCTATGGCTTCATCTATGTGGATCAGGATGATGAAGGAAATGGTACGCTGAACCGGTCCAGAAAGGATTCCTTCCATTGGTATAAAAAAGTGATAGAAACCAACGGAGAAGAACTATAAGATCAGGGAAGGAATCAGGCTATTATAATATAGAAAGAATGGCACAGCTGTGCCATTCTTTCTATATTATTTATGCTCATTATCAGTCGGCTAAATAATATGTTTCTATGTTCTCAAAATCTAAAGTGACAACGGCTGATTCAAAGGAAATTTCATAGAGGATTAAATAATCTCCGGCTTGTTCAATCATATCTTTGTAGCCGGGAATTTTTTTAATGAAATGTTCCGCTGCTTCAAATACAGTGCTGCTGCTTTTTTTAACCATTCCTTTCGCCTTAATGTGTTCATTGCCTGTGTGGGGAATGGTTGTAAATGCTGTCTTATTATTTTGTTCAAATTCTTTTACTTTCTCATTATCCCCAAACGTGGTAAAGAGCATTACTTTGGCGGCTTCGTCAAAGCAGAAATTTACAATCCTGACATTGGGCTGGCCGTCAGTACAAGTGGCCAGTGCAATTTCGGTTTGTGTGTTGATCAGTCGGGTGAATTCTTGTTTTGCATTCATAATAAAATCTCCTTTGCTTTATTTATTGCTACGTTTGCAGTATAATGTATAATGGCTTCATTTAGTGAAACCATTTAATCAGAAAGAGGAAAAATCCATGAAAAAATCAGAGCGGCTGAATGATATGATGATATACTTAAATGATAAAAAGTTTTTCAGCCTCAAAAGTATAATGGACAGATATTCTATTTCAAAAAGTACAGCACTTCGGGATATTCAGTCCTTAGAAGAAATCGGCATGCCGATATACTCTAAGACTGGGCGGAACGGATGTTATGGTATCCTTTCCAATCGATTATTATCCCCCATTGTTTTTACAGTTGACGAGGTTCAGGCGTTGTATTTTGCCATGCAAACGCTTAATGCCTATCAATCAACGCCTTTTCATTTGAACGTCCAAAAGCTAAAGCAAAAGTTTGAAGGTTGTATATCAGAAGAACGAATAAAAAAATTACGGAAAATGGAATTGATTTTTCGCTTAGGGAGTTACAAAAGCAAGAATGAATGTAACTTCCTGAAGGATATTCTGCACATGGCGGTTGATGAAAATGTTTGTGAAGTCCGCTATACAAAGGGAGAGCTTAAGAAGCAGTATTACGTTCAGTTCTTTGATATTACCTCTGCCTATGGTCAGTGGTATGCAACGGCGTACAATTTCCAGACGAAAAAACCGCAAGTGTTCCGCTGTGATAAAATTCATTTTGTACAGCCTAGCAATAAATATATAGCAAAACCGCTTTCTGAATTTCTTATTTCCCCGGAAGAAATGTTTCGGAATCATGATTCCATTGACTTTGAGGTTGGTGTTACCGCCAAAGGTGCGGATCTATTTTATAAAGAGCATTATCCATCAATGGAGCTGCATCAGGAAAATGGGAAATACTATATAAGAGGTTTTTATAACAAAGGGGAAGAACCTTTTATCGCCGATTATTTCACTGTTTACGGTGAACGGATTGTCTCGATCAGTCCATCCGGCTTGAAAAATCTGATTCTTGATCGGTTAGATACAATAAAGAATCATTTTATTTCATTATGAAGGTTAAACAAGGTTAAGCAAAGTTGAACGAAGTTGAACAAAGTTAAAAAAAGTATCGGCCCAGACGTCCGGTACTTTTTTGATTTTCTATATGGTGATGCCCATAAGCATTTTGTATTATACTGATTCGTAAGGACACATGGATAAGCCCTGTTATACCTTATTTTATACCTTTAAACATCAAACTGCTATATCAAATAATGTAATATAATTACATTAGAAGCTAATTTTATTAATATATTGTAAAATGATTACATACGTGCTATAATACTAAATATAAGCGCTTATACTATAAAAAACCATACACATTGCCTATGGAGTGAAAAGGCATGAGGCAGGAAAAGGAGGTAAAACATGCAGGGAGTTTCTTTGATGGTTGTTATTGGATTGATTCTGTATACCGTGATTGCTGTGGTTGATCAGATTTCCATTCAATGCGGATTGTATACCCCGTTGTTTGCGGCTGTAATTACCGGGGCATTACTGGGGGATTTGCCAACAGGTCTGGTAGTTGGTGCGACCTTGCAGCTCATGACATTGGGAGTTGCTACTTATGGAGGTGCTACGGTTCCTGATTATTTATCTGGAGCGATTATGGGTACCGCTTATGCAATAATTTCCGGACAGGGGGCAGAATACGGAATCGGTCTGGCCATTCCCATCGGATTGCTGTTAACCCAGATGGACATTCTGGGAAGGATGACCAACTCATTCTTTCAGCATTACGCAGACCGCTGTGCGGAAAATGCGGATTACAAAGGAGTGGAGCGGGCAAATTTACTGGGACTGCTGCCCTGGGTCCTTTCCAGGGTGATTCCGGTCGCATTGGGACTGATTTTTGGAGAGGCAGTGGTAAATGGAGTTAATGCCATTATCCCGGCCTGGTTTATGACAGGACTTAAAACCGCAGGCGCCATTCTTCCTGCAATGGGTATGGCCATACTGATGCGTTATCTGCCTATTAAAAAATACTATCCGTATTTTATTATCGGATTCGTGCTGATTGCTTTTGGAGGCGCTACATTTACCGTTATGGCTGCCGCATTGATCGGCCTGGCACTGGCTGCTCTTCATCTTTCAAGAGTAAGAGAGCGGGTGGCAGTGCAGACTTTTGAGGATGAGGAGGTAGAAATCGATGGCTGACAAAAACCAGACAGGAAGCGTGAAATTGGAAAAAAGCGATATCAATAAAGTATATCTGCGTAATCTGTTTACTTTACAGTTTGGCTGGAATTACGAAAAGATGCAGGGGCTTGGATATGCCTATGTCATCATGCCCGTTTTAAAGCGGCTGTACTCCAATGATCCCGAGAAGATGAAACGCGCACTGAAGATGCACCTGGGTTATTTTAACACGACTCCGGCAATGTCTCATCTGATCGTCGGTGCCGATATGGCGCTGGAGGAAGAACTGGGAATTGAGGCGGAGGAGGCCATTACCGGTTTAAAGACCGGACTTATGGGACCGTTTGCGGGAGTCGGTGATACGTTGTTCATCGCCATTTACCGGGCCATTGTGTTCTCCATTGCGTCCTATATAGCCATGCAGGGGAATCCCATTGGACTTATCATACCTCTCATTGCATGTATCGGGGTATTATGGATACGGTATAAATTTACCACCATCGGCTATCAGTCAGGGCGAAAGCTTGCAACCGGGTTTGCAGATAAAATTTCTCCTATTACAGAGGCAGCCAGCATCCTGGGACTGACTGTGGTAGGAGCCCTGATTCCTTCTGTAATCAAATACCGTACGGATCTGCAGTTTACCATGGGAGAAGTAACCTTTGCCCTTCAGGATATGCTGGATAAAATCATGCCATCCCTGCTTCCTTTAGGTATCGTAGTATTATCATACTGGCTCCTTGGGAAGAAAAAGGTGAATTCTACAAAATTAATTTTTATTCTCATCGGTTTGGGCATGGTACTTGGCAATCTGCAATCCATGCTGACCTTTGTGGCTGGTTTATTTTAGAAAAAAGGAAGTTGAAACAGGAAAGGAAATAGTGGTATGATTGGAATCATAGTAACCGGCCATGGTGAATTTGCCTCTGGTTTAACCAGCGGGTTAAAGCTGCTGGCTGGAGAGACGGAATATTATGAAGCTGTTGATTTTAAAGCGGAGGATTCCACGGAACTTCTGACAGAAAAGCTGAGGTCAGCGATCCGGAGGCTTAAAGACTGTGAAGCAGTGGCAGTGCTTGCGGATCTGACGGGAGGCTCCCCCTTTAATATAGCTTCCAGACTTAAAATGTCCGGTATCCATGAAAATATGGAGGTAATCGGAGGCATCAACCTTCCTCTGGTCCTTCATGCCTATATGTCCAGGGGAATGATTTCGGATATCCGGGAGCTACTGGATGCCTCCCTGGAGATGGGAAAACAGCATATGATGTATTTTCAAACATCGGATGATGCATGCGAACTGGAAGAATAGGAAGATGAAAAGGAGAAAGATTCATGGCAATTGTTCATGCGAGAGTAGATGAGAGACTGATTCATGGTCAGGTAGCTATGGTTTGGACCAATACCGTAGGAGCGTCCCGGATCATTGTGGTTAACGACGAAGCGGTAAAAGATGAACTGATCATTGCAGGCCTTAAGATGGCAAAACCGGCAGGAGTAAAGCTTTCCATACTGTCTTTAAAACGGGCTGCTGAAAAATTTGCAGAAAAGGCCTACGAAGAGGATAAGGTATTTCTGATAACAAAGAACGTGACGGATATGGCAGCACTGATCCGATCTGAAGTCCCGATCAAGGCTTTTAACGTGGGAAATGTAGCAAAAAGAGAAGGAAGCAGACCCATAAAAAAATCAGTGAATCTGACGGAAGATGATGAAAAGGATATCCGGGAAATGGTACAGCTGGGAGTGAGTGTAACGGCTCAGATGCTGCCCAATGAGTCAGACCAGTCGATCTTAAATATGCTGTAAAATAAATCGGATGCAGGAGGAGGCGGAATGGAATCAGTTCGGTTAAAGATAAGGGAACAATACAATGAAATGAGTAAGGCAGAGAAGAAACTCTCAGATTTTGTATTGTCAGATACCAAAAACTGTCTTGGGATGACGGCAGTGGATATTGCAGGAAAAAGCGGGGTATCCTCCGCCTCTGTGATCCGTTATGTTCAAAAACTTGGCTTTGATGGGCTGGAAGGTTTTAAGCTGGCACTTGCTGCAACCGATGCCCAAAATGATAAGGAAGATATGGTAGACCCCATTATTTCCAAAGAAGATGATTTAGATACGCTGTGTCGGAAAATGGATGCCCTGGTGGATGCGGCATTTCAGGATTTTTTCTATCAGCTGAATAAGGATGCATTAAAAAAAGCTATCAACAAAATAAAGAAAGCCCGGCGCATTTATCTGGTGGGAATCGGAAGTTCCTCGCTGCCTGCTTATGATCTGTTCCATAAACTGAAGCGGGCCGACTTAAATGCAAACTTTTACCAGGATATTAATATGATGGTGGAATTTTTTAACTACATTGATAAGCGGGATGTGGTGATCGCATTTTCTTACAGCGGGCAGTCCCAGGAAGTTCTTTATGCCTGCGGAATCGCAGAAAAACAGGGAGCCTCGATCATAGCGGTTACCCGCAGAAGAGATTCTCCCCTTCAGGATATTGCAGATATATGCCTCCATGTGCCGGACAACGAAAAGGTCATGAGGATCGGTGCATTTACCTCTCTTCATACCTCCATCATGATGGCGGATCTTCTGTATATGGGAGTGATCCAGGAGAATTTAGAGCATTATGAGGTGGAGCTGATCAAAACCAGAAAGATGGTAGCAGGGCTTAAAATTAAAAAATAGAGGAGTTTTATGTGCAATATAGAAAAGCTTACAACGGAATCTACCAATGAAGCTACCCGGAACATTGACAGACTGGAATCATTGGAAATCGTTACATTAATAAATAATGAAGACAAAAAAGTGGCTGAAGCCATAGAAAAGGTGCTTCCTCAAATCGCGGAAGCAGTGAATGCTATTGTAGAGCGTTTCAAAAAAGGCGGACGGATCATTTACTGCGGTGCAGGATCGTCCGGCCGTATGGGCACTCTGGACGCAGTAGAACTGACTCCCACTTACAGTGTATCCCCGACCCGTGCTTTTGGCCTTCTTGCAGGCGGTGATGAGGCCATGTATACGGCGGTGGAGGGTGCAGAAGACTCGGAAGAACTGGCAGTGGAGGACTTAAAAAGGGTGAAGCTTACAGCCGATGATTGTGTGATCGGAATTGCTGCCAGCGGAAGGACTCCTTACACAAAGGCGGCCCTGGAGTTTGGAAAACAGACAGGTGCCTTCACCATTTCCGTCACCTGCAATCAGGACAGTGCCATGGCAAAGATCGCGGATATATCCATTGCCCCGGTAGTGGGCCCAGAGGTAATCAACGGATCCACCAGGATGAAGGCAGGAACCGCTCAGAAAATGGTAGTTAATATGCTTTCCACCGGAGCCATGATAAGGCTTGGAAAGGTTTACCGGAACTATATGGTTCATGTACAGCCCACCAACGAAAAGCTTGTGAAGCGGGCGGTTAAGATGATCATGGAACTAACAGGTGCGAAAGAGGAGCAGGCGCTTAACGTGCTTTATGAGGCAGATAAGGATGTGGCTGCTGCCATCGTAATGATCGAATGCGGATGCAGAAAAGATCAGGCAAGGGAAGCCCTTTTAGAATCCGGCGGTCAGGTAAGGAATGCCATTACGGCTGTGAAAAACGGAGTTTAGTCAGATGATAAGAGCCTGGAATGATAATAATGAGACGATTTTAGATGAAATGGCAGAGCAGCTTGTCCGGGACCAGGTGATCTGGGGAGCCAGCTGGGGCTTTGTCAGTGATCAGGGGATCCGCTTAAAGTATACCGGAAAGCAGGGGACGGTGGTTCCCTATTGTAACCGGAACGTGGAAGAAGGTATGTATTATGACCTTGCTTCTCTGACTAAGGTGATTGGGACGACCACCCGGGTTCTCCAGCTGGTGGAAAAAGGAGTGATAAGCCTTTCTACGCCGGTAAAAGAGATCCTGGGCCGGTTTTCCTATGGGGATGTCACGGTGGAACACCTGCTGCTTCATTCAAGCGGCCTTCCTGCCGAGATTCGGGACAAAGAAAGCTGGAGCCGGGAAAATCTTCTGGAATATCTCTATACCACACCAAGGGAAAGAGAAGCCGGAGAAGGCTTTCTGTATTCGGATGTGGGTTTTATCCTGCTGGGAAAGATCATTGAGAATCTGGATGAAACAACTCTTAAGGAGAGCTTCCGGGAGCATATTTTTAATCCACTTGGGATGAAGGATACCTCTTATTTGGTTCGAGGCAGCAGGGAGCGCTGCATCCCAACGGAATGCACGGAGCAAAGAGGCTGTATCTGCAGAGAAGTTCATGACTCGAAGGCTTATCTGCTGGGGCAGTGCGGCAGCGCCGGTTTGTTTTCTACGTTGGAAGATATGGTGAAATTTGTTAAGGCTTATCTGGAACATTCCCGGCTTTTATTTGGAGAAGAGATGTTTGAAAAACTTTGCAGTACGATAAAGTCTGAACGCACTCTGGGCTGGAGCAAGGAGTATGGAAGGGATACGCTTTATCATACAGGCTTTACAGGAACCTCAGTTTTGATGGATTTAAAGAGCAGAAAGGGATTTGTTCTGCTGACAAACAGGATCCATCCCAGCCGGAACAATGAGGGATTTTTAAAAATGAGAAAGAAGATGAATGAAGTTTATCTGGATGGTTTAAAAGACATATAAAATGGGGTGGAATCGATACTTGACTTTTTGCTTCTAAATAGCTATAATTAAGCGGTTATGTTTTTCGTACAGAGAACACGCAATCGTGTTGATATAGAGGCGGAATTATTATTTTAAAATAATAATCCCGCCTCTATTTATATTTAAGGAGGCAAATTTCAATATGGATAAAAACAAAACATTTCACTTGTTTGGGGCGATAATTGCCTCAGGTATTTTAGCATTTTCTGGAGTATTAATTGAAACGGCAATGAATGTTACATTCCCATTGCTCATACAGGAGTTTCGTGTGACTACGTCAGGAATTCAATGGGTAACTACCATTTATTTGCTTATGATTTCCGTCATAGTTCCTATTTCTTCTTATTTAAACCAGAACTTTTCAGCACGGAATTTATTTATCACTGCAAATCTATTCTTTTTACTGGGAGTTTTGATAAACTGCTTTTCGGTGTCATTTTCCCTGCTTTTGCTGGGGCGCCTGTTGCAGGGGGTGGGGACAGGCATAGGTCTTCCACTTATGTTCCACATCATTCTCACAAAAGCACCATCTGAAAAGCGAGGTATGATGATGGGAATTGGGACTTTGACAACTTCAATCGCTCCCGCCATTGGGCCAACTTATGGCGGACTTATTTCCAATCTGCTGAACTGGCGGTATATTTACATTTTTTTGATTCCTCTTATGATTCTTTCCCTTGTTATCGGTCTGAACTCGATTCCAAATGAGGTTTCAAGAGAAAAGCAGCATCTGCATTTTCGTTGTGTTTTCTTTTTGGCCATTACATTTACTTCCTTTATAATGGCTCTAAGTGCAGGATCAGGGATTGTTTTTGCATTGTTTTTAATTATTGGGCTTGTAAGCGGTTTCTTGTTTGTACTGTCTAATAGCAAAACCCCCTTATTGCAGATGTCTGTGTTAAAAAATAGAAGATTTTCCTCATTCTTATTCAGCCTTCTTATCTTTCAGGCTTTGTTATTGGGGTTATCTTTCGTTCTGCCAAACTATCTGCAAATTTCTGCTGGCTATAGTTCATCCATCGCAGGGGCCTTTATGTTTCCTGGTGCTTTGATGGGTGCTTTACTTGCTCCTCTTTCGGGGAAGCTATTAGATAGAATTGGTGCAAACAAGCCCATTTTGACCGGTCTTTTTGCAACCGTCGTTGGGATCTCTTTGCTTACTGCGCTGTTGCATACCAATTCGTTGGTACTCCTCATAGGTTCTCACCTGATTCTAATGACAGGTCTTGGCCTTTCTTATAGCAACCTGATGACCTGCAGTTTAAGCGCATTGCCGTCCAGTCAAATTTCAGATGGGAATGCCTTTGTAAATACGTTTCAGCAGTTTATAGGAGCTGTCTCTACAGCGCTGGTCGCCGCCGTAATTTCCTTTTTTCAGGATACATATGGTTTTATCTCCGGTACTGCTTACGGAGCATGGATTGTGCTTCTGATTTTCTTCTTATTATTGGTCACAAGCATCATTGCTGCCTTTTCAGCATTGAAAATGAAGGTAGAATTGTAATGTTTGTGTCTATGCAGTAAAATGAACAAAGAGAAGGATCTCATCTGCAGCTGCCGTAAGTGAGAATGTTGTTTATTTCAGTAAATATTTGAAATAATAGATGCTAGCGCAAACTGGACATTTCAATAGTAATCAATAGACAGAAAGGCAGATGTTATGGCAGAGGTAAAAAATAATATGGAAGAACGATTCCGGCAGTTGGAAAATCATTTGCTTCATGATGAACGTCCATCGGAATATCTGGAGCAAATCAGCATGGAACCATGGTTTTTGGATTACCCGTTTTCCATGCTTGGCAAGATGAAAGAAACACCGCAGTCAAAACGGTTTCATCCGGAAGGAAGCGTATGGAATCATACGATGATGGTAGTGGATCAGGCAGCAAAACAGAAGGCAAAGAGTAAAGATGCCAGGACTTTGATGTGGGCGGCACTGCTTCATGATATCGGCAAACCGGCAGTGACGAAGATCCGAAAGGAGAAAATTACCGCATATAACCATGATGCTGAGGGAGAACATCTCGCGGAAGACTTTTTGTCCTGTTTTTCCGACGATGCCAAGTGGATCAAGGCAGTCGCAAAGCTGGTCCGGTATCATATGCACATTCTGTATGTGACAGACGGGCTTCCTTTTGGCGATGTCGATGGCATGAAGCGGGAGACCGATATCGGTGAAGTTGCACTGCTTGGACTTTGCGACCGGATCGGAAGGGGCGGAAGCGTTCCGGAAGATGAGGCAAAGGCGGTCAGATTATTTCTAAAGAAAATGCGGAATATGTGAAATCTTACCTCATGCTGTCCCAAAAAGTAAACATCGTTGCGTATACATGTAAGTGCCCTCCAAACTTACAAGCTTGGAGGGTACTTACGGAATTAAGGCACAGAAGTAATCCCGCCGAACTCGCGTTTTTTTATTAGGCGGGTATTACTCAAATTTTGTTTTTATAAAAATCAGTCAGAATTAAAAATTGCAGTTAGTATAGGCTTTTATCTTTAGGCCGATTCGTCAACATTGAGTACTTAATGAATCCAGAGGAGGTTACTATGAAAATAAATTATGGTATTATATCAACGGCTGCCATCGGAAAACGATTTATCGGAGCAGTGAAGGCCAATGGAGGATCGGTGATTGCGGCGGCGTCAAGGTCACTTGAAAGAGCCAGGGCATTTTGCCAGGAAAATAATATCCAAAAGGCTTATGGCTCTTATGAAGAACTATATCAGGACCCGGAGATCACGGCTGTGTATATCATTTCTTCCTGTCACAGATTTGATTAAAACATATATTGATTCAGGAATGTTAGGTAAACTCCATCAAGTAAATATGAGTGCATCCTTTCTAAGTCCTAAGGCTTCATGGATGCATGAAAAGGATCAGGGGGGAGTTGTTTATGGAAGTGCTTCCTATACCTTTGAATATCTTGATTATTTGCTGGAACCTGCCGAAGTAATCGTGCAGGCACTGGGAACCAGAGGGAAAACAGGGGTCCAGGACTCTGTCAGCCTTAATATAAAAATGGATGATGTTCTCATCAGCAGCAGAATTTCCATGCGGGGGCCGGCAGAAAGCTTTGCTTTTTTTTATTTTGAAAATGGGTTTATAAAAACCAATGAATACTGGAAGGCGGACCGCTGCGAAATACATACCGGCCGGGGCGTTGAGCTGATTGAGAAAACGGTTGATTTTGAAATGAAATATGAGGTGGCGCATGCGGAAGCATGCATCAGACAGGGCCTGTCGGAGAGTCCGGTTATGACTGCTGAAAGAACACTTCGCTGCTGCGTGCTTGTAGATCAGATTGTGGAATCCTTAGACCGGCAGTAGAGGAGTATGAGATGTAAACTCACAGGTAAATATTTTATAATTTTTGCAACATAACTCTCTTCCCGTTTGTATACGGTACAGAACCATAAAAAACGGTTACTTCATTAACCGTATGATGAAAGGAAGAATATAATTATGAAAAAACTTATTACTATCACAATTTGTGCCGTTATGGCTCTAACCTTTACCGCTTGCTTCAATGGTAAACCCGAAGCAAAGGATGATCCTCAAAAGCAAATTAATCATGTGGAAATCCCCAATCCTTGGGTGGACTGTGAAAATATTGCTGATGCAGAAAAGCTGGCCGGTTTTACTGCAACACTTCCAAAAACCATTCCGGAAGGTTACACTCAGAAATCTATTGAGGCTGTTAAGGATAATACGGTTCAGATCATCTATGAGAACGGGGAGAATAAAATCGTGTTCCGTCAGGCCAAGGGAAACGATGATATCAGCGGTGATTATAACGAGTACAAGGAAAACAATACCTTGACAGTTGGAAACCTGACGGTTATCGTAAAAGGAAATGGCGGCAAGGTAAATCTGGCCACATGGGTCAGCGGTGAGTTTTCCTTTGCCATATCGGTAAATCCCGGTGGCAAGGGTCTTGATAATCGGGCAATCATCGATATGATTAGCAGTATGGATACAAATAATGCCTAAGCGGTATCTGCTAAAAAACGGTAAACGATAGGTATATGGGGATACTGTATAATTGCAGTATCCCCAATTTGTTAGCAAGAGAGGTGACAGTATGGTTCATGTGTACATACAAAACGGACTCGGAGAATATCTATCCTTTCTTAAAGAGTTCGGATACAAACTAATTTGTCTGATGCTTTCTTCGGTAAAAATGGAAAGCAATAAAAAGGCGATCCCTGTGGAGGAGGCTTTGCGTTCCGCACAGATTAACAAGCAGGCCGGGCGCTTGATGGAATCCTATGGGAACAGCGTTCTGCGCCTTGCTTATTCTTATCTCCATAATATGAGCGATGCAGAGGATGTATTGCAGGATACCTTGATTCAGTTCCTAAGAACTCAGCCCCAGTTTGAAACAACAGAGCATGAAAAAGCATGGTTTTTGCGTGTTGCAATTAATATCAGCAAAAATAAGATAACCTATAACAAAATCCGAAAGACAGATGAACTAAGCGAAACGTTGGCAGTTGCCGAAACCGAGGACCTGGCTTTTGTATGGGATGCTGTAAAACAATTGCCAGCCAAGTACAGTGAGGTTGTTCACCTTTATTACCATGAGGGATACTCTACGACTCAAATTGCTTCGTTGTTATCAAAAAATGACGCAACGGTCCGCTCCTTGCTGAAAAGGGCAAGAATGAAGCTTAAAGATGTGCTGAAGGAGGTATATGACTTTGAAGAATAAGTATGATGAAGTTATGAAAAACATCGAAGTTACCGATGAAATGCGGGATAGAATTTTAAATAACATCAGAAAACTTGATCTCGAAAAAACTTCTAAAAGGACGCTCCCTTTCCCACAGTTCAAAAAGGTTCTGTCCATAGCAGCTTGTTTTGCGATTTTGATTGTTGGTTCTGTAATTGTTCATAATACCTTTAATTTGCCAAGTGAGCCTCCGGTACAGATAATACCCGATATTGTATCGTATCATTCTGCTGCGGAGTTATCTGATGCCTTAGGCTTTGCAGTAAAGGAGATCAAAGAACTGCCTTTTGAAATTGAGTCCGTAAAATACACTTCTTTTTGGGGGGAGCTTGCAGAAATAGAGTACGCTGGATCAGACAACACAGCTATTTTTAGAATGGCTTCTGGTGATAAGGACGTTAGCGGATACTATGACGAGTTTACAAGTGTAGAAAGCCTTAAGATAAGTAGTTATGACGTTACGATAAAGGGAAGTGATGGACAGTATCTGCTTGCAGTTTGGCAAAGTAACGGATATTCTTACTCTGTGCAATTCATTGAACCGGTTTCCCAACAGGTAATGCTGGATACAATACAGAATATAAAGTAAGTTATAAAAGGAGAGTTCTGTTCCCTTATTATAACTAAGCTTAATCAAAGGAGTAATTATACCGGCAGATGCGATGGATACAAAGCCATTCGCATCTGCCTTATTTACTTATTGTTTTGCTGTTGTCATCCCCATCAGTGGCAAGGCTTTACGCTATACAACTATGATATCGAAAAAGCAGCCGGCAATTCAGTTTGAGGATTTATTGTGTTTGTTTATGATAAATGCTATGATAAAAAGGACTATAATCAGCACAGAAAAGAGGACAGGTATGAAGCTAATTCTAATAAGACACGGAGAACCAGACTATTCCATTGACTCTCTCACAGAAAAAGGCTGGAAAGAGGCAGATTTACTTTCTGAAAGGATCAGTAAGCTTTCAGTTTCCGCTTTTTACTGCTCACCTCTTGGAAGAGCAAAGGATACTGCAAAAGCAACATTGCAGGCATTACATGCTGAGGCGGAGGTATTGCCCTGGCTCAGAGAATTCCGTGCACCGGTTGATAACGGGGCCGGCGGAACCAAAACGATACCCTGGGATTTTATGCCCGGATACTGGACAAACCAGAAGGAGCTTTATGACAGGGATTTATGGTTTGAAAATGAGAGGATGAAAACTGGGCCTGTAAAAGAAGAATATGAAAAAGTAGCTGCCGGGCTTGATGAAATATTAAAGAAACATGGATATCATAGGGAAGGCGGAATGTACCGGGCTGTTCCAGGGAGTGATGACACCATCGTCCTGTTCTGCCATTTTGGCGTGACCTGTGTTATGCTGTCTTATCTGCTGGGAATCCCGGCTCCACTATTGTGGCAGGGCTTTTTTCTGGCACCTTCATCAGTCACCACACTGGAGACAGAAGAGAGGATAGAGGGAGAGGCTTATTTCCGGTGTAAAGGAATGGGGGACACGGCTCATTTATATGTGAAAGGTGAGCCGGCTTCAAACGCCGGTTTTTTCCCAAGAGAAGCGTAAGATCCTAATGCATATCAATAAAAAGTGTGATATAATAGGAAAAAGTAATAAACGGAGGCGGTTGTATGTTTGCAGAAGAAAGGCAGAATCAAATTGTGGCTCTTGTCAACAAAAATGGTTCCGTGCGCGTAAAAGAGCTCAGTGAGAAGTACCAGGTAACGGAAGACAGCATACGGAAAGATTTAACGTTTCTTGAGAAAAAGGGGCTTTTAAAAAAGACATATGGCGGAGCCATGAAAAAAAGGGTCAATGTTCATGACTTGAACGTGTCCCAAAGAAAAGACAAGAACATCGAGGCCAAGCAAAAAATTGCCGCTAAAGCCATGGAACTGATTAAGGACGGGGATATGGTATTCCTGGATATTTCAACTGCAAATCTGGAACTGGCGAAGCTCATTACAAAATCTTCTTTAAATATCACGGTTGTAACAAATATGGTGGATATTATGCTGGAATTCATGGTTCCTACCACTGCCAGGCTCATTTTTATCGGAGGAGCATTCAGCATAGGAAAAGATGGGTTTGTAGGAAGCTTTACCAATAAGCAGATCTCAGACTTCCGGTTTGACATCGCATTTCTTGGTGCAGTTGGAGTTGATGTGTTTGAAAATAACGTTTCCACCTATATGGTGGAAGACGGACTTACAAAAAGTGCGGTGCTGGAAGTGAGCAAAAACGCTTATATGATGCTGGAGACAAGGAAATTTAACACCGATGGCACTTACAAGTATGCGAGAATTGATAGTTTTACCGGCGCTGTCATGGAAGGTAAACCGCCTGCCGAAATAGAAGAAAAATTGAAAGAGCTTAATATTGAGTGGTTATAAGGATAAAAGATTAGGTTAAAAAACATGCTTTTCCGTTCTGGCGTAGGGGGGAGGCATGTTTTTATTTTATCTAAGGAAAAATGTTCTATCCAATCCCTTTTTTTGCATGGAAGTATTATATCCCGTAAGGAAAATTGTTGTTGGATAAGCCCCATACCGGCAAACCGTATGCTCTTGGTACTAATAAACAATAATAATGATATCGTTGACAAAAACAATATAGGGGAATATACTGAAATAATAAAAACTAATAATAAAAAATAAAAATAAGGAGAAAATCCATGGAAAACCTGATAATGACAGACCGTATCAGCATCCTGAAGAATAAGATGCTGTCAGAGCCTAGATATGCATCGATTGAGCAGGCGAAGATCATCACGGATACTTACAAGGTAAATGAAGAAAAACCGAGAATCATCCAGCGGGCATTGTCTTTAAAGGCTGCATTAAAGCAGATGGAAATCCACGCTGAACCAGAAGAACTGATTGTGGGCAACCGGACAGCCGGAGTACGGTATGGAGTTGTCTTTCCGGAAAGTGGAAGCACCTGGGTGGACCGGGAGTTTGAGACACTGCCGACCAGGCCTCAGGACAGATTTGAAGTCAGGCAGGAGGACATTACATATTTCCGAGAGGTAATCCGGCCCTACTGGAAGGGAAAGTCCTTAGAAGATGTGCTGCGGGAACGTTATGGAAAAGAAATTGATCATATTGCAAAGGTGGTTAAAATCAATCAAAAAGACCATGCCCAGGGTCATATATGCCCAAACTGTAAAGAATGGCTTCATAAAGGCCCGGCAGGAATTAAACAGGAAGCGGATGACCGTTTAAGGATCGCAGGAGGGCAGCAGAGAGAATTTTTTGAAAGCGTGTCGATTGTGATGAGCGGAACCATTTATTTCATGCAGCGTTATCAAAAGCTTTTGCTGGACATGGCACAAGGAGAAGCGGATGAAGACAGGCGCTGCAGCATGGAAGAAGTGGCCCGCATCTGCAAAAAGCTGTCCGAACAGCCGCCGGAAACGTTCCATGAGGCGGTTCAGTCTTTATGGTTCCTTTTTGTGATCCTTCATATGGAATCCAATGCCTCTTCCTTTTCGCCGGGAAGGTTGGATGAATTCCTCTGGGAATATTTTGACCGGGACAGAATGGAAGGGCATCTTAATGAACAGGGGGCATTGGAGATCATTGAGTGCCTGTGGCTGAAATTTAATGAGATCGTATATATGCGTAATGCTAACAGCGCCAAGTTTTTCGCAGGCTTTCCCATCGGATTTAACATTGCCATAGGCGGGCAGGACGCAGAGGGAAATGATTTCGTCAATGATCTCTCGTTTCTTCTGCTAAAGGCCCAGGAACACTTAGGGCTTCCCCAGCCGAATCTTTCCGTAAGGCTCCATGAACATACGGGGGATGCTCTTTTAAAACAGGCGGTCAAGGTGGTTTCGATGGGAAGCGGCATGCCTCAGTTTTTCAATGATAAGGCGGTGATTCCGTCCATGGAAGAACTGGGGGTGGCCTCAAAGGATGCCAGGGACTATGCCATTGTAGGCTGTGTGGAGCTTACCACCCAGGGAAACAATCTGGGTTGGAGCGATGCCGCAATGTTTAACTTAAACAAGGCTCTGGAACTGGCCTTGACAGGAGGAAAATGTCTTCTGACCGGGGAACAGCTGGCTCCCAACTATGGGGACTTAACCACCTACGGAACCTTTGAAGAACTGGAAACCGTATTTCAGAGATACTTAGATGAATACATGGATTTAATGGTAAAGGCCTGCGAAGAGGTGGAAAAGGCCCATATAGACTTGCTGCCTTCCCCATTTCTGTCCTCCGTCATTGATGAATGCATGAAAAAGGGAATGGATGTAACTGCAGGAGGAGCACGTTACAATTTTTCCGGAATCCAGATGATTCAGGTAGCCAATTTAGCAGACAGTCTGGCTGCTATAAAGCTTCTTGTATTTGATAAACATAAAGTAAAGGCCGGAGAACTGCTGAAAGCACTTAGAAATGATTTTGAAGGAAAAGAAGTTCTGCGCACCATGCTTTTAAACAAAGTGCCCAAATATGGCAATGATGTGGACTGGGTGGACCAGCTGGGGGCCAAGTGGGCGGAATATTTCAAAAAGCGCCTGTCCCGATATACCAATTACAGAGGCGGAAAATACCATACCGGCATGTATACGGTTTCAGCTCATGTTCCCATGGGAGAGAATGTAGGGGCTTCGCCGGATGGAAGAAATGCGAGACAGCCCCTGGCTGATGGCGGAATGTCCCCTGTATATGGAAGGGATACTACGGGACCCACGGCAGTATTGAAGTCCGTATCAAAACTGGATAAAAACCTGACCACAAATGGAGGGCTTCTTAACATGAAGTTTTTGCCGGAATTTTTCCGGACAGAGCAGGGAATCAATAAATTTGCCTTGCTTTTACGGGCCTTTGTGGATCTGGAGATTCCTCATATCCAATTTAATGTGGTCCGTAAGGAAGATTTGATTGCGGCAAAGAAAAATCCTGAACAGTATCAAAGCCTTACCATCCGGGTAGCCGGGTATACCGCTTATTTTACGGAGCTTGCCGATGAACTTCAGAATGAAATCATCGCCAGGACCAGCTATGCAGATATCTGATGGGAAACATAAAAAGTATGGAGGGAATCAATATGGAGGAGAGGACAGTAAAAGGAACTGTCTTTGATATCCGCCGTTTTTCCACCCATGACGGTGGGGGAATCCGGACAACTGTATTTTTAAAGGGCTGTCCCCTATCCTGCGTATGGTGTCATAATCCGGAAGGGATCAGCCGGTCGGTAAGGCCATTGTACTTCCCAAACAAATGTATTGGATGCCAGATCTGTTGCTGTCTTTCTGAAAACGGCGGCGTTTTAAGGACTGAAAAGGGAATCGGGCTTGATATTACAAAAACGGAGGACTGGGACCGGATCATAGAGGAATGCCCTTCCGGAGCAATCGTATGGGACAGTGCCAGGATGACAGTGGAAGAAGTTGTGGAAGAGGTACTTAAGGATGCCCCTTTTTATAAATACGACGGCGGTGTTACTCTTTCCGGGGGAGAACCGCTGCTCCAGCCGGAGTTTGTCCTCTCCTTTTTAAAAGAGTTGAAGAAAAGGAACATCCATACGGCGATTGAGACGGCTCTTCATGTGCCAACAGAAACACTGGAGGCCGTACTCCCATGGCTGGATTTAATTTATGCGGATTTTAAGATTTTTGACCCGAAAGCCCATAAAAAATATATCGGTGTGACTAATGAGCGGATTAAAAAGCATATACGTCTTTTGCTGGAATCTGAGAAAAGAGGTCATGTTATTATCCGTACCCCAATGATTCCGGGTCTTACAACTGAGGAAGGTAACATCGCGGGAATCAGCCGGTTTATATCAGAGGTTTATAGTGAAGTATCTTATGAAATACTGAATTACAACCCCCTGGGGGAAGCTAAGTACCATTTGATAGATAAAGCCTATTGCTTTAAAGATAACCCGAAACCCTACTCCCGTCAGGACATGGAGCGGTTTGCAGAAATCGCCAGATCTAACGGGGTAAACCATATCATTTTAGAATCATGAAAAGGAAAGGAGAAGCGGTATGAAATTTATTATTGATGATGCAAACATTGAGAAGATTAAGGAGGTATACGACACATTTGCAGTAGATGGTGTTACGACCAATCCCACTATTCTGGCGAAAAACGGAAAGCAGCCCTTTGAGACCCTGAAGGAAATCCGTGAATTTATTGGGCCGGAAGCGGAGCTTCATGTGCAGGTAGTTACAGCAGATGCGGGGGGAATGGTCGAGGAGGCCCACAGGATCCAAAAGGAACTTGGAATGAATACTTATGTAAAGATCCCTACCACAAAAGAGGGATTGAAAGCAATGAAAACCCTGAAAAAAGAAGGGGCCAATGTGACAGCCACGGCCATCTACACCCAGATGCAGGCATTTTTAGCAGGAAAAGCCGGGGCAGACTATGCGGCACCATATGTGAACCGGATCGATAACCTTGGAGCAAATGGTGTAAGGACGGCCAAGGACATCCACGACATTTTCAAGAAAAATGGGTTAAAGACAGAAGTACTGGCAGCCAGCTTCAAAAATTCCCAGCAAGTCCTGGAACTTTGCCAGTACGGGGTCGGCGCGTCTACGATTTCCCCGGATGTCATAGAGGGGCTGATTAAAAATGATTCTGTAACGATGGCGGTAAGCGCTTTTACCAAGGATTTCGAAGCATTGTGCGGTGCAGGCAGGTCCATGAAGGACTGCATGTAGTCATTTGCATGACCATAAGCCAGCCGAATACACGCTACGTGCTTTTCTTAGTAGAAAGGAGAAGGGATTCTCATGCTGTCCGATAAAGCATTACGGATTATGAAGGTTCTTGTAATGAATAGAAACACTCCTATAACTGTAAAAATGCTGTCCGTGATGTTAGACATGTCGGAGCGTACGGCAAACACCTATTTGAAAGAGGTTGGAAGCTTTTGTGATAAACAGGAAATCAACTATGTCGGCAGGCGGGGAGTAGGTGTTTACCTGGAGCTGGAGCCTGAAGATATGAATGGGCTGCCTGAGCTTTTCGTACAGCAAACCCCTTATTATGATGAACAGGACAGGCAGTTTTATATCCGCCAGATTTTGCTTCAGGGCTGGGGGAATTATACCATCTCCCTTTTTGCAGAAGAACTTTACGTGTCCAGACAGGTCATCGGGGCAGATTTAGACGAAGCGGAGCATTGGTTTCAGAATTATGAAATCACGATCTTAAGAAAGTCCCGTACAGGAGTCACTGCTAATGGTACGGAGGTGGGGTTCCGTTCTGCATTGGCTGCACTTTTCAGAGAACAGAAGGTTGAACTTCAGGAGGAGGGGCTGTCCTGTGATTACAGGATTGGCATCGATAAAACACAGCATTTATACCAGGTTTATGAAAGAGACCTGGTAAAGGGCGTTTGCCGGGCACTTCAGCTGTTTGAGGCAAAATCATATCTGGTTTTTGTGGATTACAGCATCATTATGATGGTGGAATACCTTTGTGTACAGATAAAGCGTATGGAACGGGGGTATATGGTCAAGGAGGAAGAACTGGTCTTTCTTTCTCCTGGGAGAGCGGGCAGTGTTCTGTCTGAAAGCCTGGCGGACACCCTGGAATATGTCTGTGGAGTACGCTATCCGGCAAAGGAGCGCAGTTATATTTACCTGCTGCTTTCCGGAGCGGAATTTCAGCAGGAAGAGCATGTCCGGCAGGAGGACCAAAGTGCCAGACAGCAGGTAGAAGAGATCTGCAGTCATATTGTTTCTTATTTGTCAGCGGCAACAGGGTTGGATTTTTACAAGGAGAAAAGATTGTTTTCCGGATTGGAGAGCTTTCTTTATAAATGTATTGTAAGGACACGCTGCGGATTTGAAATCAGAAATCCTTTTCTTGAAGATGTAAAAACCAATTACGGAATTATCTTTAACACATGCTTTGGCATGGGGGCTTATATCCGGGAGGTCATTGGCAGAATTCCATCTGAGCATGAAATAGCCTTTTTAACTCTTTTGATCGGCGGTGCCCTGATCCGGATT
Organism: Hungatella sp. UBA3048; assembly: GCA_002367105.1. Taxonomy (GTDB): domain Bacteria; phylum Bacillota; class Clostridia; order Lachnospirales; family Lachnospiraceae; genus Lacrimispora. The sequence continues at coordinate 69,825 of DFCS01000047.1, forward strand.
GAAAAAAGAGTAAATGCAGTACTGGTAGGAGCCGGAAGCCTGTTTCTGGCAGAAATGACTACAAAAAAGATTGAGAAAAGGTTGGATGGTCTTCGGATCATTGCGGTTCTTTCCAAGGATGAGCTGGATAAGGCGCAGGCATTGTCCTGTGATATGGTGATTACCACGATCCAGGGACTAAAGTGTGATCTGCCGGCCGTCTATGTGACACCGGTCGTGGATGACCGGGATGCCCTCCGGCTTCAGAAAGCCTGCAGCGAAGTATTTACCTTAAGACTTGGCAGACCAGAGCAGGTCACCCTTAGTTCGTACATCCACCCGGAGTTTATCTTACTGGATGTGGAGACAGTATCAAAAAATAAATTGATTGAAATGGGTTTCCAGGTGTTAAGGGATTATGGCTGTGTCACCGATCGGTATTATAAGGAGGTCCTTTACCGGGAAACCATCAGTTCTACGGAGATCGGAAATGGTGTTGCAATTCCCCATGGAATTGAAAACAGTGTTCTGATACCGGCAGTTTGCATGATTCGCCTTAAACAAAAGATAGACTGGGGAAGTGCACCGGTAGATATTATATTCATGCTGGCACTGAATTTTAACGATGGGGAAACAACACGGCGTTTTTTTAAGCTGTTTTACGAAAAGGCAGGAAATGAGAATATCATAAAGCTATTGAGGACGGCGCGGACGGAAGAAGATATCATGGAGATTTTACAATAAGAAGGAATAAGAAGAGAAAAGGTGGCAATGCTATTTTTTCTCTTCTATTCGTGGTATAATTTGGTGGATCAAAATAGTAGTTGTAACTGTAGACTATTTATATTATTTTCACATAATTCTTTTAAAATGGAGAGTTTATGAAAAAGACTATTGTTTTTGTATTAACCATACTTATATTAATCTCAGGATTCGCAACACAAA
>DFCS01000001.1:0-1947 GCA_002367105.1 Hungatella sp. UBA3048
TTATTCAACTACTACGGAGCACCGGATGCAGAGCATGTAATCATTTCCATGGGTTCTGTAAACGATACCATTGAGGAAACTCTTGACTATCTTCTGGCTTCCGGAAACAAGGTAGGCGTAATCAAGGTTCGCTTATACCGTCCTTTCTCTGCACAGGCTTTCATTGAAGCTATCCCGGATACAGTTAAGACCATTTCTGTATTAGACAGAACAAAAGAGCCAGGTTCCTTAGGCGAGCCGTTATACCTTGATGTTGTTGCTGCTCTTAAGGGAACTAAGTTTGATCAGGTGAAGATCTTAACCGGCCGTTATGGTTTAGGTTCCAAGGATACCACACCAACTCAGATCGTTGCTGTTTATGATAACAAGGAGAAGAGTCCGTTTACGATCGGAATTGTAGATGACGTGACCCATCTTTCTCTTGAGACAGGTACACCAATCGTTACAACTCCTGAGGGAACTTCAAACTGTAAGTTCTGGGGTCTTGGAGCAGATGGTACCGTAGGCGCAAACAAAAACTCCATCAAGATCATCGGTGATAATACAGATATGTACGCTCAGGCTTACTTTGACTATGACTCCAAGAAGTCCGGCGGTGTTACCATGTCTCACTTACGTTTTGGACATAAGCCGNNGTACAACATGGTTCAGGAACTGGTTGACGGCGGTGTCTTCTTATTAAACTGCCCATGGGATGCAGCTGGTCTTGAGAAGCATCTGCCAGGACAGGTGAAGAAGTACATTGCTGACCACAATATTAAATTCTACACCATCGACGGTGTGAAGATCGGTATTGAGACCGGTATGGGCCAGACACGTATCAACACCATCCTTCAGTCCGCATTCTTCGAGCTGACCGGAATCATTCCTTCCGAGAAGGCGAACGAACTGATGAAGGCTGCTGCAAAGGCAACTTATGGACGTAAGGGTGAAGAAATCGTTATGAAGAACTGGGCAGCCATCGATGCAGGTGCAAAGGGCGTTGTTAAGGTAGACGTTCCTGAAAGCTGGAAAAACTGCGAAGATGAAGGCCTTGATTATAAGTTTATTACGGAAGGCAGAAAGGATGCCGTTGATTTCGTAAATAACATTCAGTCCAAGGTAAATGCACAGGAAGGAAATTCCCTGCCTGTATCCGCATTCAGTGATTATGTCAATGGTTCCACACCATCTGGCTCTTCCGCATACGAGAAGCGCGGTATTGCAGTGACTATTCCTGGCTGGGTTCCGGAAAACTGTATCCAGTGTAACTTCNNTCCTGGAAAGAAGGGCGAGAAGGCTCTTGTTATGGTCAACATGGAAGAAAACTGTGAAGAGAAGCAGAAAGGATATGATTTCGGCCAGACACTTCCGATCAAGCAGGAAGTTATCGACAAGTTTAAAGAGAATACCGTTAAGGGCAGCCAGTTCAAGAAGCCTCTTCTTGAGTTCTCAGGAGCATGTGCAGGCTGTGGCGAGACACCTTATGCAAAACTGATCACCCAGTTATTCGGCGACAGAATGTATATTGCAAACGCAACCGGATGTACTTCCATCTGGGGCAACTCCTCACCATCTACACCTTATACCGTAAATGCAAAGGGACAGGGTCCTGCATGGGCAAACTCCTTATTCGAAGATAATGCAGAGTTCGGTTATGGTATGATGCTGGCTCAGAGCGCTATCAGAGGCGGTTTAAAGACCAAAGTTGAAGAGATCATGAATTCCGAGAAGGCTTCTGATGAAGTGAAGGCAGCTTGCAAGGAATATTTAGATACCTTTGAGGTAGGCGCGACCAATGGTTCCGCAACCGATAAGTTAGTTGCAGCATTAGATGGCATTGAGTGTGATACCTGCAAGGCTGTCGTTAAGGATAAGGATTTCCTTGCTAAGAAATCTCAGTGGGTATTCGGCGGCGACGGCTGGGCATACGATATCGGCTTTGGCGGCGTTGACCACGTACTTGCA
>DFCS01000001.1:1982-4233 GCA_002367105.1 Hungatella sp. UBA3048
CAGCAAGGCTCCTGCATTAGAGGGATATCAGGAATTCTTAAAGGGCGAGGTTCGTTATGCTTCCCTGGCTATGAAGAATCCTGAGAGAGCAACTGAATTATTTGCAAAGAATGAGGCAGATGCGAAAGAGCGTTATGAATACCTGCAGAAGCTGGTTACTTTATACGGCAATGATTAATTGATCTTTTTATAATAAGTTACAGGCCCGGATGAAACCATCCGGGCCTGTTTTTTTAGATGGATGCAATGATTATCCCCAAAAAGTCGGGACTATTTAAAAGAAGACAGGCACTGGGCTTTTATGAGAGAATAAACTTACTATATAACAATAAGAATGAGGGCTTCTATGGAAAGTTTATTTTATATGCAGAATGATACGGAAATGGAGCCGAATATGCCGCCAGCTCCGGAAGAAGACGAGTCTCAAGCGGCTGAAGAAAACGGGAATAAAACAGATGAAACAGGAGGGGAACCGGGAGTACCTCCGCCGAACATGGAGACGGAACAGCCTGTTCCCAATTACCCGCTTCCTGAAGCAGGCTCTGAAAGCACCGGGACCTCTATTATTACGGTGTTCCCCAAACCAATCATTCCGTGCTACTTCTGCGGGACGGATCAAAACGGTCTTGTCCGGTTTTTAAATGCGGTAGCCGGCTATAATCCATTTCTTATTTATATAAACAATCAGCTGGCTGTAAACGGATTAAGTAATGGAGAAATAAGCCAGCATGGCCGGGTTTCCGCAGGAGATCAGACCATAACCATAGGCGGGCAGGCTGGATATGTATACCTTGAAAAGAAGATTACGGTTCCAATTGACCGTGCAATTACTGTCGCGATCATCAATACGGATCATGGACTTGATTTGATGGTAATTTTGGATATGTATTGCAATGCCGGAATTAACACAGGCTGTTTCCGTGTATGCAACTTATCCATAACAAACCAGGGGGTTCGTGTAATCCTAAATGGACAAAATGTGGCGTTCTTTGATGTGAATTATATGCAAGTGACCAGCTTCCAGTATGTCTCGACAGGCTTTTATATGGTCTCTGTGTCTAACAACAATACTCATAGCGGAAGCTTCCTTTTGACCTCTGATATCTATATACGGGGCAATGCTTCCTATACCTTGTACGTATTTAACTGGAGTAATGTGGAGGATGCCATTCGTATCCTGATTGTTGAAGACCGCAGGCCCTAGAAAAAAATGGAAACCTCTGATTGACAGATCAGAGGTTTTTTGCTATACTAAGTGTATTAGGAGTATTAATACAGACTAGGAGGTGGAATATGATACTGCTTGATTACAAAGACCGCAGGCCAATATACGAGCAGGTTGTAGAAAAGCTAAAGGATCTTATGATTTGCGGCGTGTTGGAACAGGATGCGCAGCTGCCGTCTGTCCGCGCTTTGGCAACAGACTTATCCATAAATCCCAATACAATTCAGAGAGCTTATGCGGAGCTGGAACGAAGAGGATTCATCTATTCCGTGAAAGGAAGAGGCAGCTTTGTGGCGGACTCCAGTTCCATTCGTGCGCTTAAGAACAGTGAGCTGAAAAAGCAGCTTCTCAACTGGATCCAGGAAGCAAAACGGGCAGGTCTGACAGAGGATAAAGCCCATACATGGATTGCAGAGGAATGGGTAAGACAGGAATATTTGACCGGGGAGGAGAGAGAGGATGATAAAAGCAGAGAATCTGACAAAAAAATTTGACGATATAGTGGCAGTGGACCATGTAAGCGCACAGATACGGGATGGAAATGTATTTGGCCTGATTGGAACCAATGGAGCTGGAAAAAGTACATTTTTAAGGATGCTGAGCGGTATCTTAAAGCCTGATGAAGGAAGCGTTACCATCGATGGAGAACAGATCTTTGAACATGAAAAGGTGAAAGGCCGGTTTTTTTACATTTCTGACGACCAATACTATTTTAATAACGCTTCTCCCGTTGATATGATGGAGTTCTACAGCAGGATCTACCCCCAGTTTAACAAGGAACGTTTTCACAATCTTTTAGGAAGTTTCGGATTGGAAGCCCGTAGAAAGGTCCACACTTTTTCTAAGGGCATGAAAAAACAGCTCTCCGTCATTTGCGGGATATGTGCCAATACGGATTACCTTTTCTGCGATGAGACCTTTGACGGGCTTGATCCGGTGATGCGCCAGGCGGTAAAGAGCATATTTGCAAATGATATGTCTGAGAGAAATTTAACTCCTATCATTGCTTCCCATAACTTAAGAGAG
>DFCS01000001.1:4274-6534 GCA_002367105.1 Hungatella sp. UBA3048
TGACATCAAAAAACTTATTTTATAATCTATTAAGAGAAGATTGCAAAAGACGCCTCTGGTCCATGGCACTGTCATTTTTAGTGTTCTTCTTTACCTTTCCGGTGGGAATCGCACTCTCTTTAAGTGAACGAATGAGAGGAGAAATAGATCTTACGTATATTATATCCACTCTGGATTCCTGGCTGGGCTTTCAGAACGGCTGGGTTGCGGCAGTGATTATACTCCTGTCCCTTATTATGGGAGTGACCAGCTTCTCTTATCTTCATTCCAGGCAGAAGGTGGATTTTTATCATGGCATTCCAGTGAACAGGAAGCATTTGTTCTGGGTGAATTATTTTAATGGAATTCTAATTCCGGCAGCCGTATATGGGGTGAATTTAATCATTGCCATGGGAGTGATTGCAGTGAACGGCATTTCTCCTGCGGAAGTATGGAAAACAGCCCTTTTGGGATTTCTGCTGTTTATGATCCACTACTGCATGATGTATTCCGTAACAGTGATATCCATGATTCTTACAGGAAATGTTCTGGTCGGAATTCTTGGTAATCTGGTATTGCAATTGTATTTTGTATGTGTGATCGGAATTATGGAATTCTGCTACAGCAGCTTTTTCCATACCAGCTACCGGGGAGGCGGGAATATATTTAACCGGTTCATAGATAAATGCTCGGCATTTGCCCTGTTCATGGTAAACCTAGAACGGCTTAATCCGGGGAGTCCGGCGGGAACTCAGGCTGTCAGGATTTTAGCGGTTCTTGCCGTAACAGTAGTTTTGACCCTCCTTTCTTTTTGGCTTTATAAAAAGAGAGGCTCAGAAGCAGCAGGAAGAGCCATGGCATTTAAGATCAGCATGCCGGTAATCAGAATCCCGATTGTGGTTTTATCGTCTCTTGGCGGAAGCATTTTCTTCTGGTCCATGCGTTCCAGCGTAGGCTGGGGAATATTCGGATTGATTTGCGGAATGCTTTTATCCCACTGTGTCATTGAGATCATTTATCATTTTGAATTCAGAAAACTATTTTGCCATTGGAAACAGATGGGAGCCTGTGCTTTATTGGCGGCAGTGATATTCTGCGGCTTCCGCTATGATTTGTTTGGGTATGACGGTTATATACCATCTGAAGCCTCCATCGAATCCGTTGCGGTTTCCATGTCGGATTTGAACTTCTGGGTTTCTTATGGAAGCGCACAGCAGAATCCCTTGGGAGAATATTACTGGGAGTATCAGGAATCCGATGAATATATATTCAACCATATGAAGCTTAAAGATACGGCGCCGGTCCTGGCCCTGGTACGCGATGCTGTGGACAGAAACCAGAAGCTGCATCATGAAGATGTTTATTCTGATACGTGGGACAATGGAAGTATAAACTATAATTTTTCCATTAAATATACGCTTAAAAACGGCAAGAATATTTACCGCACTTACTCTTTATCCGGAGATGAAGTCCGGCCGGAGATCGCGCAGATCTTTGAGAACCAGGAGTTTACAAAAGCGGTTTATCCCGTCCTTCTCCAGACCACGGAAGATACTGCCTGGGTTAGGGTAAGCAGGGGAGAGCAGACCAATGTTGTCAGCCGTGACAGAAACGGTACGGAGAAAGCCATGACAGATAAATTACTCCTTGCTTATCAGGAGGATTTAAAAGACTTAAAGGTGGAAACCATGGAAAAAGAATATCCAGTGGCTACCATCCAGTTTTTAACGAAGATGCAGGCAAATGCCGAAACAAAGCGGGAAGAGACCCAGAGCTCCTGGAAATACAGCGATGTTACCTCAAGAGGGTATTATCCGGTTTATCCTTCCTTTAAAAACACTCTGGAACTATTAAAAGAGTGTGAGGTTGACGTAGAGAGCTGGAATAGCCTGGAAAATGTCAAAGAGATCAATATTGATACCTATCAGTTCAATAATTATCGTTCCACATATGAAGATAAAAGCTCTCAATATTTAACAATCACCGATGAGGAACAGATCAGTCAGATCATGAGCTTTGCGGCAATGGATGGGTATTCCAACATGAATCCTTTTGGCGGCAGGGGAGAGGAACGGATCAGCTTCTCAGCTGTGACGGAATCAGGAGGAAGAAGAAGTGAAACTTCCTGTACCATTCCATTAAACCAATTGCCGGAGTCCGTTAAAAATGAAATCAGTAAGATAAAAAAAGACGTGTAAGCAGTCTTTCATTGACTTTTTCTTCCAATGAAGTTAAAATGATAGGAGCATAAGTCAAAGGAGGAATCACGGATGGCATTTTT
>DFCS01000049.1:0-3439 GCA_002367105.1 Hungatella sp. UBA3048
ATTGGTCACCCAGCGGCTGCCCTTGGTCTCAGCCTTAACGATCTTTTCCTCCGTAGGCTGAAGTGTCTGGTCTTCCTCGTAAACCGGCGCCGGAGCATCTAATTCTGCTGTTTTCTTCGATGTCATGGATAATGTGACACCCTCCTCCAGAATCGGAATTCCCACAATAGAGATCTTAAGCTTCCGGTCGGCAAAACTGGTTCTGATGGCTATTGCAGTGGTGGAATTATTGACAAATTTCATATCAGGTCCGCCGTAGCTGACCATAGCATCCTCTCCCGGTGTTACATAGGAAGGCTCGTAGCTGTGAGCGTGTCGCTCCGTAGTAGAAATCCCTGCGAAAACTACCGCATTATATAAGGTAGAAGACACCTGGCATACGCCTCCTCCGGGCTCCTCAACTAATTCTCCGTTCAAATAAGCGCCTGCCGGACGGTATCCCTTTGCAGTGGAACGCTCCCCTGTGGCTTTATTAAAGGAGAATTCATCTCCCGGCTGCAGTATTATGCCGTTCAAGGCATCAGAAGCCAGTTCGATATTCTTATTCCTTGCACTGTTAGCCGTAGTCGTTGTAGTATAAGTACCTATGACCTTATACATTTCCTTTGCCTGGGCTTCCGTTATCTTAGGAGCAACTTCCTTGCCTTCCGCCGCGATAACCGCCTGGAAATTCTTATCCCCAAGCTGGGTCAAAATATCCGATGCCAGCTTATCCTGATTAATCACAACTCCGTTTTTCTCTCCGGAATAGACAAATTTCCCGGCACTTTTATCAAATCCTGAAATAGAACCGTTCTTGGCCGCAACATCCCATTTACCTGCGATGGCTTTTACCTCAGCCTGAACGTCTTCATCCTGTCCGTCAAATAAAAGGGTATAGCTTTCCTTCGGTTCCCCTGAATATATCTCTTCAAGCAGGGAGTCCAGCTTTTTGTCCAGCAGATTCTTAAGCTCGTACTGATCGTCATGATAGGTGACCTTCATTCCCCACTGATAGTTCTTTTCAATGGCATTCCGGGCCTCTTCCCTGGACATGCCGGCGATGGAGATTCCATCGACTTTAACTTCTTTCCGTAATTCCGGCTCTGAAACGGTTGTGGTATTGACCTCCGTCTCCTTTGCCTTACGGCCTCCAATAAGCTTAACAGCCGCCATAACGCAGATAAAAGCAGCAACAGCCAGAATGATCGCCAGAAGAATCTTTGTAATGTTATACTGAGGGCCTCTTTTTCTTTTCTTTCCCCGCCTTTGCTGATAGGAGCTGCCCGTTCTGTAAGTCTGTCCTGTCCTGCGGCCTGTTTCCGATGCATTTTTACTGCTTCCATTCCGGGAAGAATTGGTTCTTCCCCCACCTCTTTGTCTGTTATCTATTTGATTCATTAACTTCACCTTTTTACATGATTTTGTAGCTTTACATTGAGTAGTATACCATACTTTGTGGGAAATGCTATTACGATTTTATGAATTTTCTTAATTATTTTTCGTCTTTTTTCAACATTTTACAGAATGAAAAAAACATGTTACTATAGTGTTACCAATCTATTTCATTTTGGAGGTTTTTATGAAATTTGTCGATTTGCATGTTCATTCCAATGCTTCGGATGGCACATTCACTCCCTCCGAAGTGGTGGCCCTGGCCGTAGAAAAGGGTCTGGCTGCCATTGCACTGACCGATCATGACACCATTGACGGTCTTTCAGAAGCCCAGGCTGCTGCTGACGGGCTTCCAATTGAAATCATCCCCGGAATTGAACTCTCCTGTGTGTACCAGGGGCAGGAAATTCACATCCTGGGGATTTATGTCGATCCAACGGACCGGGTATTTATCTCTGAAACGGATGCTCTTAAAGAAATTCGAAAAAAAAGGAATGAGGAAATGATACGCCGTTTCCAAAATGCCGGTATTTCCATCACATTAGATGAAGTAATGGCAGGAAATCCTGACACGGTCATAACCCGCGCCCATTTTGCCCGGATTCTTCTTGAAAAAGGCTATGTAAAGAATATGGACCAGGCATTTAAAAAATATCTGGACTATAGCGGCCCTTACTGCCCCCGCAAAGAAAAGATCACTCCGGAGCACGCCATGAAAATCCTTACCGATTGTAATGCTTCCCCTGTTTTGGCCCATCCATACCAATATCACCTGGGAGATAAAAAAACAGAGGAACTGGTCTGCTGTTTAAAGGATCTGGGGCTTCAGGGTCTGGAGGTCTACCACTCTTCCAACAATCAGTATGAAAGCGGTAAATTAAGAAAACTGGCCCGGAAATACGACCTTTTTCCCACAGGCGGCTCTGATTTTCATGGAAGCAACAAGCCTGACATCAGCTTAGGCGTCGGACGGGGAGGTCTGCGGATAACTGCGCTTCTTTTGGACGATATTAAAAGGATACGGAGGGAGAAGGGCCTTTGATCCTCTCCCCCGTCCTCTTTTCTTTCATCAGCCGATTTTTCCTTCGTCCATGAAACGGGCAAGTTCTATTGCGTAATATGTAATAAGGATATCCGCCCCTGCACGGTATATACTCACCGCTGTCTCGCAGACAATCTTTTCTTCCTCAATAAAACCGGCTTTAGACGCCGCTTTTATCATGGCATATTCACCGCTTACGCTGTATGCAGCCACAGGAAGGTCGTGACGGTCTGCCACTTCTCTTATAATATCCAGATAAGAAAGTGCAGGCTTTACCATCACAATATCGGCTCCTTCCGCCACATCTAACTCTGCTTCCTTTAACGCTTCTTTCCTGTTATGATAATCCATCTGATAGCTCTTCCGGTCACCAAAAGCCGGCGCAGATCCGGCAGCTTCCCGAAATGGCCCGTAAAATGAGGAGGAATATTTGGCAGAATAAGCCATGATCGGCACATTCACAAATCCTGCTTCATCAAGGGCCTGTCTCATGGAACCGATCCTGCCATCCATCATGTCGGAAGGGGCCACCATATGAGCTCCTGCTTTTACATGGGAAAGGGCTATCATGTTCAAATATTTAAGAGTCTTGTCATTATCAACAGATTCTCCGTCAAGGATTCCGCAGTGGCCATGGGATGTATATTCACACATGCACACATCAGTAACAATGTATACCATAGGATAATACTCTCTGATAAAACGGATAGCCCGTTGTACGACGCCCTCCTCATCGTAGGCCTGGCTGCCGCAAGAGTCTTTATGAGCCGGAATCCCAAACAACAAAACTTTTTCCACGCCGGCATTTACCAGCCGGTCCATAATCTGGGGGAGCCGGTCTACGCTGTAACGGTATTGGCCTTCCATGGAAGGGATTTCTTCCACAATTTCTTTTCCATCCACCACAAACAGCGGATAAATAAGGGATTCCTTTGAAACTCTGGTTTCCCGTACCATTCTTCTTAAGGTATCTGATGTTCTTAATCTTCTAGGTCTGTATAATACATCCATATTCAATCCCTC
>DFCS01000049.1:3444-203740 GCA_002367105.1 Hungatella sp. UBA3048
GAAGACCAGTTTAATTTAAGCTCCATTGACATCCACTCACTTGATCAGGTTTATCACGCAGATTTTGACTAAGACCGCTCTTTGGATAGCCACAGGTCTGTCAGGGAATGAACCACATTTCCCTTGCTGCCTGTGGTTGTTTTTGCCATGGCAAGAGAATTGAGGACCGCTTCCTCGGTCGCCTCTGCTGCTGCCGTAAAGGCCGTCTCAAGGGCACTTTCTTTTAGTATGCGGACAGAAAGCAGTTCTTTTTCTGCCCGTTCCGGTATCCGGTTTGCCGTGGTAAAGCCAATCATAATATCTCCGCTTCCGTGTCCCATATAGGAACCTGTTCTGGAAAGTCCTACTCCAGCCCGCTTTATAATTCTCTTTAGCTGACGGTCTGATACTGGAAGATCCGTAGCAATGACTGTCATTACGGAGCCTCTGTCCAGAACCTGAGGCTCTGTTATCCGGGCAATTTCCTCTCCAACGGTCCGTCCGCCTATCATAAGGTTCTCGGTGCTTCCAAAATTCGACTGCACCAATACTCCAAGGGTATAGGTCTCTCCTCCGATTTTAAACCTCCTGGAAGCGGACCCGATTCCTCCCTTCAAGCCATAGCATACCGTGCCGCAGCCGGCTCCTACGGCCCCTTCTTCAAAATCAGGCATAGCATGTTCCATTGCCGCCCGCACCTCTTTAAGTCCCACAACCCTTTCGCTGATGTTATTTAAGACCGAATCATTGCACTCTCCCACCACAGGATTTACAGATGCCAGCTCTGCGCCCTCTTTCCTGCATTTCTCAAGCATCAAATCCACCAGAGCATCGTGAACCTTCCCCACATTTAATGTATTGGTAAGGGCGATGGGCGTTTCTAAAGTTCCCAGCTCCTCCACCTGGACCAGTCCCTGGCTTTTGCCAAAACCATTATGAATATAAGCCGCTGCTACCAGCTTCCTCCGGAAGGGATTGTCCTTACAGGGAATGATGACCGTCACTCCTGTTTTGTGATCCATGGAATCGATTGTGGCATGTCCCACCAGAACTCCTTCCACATCCGTGATTTTATTTAAGGGTCCCTGAGCCAGTCTTCCCGTGATGATGCCATAATCCCGTATCCTCTTCATGATCCTATCCTCCCTTTATGCATTTATGTTCTTATTATACATAATAAACAGTGGTTTGACTTCTTTTTCTGGTTTTTTCCATATTGTACCAGAGAAAGAACACTGCTATAATAAGGACGTAGGAAATGATAATCATTTCACGGACATTCCAGAGGAGGGATACACATGAAAATTCAAAATATCACAGATGTAGAAAAGTTTTTCAAAGTAATCGAGCAGTGCAAAGGAACCGTTGAACTGGTTTCCGAGGAAGGTGACCGGATCAATTTAAAGTCCAAACTAAGCCAGTACCTTTCCATGGCCACCATTTTTTCCAACGGCAGCATCATCAATGAGTTAGAGCTTGTTGCCCATGACCCGGAAGATGTGGAAAGGCTCATCAAATACATGTATCAGGGAGAATAACAAAAAGAAGGATTTCGTTACTGATAAAAACCGCAGGATCTTTGTACCCTATACTAGGATACAAATAAGAAAGCTGCCCAGCTGGCCGTAAGAACCAGCAGGGCAGCTTTCTTATTTTTTGTTTTTAGGCTTCTTCTGCTTTTCCAGCCTTTCGTTCACGATTTCCCGAAGAATGGCATACACCACGGAACAAAGAGGAATAAAAATCAGCATACCCACTATTCCCATGGCACTGCCACCGATGGTGACTGCAACCAGAACCCAGATGGAAGGAAGTCCCACGGAGTTTCCCACTACATGAGGATAGATAAAGTTTCCTTCCACCTGCTGAAGCACAAAGAATATNNAGAATATGATTAAAAAAATAAATGCATCCAATGGCCTTACCATCAGCATTAAAAATGCCCCGATGGCGCAGCCGATAAATGCCCCGAACATCGGTATCAGGGCTGTAAATGCAATCAAAACGCCGATAAGTATCCCATACGGAAGGCCAAAGGCCGTCAGGGTCAAGAAAAACATACTCCCGAGAATGACTGCTTCCATGCACTGTCCCGTAAGGAAATGGGAAAAGGTATCAGAAACCAGCGTTAAAATCTCAAGCGTCCGCAAGGTCACCTCTTCCGGAAGAAATGCCTTCATCAGCTTTTGTATCTGCCGTGAAAGAGTCTCCTTTTGAAGAAGAATATAGATGGCAAAGACCAGGGCGATTAAAAATGCGGTCATCCCACTGATAATGGAAAGTGCAGCCGACACGGTGGAAGAAAGTACCGAACCCGCTCCGGCGGATAAAAATCCAACCACCTTTTCCAGAAAGGATTTCCAGTCAATCTCAATGCTGTTGATATAATCCACGATTTCAGGATTCTGGACAAACAGCCTCTCCGCTTCCTCTTTAATACCTGCAAGAAACGCCGGAATGCTGTTTTGCAGGCTTATAACGGTATCAATAAGCTGAGGCAACACAACAAAAACAACAAGCAGAAGGAGTCCAATTACAAACACCAGGGTAAGGCAAAGGCTTAACGGCCTGCGGATTTTGCTATCTTTCTTTACCGGCAGCAATTGTTCGATCCTGCGCATCGGCACATTGAGGATAAAAGCCATAACGCCTCCCAAAAGAAAGGGCGAAATAAATCCCACCATCTTCATCGCCAGGGCAAACAGGCTGCGATAATTCCAGCCCGCCACCACCACGATTACGGCAAATACGATCAGGCCCCGTATTTTTTTTATTGTACTGTCATTAAATTCCATCATACTCTCCTTTTATGACTCCTCTTCAAAAGCTTTTCTGATATCTTCCTGTAAGGCCTGAAAGGTGCCCTGGGCCATCAGGGAGCTTCCACCCCCCCGGCCATTTAATCTTCCATTTAATGCTTTGCTCAACGCCCTCATGTCCTTCTGACCGCTTCCAAGAGCATACTGAAAGACACCCTCATCTCCGGAACATGCCAAAACAACGCTTCCCTTCTTTCCTTCATACAGCATCGTGCAAAACTGTCTCAGCTGTACCGGGGATAAGTCACGTTCAAAAACCAGAAGAGGCACATCCAGTTCGGGATAATCTCCGGCCTTTCTTTCTAAAAGCTCTTTGGAAAGCTGGCCGATTCTTCCATCCTTTTTCTGCCCTTCTTCTTTCAATCTGTCAACTGCCTCCAGGAGATGATCCGGTTTTGCCGACAGCAGGACGGAAATTCCGGATACTGCCTTCTGTTTTTTGCGGTAATCTTCCAGAGCCATCCTTCCGCACAGCATGGTCACCCTGACACCTCCCTTATAATGAATCAGCCCAGTCACTTTCAAAAAACCGATTTCTCCCGACGTTATCACATGGGTTCCGCAGCAGGCACACACATCGCCTCCCGGAAACTCGATCAGCCGGACTTGCCCGCTCAATTCCTTTTTGCTCCGGTAATCGATAAGGGATAGCTCTTCCTTTGACGGATAAGACTCCAGAACCGGGATATCCTGCCAGATGAGTTCATTCACTTCCGTTTCTACCGCCTCTATCTGTTCCATGGTGAGGATTCCGTTAAAGTCCACGGTCACCTCATCCTTTCCCATGTGAAATCCTACGTTATCAAGGCCATAATGCTTATGTACGATTCCCGACAGTAAATGTTCTCCGGAATGATTCTGCATATGGGAGGATCTCCTCTCCCAGTCTATAATTCCATTCACCCTGCTGCCAGCCTTTAGGGGCTTATCCGTTATGTGAACAATGCCTTCCGGCTTTTCCCTAACATCAAGGACCGCCGCTTCCCCCAGACTACCAGTATCAGCCGGCTGTCCGCCGCCCTCCGGATAAAAAGCCGTCCTATCTAAAAACACCTCATAAAAGCAGTCCTTTCCCGGCCTGCAATCTATCACTACCGCTTCAAATGTTTTTACATAAGGTCTGTCATAATATAATTTTTCCATCTTTTGCTCCTTATTTCTCTGTTGTACTAATTATACACAACAATGGGATAAGTTCAATCATAACAATTCTAAAATTTTAAGAAAAAATGGAAACAGTGGCAAGCTGACATTCATACACTTACATTGTAAACAAATTATTTGGAGGAACTAGTATGAGTGATCTGGCAGCAACTAACTGTGGATGCGGATGTGATGGAGGATGTGGTAATAATGGATGCGGCTTCAATATTATCTGGCTGATCATTATCCTGTGCTTCTGTGGCGGTGGCGGCGGCTTCGGTTGCGGTGGCGGTTGCGGAAACAGTTGCGGAGGCGGTTGCGGTAATGATGGTGGATGCAGTTGGATAATCATCATCATTCTTCTGCTCTGCTGCTGCGGCGGCGGCGGAAATAATTTCTTCTGCTAAGCAAACATAAAACAAGGCCCGATCTTTTACAGATCGGGCCTTGTTTTTTATTTATTAGCGGCTCTGACCGTTGTTTTTTCCAGGTCGTTGAAAAGAGTTCTGGCTGCTTACTCCTTTTAAGGAGCTCTTGTTCTGCTTTCTCTTCATGCAATCTTCATCAATTTCATATACTGAATTTCCATCTATGATTAATCGGCTTTTCATATCTAAATCACTCTCCTGTAATACTAATATATGCAGACGCATATATTGTCAACAAGAAAAGTA
Organism: Hungatella sp. UBA3048; assembly: GCA_002367105.1. GTDB lineage: Bacteria > Bacillota > Clostridia > Lachnospirales > Lachnospiraceae > Lacrimispora. The sequence goes on from DFCS01000049.1 coordinate 8,060, forward strand.
AGGAATCTTATGCCATGAACAACGAGCAAAATATTCGCGCAAATGATCTGGACTCCCTTATCGGTGATAATCATCTTCAGATGATGAAGGCTGCCCTGCCTTATATGAGTGTTTCCCAGCAGCGTTTTATGTCCTACTTCGTTAAAATAAACGAGCTGCGCCGCACCATTAATCTTTTTGAAGAAGGAGAGGTAGCTGCCATGGGACTCAATTCCTCAAGGGAAAGAGAGCGGAATAACAACCCCCTTGACATGCTGAACACCATAAAGTCCTTTGCGAATCCGGCGGAACAGGATCTCATCGACCTTATTATCAACTTCTCCCAGGGCCTTAGGCTGGCCAACTCCTCCCCGGATCCAAGCCCGGTACCAAGTTCCACCATTCCGGTCCAGGCTCAATCCCAATCCCAGTTCCAATCTCAATCCCAGACTGAAGGATCCAGCAGGCCTACTGGCAACCACCGGCAGAATAATAACCCCTTTGGACGGATGCCACTGGATCAGCTCAAGAATTTCATGCCGCCGGATCAACAGGCCAAGTTTGAAACCATGCAGCTTATGATGTCAGCCATGCAGCAGATGAATTAATCCATGTTTCTCCCTGGCTCCCTTACCATATCCCATAGAAAGGAAGAATGACAACCTATGAATATTAACTGGAAACAAGACCCCAGACTTAGAAATATGAATCCGCAAAAACTCTCCATGCTGTCCGAATTTGCAAAGCGGGTAGAATCCACTCCAAAAGACCAGCTTGTTCCGACGCTTTTAAACTTAAATGCAGAAGCAAGCCGAAAAGGCATTCAGTTCAGTAATGAAGAGACTGACCTTCTCATTACCATTATGAGCGCCAACATGACTCCAAACGAGCGGAAACGAATGGATACCTTGCGGATGCTTTCCCAAAATTTAATGAAGCGCAATACAAAATAAGAACAAGGACATTATGGGCGGTTCCAATAGGGATCCGCTATAATGTCCTTATTTTATCACTCAGCAATTTTTCCGGATTAGAATTTTGCTATCATCTGGCTGCACCTATCATTCTATCGTATCCTGCCATTGTGCCAGTTCTTCCAATTTCTTCATCTGCCGATCCACTCGTTCATCCATTGTCGGAAGTCTCCGGCTATCGTTTTTATAATAACTTGTAAAAATAACACCTGCAAACAACAGTGTATTGACCACCAGTAATACGATCACACCATTCCATGTTACATCCTGATTTTGCAGAACATCCTCAGTATAATTTCCGGAAATAATCGGAACCAGATTATTGTTAATAAAATGCAAGATAACTACCGTCCATATGTTATCGGTTTTTAAATAAGCCCAACCATAGAATATTCCCAATGTAACACATGTAATTAATTGTCCTGTCAGGCTGATAAGCCCAACAGAGGGAGAAGAATAATAAAAGAAATTAATGGGCAAATGCCACACTCCCCAGGCAATTCCAAGAACTAACACACCGCGAACCATTCCAAACTTTTTTTGCAGTATAGGCTGAAGAAAATACCTCCAACCATATTCCTCTCCAAAAAATGCGGTAAATATTAAAAAATAGTTTATGGGCAGCGTGATTAACATCAGCCAGGTAACAGGCTTTTGTATTAATTCAAACATGGTTTTCATTTGACCGCTTAAGATATACATGATAACAGTTCTGCCAAAGTAAAGAAGTAAATACAGCAGTACAATAAGAGCAGCTTTTTTCCACCGCCCTCCTTTCAAGCCATAGGCAATACGCTTATCTTTTTTCTCAGTAAGCAGTAAAATCCATGCGATAACAGAACCAAATATCATTAGATATTGCGAAATAACGTTCCAGCTCATTCCAGGCACAATCACGCTTGCCACGGTACAAACCAATAACAGAAAGCTAAGAATTAAAAAACCAATAAAAAATCTCCCAGGGATCAGAGAATCTTCTTTGTGTGTAATAAATGCGGCCAATATCGCTCCCGAAGCAGGGTAGAACATTTGAGCTGAAGGGAAAACCGATACATCAAGCCCCTTATTATAGCCAAATCCCATTAAAATCCCCAGGATATAAGGTAATGCAAAGGCCACACCCAGGAAAATAAACAACTGAGTTTTCTCATAATTTTTTTGACGTTCCATTTTGTTCTCCTTTTTATAATCTCCAATGCCATGTTCCCTTTTACTGATTCCATATTCTCTCTTGAGATTCTATCGTTGTCTTGCATAGCTTTCCGCAGAATGGCCTTAACTGCAATAGAATCCTTTAAAAATCTTCGCTCAAGAGATAAACGGCAAAGGTGACTCCGGTCTGAGTATCATAATTAACGGATATATAACCATCTTTATATTTAAAATGCATGTCGCCATTTTGATCACTGATTGGTTCTCCAAAGGCATTCTTAAAACTTTCTGCTTTATCACCGATTTTGGCACCTTTGAAGTCCAAATCTTCCCGCTGGGTAAATACCTGGTTGACAATACCAGTATCCGTATTAAGCCATACTCGAATTCCAGTCTCTTTATATTCCAGACCGCCTTCGTCTACTGATTCCGGTTTCTCACTTATATTATTGATCAGATCCTGTTTACTTGAACCCAGCAAATCAAAATATATTTCAAAGGAGTTGGCTTCGTTATCAGCGGAGGACACTTGGTCATGAGTAACTGGCTCCTCTTCGGTAACGGCAATAGTGGGATTCTGTGTGGCAGAAATTTCACCGGCCTTTGAACTACTTTCCGTCACTGCGGTATCTTGCGGTTCCGTCCCGGGGGAAGAACTGGATGTACTTGAGCATCCAGTTAATAAAATAAGGCACAGCAACATTATTACAGTCCATCTAACAGGTGTTTTTTTGTTTTGTAAAATCATGATTTATTCTCCTTTTATTTTGATTGCCGCAGTTCCTGCATTTAAAGTCAATAAGCTATTATAAAACCCCTTCATTCTTTAAAATTGACTTAACCGACTTTTTCTCCAAACAATATATTCCAGCAACCTTTCTGATATCTCCACATCTTATATATTCATCAATAATATCCTGTTCCGTAAACTCATAATTAATTGGTTCATTCATGTATTCAGTCATAAAACAACTCTCTTTCCAGTTTTTTTCCATTATACTATTTCATTAACATAAATGCCACCAGATTTTCATAATCCAATGTCTATCCGCCTTATAAACCTTGATTTGCCCATGAAGCAATCTGATTACCAGCTGCATCATTTTAATTGTCCATGTATCAATGTATATAAAAGCTTTATCATCCACTAAATTTCACTAAAAGAAAACACCCATCGATTAAATTACGATAGGTGCTGATCAAAACATCTCTTAACAGGCAATGCCATAACGTACTAAATTAATTAAACCTTTTCTTTCTTCAGCCATATTACCCACTCGGCATAATATTTTCCCAATACATGGGATCCGTCTGTCGAGTATGCCTGGTTCAGACAGCCTCCTTCATCGTCAAATATTTCATTAACATCAATATAATAGCAGCTATTTTCTTCTGCTATCTTCTGGATTTCCTGATTCAACCGATTAATTTTACTGTTACTGTAAACAGGACTTTTTTCGGATTTTTCACTGGTAATGTGGAGATTTGCTTCTAGGACCATGATTGCTTCTGGCTGCATTTCCTTGATTTTGTCCAAAACCTCTTTGTATTGTTCTATAGTCTGGGACATATCATAACCCAGTTCGTTGATACCCAGCATAAGGTAAATCATCTGGTAATGTTTGCTTGAAAGAACCTCATCGAGAGTTAGTTTCTCACCTCCTGATGAGACGCGGGCAGTTAATACATTGAAAACGCTCATGCCGGAATTGGCAAATACTGAGGCATTCCCCAAATCTCCATACTCGGAAAGTCCCATGGTTCTTGAATCTCCAATAAAAAGTACGCCTTGGAAATTTTCCGGTGGCTCCGGCCTTTGTCCTGGCTGAAGCAACATGGCAGACGGCGCAAATTCTGCATTCCTATCATTTGCCCCTCTCGTAATATCCGCTACATCTGCACCACTTGCTTCGCCTGCACCGTCTATTGCACGCTTTTCAGCAGTTTCGTTTGAACTATCGGTTGTATCTGCACCACTTGCTTCGCCCGCACCGTCTATTGCACTCTCATAAGCAGTTTCATCTGAACTTTCTGTTTCGTCTAATCTTTTTGTTTCGTCCGAACGTTCTGTTTCGTCCGAACGTTCTGTTTCATCTAAACTTTCAGTTATGTCTATACTGTCCCCATGCGGCCATTTGCTTCCTGCCAGGTTCAGCCTCAGGGTTGTTAACTGATCCATGCTTCCAGCTGATGCATGCAGAACGGCAATCAGTACCAGACTGACGGCTAAAAGAAGGGTAAACCAGTATTTTCTCATTGCTTATTCCTCACTATCTAAAAATTGAAATACATAAACGGATCATTTGCCCCCATTTTCATACAATAGACACACAGCCAGAATATGATCAAAAGGGCGATCGCTGTACATAGGCTATCCCGTTTTTTGTCATACAGTCTTCGCGGAAGACCAGTCATGAAAATCAGGCCAGCACATAAGGACAATCCGTAGCTCCTTCCGTATTTCAGGAAATCTCCGGCAAAATATGTATATTTCCCGACAGGCGCCAGAAAGGGGAATAGCCGCTGAATATAAATTCCCAACTGCGAAAAATCTGTTATTGCAAATAACATCCATGTAAGAGGAATTGCAAACAGCATATACACATGTCCCACAACTCTCCAGCGTTCCAGCAGTTTTCCCAGTCCCAGCTTCTCCAATGAAATAAGCACAAACAGTACAAATCCCCATAAGAGAAAGTTGGGGCTTGTTCCGTGCCACAGTCCGGTCAGGAGCCATACGGTAAGCATGTTCCGAAAGGTTTTTAAGGATCCCTCACGGTTTCCGCCCAGCGGAATATATACGTAATTCCGAAACCAGCCGCCCAGAGTCATGTGCCATCTGCGCCAAAAATCTGTCATGGTCAGAGCCATATAGGGATGGTTAAAGTTATCAGGAAGAGGAAATCCCAACATCATTCCCAGTCCCCTGGCCATTAGGGAATAGCCATAGAAATCAAAATACAGCCGTAGGCTGAAAGCTGCCAGTCCCATCCACGCAAGCGGCGTTGAAATACTCTCATATCCTACTGCCCCAATTTGGCTCCACAGCCCGCCTATCTGGTTTGATAGCAGCACCTTCAATCCCAGTCCGATCGTAAATTCCCGAAGCCCTGCTTCCACTTGTTCCATCGTATGGACCCGCTTTTTAATTAACTCCCTGAGAGAAGTATAGGTTACAATCGGTCCTGAAATGAGCTGAGGAAACATGGTCATATACAGGGAAAAGTCCAGAAATGATTTTTCTGGTGCCACATCCTTCCGATACACATCGACCAGATAAGAAATGGCCTGGAAGGTATAAAAGCTGATTCCCAGCGGAAGAACGGGATGAAGGATAGGAACGGCCGATTTCTCCAGCCCTCCAATTTGAAGTAATAAGCTGATCTGTTCAATTAAAAAGCCTGAATATTTAAACAGAATCAGCCAAAACAGGTTGTAGGCGATTCCTAAGCGAAGCCATTTCCTGCGTCTTAAGCGGGATTTGTATCGTTTCATTTTCCTGCCAACGCAATAATTTACGCAGACAGACAACAGCAAAAGCACCATATAAGCCGGATGCTCCGCAACTCCATAAAAATAAAAAAACAGGCTTCCTGCTAGTAAGCAGTAATTTTTTGCTCTGTCCGGGCACACATAATAAAGAAGCAGAAACATCGGCAGAAATTGAAATAGAAACTCCAAGCTACTAAAAATCATTTAACATTTATTCCTAACGTATGTATTTATTATATTAGACGAAATAAGAGGCCGGAAAGTTGCAGAATCCTGTAAAATTTTGTATTATTTCGTAATATACTATGTTTGAAGCATCCGTTCCGCTTTTGAGTCTCCTTTGATTGCTAAGACTTTTAAATGTAACAAATGTTTCAAAGTACATCTTTGCAATGCCTCTGAGACGCACCAGAACTTCCATATTGCCCTATTAACGACACGGGCGGGGATTTTTATATACATTATTTCAACACCGAATAAGGACATTATAGGCCATATTCAGTAGCCTATAATGTCCTTATTTTTCAAAATGGCGGTATATGTTTAACTTTGTAATTTTATGTTTATGAATTTCATCGTTTTCATTAACTCAATATTGGCCTTTTCAGAAATTTCCAGTCAATTAATTACACTATTTTCAATGGCATGTTTTAATATTTCTTCCTGCGTCAAATTAAACACTCCTTCATTTTTTATCAGCAACCTGAAATATGAATTATTGGTTAATTATAGCATGAATGGCAGTGTGAAAGCATTTCCAGATATTGGATTCAAAAGTATACCCTGTTTTTGCGTAGGATACTTTGAGTAAAAATGTGAAAGTATACCCCAATTCGGCGCAGCAAAAAATACACTCACCCTATCATATAAGACTATATTCAAATAAGACCCCTATTTCATTTTTGCTCAAAACTGAACTATTATGTTCCCTATATAAATCACCAGGGTGACAGCTGGGTACCTCACGACTTTCCACAGGTGTGAAGTTAAGGAACACTTTCATGTACCCATTTCAAGTATACTTCTCAACATTACCTGAGGAAATCAATGTGGTAGTTTAAGATTAGGTTCAATATTTATATTATACTTAAAAGAGAAGCTTTCTTTATTTTCCATAGCCCAATCAAACATAGCCTTAATAACAGGATTTAAGCTGTGACCAAGTTCGGTAAGAGAATATTCTACCCTCGGAGGGACTTCCGGATATATCTTTCTCGTAATAAACCCATCGTTCTCTAAAGACCGAAGCTGTTTTGCGAGCATTTTTTGATTTATATTCGTTATCGAACGAAATATCTCATTAAATCTTTTCGTACCTTTAAAAAGTTGGCAAAGAATGAGTATCTTCCACTTATCGCCTAATAAAGCAAGAGTAAGTTCAACCGGATAATTTATAATTTGCTTTTCCATATCAGTAGCTCCTTAAATAAACAATAGTTACCTTTAGGTTAGTATCTAACTCAAAGGCACTACTTGAACATAATACAGTTATTAGTTAATATACATTATATATCAATTATATAGCGAATTCAAATGTTTTATATGGAGGGTTAAAATCTATGAGCAAGCGATTAAGTCTAATCTATTTTAGTGCTACCGGCGGCACAGCAAAAGTTACTAAGGGAGTTGCAGAAGGAATTAGCGATAATTATAAAGAATATGATATTACCTCCCCCATCAACAGGAAGGAATCAATCACTTTTGATTCTAATGACCTAGTTATAGTTGGGGTGCCTGTATACGCTGGCAGGGTGCCAAAGTTCTTAATCGATTTTTTTACTAAAATAAAAGGAAATCATACACCGGCAGTATTTATCACTGTATATGGGAATCGAAATTATGATGATGCTCTTATTGAGTTAAAAGATACTTTTGAGAGTAACGGTTTTATCGGAATATCTGCTGGAGCTTTTATTGCAGAACATTCAAATACTACAAAGGTAGGAACAAATAGACCTGATATTGAGGATTTAAAAACAGCAAATAAATTTGGTGCTGATATCAAAAACAAGTTAGAAAACTTAGAGGATATGTCACAATTACCAAAGCTTATTGTAAAAGGTAATGTTCCCTATAAGGAGAGAATTTCTGTTCCTCCAATAGTTCCAGATACTAATGATGCGTGTACAAAATGCGGCATATGTGCAAAGTATTGTCCAATGGGAGCAATCAGCATTAATAATTTCAAAGATATAGACGCTGCAAAATGTGTACGTTGTTGCAGTTGTATTAAAAAATGTCCTGTCAATGCTAAGTCTATTAATCATGAAGTATTTAATAAAATTACAAAGGGCTTAATCGATAACTTCAGCACAATCAGGAATGAACCTGAATGTTTTTAGAAATCTATAAGCTTCTAGTTGCTGAAACTGTAAAAGAAACTGGCTGAATCGCTTATGAATTATTTCAAGAACTAAATAATCCCAATAGCTTAACTTTAATTGAAGAATGGGAGAATATGGATGCTTTGCAGCGTCATACTCAGACGCCACATTTCATTACCTTAGTTGAACAACTTTCTTTATTTGAAAAAGAATTACCAGTTCTAATATATAAAAATTATTTTAGACTATAGTGCAGATGTTGATTAATTTTCAAAAATCCCTTTAACATCTGCACTCCTTATGCAACACTCTGGAAAATGGCACAGGATTCGCAGCCCAAACCGGTTCCCTGGAAAATAATTTTAAGTTTCCAATGTGCGCTAATACGTTAAATCCTAATTCGTACTGAATAAAACAATGCGGGAATCTAACTCTTATGTATCTCGCTGTAGAGATTTTAATCTATAATTAATTTCTTTACAATTTCACCTGGGTCTGTTAAGCTTTTTGTGATAACATATATTTTGTTCCTTGAAAGGAGTTATGAGTATGTATTTTTGTGCCTCATGCAATATTCATGCCTGTAGTAACGGTGATTTTTCCAAAGCTCCCCAAAACTGTCCAAGTCTGGATAATCAAATGGAGAATATATCTTCTCTTTATAAAGAAGATGAAAATTATAAAATTGCGCAGGCATCTGCTTTCGTTGTCAGTGAAGATTATGGTAATAAGACAAGGCTGGAAGAAACTATGGATTTTGCAAAATTATGTGCTTATAAAAATATTGGATTAGCTTTTTGTATTGGGCTTACCAACGAAGCAGAAATTTTACGCAGAGTTCTTACTCACAATAATTTTACAGTAAACTCAATTTTGTGTAAAACAGGTCACTTGTCAAGGGAGCTTATTGGAATACATGATAATCCAGTAGCAATGTGCAATCCAATCGCTCAGGCACAGTTATTAAATAAAGCAAAAACGGATTTAAATATCGTACTTGGTCTTTGTGTAGGTCATGATTCATTATTTATAAAGTATTCAAATGCGCCTGTAACTGTATTTGCAGTAAAGGATCGGGTTTTATGTCATAATCCTTTGGGGGCTATTTATCAAGCGGAGGCTTATTACCATGATAAATTGTTTCCATCAAAAGAACAATAATATGTTCCTTTGATCCTGCTAATACTAATTCCCGTGCCAGGATTAGATGCCTGGCTGATATCAGTTTTGCTGAATAAAATTCACAAAAAAGACTACTAACCTAATAGTTAGTAGCCTTGTAATTTATAAATTGAAATTATTTAATATCTATTCATATAATTTCTTATTGCTTTTTCAGTACATTCAGATATAAATTCTCCTTTAGCATTCGTATAGCCATCTCTATCATGCTCAAACTTTTTCCAAAGAGATAGTTTCATTTCTTCATACTGTTTTGCTAGAGCAGAGTGGTCATTCATATAGTCTCTAAAATATAACTCATTATTATCGCCAAAATACCTTAAATGCAAATGGAAAACTCTTTCAGCAAATCCCTCATTTGTATAACCCCTATTAAAATCCATTCTATTTCTCTCTTCTGACATACAAATATATCCATTTTCTACAAGCATTTCTTTGATACTGTTCATAGAATAATTTGCAGGAATTTCAACAAGAATGTCAATAATTGGTTTCGCCCAAATTTCATTAATTGCGGTGCTTCCAATATGATGTATTCTAATTTTATCTATTAGAGGAAGAAAACTATGAATCCTACTTTCTTCTTCTATATACCATTCTTTCCAATGTTCTTGATGCTGTATAAGAAATATCGGAAATAAATCCCATAATTCTTCTAAAGTCATCTCATTCAACGCTTTTCCCATATTATAATACTCCACAAGTTCTTATTTATAATTATATTACTATATTACTCCACATTGTTTATCCAGTACCGATTAATGGCTATTCCATCTTCATCATACGTTTGATTTTCTAATACACCATCATTATGTAAAATAACCTTTTGCGAAGCAATATTATCTGAGTCACAGGTTACAAGAACTTTAGAGATTTCCATGGCTAATAATTCTTTCAAGGCTAACTTAAGAATAAGATTTCCATATTTTTTCCCCCGATATTCCGGGCATATACCGTAACCAATGTGGCCACCATCGACAATGTTTGTTTGATTCAGATAATGCCTTAGAGATACTACACCTAAAATCGTTCCTTTGCTGTCTTTAAGAAAAAATAATGTTTGGGGTACTTCCTTACCAATATTTATACCATTACTGCAATCTCTAATATACTGTAACCATTCTAAGTAGTTGCCATTAAAGCATCTTAGAAGTCCTGGATTCATTCTGCCACCAAATACCCGCCACTTGGCAATTAAAAGTTTTACAGCTTCCTCGTCAGATTTCTGGGGCTTTTCTAGATAATATTTTTCTACCAAATTCTCTCTCCTTCGAAAAATATAAATAAACTTCATGAATAGAATACCACTCTGCTTACCAACTATCAATATTAAGCTTTCAACTCTGTCTTACCTAGACAATCATAACAACAAAAAGAAATAGCATCCCACCGTCCAAAGTAGATGTCACTTCAAAATAGGTATTTAGGTTATCCTTTTTCCTCTGCGGGATAATCAATAATATATTCTTTATCATCTGACTTGTTTTTTAGAATTAATTGCATTTCCAAGGCATCATGGCGCACCAGAATAGCCATATTGCCGTTAGAAACTATGGGAGGTGTATTTGTTTGCATACATTATTTCAACGCTAAATAAGGACACTATAAGCCATATTTCTATAGCCTATAATGCCCTTATTTTAAAGCTCAAATTGTTCAATTTCTTTATTAGATTTTACACCAATTTCTTTACTCCATTACACCAATCCTACACCAAATGGGTAATAAAGCTTAATAAGATATAACAAGTTATAACAGGTTCAGCCCTTATAAAATCATGGTTTTCTGCTTATTGATAGGTTTTACTATTCAGACAGTTTTATTTGCACACGATATTTACAATTCTTCCAGGAACATAGATTTCCTTAACAATGGTTCCTGTTATCTTATCCGGTATCAAAGCCTTGCCTGCTTCAATGGCATCTTCCTTTGCTACGTCTGCAGGAAGCTTTACCACTGCACGGGTTTTTCCGTTCACCTGAACTGCAACTTCGATCTCGTCATCTTTCATAGCCTCTTCATCACATTCCGGCCACTGGGCATGGAATACGGAAGTCTCGCCGCCAAGCTGCTGCCACAGCTCCTCACCGATATGGGGAGCAAAAGGAGCAACTAAAACTACAAAGGCTTTCAAGGTTTCTTTGTCAATGCCGCCGGTCTTCTTGGCCAGGTCGATCAATTTATTGTTATATTCCATGAATCCGGAAATTACCGTATTTAAATTAAACTGATTGAAACGCTGTTCAATATCAAAGATCAGCTTGCTGCGCAGACGAAGCATTTCTCTGGTGGCTTCTACATCCTTATTGCTGCTATCTGCTACCAGATTCCAGAAGCGGTGCAAGAAACGGCTGACGCCTTCGATTCCCCTGTCATCCCACTCTGCATCCAATTCCGGCGGCCCTACGAAGAGCTCATACATACGGAGAGCATCACAGCCATAGTCCCGCACCAAATCATCAGGAGATACCACATTTCCCTTTGACTTGCTCATCTTGATTCCATTCTTTCCGTTGATCATGCCCTGATTAAACAGCTTGGTAAAGGGCTCATCAAAATCCACTACACCGATGTCGTTTAAGAACTTGGTGTAAAAACGGGAATACAGAAGGTGAAGTACCGCATGCTCCACACCGCCGATATACATATCAACCGGAAGGTATTTTTTCGCTTTCTCCTTGGATACCAGTTCATTATCGTTATGACTGTCAACATAACGAAGGAAATACCAGGAAGAACCGGCCCACTGAGGCATGGTGTTGGTCTCTCTCTTGGCCGGAGCGCCGCAAACCGGACAGGTGGTATTCACCCATTCATCAATATCTGCCAGCGGAGATTCTCCCGTACCGGTAGGCTGGTAGCTTTCCACTTCCGGAAGGGTGAGAGGAAGCTGGTCTTCCGGAACCGGAACGTTGCCGCAGTGCGGACAATGAACGATCGGAATGGGCTCTCCCCAGTAACGCTGTCTGGAGAATACCCAGTCGCGCAGCTTAAAGTTTACGGTTTTCTTTCCAAGACCCCGTTTCTCGATCATAGCCGGAGCTTCTTTTTTAAGGACAGAGGACTCCATTCCGTTCCACTCACCGGAATTGATCATCGTTCCGCTGGCATCGGTATAGGCTTCGGTCATGTTTTCGATTTCCTCGCCGTCCTTTGAGATAACCTGGACAATGGGAATGTTGAACTTCTTCGCAAACTCAAAATCCCTGTCATCATGGGCAGGCACGCACATGATAGCTCCGGTACCGTAGTCAGCAAGCACATAATCGGAAAGCCAGATGGGTACCTTGGCACCGTTTATGGGATTAACTGCATAGCTGCCGGTAAATACACCGGTCTTCTCTTTATCCTGAAGACGGTCCACGTTTGACTTCATGGATGCATCGTAGATATACTTTTCAACCGCTTCTTTATTCTCCGGAGAAGCAAGGCCTGCGGCAAGGGCGTGTTCCGGCGCAAGCACCATAAAGGTGGCTCCGTATAAGGTATCAGGTCTGGTAGTATAAACTGTGAGGTTCTCCTCTTTTCCGTCCACCTTAAAATCAACCTCAGCTCCATAGGATTTGCCGATCCATTCAGACTGCATCTTCTTGACCTTTTCCGGCCAGTCAAGCTTATCCAGATCGTTTAACAAACGGTCTGCGTAAGCGGTGATTTTTAACATCCACTGTCTTAAGTTCTTCTTTGTAACACCGGTTCCGCAGCGCTCGCAGCAGCCGTTTACCACTTCTTCGTTTGCAAGTCCTGTCTTACAGGATGGGCACCAGTTGATGGGGAATTCCTTCTCATAGGCCAGGCCCTTTTTAAACATCTGAACAAATATCCACTGGGTCCATTTATAAAATCCGGGATCCGTGGTGTTGACCTCCATATCCCAGTCATATACGGCCGCGATCTCATTGATCTGACGCTTAATGTTCGCCACGTTTTCCGCCGTTGATTTTGCTGGATGGACTCCCATCTTGATGGCGTAATTCTCTGCCGGAAGGCCGAACGCATCCCAGCCCATGGGATGGATCACATAATGACCTTTTAAAATCTGATATCTGCTCCAAACATCGGAGATTACATAGCCTCTCCAGTGGCCTACATGAAGGCCGCTTCCTGAAGGATATGGGAACATATCCAGACAGTAATATTTCTCTTTTTTCCCATCGTCAACATTGATGGGATTCTTTGCCCAGTTCTCACGCCACTTTTTCTCAATAGCGCTGTGGTTGTAGGATGATGCCATAACAAAATTTCCTCCTTTTGCGAAAGGGATTCTCCCTGTTTTAAATATGTTTCCTTAGCTTGTCGGCCGTGAACATAAAAAATGCGTCTCCGACCGTAAAAACAGTCATAGAGACGCAGGATCTACCGCGTGGTACCACTCTATTTCATACAAGGTTGTATGCTCTCACTGGATATGGCAAAGCATATCCGCCCGCTTTAACGGTCGGGACACCGGCAATGCCTACACAGAAGCTTCCTTCAGCACGCTACTCAAAGGCCAGTTCAGCGGTCATCCCCAACCGGCTTCCACCATCCGCCGGCTCTCTGCATGTTTCAGACAGCTTACTACTCCTAATCACAGTATTTTTGCTAACTACAAATGTAACATAATTGACAAAATGTGTCAACCGTATTTTATGAAATCTCCGAGATCACAAAGGTTACGGCAGAAACCAGGAAAAACAGGATCATTCCAAGATTTAAAAAAAGCGTTTTAAAGAACCCTCTGCCCCAGTTCTCCATAAGCCCCGGGTACAGCACCAGCTTTTTTTGACTGATAAAAAACAAAATGGTTCCTGCAATAACCGCTCCAAGCATAAATATGGAATAGCCTGCCGTAAGCAGTGGATTTTCTCCAATTTGAAGTGCCACAATGGAACCGAGAAAATTGATCACCATGTGAAAAATAATGGTATAGCGAAGTCTTCCCGTCTTGATATAAATATATGCAAATACCAGGCCGATTCCAAACGCATAAAAGAACTGATAGAAGTTTCCATGGCTCAGGGCGAAGACAACACTGGATACCAGAATCGCTGCCTTGTCTCCATATAGCCGGATTCGGTCGATTAAGACCTTGCGAAACAGGATTTCTTCACAAACAGGCGCCATTATTACCATGGTGACAAAAATCGCCCAGGTGTTTAAGCCCTTCATCACTTCTTCCACCGGGTTGATCATAGGCTTTCCCAAAAGGGCACTTACAATGGTCATAAGGGCCTGACCAATGAGATTTCCAAAAAACAAAGCGCTCATGCAGATCAAAAATCCGGAAACAAGCATTCCTGCTCCGGCCTTTTTTGCCTCAGGCCTGCATAAAACCGGCATATCCCTCACAATGATATAGGCAACGATGCCTCCAACAACATAATTAGCCAGGGAGACAATCACCATATACCAGTTCCCAAAGGTTATTTCTATTCCAAAGCGGGACAATGCAAGAGCAATGGCCCCTATCTCAAGCTGTATCACAAGCGTCACAAGGAGGAATGCTCCGTAACCGATCCCAACTCTTGAAAATGCTTTCCACGCATTTCTTCTGTCTTCCACTATTCTCATACCTCCTGCCAGTAGGTATCAGTTTATCACAGATCAGAAAAAAGCGCAATTATTCCGGGTCTGGCATCCTGCCGGAATAAAACGTCTTCATCCTGACACAATGCTCGTTAAAAAAAGAAAACAACTGGTTCATAGCAGGAGCAGAATCAATTAAATTCTCCGGATGCCATTGGATCCCCATAATAAGCCCCTCCTCGTCCTCCAAAGCCTCTATCACTCCGTCGGCCGCATAAGCGGAAGCCTTAAGTCCCCGTCCCAGCTTTTTCACTGCCTGATGGTGCATGGAATTGGTTTCCAGCTTTCCTGCCCCCAGTGCAGAGGCAAGCCTTGTTTCTCCTAAAACCTCCACGCGATGGGTCAGATAGCTTCTTTTCCGTTTCTGCATATGCTGCAGACTTTCTTTCTCCCGTAAGGAGATATCCTGATATAGGCTTCCTCCCATGAGAACATTTAAGAACTGATGCCCTTTGCATATCCCCAGCATGGGGATTCTCCGGGTGATGGCATACTGCCCCGCCCGAAAAAGCGCTTTGTCGATCTCCGGCCGGATTTCCCCAAGTACCGGAAGGGGTTCCTCCTCATAATACCATGGGTGAAGATCCTCGCCGCCGGGAAACAGCAGGCCGTCGCAAAATGCCATTGCCTCATCCGGCCCGGTCAGAATCGCGGATGCCGGTATGACAACCGGAATGCCTCCGTTTTTAAGTACCGCTTCCACGTAGGCAGTGTTGGCATAAACCCGTTCCGTGCTGTTGAACATTCCCACTTCAGTCATAAATGTATTTCCCATAATACCGATCACAGGTTTTTTCACATCATCACCTCTTTTATTGTTTTTGTAACAACTTTTACAGCAAGTCCTGACGGCAGATATGGCGGATCAGCGGTATATCCAGTCCCTTGACCACCTGGGCTGCCAGCTCGGAGGCTGCCTCTAAATCTTCTCCTGCACAGAAATTATAGTGGGTGTGAATATATCTGGAAGGAACGCCCAGAACCAGGACGGGTACCGCCTTTCCAGTCAGGCTGATTTTTCCCGCATTGGTGCTTCCGCCCCTGCGGACTGCCTCCTGGTATTTAATCCCAAGCCTTTTTGCCGTTTCTATGGCATATTCTATAAACACAGGATTGGAGATATAGCTCTTATCCATATGCCGGATCTGGACGCCGCCCTTCATCTTCCCCTGGGTGAGACCTATATCGAAAAAGAAGTCATCGGATGGGGAGCCTTCAAAAACAATGGCAAGGTCCGGCTTTACGATCTGGCTTGTTACGGTAGCTCCTCTCATCCCCACTTCCTCCTGGGCAGCAAAGGCTCCTGCCACATTGACCGAAAGTTCATTCCTGCCTTCATAAAGCTTATTCATGGTTTCAATGATGCAGGCGCACCCTGCCCGGTTGTCAAAGGCCTTCCCAAAACAGATGCCGTGTTCCTCATCGTATTCAAAGGATACATCGGGTATCATGGGATCTCCGACAGATATGCCGAAATCCTCTTCGGCCTCTTTTCGGCTGCCTGCTCCTATGTCCACATAGATGCTTTCTATATCAAGGGCCTGGGAATTGCGCTCCCTGTCATTCATAAAATGTACGGGCTTTGAGGTAATAATGCCTTTCACAAGCTTTCCGGCTCTTGTCCTGACCAGCACGGAATGAGCCGGAATATTGGTGAGATGGAACCCTCCCAGCATCAGGATCCCCAGACAGCCGTTGCTATGGATGCACTGTACCATAAAACCACATTCATCCAGATGTGCATCCAGCAAAATGACAGGTTTTTCAGCCGCAATACCGGGCATACGGGCATATAAGTTATTCATTGCATCGTTTTCCACCTGATACTTCCCCAGATAGCCTGCTGCCGTCCGTATTACATCCTCTTCAAAACCGCTTGGTCCGAAGGCATCTGACAATCTGCCAAACATTTCAATATCCATAATCTCTTTCTCCTCTTATTCGTCAATCGGATATTCGCAATCCGCGACCCTACTTGATAAGGTTAAAATTCCGCTATTTTTCCTTGTTTATCTTATCGTCATATAAATGGCAGTATACATAATGGTCTTCATCTACCTGATACCGCTCCGGCGCCGTAATACAGCAGCATTCCATACACTTTGGACACCGGGTGTGAAACTTGCAGCCGGCAGGAGGATTTAAAGCAGACGGTATGCTCCCTTCCAGTATCATCCGCTGCCGTTTTACCTCCGGATCCGGGACCGGAACTGCTGACAAAAGCGCCTGGGTATAGGGATGGAGGGGATTTTTATAAAGCTTCTCTTTTAAGCCTACTTCCACAAAATTCCCAAGGTACATGACTCCCACCCGGTCACTGATATGTTCCACCACACTTAAGTCATGGGCTACAAAAATATAGGTAAGGGAAAATTCTTTTTTAAGCTGGTTTAACAGGTTTAATACCTGAGCCTGAATGGAAACGTCCAGGGCCGATACGGGTTCATCCGCGATTATAAGCCTGGGTTCTACCGCCAGAGCCCTTGCGATGCCGATTCGCTGGCGCTGTCCTCCGGAAAACTCATGAGGGTACCGATTGGCATGATAATCATCCAGTCCAACCTTCCGCAAAAGCTCAAGGACCTTATCCTTGCGTTCTTCTTTGGTCTTTGTGAGTCCATGAATGATCAGGGGTTCCGCAATGATATCAAATACCGACATTCTGGGATTTAAGGAAGCATAAGGGTCCTGGAACACCATCTGGACCTTCTTGCGCACCGGGCGCATCTGTCTGCCGTTATAGGCGGAGATGTCCTCACCATCAAGGAGTAAGCTTCCGGAGGTGGGTTCTTCCAGCTTACAGATTCCTCTCCCCAGTGTGGATTTTCCGCATCCGGACTCTCCGACTATGCCGAATACCTCACCTGTTTTTACATCGAAGGAAACTCCGTCTACCGCCTTTACATACTCCGTTTTCCCAAGCCTGCGGCCGGAAAGGGGATAATAAATCTTCATATCCTTAACACTTAACAGGTTTTCTGTCATTTGCCCTCACCTCCTTTCCCTTCACAAAGCCAGCATCTGCTCACATGGCCGTTCCCCATATGGAAAAAGTCCGGCTCCTCTTTCCGGCACTTATCAAAAGCCCGGGAACATCTGGGAGCAAACTTACAGCCCTCCGGCATGTGCCTGGGACTTGGGACATTGCCGGGTATGGATTCCAGCTGGTCAACTGGAACCCCAAGCTTTGGTATAGATGCCAGCAGACCTCTGGTATACGGATGGGATGGCGCGGCAAAAATGGACTTAACATCGCCTTTTTCCACTACACGCCCGCAGTACATGACCGCCACTTCATCGCAGGTTTCCGCCACAACCCCCAGATCGTGGGTGATGAACAGGATGGAAGTTCCTGTTTCTTTTTTCAAGTTGTTCATCAGATCCAGGATCTGGGCCTGAATGGTCACATCGAGGGCTGTGGTAGGCTCATCTGCAATAAGCACCTGGGGCTTGCATACCAGAGCTATGGCGATCATAACCCTCTGGCGCTGCCCCCCGGAAAGCTGGAAGGGATATTCCTTCATCATCCGCTCCACTCTTGGAACGCCGGTCATCCGCAGCATATCCTCTGCCTTCTTATAGGCTTCCTGCTTTGAAACAGCTTCGTGCTGGAGCACACACTCCGTCAGCTGTCTTCCGATTTTCATGACCGGATTCAAGCTGGTCATGGGCTCCTGGAAGATCATGGATATCCTGCCTCCTCTTAATTTCCGTTTTTCTTCTTCTCCGATCCGCACCACATCCTTGCCGTCGAGAAGGATTTCCCCCTGGGCAACCCTGCCTCTGGTCCCCATTAAAAGGCTCATGACAGACAGAGCGGTTACGCTTTTTCCGCTTCCGGATTCCCCGACGATTCCCAGAGTGGAGCCCTCCTTTAACTCAATATCCACTCCATCCACGGATTTAATGATTCCTCCGTCCGTATAGAAATAGGTATGGAGATTTTTAATTTCAAGTATGTTTTTCTTTGTTTCCATATAGTCAGCTTATCCTCCTTAATCCGTAAGTTTGGGGTCAAGTGCATCACGCAGGCCGTCACCAAGAATATTAAAGCTCAGTACGGTAAGAAAGATGGCAAGGCCGGGAAAGAGAGTGGTATGGACACTGGTCATCATATAAGTTCTCCCATTGGACAGAAGAAGGCCCCATTCAGGTGTAGGCGGCTGGGCTCCCATGCCCAGAAAGCTTAAGCTGGAGGCCGTCAGAATGGAGGAGCCGATGGACATGGTATACTGTACGATAATGTCCGGCACCGCGCCCGGCAGGATATGCTTAAACAGAATCCTGGCATCCGAAGCCCCTAAGTTCCTTGCCGCATGTACAAACACCGTATTCTTAAGGGAAAGGGTCCTTCCTCTTACAAGCCTTGCAAACGTAGGGGTAGAGAATACCGCCACAGCAATGACCACATTATACAGGCCGCTGCCAAGGATCGCTACGATAGCAATAGCCAGAATGATTCCCGGAAATGCAAACAGAGTATCGCAGATCCTCATGATCACGGAATCAATCATGCCTCCGTAATAACCGCCCATAAGGCCAAGGATGGTGCCGCATACCGCTCCCGCCGTAACTGCAAGCAGCCCTATGGAAAGTGAGATCCTGGTTCCGCAGAGAATCCTGGAAAACAAATCCCTCCCGAATTCATCGGTACCGAAAAAATGGGCCGCGCCGGGTCCCTTAAGTATGGAAGAATAATCATATTCATTGATGCCATAAGGTGCCAGTGCCGGTCCAAGCAGGGCAAGAACTACCAGGAACAGTACAAACACCAGTGCCGCCACCGCATTTTTCTGTTTCTTAAACTTTCGCACCATCTCGGATACAGGAGTTTTGATATCTGATCTTTCATTCATTTCTATTTTCTCAGCCATACGTTGTAACCTCCCTTAACCAAGCTTGATTTCCGGGTTGAGGACCGCATAAAGGATGTCTACAACCAGGTTGATGATAATAAACTGCAGAGAAAAAATAAGAATCAGGGATTGAATGGCAGGATAATCCCGGTAATTGACGGATTCAATAAGAAGAGATCCCAGACCCGGATAAGCGAATACCGCTTCCGTAACCACGGAGCCTCCAAGGAGATAACCGAACTGAAGCCCTACTACCGTAACCACCGATATCATGGAATTCCGAAACGCATGTCTCCAGGTCACTGCCTTCTCTTTAAGCCCTTTTGCTCTGGCTGTCCGGATATAATCCTCTTTTAAAACCTCTATAATTGAAGATCTTGTGAACCTTGCGATCACTGCCGCTATGCTGATGCCCAATGTGATGGAGGGCAGAACCAGATTTTTAAAACTGCCTGCTCCTGTGGTGGGAAACCAGCGGAGCCTTACGGAAAATATCATGATCAGGAGAAATCCCACCCAGAATGCAGGCAGGGAAATTCCGGAAACCGCAACGGTCATACCTGTATAATCCTGCCATTTACCCCTGTTTTTACCGGACCATACGCCAAAAAGCACTCCGGCAAGGGTACTCCAGACAAGGCTTGTGGCAGTAAGGGCAAGGGTATTCCTATATCTGGTCCCGATTTCAACCGCAACCGGACGTTTGGTCCGCAGGGAATTACCCAGATCCCCTTTTAAGAGTCCTCCGATATAACGGATATACTGAACTGCCATGGGCCGGTCCAGACCAAGCTGCACCCTGACTGCCTCCACATCCTGCTGCGTTGCCTGTTCTCCTGCCACCAGCCTGGCAGGATCACCGGGAATCAGCCTTACAAAGAAAAAAACAAAGGTTATTACAATAATCAGCGTGGGGATCGTTCCCAGCACACGCCGGAAGGTATATTTCAGCATCCTCTTTCATCTCCTTTGGTTCTATGGGTTAATGCGTCAAAGGTGCCCTGGTAACAGGACACCCCCGCCGCATCAATGATACCGCACCAAATCACTTGGACATTTTAGCATTCTTCATGTTAACGGCACCATCCGGATAAATCTTTACATCCGACACCTTACTGCCGGTCACCCATGTATTGTAATCCAACGAAACACATACCATGGGCACATCCTTCCATATAATATCCTGGGCTTTCGCATAAGCCTCCTTACGGACCGAATCATCCGCACTTTCAAGACCTGCCTTTATGTACTCCTCCAATTCGTCATTTTCATAATAACACATGTTATAACTCATAGGCGGTTCTGATTCCTTGGCAAGCAAAGGTCTGATTCCCCAGTCCGCATCACCTGTGGAAGGAGACCAGCCTGATAAATAGCACTCTACCTCTACCTCAGAACCCGGGCCGGTAGCTCCCTGTACCTTTTCATTGACGATAGCACTTTCCATTCCGTTTAATTCCAGATTAATGCCGACCTCGGCAAGCTGCTGCTTGTAGAACTCTGCCTTTTTCTGATTGGCGGAAGTATTCTGATACATGAGAGTGGTTGTAAAGCCATCCGCATATCCGGCTTCTGCCAAAAGCTCTTTCGCTTTTGCCGGGTCATAGGCAAGGGGATCATTTCCTTTATAGTACTGTACTGCCGGACCAATGATAGACGTAGCAGGCGTTCCCAATCCGTTCATAACGACGGAAACATAAGCATCCTTATTGATAGCATAGCTTACTGCCTGGCGTACCTTTACGTCGTTAAACGGAGCCTTCTGGTTGTTCATCATGAAATACCATACCACAATGCCCTCGCCCTGATATACTGACACATTGGAATCTGTCTTTAATGCCTCAACACTTTCCGTGGGGGCCGGCCATATAATCTGGGCATCCCCGGACTGGATCATAGCCACACGGGTGGCATCCTCTCCCACGGGTTTAAAGGTTATGGATTTAAAGCCGGCATCTTTATCAGCCAAAGCAGTTCCTCCGCAGATATCTGCGTCGTAGCCCCACCAGTCCTTATTCAGTTCCAATGTCAAATGATCCCCTGCCACCCATTCCACATATTTATACTGTCCCGTACCTACCGGAGCCTGGGCGCATACCTCCGGACCTGCTTGGATCTGCCTGGGACTCATGATAACACAGGCCGGATGAGCCAGGTTATTGATAAATGCGCCGAAAGGTGAGGTTAAAGTAACCTTAATGGTATAGTCATCGATCTTATCCACATGATCCAATGTATTGCTTAGGAATGTGGTACGCTTTAATCCAAGAGTCTTATCTCCCCACTTGGTAAAGTTTGCGATGGCTGCATCCGCATCCCAGGGAGTCCCGTCCGTAAAAGAAATGCCCTCTCTTAAGGTGATGGTAAACTCCGTGGCATCCTCATTGGCTTCATAGCCAGTGGCAAGCATAGGGTAAATTTTCATATCATCATCAAAGCCAAAAAACCCATCCATAATCATACGCTGGATACCGCCGGAAAGGGTATCGCTGGTGTCCATAGGATCCATGGTAGTAAAATCAACTCTAACCGCCGCCGTGATATCCGTATCCTGAGAAACCGATTCCCCCTCTGCTGCGGCCGCAGCAGTCGTTTCTGCGGTTCCTGGCGGGCTTTCTGTTCCTGCGCTCTGCTTCGTACCTGACGAAGAGCCGCAGGCTGTAAGTACCATCATCGATACTACCAGGGCCGCAGCCGTCAACAGCTTCCATCTTCTTTTCCTCATCGCATTTCCTCCTCATTTTCTGACATATACAAAAAAAGCAAGGTAAGCTACTGTTCCTTAAGCTTCCTTGCTTTTTCATCATTTTATATGTTACATTTATAAGTTGTCAAATAAATATCAGGCTTTTTCATCGCTGACACATTAGAAATTAAGATTATAAATCATTTAGGTTGTTTAAAGCGGACTTTATTGATACAATATACCCAATAATTTTAATAGGAGGCCGGAACACCATGGAAAAATCACCTAGATACCACGCTTTGATCGTATGTATAAGTGCTGCCATACGTCTGGAATTCCAATCCTATCTTCATTCCATATTAGGCAGATATATCTCTTTTGACACCATTGACCTGTACCAGGTCCATACACCCTCCCAGATCACAGGCTACCAATGCATCTTATTCTCCAGCGACCGCGTGCAAGATGAATTCCCCCTTCCGGTCCCTGCCGGTGTGGCCCAGTTTGTCTGCACCCGCACATTCAACCATGCCTTTCTGGATCAGATCATCCGCATCCCTCCGGGAGAAAGGGTCTATCTGGTCAACGATACCTTCGAATCCATTCCCATCCTTATCCAGCAGTTTCGGGATGCCGGAATCACCCAGTACCAGTTTATCCCCTATTATCCGGGCTGCGGTGAGTCTGATGAAACCATACAATACGCTGTGACTGTGGGGGAACCCCAGCTTGTGCCTGCTCATATAAAAAATGTCATTAACATTGGGAACCGTATCATAGACATTTCAACCATCAACGAATTGTGTGTCTGCTTCCATCTGCCGGCCAGCCTTTCCAACCAGATCACTCAGGGCTACATCAACCGCATCCTGCAAATCACCAAGCTGACCGAAACCCATTACAGTAATTACATTTTTTCCCACCAGCTCCTGCAGGCAGTCATTCAAAACCTGCCCGCAGGAATCTGCTTAATGTCCTCAGAGGGTGAGATCACCATGCTGAACCGGCAGTTTTCCCTGGATCTTGATACACCGGAAGCAAACGCCTGCGGAAAATCCATTTCCGCCCTGCTTCCTGACGTTTATTCCGGCCTTCCGTTCTGCCAGAGCACAGATTACCAGTTGGAAAGCAAAAGCGGGAACCCCTTGTCCATAAGTATCCTGGAGCTTTCGCTTCCCAACCACCCTCCTCTTTACCTGGTTACAAGCAAAAAAATACCCCTTACCCCGGAACAGGAAAAAGAGCTGCATGAAAGGCGGACGGACCATATGGAGGCCCGGCTGTTAAGCAATGGATTTTCAAATATACTGACCAATCAGGTTTTAGTAAAAAACATGCTGGAATATGCCAGAAGACTGGCTCTCTATGACTTCCCTGTGCTGATCCAGGGAGAAAGCGGAACCCAGAAAAAGATGATCGCCGAAGCCATTCACCGGGCATCCAACCGAAGGCAGCAGCCCTTTGCCGTTCTTCCAGGTACAACCAGCCCCCATCTGGCCGGAATTCTCAGTTCCGCAGAGAAAGGCACCCTGCTCATAGACCGGGCAGAGTACCTTTCTCTGGAAATGCAGGATTTCCTCATCGAGGTCCTTCAGCACGGCAGTCAGGAAAGCAGAGGCTTTCAGTCCCCTCCTTCTTCCAGCTTCCGAATAATAGCAACAGCCGGCCATGACCTTTATGAAGATGTCTTAAAGGGCACGTTCCGGGAAGAGCTGTTTTTCCTGCTGAACACAGCTTCCATCGATACTATCCCCTTGCGGGAACGCAGGAACGACATTCCTGTATTAATGGAACATTTCTTTCAAAACTTATTTCACGATTCCAACCTCCGCTTAAAGGATATCATTTCCCCCAGCCTGATGGAATTCTTATTAAGCTATGATTATCCCGGAAATGTTCAGGAGCTCCTAAACTTAACCCGTTTCTTTTTCACCAACTATGCAGCCCATCCCCTGATTCTCTCCCAGCTTCCCTCCTACATCAGAAAGAGGCTGAAAAAGCCCCTGGCCAGGCAGAGTGCCGTTAAAAATTCCATTCTGTCCCTGATTGCCGCTTCTCCCCGTATAGGCCGCTCCGGCATAAAGGAAGCGCTCGCCAGGCGAGGAAACGATTTAAGCGAGGGAAAGCTGCGTTCCATTTTAAAGGAGCTTTCCGACGAAGGCCTCATTAAAATAAACCGCACCAGGGGAGGGTGTGAGATCACAGAGCTGGGGATGACAGTGCTTTAAATGCTATTTCAAACCGGATCCGGGCTATGCATGATATTTCAGTTTTGTATCCACCAGAAAGTCAATGCCAAGCGCATCCGCTTCTCTTCTTATTTCTTTATTTTCACGATCAAACAAGTCCGGATATTTAGATACCAGAGGCCGTTCCTTGCTGATCAGACGGTTCAGATGATGGTTTAAAACTCCATGAAGCTGTTCAGAATCCTTTGCAAGGATGGCATCCACCAATTCTCTATGCTGCTTTACAACCCCCGGTTCAATTCCGGAGTCCGCCATAGCCAGCATCTGGATTCTTCTGTAATGGCCGGAGTTTGCAGCCAGAATATCATTGCAGTATCCCTTGTTGGCTCCTTCATAAAAGATGGAATGAAAATACATATCCTCTGCCCGAAACGCCCGGATATCTTTTGTTTTTTCAAGCTGCTCCTGTCTTTCCAAAGACATCTCCAATGCGGTGATCGCTTTTAAATTGCATACCGCCATAAATTCCAGCATCACATTTTCTTCCACGCAAATCCTCAGAAACCTCTCATTACGGACCTTATCATAATCAATCTTAGATATCATGGTCCCGCGCTGGGGAAGAAATGTAATGAGTCCCTCCTTGGAAAGGCTGATTAATGCATCCCTGACCGGAGTTCTTCCAACTTCATAGGACTCGCTGATGTCCTTGATGCTGAATATCATTCCAGGGCGCAGCTTCAAATCCAGTATATCGGATCTCAATACATCATAAATGGTATCTTCCTGGTTGTTTTCTATGACGCCCATGAATGCCTCCTGTTAATAGCTTAATACTTCCCTGTACATCTTCAGGGCTTCGTTTGAATTATAATTATAATACAAAAGAATATCAAGAGCAAATGGTGAATAAAGAAATCCATTAATTTTCTTGGAAAAATACATGCCGGCAATCTCAGACAAAGCCCTGACGGTTGATTTACTCTTGTAGCCGAACAGTTTCCACAGAATCACTTTTTCCCTTCTTGTATAAATTCCTTCCTCCTCTTCCTCCAGGAAATGAAAAATCTCATGTCCCAGGATCAGCCTTTCAATCTGTCCCATGGGAAACAGGCCTTCAAACAGGCCATTTTTCGCCGCCAGCTCTATGGGTTCCTTCATGATCTGTATCTTGTCAGGTGGGGTAAAAAGAGCAAATAACACGCTGTCTGCTATCTGCCCACTGTCCGCGTACTCCACGTTTAATTTTAATTTTTCTGCCAGTTCCCAGGGATCCCAGGTTCCCAGACTGCTCATAACCTTATCTGCCATTTCATATCCGCAGCAGATCGCCTGTTCAATCATTCTCTTTTTTTCCGATTCGCTGACTTTGTCGCGCAGGATATCCCTGGAGAATGCATACATTCCCCAGGACAGATCATCCACCTGCGCAAGGCTTTCTGCCATTTCCCGCAATATCATCTCCGTCATAACCGTCTCCATACATTTAATTCTGTTTAACATTGGCTCCAACAATCATAATTTCTTCATCTGGCTCCAAAGATGATACCTCCAGATCGATTAAAAGTTCCAGCTGTTCAAAATCCTGGGCAGCAAAATCCGTGACCCGGGCACCCATACAAATGTAATAATCCGGCCTTATAATCAGGTCCGTCTGGTAAACAGCCATATCATCCCAAAGCTGTTTTAACGCTTCCAGATAACCTGCCGCTTTGACCTTCCGGCACATACCTCTTCCTCTCTGTACCTTAATAAAGCCCTTTTTATCAACGATACGTATGGCACCGGGAGAGTCGTCCTCCACCTTCTCCCCATAGATATAGAAGTAATCCGAACTTGCCAGAAGCTTTGTTTCCTTATCTGCAATCCGCATATCCCGGGCAGCCAGATGCCTGGCTTCCGTTTCATCACATTCCTTTAAAAGATCCGCGGTTTTAACCTCTGTGGATCCGGTTGCAATCGCCGTTACCTTGGAGGTCTGAGGATCAATCTCAATGTGGATTTCTACTGATTCTGCGGTCGCTCCGGACTCAATGGCCTTGTTTAAGGCTTCATTCTTAATGGCACGGATATCTTCCTTAGATGGAGTGGGCATTATGCGTTCCACCACATCCCGCACCATGGAAAGAGCAACACCGATGGAAGAAATAACCTCTGCATTTTCCGGTATGGAATATTTAACACCCATCTTTTCACTAAAATAGATAATCAGGGAAGCAGCTCCTCCGCCTACGCCAACCAGGGAAATCTGATCCTTTTCCAGCTTATATTTCTCCGCCAGTTCCAGTATAACCGGTTCAATCTTTGCATAGGCCTTTTCCATGATCTGCTTTGCAATATCATCCACCGTGGTGCCGCAGTAATCAGCTAAAGCCGCCATGGCTTTTCTGGCAGATTCTGCATTTCCGTAAGAAAAATGCTCCGGCTTTACCAGCCCCAGCACATTGGCCGCGCAGGAATTGGTAAGCGTAACCGCAGAGCCGTCCTCCAGCCGGATCCGGACATAATCGGAAGGATCACCGGGTTTTGGGGAAAAGAACTCCACCTTTGGCCCTTTAATTTTAGCTGGGTCCGTAAACACGGAATAATCCAGTCCTGCAATATGAGCAGAACGGGGGCCTACATCCAGAACCCCCTGCTTATTCGCCCGAACCATGGATCCTCCTGCCACGCCTAAAACCCGAACATCAAGGGAGGAGATATAGGTAGGATGGCCGCCGACAATGGAATAATCAATGGCAGGGCGGCCATTTTTAATGACGCCGATGTTGGTAGTGGTTCCTCCCACCTCAAAATAAACGCCGTTGGATGCACGAAGGTACATGAGTGACCCCATAACGGATGCTGCAGGCCCTGACAGCATGGTCAGAACAGGGCGTTTCTTCATTTCTGAGATTTCCATTACCCCGCCGTCGCCTCTCATTATCATCAGCGGCACATATACCCCGGCTTCTCTTACGGAATCCTCTGTAGAATTGGCCGTATCTAACATCTTTGGAAGGATGGAGGCATTGATGGCAGCGGTTCTTGTCCGTCTGGTAAGCCCGTAAAGCTTGGTAATATCGGAGGCCATGGTAGTGGGAATGCCTCTTTCGCTGGCCGCCTCGTAGACCTCCTGCTCCGGCCCGCCGTCGTCTACACCAAAAGCCATGGAAGAAACAAATACCTCTGCTCCAGCTTTCTGCATCTCGCCAATGGTTTTCTCCACGACGGACTTATCCATTTTTTTAATATTCAGAAAATCATTGATAATTTTGATTTTCTTATGATTTCCCAGATCAATATCCGCCAGCCTTGCCTGCTTTTTTGCAAGGATTCCTTCCAGACCGCCCTTTGCCATGCCGATTACGCCCACTGCAGCCACATCCCCTTCGATCAGTGCATTGGTAGCCTGTGTTGTAGAGTGGGCGACGAATACTACATCTTCCGGGCTGATTTGATTTTCGCGCAGACAATTCCGGAAGGACTTAACCACCCCTGCCGCAACGCCTCTGGGATCGTCATGGGTTGTCTTCACTGAGGACTTTCCAATAATTTCATGGGTGGCATTATCAATGGCAACCGCCTTTGTATGAGTGCCTCCCACATCGATGCCCATTCTTACTGATCTTCCCATTATGACCATTCCTTTCTAAAGAGGAAACTGGCAGTATTCCCTGCCAGTTCCGTATTTATTTCATATGATATTACATTAAACCGCCGTAAAGGACAAAGGCAAGAATACAGCAGATAAAGCCGACGATCCACCCTGTTGGTATGGACATCTTCATATAATCTTTTGTCGAAACCTTTGTATATCCAAAGCCCCAGGCTACCCAGGACTGGGTGATATCCAGATGCTGCGGTGCAATGGTTGTGATAGCAAACAGAGGATATAAGAATGCAACAGGTGCGTCCGGAAGTGCGGCAATGACAACCGCCAGAATCGCAGTTCCGCATCCGACAAGGTTCAAAGGACCTCTAAAGAAGCCCAGAGGAGTCAGGATTGCAAAAATAAGAGCAAGGATCAAAGCGCTCCTCGGAACAAAGCCTCCCAGAATCGCAGTAAAATACGGTGCGGCATATGCAGCAGCGTTGTTGAACATGGACAGAGTAAGCAAAAAGCCGATCATAGGAGCAACATCAATGGAACCATCGGTAAACAGCTTGGCAAAAAGCCGGCAGATATCGGAATAAGTTCCTTTCAGCTTTCCAGTTGTTATAAGTGCATAAATACCGGCAAGGCAGAATCCAAGGATGATCGGGATCCGAAAGATTACAACGCCCAAAACCGGAAGAATGACGGAAATCCAGGAAATAGCCGGGGCATTATCGCTTACGGTAAAAGATTTTGCCGCCCAGGCATGAGCCGCTTTTTTGCTCATGAAAAGGTTAGCTACGATCAGCACCACCACCAGCGCAACTACCATGCAGATAACTCCCATCTGGAAATAGTCATTGTAAGTATAGTTTTCCGCGGCAGGGTTAAAGCCTGCATAAATCGTCTGATACTGTTTGAAGTTTACAATATTGCCAAAGATACCGGCCATAATGGAACCCATAAAGCTGAACATGGCAACAGGTGCCGGTACGCCCAGTGACAGCATGATCGGAAGCACAATAACCGCTATGGAGATTACAGGACCAATCCCTGTCATAGACATAAAGATAATTGCTGTAACGATACATAACAATCCCATGGTGATCCTCGGTTTATCTCCGCCCAGCTCAACAACCTTACGGATAAGTGTTGATGCAATTCCCGTTTCTACCAGAACTCTGCCGAAGAATGCTCCGAAGAATACGTTGACCAGGATAGACTTTGCATATCCGGCCGGACCATCCGCATAAACGTAGGTCAGTACATCAATAAACGACTTGCCTTCCATAGCGGAATTGGGTGAAATGGAATTTCCCAACAACGCAAGCGCTGTCCAGAAAGTTGCCATGACTGCAAATCCCACCATGAGGTTTAGCCCTTTTACACAATACCATACCATGCCCAGGAAAGACAGAATCATGATAATGCCGATGAAAACATTGACGTTCATATGAACCCTCCTTTAAAAAATAAAGTTTATAGAAACCTGCAGAAAGCCATATAAGCTTTCCGCCACCCCTTAAGCGGCAGTAAACTGCCGTTTATACTAATATATTAGTACTAAAATATTAGATTGTATACAGGGATATTCCCAGTTTTTCCGTCATATTTTTAGTCATTATTTACAAAATATTATGATTTAGTTCTAATTTATTTTGCATTTTCACTACGTCGAAAACGCAATAATAATGTCGGATTTTAAGCTAATATATTAGTTTTCTTTGCTCTCAAACTGTGTTTTTCTTTTTGCGGCAATCATTTAAAAAATTTCTTTTTTTCCTTACTATTTTTCCAATTTAACTTAGTTTCAAATGGATTTGTTTCATATTATTTATCCTTAACTTAACTTTAGAATTTATTCCTTTTTATCGTTGACACCCAAAAGTCATTTCCGTATAATTCAAGAAATTGTTCACCTGACCAAAAGGAGGAATGCTTATGAAAACAAATTTTCAGGAATCAAAGGAACGCCGGGGACCTTCCACCGAAGACCGGATACTGGATGCCACGCTTGATATCATTCAGGAGAAAACCATAGGCGGACTCAGAATGAGACAGATTGCAGAAAGAGCTGATGTATTTCAATCCAATATCCAATACTACTTCATCAGCAAAAAGGATCTTCTCCTTGCTGTTCAGAAAAAGGTTCTAAACCACTACCGTGAAATCCGTCAGCATTCCATAAGCCTTCTAAATGCAGAATCCCAGTTGTCTCTTGAAGATCACTTAGGTGTTTTCATAAATCAAAAGATACACACCATTCGAAGAGAAAAGAAATATGATATTGCAGAGCTGGATTTCTGGAACCAGTCACGCCTGGAACCGGACATGCACAGGGAATTCTGCCGTTCCTACGAAGGCTGGCGCCAGGAAGTTCGTGATATGATCGGAAATTTTGCACCGGAGATGCCTCTCATAAAACAGAATCTGCTTTCAGGCATTACCGTCTCCCTGCTGGAGGGCGCAGCGGTCCAGTTTCTGGCAGATAAGCAGGCATTTGACCTGGATTTGTATTTTGTATACTGCAAGGAAATCCTGATAAAGGAAATAAAAGGTTAGGAGGACTCCATGAAAGAATTGCTGAAAATGGAACATATCACAAAGCATTTTGGTGAAGTATATGCAAATCGTGACATCAATCTCTCGGTACAGGAAGGAGAGGTACATACCCTGTTAGGCGAAAACGGGGCAGGAAAAAGCACCCTGATGAATATTCTCATCGGTCTGTACCAGCCTACCGGCGGAGAAATTTATCTCCGCGGAAAGAAGGTAAAAATCGAATCCCCCAAGGCCGCTGTCCGCCTGGGAATCGGTATGGTACATCAGCATTTCATGCTGGTGGAGGCCATGACTGTCTTTGAGAATATTATTTTAGGCAGTAAAAAGGATTCTTCCATATTTATTGATAAGGAACTTCTGAAAAAGGATATTCTTGAACTGGCTGGTAAATATGGTTTGGATGTGGAGCTGGACAAGACTGTTACAGAAATTTCCGTTGGAGCCCAGCAAAGGGTAGAAATTCTAAAAGCACTGTACCGCGGGGCGGAAATTCTCATCCTGGACGAGCCTACAGCCGTACTCACTGACATGGAAGTGGAAGGCCTCTTTGCCATCATCCGAAAGCTGACAGGAGAAAACAAATCTGTTATCTTTATTTCCCATAAAATGCGTGAGGTACTTGCCATCAGTGACCGCATCACCATACTCCGGGCAGGAGAAACAGTTACCACTCTGGACAAGGATAAGACGGACGGAATTCAGCTGGCGAACCTGATGATCGGGCGGGAAATGGTTCCAAGCAACTACCGGAAGGTCACAGTCCCCGGGGCTTTTGTACTGGACTTAGAGCATGTGGATTACCAGAAAATGCACAAGCACAGCGGTTTAAATGACGTTAGCCTTACCGTAAAAAAGGGGGAGGTTCTGGGAATTGCCGGCGTAGACGGGAACGGCCAATCCCAGCTGGCTCAGCTGGCTGCCGGTATCATATCACCGGATGCCGGTACTGTATCGTTAAAAGCAGACCGGATTTCAAAATTTGTTCCTAACGGATTTATCCTTTCCCATGTTTCCCACGTTCCGGAAGACCGGAACAAAATGGGACTGGTCGGCAATATGACAGTACGGGAAAACCTGGTATTAAAGGCCACGGAGGAAAAGCGCTTCTCCTATGGCCGCGGCGCACTGTTAAAAAGTAAATCCATCACAGCATTCGCTCTTTCCATGCAGAAAAAGAATGACATTCGCTGTGCTTCCATTGAACAGGAGGTCCGCAACCTGTCAGGCGGAAACCAGCAGAAAATCATTCTGGCAAGAGAACTGGAAAATGATCCGGAACTTCTGGTAGCGGTCCATCCCACCAGAGGCCTGGATATCGGGGCTGCCAGATATGTTCACGATACCATGATCGCCGCCAGAGACAAAGGCTGCGGCATCCTCTTAATCAGTGCGGACTTTGACGAGATCTTAAATCTTTCCGACCGGATCATTGTCATGTTTGAAGGCCAGGTTATGGGTATTTATTCCGGAGACAACCCGCCCATCGAAGAAATCTCACTGGCCATGGCCGGAAAGGGGAACTAGGATATGAAACAAAAAGATAACTTAACGAAAATCACCGTGCCGGTCATTTCCATTCTGTTCGCGTTTGTCATAGGAGGCATCATCATACTATGCCTCGGGAAGAATCCGCTCCAGGCATACGGTTACCTGTTTTCCGGTGCTTTTGGGAGCAGCAGAAAAATCGCTCAGACACTGGTCATCGCCTGTCCGCTGATCTTCACAGGTCTGACCGCTGCCATCTCTTATAAATGCGGTGTTTTTAATCTTGGTGGAGAGGGACAGTTTATAATAGGTGCCATCGCAAGCATCTTCTTTGTCACAAAATCCGGTATGGAAGGAATGCCAGGTATCCTTTTGAGCCTGCTCATCGGTGCAGCAAGCGGCGCCGTATGGGGGGCGATTCCCGGAATCCTTAAAATCACCCGGGGATTAAATGAGATGATCGTCAGCATCATGCTCAACTATGTGGCAGCTCTGTTTATGGGCTATGTTTACACCACTTTGCTGAGGGACGGCAGCGTTCCTCAGACCTATGCCATTCCGGACAGCACGAAAATTGGCGTTATTTCCAAAAGCTTTCCCATGCACTGGGGAGTAGGAATTGCATTTTTCCTGGCTTTTGCAGGCTATTACTTCCTTTTTCACACCTCCAAAGGCTTTAAGCTTCGGGCAGTGGGATTCAATGCAACCGCCTCATTTTTTAACGGCTTTCCGGTAAACAGGTACATTCTCTTTTCCTTTATTATCTCCGGAGGAACAGCCGGCTTAGGGGGCAGTGTAGAGCTTCACGGTAAACAGCTCCGCCTCATGGACGGCTT
Organism: Hungatella sp. UBA3048; assembly: GCA_002367105.1. Lineage (GTDB taxonomy): Bacteria > Bacillota > Clostridia > Lachnospirales > Lachnospiraceae > Lacrimispora. The sequence continues at coordinate 40,922 of DFCS01000049.1, forward strand.
TGGTCAGGGTTATGGCTTTGATGGTGTGGCAATTGCACTTATAGCTCAGTTAAACCCCATTGGAACAACAATCGTTGCATTTATCTTTGCTGTCCTAAGAAAAGGGGCAAGCACCCTGCAGACTGGAATGCAGGTACCTACCGCAGTCGTCGACATTATTCAGGCACTGGTCATTATATTTGCTGTCGCCGGTACCGCACTGCTTAAATTGCCGTCTATCAAACAATATTTTAGCAGACACCCTGTAAAAAAGGAGGGAATCAACTAATGGAAGCTTTTTTCAATTGGAATTTCTTTGTGGAACTGCTTTTATCCACGGTCCGTATGGCAACCCCTATCCTTTTTGTGGCTCTTGCGGAAACCTATTCCGAACGGGCAGGCATGGTCAATATCGGTCTGGATGGCATAATGTCGTTTGGTGCCTTAATAGGCTTTATCGCCGGCTTCCGTACCGGAAGTCCTATGACAGGAATTTTAGCCGGCGCTTTATCCGGAATCGCCATCAATATGATCTATGCCTTTTGCACCATTAATCTCTGCGCTCCCCAGATTGTATACGGCATGGCCCTCAATATCTTTGCTCCGGCTCTGGCCTCCTTTATTTACCGCCTGTCATTTTCAGATACCTCTACATTAATCCAGGGGGTATCCATGAAAGCTATGCCTATCCCAGTGCTCAGCAGGATTCCGATTGCAGGGCCAGTCTTTTTCAACCATATCCCTCTGGTATATTTTGCTTATCTTCTGGTCCCTGTCACTGCTGTTTTCTTAAACAAGACAAGAGCCGGACTGAATTTTAAGGCAGTCGGGGAATTTCCAAAGGCTGCCGAGACGCTTGGAATCAATGTAATCCTTCAAAAATACATTGCCTGCATCGTCTGCGGTGCACTTGCCGGCATCGGCGGTGCATACTTAACCCTTTGCTATACCAGCACCTATTCGGAAGGAATCGTAGCCGGGCGTGGTTTTATTGCATTATCCGCTGTTATCTTCGGCCGTTGGATGCCTTCAGGTGTTCTGCTTGCCTGTCTGCTCTTCGGCTTCTGCGATGCCCTGCAGATCCGGCTGCAGCTTCTAAGCCCCTCCACCCCTTACCAGATCTTACAGATGATCCCTTATTTGTGCACTCTGTTCGTCCTGGCTTTCTTCGGAATAAAAAAGAGCGGTCCCAAAGCAAACGGACAGCCTTATTACCGGGAAGAACGATAAAGATAATTGCAGGATCTTTTCCTGAAATTATATACTACTTCAAATACAAAAAGGAGGATTTAATTATGAAAAAGACTATGAAAACGGCTTCTCTTCTTCTGGCCGCTGCCCTTACAGCCATAACGTTGACGGCATGCGGAGGTTCTGCCGCTCAAACTTCGGCAGGGACGACTGCGGCAGGGACCACCGCTGCCGCTGCCGTTCAAACCACTGCTGCTCCGGCTGAAAAAGAGAAATCCAATGATTTTAAGGTGGCCATGATACTGGATTCCTCTGTTTCTGACGGAGGCTGGGGTGCAAGCTGTTACCAGGCAATGATTGGTGCCGCCGAGGAAAGCGGTTGGGAAACTGTGTATACCGACAATGTGGCTACTGCAGATTTTGCAACGGTCATGACCGATTATGCGGAACTTGGTTATAACCTTATCTTTGCTCCGGGCAACCAGTATACCGATGCAGTAAAACAGGTTGCAGAAGAATATCCGGATATCAATTTTGCTTTGTTAAACGGAACGGTAGAAGCGGATAACATCACCTCGATACTTCCGGATGCAAAGCAGATCGGTTATATGGCAGGCGCACTGGCAGGACTTATGAGCAAAACAGGCAGCATCGGTTTCATTGGCGGTATGGAACTGGATACAACTAAAGCAAAGCTCGAATGTTTTGAAAAAGCTGCCAAAAAGATAAATCCTGATATCAAGGTTTCCTCCGCTTACGCAGGTTCTTTCAGCGACACGGCCAAAGGAAAAGAAATCGCATCCTCTATGATTTCCACCTATGATGTAGACGTAATGTTTGGCGACGCATCTGCAGTCGATACCGGAGCCCGTGAAGCTCTAGCCGCTTCTGAAAACAGATACGATATCGGACAGCCGGGAGATTTAGGCTCTGCCGACAACAAGATCATCATATGTTCCGTAGTTACCGACAACGCCGCCTTGCTTAAGGCCTGCATGAAAGATGTGGAATCTGGTTCCTACGGTAATAAAACCATCTATGGGGACTTAAGCAATGGCTGTCTTAACATCGGTACTTTCTCAAGCCTTGTACCGGACGATATTCAGGCCCAGTATAAGGAATTTGCTGAGCAGATTAAGGCAGGAACCTTTATCCAGTAATAAGAAAAACCCATTGCAGGGCACACAAGCAGGCGCTGCAATGGGTTTTCCTATGATTTATTTAAACTTCCATCCTGTCAATCTTTGATGCTCTTTCTTCTACTTCTCTCTTCTGCACATCTCCCGGAGCCAGTTCATAGCGGCTGAATTCATATTCATAGGTTCCGATGCCTCCGGTCATGGAGCGCAGATCCGTATTATAGCCAAACAGTTCGGACATTGGCACATCTGCCTCAACGACCTGCTTTCCGCTATGGTTGGAATTCATTCCCAGAACGCGTCCTCTCCTTCGGTTTAGATCTCCCATGACATCTCCGGTAAATTTATCCGGAACCGTAACCTTAAGGAATGCGATCGGTTCAAGCAGAACCGGATTTGCATCCATAAAGCCTTTTTTAAAGGCCATGGTTGCAGCCATCTTAAAGGCCAGCTCAGAAGAGTCAACCGGATGGTAAGAACCGTCGGTCAGCGTAGCCTTTAATCCCACTACCGGATAAGCGGTAAGCGGTCCTTTTAAGACGCACTCGGCGATTCCCTTTTCAACTGCCGGGAAATAGTTTCTCGGCACTGCCCCGCCAAATACGCTTTCAGCAAATACATAAGGGGTTTCTAAATCTCCGGAAGGTTCAAAGGACATCTTTACATCGCCGTATTGTCCATGTCCGCCGGACTGTTTCTTATACTTGCCCTGAACCTCCACTTTCTTACGAAGGGTTTCCCGGAAGGCAAATTTCGGTTTACTCAGTTCAATGTCAACCTTGTAGCGGTTTAACAGCTTGCTTACAACCACCTCCAGCTGCTGGTCGCCGATGGCATAAAGGAGAGACTGGCGGTTTTCCGTATCATTGACTGCCTTTAAGGTCCAATCCTCTTCCGTCAGCTTTGCCAGTGCGCTTGAAACCTTATCTTCGTCGCCCTTTGTCTTGGTCTTATAACGCATATACGTATATGGAGTGGATATCTCCGGTTTATGATAGACGATGGGTGCAGAGCGGAGAGCTATGGTATCACCGGTCTGCGTCACGTTAAGCTTAGACACGGCTCCGATGTCTCCTGCTTTTAATTCCGTAACTTCAATGGCCTCTTTCCCTCTTAACACATAAAGCTTTCCGACCTTTTCCTCTGTATCCTTATTCACGTTATATATGGCGGAATCAGGCTTTAAGGTGCCGGTACAAATCTTTAACAGGGAATACTTTCCAATAAACGGATCCACAATCGTCTTAAACACACGGGCTGACAGCGACACATGATCGTTATATTTCGCTGTAAAGCGCTCACCCGTGGAAATATCCACGCCGATGCACTCAAAATAGTCGGGGGACGGAAAATACTTATCTATAGCCTGAAGCACCATCTTGGCGCCCTGGGCGTTAATTCCGGAACCAAGCATGACCGGAACGATATTTCCTTTTATCACATGTTCCCGAAGGGCTGAAGAAATCTCATCAAGGGTAAACTCATCACCGGAGAAATAGCGTTCCATATATTCCTCGCTGGTTTCTGCTACGGCCTCCATAAGAGCTTCACGGGCTATTCCCAGATTCTTCTGGCTATATTCAGGAATCTCACATTCTTCATAATCACTGTTGACAGTAAAACGCCGGCCTGCCATTTTTACGATATTAACAAAACCTACGAACTTTTCGTTTTCACGAATCGGGAGGTGGAACGGCGCAATCTTTCTTCCGAACTCTTTATCAAGCTTTAATAACAATTCACGGAAACTTGCATGGTCATCATCCATATTTGTCACAAAGAAAAGTCTGGGAAGCTTGTACTTTTCGCAGAGTTCCCACGCCTTTAATGTTCCAACTTCAATACCTGCCTTACAATTCACAACTATTACTGCTGCATCCGCAACACTGATGGCCTCTTCCACTTCGCCAACAAAATCAAAATATCCGGGAGTATCAAGCAGGTTGATCTTGATAGGGCCATCCTCTCCTTTATACTCCAAAGGAATCAGGGTAGTAGAGATGGAGAACTGTCTCTTAATCTCTTCTTTGTCATAATCGCTGATGGTATTGCCATCGGTAACTTTTCCCATTCTGCTGATGGCTCCGGTAATCAACGCCATAGCCTCTGCCAGGGTGGTTTTACCGGCGCCCCCGTGCCCAAGTAAGGCGACGTTACGGATCTGTTTGGTTCCATACACGTTCATAAACATTCCTCCTGTTCGGTATTTAAGTCTATAACGATATTTTACTAAAAATGTCTTATAATTGCAAGCAAAAGGTGCAATTTGCACAAATATTTTTTATGCGTATCCCAATTCAAGAAAAGAAGCGGTTACTGTTATGAAAGGCAATAAAATTTTTATACAATCTTAACAACAAAAATCTTGTAATACGCAAAATTTGTGATAGAATATACAATGAAATAATAGGAATTTTTTTTAAAACTGAAGAAAGTAGGAGGTTAATGGGGTTATGGGTAATTTAAATTTATTTCTAATCATTTCCATTCTTGTTTCTATTTTTGCGTTTGCTTTTGCAGTGTGGTTGTACCGCTGGGTATCTGCACAGCCATCTTCAAATCAACGGGTAAAAGAGGTTGGGAGCTACATCAGGCAAGGGGCAAATACATTTTTAAAAAAAGAATACATTGTTTTATCAAAGTTTTGTGCGGGAGCAGCACTTCTGATTTTCCTGTTTCTTCCGGCTCCGATCTGGAGCGGAGGTACGGTTTTACATAACCTTACCATTGTTCTGGCTTACTTATGCGGAACTGTTTTTTCTGCCATCGCAGGTAAAATTGGAATCCAGGTAGCTACTATAGCCAACATTAAAACGGCTGAAGCAGCACAGAGAGGCGGCTTAAAGCCTTCTTTTCTGTCGGCTTTCCGAGGCGGTGCCGTTATGGGAATGGCAGTCGTGGGAAGCTCACTTTTAGGAGTGGCGCTTGTTATGATGATCAGCGGAGATTCCGTTGCACTATTGGGATTTAGCTTTGGCGCCAGCTCCCTTGCTTTATTTGCCAAGGCAGGCGGCGGTATTTTTACAAAGACTGCGGATATCAGTGCAGACCTTGTTGGGAAGGTAGAACTTGGGATTCCTGAGGATGATCCCAGAAATCCGGCGGTAATTGCCGATAATGTGGGGGATAATGTAGGAGATGTTGCCGGAATGGGCGCAGATCTATTTGATTCTAACGTGGCTTCCACAGTATCCGCCCTGGTTATGGCCATTGCTCTTAGTAAAAAGATAGGCGTCGACTATGCAGCCATGGTATTCTGCTACGCCTCTCTGGGACTTTTATCTTCGATCATAGGAGTTATGGCCGCCCGTATGGGAAAGAAGGGCGATCCCACCATGGCTCTTAATATGAGTACTTATATTACCACCGGCATATTTGCCGTACTTACTGCCGGGGCAACAATCTTGTTTCAGTTTGACTGGCGTATCTGGGGAGCAACGGCTATAGGCTTATTTGTCGGTGTCATTATAGGAATTACCAGTGATTACTTTACAAATGATAATAAAAAACCTGTACGCAATGTTGCAAAGGCCTCTGAGTCAGGACCTGCATTCACCATTCTTTCCGGTATTTCCTATGGCTTTTTAAGTGTACTGCCTGCTATGGTGGGAATCGGTATTTCTGCCATGGTTTCCTATAATCTCTGCGCTTCCATCGCTCCTGAGGATCCTACCGCAGGAATGTTTGGAATCTCAATGGCCGCAGTTGGAATGCTTTCCATCGTCGGCATGATCATCTCCAATGATGCCTATGGTCCAATTGCCGATAATGCCAGAGGACTTGTGGAGATGGGAGATCTGGGAGATGAAGCTCTTGAAATCACAGACTCGCTTGACAGCGCCGGAAATACAGTAAAGGCAGTAACAAAAGGATTTGCTATTGCAGCAGCAGGACTGACCATTATCTCCTTGCTTGGTGCATTTATGAGTGAGGTAAACGATGCAGCCGGTACTACAGTACTTACCGGATTTGATATTATTAATCCCACAGTATTTTTCGGAATGCTGGTGGGAGCTTCCGTTCCGGCTATTTTCTCTGCTATGCTGATGCTTGGGGTAGACCGCAATGCACAGAGAATGGTATCGGAAATCCACCGTCAGTTCAGGGAAATCAAGGGACTTAAGGAAGGCAAGCCGGGAGTGGTACCGGAATACGACAAATGCATTGATATCGCTACCGACGGTGCATTAAAGGAACTGATTCCTGCCGGACTCGTCAGCATTCTTGCGACCATTGTGGTCGGGTTTGTAGGCGGTGTTGAATCCGTCGGAGGATACCTAGCAGGCAATATTATCAGCGGTCTCCTGCTTGCCCTGTTTATGAGCAATTCCGGAGGGCTGTGGGATAATGCAAAGAAATACATTGAGGCCGGAGGAAATGGAGGAAAAGGAAGTGATGCACATAAGGCAGCTGTAGTAGGGGATACGGTAGGTGATCCCTTTAAGGATACGGCCGGCCCGTCCATCAATACGCAGATAACGGTGGTTTCTTTGGTAGCTTCCTTGATGTCTTCCTTGTTTTTGGCATTTTCCCTGTTTTGATCGATAACGGCAGACTTCATATGATCGTGGCGGAACGCCGCGCACAGACTATAAAAAAACGGTGTCAGGACGCAAATCCTGGCACCGTTTTTTATAGTCTGTTAATCCTGTCTCATCCAATCCGTTTTATAAAGTTCTTCTTTCTGTTTCCTGTTTTCTGGCGGCTTTAAGAGCCGTATCCAGCGCACTCATCTCCGGTATTCCGATCTCAGTGCCCGGCAGTCCTACCCGGACCTTCTCTTCCACCATACTCCGGATTATATCATTTTTAACAAGAACACTGCCCCAGAGCCAGAGATTCAGCTTGTCCTCAGGACCCTTTCCAGCCATCTTTGCTTTCGTATCCCGAATAAGCCCCCACAAGGCATCCCCGCATTCCCGGTGAATGCGAACGGCTTCATGATCACCAAGGGCTGCCGCCTGATATGCAAACAGGGATAATCTGGCGATCTCAGACTTTTCCATAAGATTGGCATTGATAAAATCATCTATTTTTTCCAGCGTATCAAGCCCTGTCTCCTTAATAATAAGTGGTGTAAGAACAGGACATTTGATTCGTCCGGACAGATCATCTCCTACTGCTTTTAAGGTCTTTAGCCCCATGTCAAATCCGCTTCCCTCGTCGCTGATGATGTGATTCCAGCCGCCGGTTCGATAGATACTTCCTTTTTTATCTCTCCCAAAGCATACCGAACCGGTCCCTGATATGACTACCAAAGCCGGATCCTCTGTCATGTGAAGAAAAACCTCGCAGTCATTTAATACCAGCAGCCTTTCAGGAGGAAATCCCATCTCCTCAAAGCTGGACCTGCAATCATGTTCATCCGACGGAGAATCGATCCCGCTGGCCGCAACACAGATACCCAGGCAACAGCCCGGATCCAGATTTAGTTCTTTTAGAGCCGGGAGTACCAGATCCCGGTATCGAAGCCGGCTTTTCTCCGCTCCATCCGTATTGAGGCTGCAGCCCGGCGCCGTAAATTCTCCAAGTACCTCTCCATCCGAACCGCAGATTTTAAGTCTTCCATTGGTTCCGCCAATATCCAATCCTGCATAATATCCTTTCATGATGCCCTCCTCCATTAGGTTTCATTTCCACGGCAGAAAGCCTGCTGTGGTAAACATCTCCTTCCCACCAAGAAGATATTTTTTTAACGAGATTTGCAGCGAAGTGCTGCATGGGTAATTCTCCAGTTTTTCCATAGAACAATCAAACCCCATAACCCGTTCCAGAATCTGGGGCTTTTCCACCTTTAATGGCATTTTGTAAAAGCGCTCCATAAAGCTTAAGATCCGGCTTTTCTCCGGCAGAACAGCCTTAAGATGAGGATCCAGAAGCCAGCTGTCACAGACCAGAAGGCTTCCTGTATAGTATTCTTTTGCCGTTTCCAAAGCAGAATCAAGTTTATCGGGAGAAAGGTCTGCTCCTTCCGGAATGTGAACTGCCACCGTCTTTTCTCCCGAAGCCAGTTTAAGCTCCCAGTCAGACAAATTAAGCGTTACTGCTTTCTCCATCTTAAGCAGTCCCTGCTTAAGATCCGGCGAAAAACCAGTCACTGTTTCTTTCAGAAAGCTTACATATGTTTCGGACTCCCTGTTAAATTTTCTGCCATTGGTCCCTGAAAAATAACCATCCTGGTCTACTTTATGGCCAGGACATGCCAAAGCCCTGTATTCTCCAGTCTTCCTGTTTTTAAAAATCAGGAAGGGAAATTCATAAGTCACCTCCTCAAACTGCAGGCTGCCAAACCGCAGCACCCTACCGGAAAGGGACCGGAACACCCACTCAATCTGATCTAGACCCACCTTATCCCCATGGTATCTCCGGTAAACCTTGATCCAGATTTCAATATCCTTCATGGACTTCAGAAAAACCCATTCCGGGATCCCCTGATTTTTAAATTCTACAATAACATCCGGCAGCATCCAGTCTATATAAACGACCGGAAGCAAATAAGCCTCCAGATTCAGCATCTTCGCATGCCGGATTCCCAGTTCTACCGCCTCTGCGGCATGTTCCGGGTCCTTTCTTTTCAGCAGAAGCTCCTTGCACCATGTGTAATTGCTCATAAAAAAGGGATAACTGCGGAAAACGGCGGATGCAGAAGCAACCGCCTTTTGAGTATCTTCACTAAATATATTGTGTCTTATCATGATTTTCCATAAACCTCACTATTAACCCTCCTGCTGTGAGTACACGGTCCTTTTCATTAAATTCAGGCCGCAAGCTTTCCGCATAAACCGCAAACTCATCCAGGGATTTAAAATCATGGCTGCTTCCGCATACGCAAAAGTATGCCATATCATCTCCATAGGTCCTGTATTCACAATCAAACAGCTGGTCATCAACAGGTTCCATCACGCCGCTGCACCAAAGAGCGGCAAATCCATTCTTCTGCCTGCCCAAAAGCCAATGATCCCGGATCATGACCTCCTGAAATTTGGGAGCCGGGAAATAGGCATGGGTAAAATGGATTGGATGATCCTTAGGTATGTGATAAACTGCTCCCAGAAGATTCCCTTTCTGAGCCAGAGCCGGCATCACTCCGTTTCCATACCAGAAGCCCGGCCTCATGGAACTGGAGTCACAGGTTCCTCCCGGATGGTTGGTGAACAGATCCGTCTCCTTATCCAGCGCAGCATACCACATGTGCTGCTGGTAACCGTATACTCCCGGTTCAAAGCAGGTGGTTCCGTGGAATCTTTCATTGAGAGACTTGGTATATTCACAGGTTGTAGGATCTGCATCCGGATCCAGAGTTAAATTTTTCCAGCGCTCAAAGCCCGGATCCAGTCTAGGGGACTGAACTGAGGTCATACAGTATTCCGGGGTCTTTTTCAGACAGATCAGGGCATTTCCCGTAGAATAGCTTTCATCTGCCGGTTCTTCCATAAGCTGTGTCAAACCGGCCGGCAGCCGGTATCTGCTGCTGGCATAAAAGCCCAGCCAGCCTTCTCCAAAGGAATAAGGGACTTCTGGATTGATTAAATTCATCAGTGCCTGTGCCCCCTGTTCAAAGGGATGGACCACTTCCCGGTATACACGTCCCATGGGAGCGATAATAACCCCATCGCAGGTGTGGCGGCAGAGCATTTCTAAAAGGCGGTCCGTAATTTTTGCAGCACGTGCAGAGATCTCCGGCTCCGAATAATCAATGACATTTAACAGAGCGGCAAAGGTGACGCACATATAAACGGTGCTTAAGAATTCTTCAAAGCCGTGTTCTTCCACGTCCTCCAGCCAGCGCTCCACCTTGGCCTTTCCTGCTTTCGAAAGCTCCCTTCCGGTCATTTCCGCGCGAGGGAAGTAATCATCCGGATACATTTCCCCTGCATTCATGGCACAGGTATAGAACATCAGGGAATGATTCTCGCTCCAGAAGCACATGGCATCGGAGCCTTTCTGGTCCATCCAGTACCTCCAGTTAAGAAGTACCTCTTTTACCCGTTTTGCCATGCTTTCACCCACCGGATAATTCTTTAAATACCGGATCAGGCCGCACACCAGGAAGTCCGAGCAGTCATACCGGCTTTCGATCTGGTCAAGGGTCTCGTAAAGCAGGTCATTATCCCTTCCATCTTCCATGCCAAGGGCTTTCCTTGCAAGGATGTTGGAAATGGAAAAGCCAAACTTGTCTCCTCTGGATAAGCTTTCCGCATTCCCAATCCTGCGGAAAATGGCACCCCTGTTTTCTTCAAAGTTCTTTCCATCTGAATACACCGGCTTCTGGGCCAGAATGTTCTCTACCTTTCTGGTAAGAACGGCATGTTCCTTTCGGACGCTTACCAAAATCACTCCAGGCTTTTCTTCGTCTAAGACCACTTTATCCCTGCCGCTGATCTCCTGCCACTCCTTCCGGCTCTTAACCTGAGCAAAATCAGGGCTCTGGCTGTCATAAGCCAGCCAGGTTCCATGGGGGGCATTTCCTTCATAGGTCATAACAGAATCCCGTATACGGAGGGAACTAAGCCAGTTCTCCGTGCGGACCAGTTCATCGGTTTTTTCACTATCCGGAAGAACAACGGTAATATCAGACGTATGATTAAGGATCTGGATTCCGAATAAGGTTCTGGTATCCCGGACGCCAAGGGTCTGAAGGCTGACGTAGATCTGGTTGATGCCTTTCTTTAACTGAAGCTCCATGGTCTCTTTCCGAATGGGTTTGTATACCGGCGGGTCCATATGGCACATAGGTTCCCCGTTGCACCAGACATCCACTGCGGCATAAGACCATACAACAGCCTTTACCGTCAAATCCCTCTCAGCCAGAATTCCGGTAACTGCATCAAGCTCCACCTTCTGAAGGGTGGAATAAAAGGTGCTTTCATCTACAAACCAGTTTCCATATTGGTAATAGTATCTCCATGGCATACCAAGCCGGCTGGTTTCTCCCAAAGCCACAGGCCCTTCCGGAAGGACCATGCTTTTGTCTGCCACCAAGGATCTTAAATATTTCTCATAGCGCAGCTGGTTGTCATCGGTTTCATGATTGATAAAATCCGTTTCTCTTGGGCCGGATACCAGGTAATTGGTAAGAAAGCCCGATCTGTTTAAATGTAATTTTTCCATCTTCTTATCCCTTTACCGCGCCAGCAGTCAACCCGCTCATGAAGTAGCGGCTGGTGCACATATAAATGACTATGATCGGTATGATTGAAATTGTAGAGCCTGCAAACATCAGGTTCCATGCAGCCGTTCCGTCTCCGCTGTTCTTTAACATGACAACACCCACAGTCAGAGGGCGGAGCTTGTCGTTGGACATGGTGAACACCAGCGGCATGATGTATTCATTCCAGCCGGTACGGAACGAAAGGAGTCCAATGGTCGCAATGACCGGTTTTAAAAGTGGTAATATTATTTTATAATAAATCTGGAAAAAAGTACAGCCATCTAATTTGGCCGCCTCATCAAGTTCCTTGGATATGGTATTCATAAATCCACGTACCAGGAAAATGTAGGTTGCCTGTCCCATACCAGTGGAAATCAGGATTATGCTCAGAAGTGAGGTGTTCATTTTCACCTTCACAGCAAGCTCAAACAAGGGCCTTAAGCTTACGCTTCCCACGTTGACAAACATAAAGGCCACAAAAATGCTGTACAATAATTCTTTTCCTTTGAATTTTTTTCTTGCGAACACGTATCCGGCCATGGTCGTTGTCAGGATGGATAATACCATGACACCAAGACTTATCATAAGGCTGTTCACAGTATAGACCGCGAAATTGGCCTTTTCCCAGGCCTGCTTGTAGTTATCAAAGATAAATGTTTTAGGCAGAATGTCAGTGCCTCCTAAAAGCAGTTCATTGTTTGCCTTAAAAGATCCCAGTATAATGTAGATAACCGGGTAAAGGGTGATCAGCGAAATAACCAGGAGAAGCAGGAACAGAAGGCTTCGCATTACTTTTGTCTTTTTTGAATATACGGTATGTGTCTTTTCCATATCTGCCTCCTTAAACCACATCATCCAGTTTTCTTGCAAGGTACATGTAAACGGCTGTGATCACGCCGATAATAAGAGCCGCCATAATACTGAGTACGGTTGCATAACCGATCTGGGGCGTTGTCTGTGAACCGAATATCAGCTTATAAATATAGGTGAACATTACCTCAGATCTGCTGTTTGGTCCTCCATTGGTAAGTACAAGGATCGATTCATAATCCTTTAGTGCCGTAGTAATAGCCAGCATTAAAATAACCTTTAACACAGGGCTCAGCATGGGCAGGGTGATATAAAAGAATGACTGTACCCCATTTGCCCCATCCATCTTGCAGCTTTCGTATATTTCTTCCGGAATGCTGGAAAGACCTGACATGAACAGAATCATATAGTTTCCGAAACCGCCCCATACCGCTACGATAATAATGGAAATCATAACGATGGAGGCGCTTCCCAGCCAGTCAATGGGGGAATGGATCATTCCGATTTTCTGCAGATAAGCATTCAATACGCCGTTGTATACGGCAAATATAAAGCCGAATATAAGGCTGTAAACGGCGGAGCTAATGACCGTAGGCATGAAATAAATCCCACGGAAGATTCCGCTTCCCTTGATCTTCTGGTTCAGCAAAACAGCAAGAAGCAGGGATAAGGGTATGATGATGATCAACTTCATCACAGCATATTCAAAGGTATGAAGGACGCTGCGCCAGAAAACGGCATCCTGAAACATTCTGGTAAAGTTTTTAAATCCTATATAGTAAGCTGTAAATCCGTTGTAATCATAGAAAATATATCGGAAAAGCCAGCAGAAAGGATAGATGGATATCACCACCAGCAGAAACACTGCCGGAAGCAGCATGAAAACAGAAGCAAAATCCCCCCTGCTGCCTGCCTGTTTCAATCGCTCCGCAAAGCTTAATTTTTCTTTCATGAGTCGTATCACCTTTCTTTAAAACAGGGGCTGCTTTTAGTTTATCTAAAAACAGCCCCTCTGCTCTCTGCACTTATTTGTCTAAGTACTCAATAGTTCCTGCATTTGGATGCATCGGGTCAAAGTCCTTGATGATAAGTCTCTTAATCTTGCCCATGCTTACATCATTGTCAAGCGCCTCGTTGTATCTCTTGTTTAAATCTTTGATCGCATCGTCAGCACTGACATTGCCTAAGATCGCATTCCAAAGAGTTGCAACATAATCATCACCCTGGATAGCGACAGCCGGTACTGCCGGATACACGCTTTCGTAGTCCTGCAATTTGAAATCTGCCAGTCTGCCGGTCTTAGAGGAATCGATCGCACTGCTCATATAGCTGGAGATCGGAAGGCAATAGCCGCCTTCTAAGTAGCCTTTTAAGAAATCTTCGCTGGAAAAGAACTTAATAACTTCCCATGCAGCGTCTTTGTTCTTGGAAGAAGAAAGCATCATGTACCCCTTCTGAGGCTGAATGGTTAAAGCGCCCTTTACTTCTCCATCAAGAGTCGGAACAGTGGATACTCCCCAATCAAATTTAGTAACCGGGAACTGGTCGGTAAACACGCCTGCTTCCTGAGATGCATTGCCCCAGAGAGCAAATGCACCCTCTGCAAACTGTGCTCTCATGGCGTCTACGCCCTGGGATACGGATCCTGGAAGAACGCTGTTATCTTTAAAGAACTGGTTGGTCTTTTCGATCACCGGTTTATAACCGTCAAAATTGAACGCACCATTCTTATAATCATAACGGTAGATACCGCTTGTCTCACAGGTACCTTCAATCCATCTGATGAAGGGGACGCTTGAGGTAAAGGAAACACCGTAGTTTTTCCCACCGCCGTTTTCCGTTACCTTCTTAGCCAGATCAATGACACCATCTAAGGTATCCGGGAATTCCGTAACGCCTGCTGCTTCCACCAAAGCCTTGTTGTACTCCATTCTTACACCGCTTCTCATGCCTGTTGGAATCCAGTATACGTTGCCGTCAATCATGTCGATTCCTTCATACTGAAGTTTGCTGGCCTCGGTCACCTTCTCATAATCAGCATCTGTAATTCTATCATTTAAGGGCTCCAGGATTTTTGCATCTGCAAAGGTCTTTAAATCAAAACCGCTCTGGCCTGCACTGATCCCTGCAATATCAGGTGCCGTGCCGGAGGAATATGCCATGGAAAGCATATTTGCGTAATCATCTGTTACCACAGTCATCTCGATCTTGATGCCCTTGTCATTGGTCTCATTGAATTCGTTGATCTTCTGATCTACGTATTCGGAGTCATGGCGGTCATTGGTCCAGACCTTAATCACGGTTTCCCCTGCTGAAGCAGCTTTTGTGCCCTCCCCTTCTGCCTGATTCTGCGCTGAAGTTGTGCCGGCCGTACCTCCTCCGCCGGAACAACCGGTCAGTGCTGCAGCAGCCAGAACACCTGCCATCATAAAACTCAAAGCTCTTTTTTTCATAACTTTCTCCTTTCCAAACTTATTATAACGTATTTGCCTTGATGCTACTATTTTAACCATTTCAGCTTTATTATGACATGGCATTTTCCATGATTCATGTAACACTTTTAAACATTGTACCGCTGCAAACAGCCAAATGATAATAAAAGGAGGTATCCCGCAGGCCCTTAACCGGCATTGGGGATACCTCACTTTTGCTTCTTATTTTCCGGGAATGCGGATCACCACACTATTCCTGTAATATGGAATGGTCTGAAAATCCATCTCCGCTTCTCCGTAATAGATTTTTAATCTTGTATAAACATTATGAAGCCCGATATGATGGCCGCCTTCCGGTTCATTCCGGTAAATGGTGTCACGGGCTTTATCTATATCAATGCCGCAGCCATTATCAGTGACTTCAATGTAAATCCAGTCCTCTTTCCGGTAAAAATGAACATCAATGGAAGGAATGCACACCGCCTCCCCCCACTTCTCATCCCGAAAGCCATGCTTAATGGAGTTTTCCACAAGGGGCTGTAAGATCAATTTGAGAATCCGGTACTCATTAAGCTCCTCCTCCACATAGGACTGGAAGGAAATAGACTTATTAGTCCTGTGGTTCATGATATTGATGTAAGCTTCCACATGGGCGATTTCATTTCTGACCATGATAAGCTCATCCCCATAGTTCAGACCAATCCGCATAAAGGTCCCAAGGTTATTGATCATGGACGATGCCACCAGAGTGTGGTTGTTCAGCACTTCAAGGTTGATGCCTTCCAGTGTATTGTAAAGCAGATGAGGATTAATCTGTTCTGCCAGAAGCTGTATCTCCAGCTGGTATTTCTCATGCTCATCCTCCTTGATCTGGCTGATTTGGGACTGAATAGTACTGTGCATGGAATTGACCGCTGCATTCAATTGTCCAATTTCATCATCGTATTTTGTTTCATAAGGCTCATCATATTGATTCTCCTTGATCTGCCGGATGCTTTCCATAAGCCGCTCCAGAGGCGAGGTGATAAACTTAGACAAAAGAGCGGAAAATGCCACGGAAAATATCAGACCGGCGCCGCCCATTAAGACGATGAATTGATTCATGGCAGCGATCTTCCTGTTTAAAGATTCTTTCGAAAGAACGCTGATCAGCTGAAGGTCCGAAAAAGGAAGCATCTGGGAATAAACCACATTGTCCGTCAAATCCGCGATCTGGCGGATCTGGGTGTCCTTATTATTTTCCTTTACTCCCCGGATAAAATCCTGGCTTTCTAATACCATTCTCATGGACTGGGGATTTTTAAGGCTGATGTTATTCCCCCTGGAATCCACCACAAAATAAGAGCGTTCAAAATAATTGGCATTGGATAAGGACAGCCTGCTTTGAAATTTCTGCAGATTTAACAAGACTACCAGTCTGGTGGCTACTTCTTCTCCCTTTGTGGTGATCACCACATTATCACCGGGAATCAGCGTTGATAAGGGAATCACAATGGGAATCACGTCCTGCTGCTGCAAAAAAGGGCTCTGGCAGTTAGGAAGCCAGGTGATTTCATCAATGGTTCCATAATCAGCCAGGAAATCGGATAAGTTTTTCTCCGGTCTCACCCCATAAGCATATACCGTATTGCAGGTTCCATCCTTATTGACCATAAACACAGACTCAATCATGCTGTTGCTGCTTATCAGGTTGATGAGCTGGACCTGAACCCCTTCCTGGTTTAAATAGTTGTTCTCATCCCGGCCGCTTACAACCACCCTTTGTATGGCAGGGGTGGAAGCAAAGCTGATAACATTGGTAAGCAAGGTATCATACATGTTATTTAAGGATTCCGAAATCACATTCATGGTATCCTGCATCTGCATTTCCACTTCTTCATAATAGAGCTTGTTAAAATAACCTCTTGCAAAAATGCAAATAAAAATAGTAAGCATAATGTCAATGCTGAACATGCAAATCCGGATTTTGGAAGCGATCTTCCTGTCTCCAATGAATTTAAAAACCGTTTCTTTTAACCGTTTTATCATATCTGCCTTTCCAAATTACGGTGTTTTTCCGCTGTTTCTGTTGTAATCAGAGGGAGAGACACCCGTGTTCTGTTTGAAAACCCGGTAGAAGGAGCGGTAATCGTCGTAGCCGGCTGCTGCGGCCACTTCCGCCACCGGCATATCCGGCCTCCGCTCCATCAGTCCCTTGGCATGATCCATTTTGATCCGGATCACATAATCCCTGAAATTGATTCCCGTCTTTAATTTAAAATAGCTGGTAAAATAAACATCACTGAGATTTACGTGCCTAGCCACGTCCTTAGCCAGAATCTTTTCTCCCATATGGGACTTGATATAATACTCCGCCGCCTGTATGATCTGGTTCTTCGGCCCGCCCTCTCCGGCTCCCCGCTTTCCTGCACACGCTTTAAGAAAATCCTCCATATAGGCCTTCAGTTCTTCAAAGGTACGTATGGTATTAATGGGGAGGATGACTTCCGCCTGGGAAAATTCTTTTCCGCTTCCCAGTTCCTTCTGAATATCCGTGATCAGATAAATACACATACCGCGGATATAATTAGGCGGAGGCATCGGCACATAAAGAAGCTGGGAAAAATATTCCCGGCAAAACTCCCGTATTTGCTCCGTCCGGTTCATGGCAATCGAATACATCAGATTATTATAATCCATCTGGTTTGCCGCTGCAGGCGGCGGCGCAGTGCACAGGATGCTTTCATCAAAGATCTTATGATCCGTCTCATAAAAGCTGTAGGACAGACACATAAGGGCTGTTTTATAGGAATTGGAGCAGTCCGTAAGCGAGGCTCCTTCCTTACCGATTCCGATCATTAAATCCATAGTCGAATCCCGGTTTACCCGTTTTAAGCACCGGACCGCAAGGTAACGGTAATTCACAGGCAACGATCCCGGCTGCATGGTATGGATGATCGTCAAAAGCTCGCCGGAGCCTGAGATAAGAAATTCATATCTGGTTTCCTGAAGCTCTTCGCTCACAATATCCATCAGATAATTGATCTGCAGAAACTCATCCTCTTGTTCCCCGTCCTCTTTCCCCTGAATGGAAAAAACCATGACCCGGAAAGGGCTGTCATTTAACTTAAGTTCCAGCCGCGCGATTTCATCCTTTATCTCATCATAGGAATAAAACTCATTCTTTAACAGTCTCTTTAAGAATTTTTCTTTTGGCTCTGACTTGACATTTAAATAGGCAGAATAAGAATGGATATGATTGGACTGGAGGATCTCCTCTTTCTGCTGTCTGATCTCCGTCACCAGTTCATCAATCTTAATGGGCTTTAGAAAATAATTCTTAGCCCCCAGCTGAATTGCCTTCTGCGCATATTTAAAATCCCCATAACCGCTTAAAATAATAAAATTGGTCTGCAGCTTTTCATTTTTTACCCGTTCCATCAGCTGCAGCCCATCCATGCCCGGCATACGGATATCGGTAATGACAATGTCAGGACTGCAGGACTTAATAATCTCATAAGCCTCCCTGCCATCCTCTGCAGTGCCCACGATGGTAATGCCAAACTGGTCCCAGGGTACAACCGTAGACAGACCATTGCGGATTGCCGCTTCATCGTCCGCAATCAACAGGGTTATATTTTTATTTGCATCCATTATTCTGATTTCCTCCCAAGTACAGCCAAAAGCTTTTGCTCCGCCTCCTGAAACCACTGATCTTCAGGGTTCACCAAAAGGATATACTGTATTCTTCCCAAAAGAGAAAGAAGATACTGATTCTCCGGAATTCCCGCAGCATTTCCGTTCCTCTCCAGATGGGAATTTACCCCGTATTTCTCACAGTAAAAAATCTCCTGCCGCAGTTTCCTTCTGTACTCCCGGGAAACCTGCAGTTTTTCATTGACCACGATTCCAGTGACCGCCTGCCTTCCATTGCGGTAAAGAATCCTGGTCTTTGTTTCATTTAGTTCAAACCCCATGGAATTTAAGAAGTCGGAGACCTTGCGAATGACCCGGCCCGGGTTAAAATCACCGGAAAACGTCATGTCATCACAGTACCTGGTATAGAAAATTCCATTACTTTCACACCATTTATTTATGGATTCATCAAAATGCTTCATAACCAGATTGGAAACTGCAGGCGAAGTGGGAGCCCCCTGAGGCAGAAAATCGTTGCAGCAGCATAAGGCAGTCAGCATGGTTCCTACTGCAGGAGGAAAATACCGGACGGGAAAAACGCTTTTCAAAACCATTGGAAATGAAATGCAGCCGAAGAAGTCTTTGATATCCAGCTTCACCACCACATGTTTTCCCGTATGAACCCTTGCATTGGATACCACTCCTGCGCCTATGCGGTAGGCGGTGGCGCAGCTGGAGACTTCATACCCATCCAGGATATGATGCAGGATATTCCTCTGTATTCTCATCAGCATATAATCCGGTACCATGAGACTCCGCTGCCTTCCGTCTCTCTTTGGAATACGGACGGTGCGGTAATGGCGTTCTGTATGGTTGCTGAACGCATAAAGACATGCCATTATCTTCTGGTCCGGCCAGCTGGTATTCCCCAGAAGCCGGAAAGATAATAGCATGTCCCTGCAATACTCCTTCGTGCAGTATTTCCATAAATCAGTCTGATACATCGGCTCCTCCATCGTAGTTATATTCTTAAATTCTATCTTATTCCTCAAAAAACAGCAGAAGCAATACAAACATGATGCCGTAAGATGCGAAGATGTACAAGCCGCAGGCACAGGCACATGCAATGTGCAGAAGTACTTCGCAGCAGATTATGGCCTTTTCCTAAACCATGAAAGTCCCGGCAGCGACTCGCTGCCCGGCCGCAGGATCATTACACGCGGAAATACTATTGCTTCTGCTGTTATGATATTTATTCTAACACAACTCCTCAATATTTACGAGATATGTTTTTTACGATTTCACGGACTATTAAGTCTGTTTTTTACGATAAATGACGCGCCCCATAAAAAAATGCGCGGACCAGGACTTTCATACGTCCTGATCCGCGCATTCGATTATTGAATATTATGACCGTCAGCGATACTGGAGATTATGATTACCTTATGCTTCACGATCCCCCTTCTCTCGCCTCATTTATAAAAATCCTGGCCCGTTCCGGATCAATAGGATTTTTCATATCCCCGTTCTTAATCCAGGTGGCAACGGAGACGCCGTCAAAATATTTCATCAGTTCACGGATATTTTCTCCGGTGGCTCCCCCTCCGAGAAAAATCGGTGTGTCTTTCACGCGGGGTCTTGCTTCTTTTATCATCTCGATGCTCTCCGCGGCATCCTTTCCGGCCATGAACAGGCCGTCCGCAAATGCCTCATTCACACACTCCCAGGCAGCGTCCCCAATAGGTTTCCTTCCGAGAGGTATTCCGTGCACCTCGTAGACATCCGCATATACCGGCACCGTAGACCCGGTGCGTTTTCTCAGCGCGGCAATATCCACACATTGAGCCTTAAGAATTCCTGCGCTGGTTATGCTTGCTCCTGTATACAAATGCTCCACCCGCACAAAGTCAGCTCCCGCTGCGTCAGCCACCGAAAGTCCTGCCACCCCATCCCAGTTCATCAAAATTCCCATGATCAGATCCGGAAAGCGCTTCCGGATCTCATATGAGATTCTTGTCATATACGCAATTGCCTCAGGATTTGATTCCTGTCTGACAGGCATATCATTCATATTCTGCACGATAATACCGTCAAAATGATTCCTGGCAACCATCTCCGTTTCTCTGAGAGCCCTGTCCACAATCTCCCCAATAGCCATATCCCTGTGGCGGTAGCTTCCCGGAAGCGGCTCCGGCTGTATCATGGACAATATGATCTTCTCCGTACGGCCAAAACAATTCATCTGATCCTCATCCCTTCTTGACTCATTATAGTTCTCCCCTTAAATTTTTGCTGTATTCCATGCTGACCCCATACATTTGCCCCGAGGGAATAACACCTATCTCCGTAATAAACGCGCGAATCGCCCCGGGTTCCACACCTACTAGCTCCGGTGTCACAAAATCAATGCCTTCCTTATCGATATCATCGCCCCATCCAGCCGTGAGCTTATCTTTTAAGTCATTGTATACCAGGTTCTTTCTCCTGCCGGTCACAGGTCTGATATCGAGCTTGATAAAAGGTGTCAGAAAATAGAGAGGAATCTTATAATAGCCGCATATAAGTCCCACAATATCGGAGCCGGTAGTATTAAATCCTGTCCCATCAGGATAAAATGTCTCCGCCCCCATGAATACACCGTCACAATCCCTCAGATAATACATCATAGCGGCTTCCGGTATAAATTTAATCTTATGCCCCGCTTCCTGGCAAGCTCTTACAAAGGGCCTTCCACCATCGATCACTCTGCTCTCCGCTATATAGATTTCGTATTGTTTTCCATTTTCCTTCAAGCCGCGAAGGAATTTCTCAACCGTGCTGGAATAATCATAGACAAATATTTTCTGCATCGGCTCCGCCAGTTTGACACCATGGGCGACACACTGCCTGACCGCATCGGCCGCTGTGGCCGCATAACTGTTCTTATCCTCAATCATGCGTTCAGCGGCCGACTCCATATCTATACCTGCATATTCTCGCACATTGTGTATCATCAAAAGGATGGCATTGCTCACCGCCTGACTGGCCTCTCCTCTCGTGGCGATGAAGAATTCCGCCACCGTCAATATCTCATGGATCACCTGGCTTACAGGCCGTTTCTCTTCCTTTCCCCGCAACGCTATGGCCTCTATCATATCGCCAACCATCGCGATGTGATTGCTGGCCCCGAGAACCTTCTGCTCCACAATTAAATCAAACGCTTCTCTCATATTATGAGGGAGTATCTCCCTAACTTCATTCGTCATCAAATTCATTCGATAGATCTCCCCTCTTCCCATCTTGAATTTTTCCGGATACACATCCTGGAGAAACCGCTTTTAGACATAGCCCAGCAGTCCGGCCGCATTCTCGCCAAACAGAAGCCTCCTGTACTCGTCATCCAGATGGAACATATCGAATACATCCAGGGAGCACCTGGTCAGGCGTTCCGGATAGGAGGAGCCGAATACCAGCTTTTTTGCGGGCAGTGATCCGACGGCCTTTTTTAAAATCTGAACCTCATACTGATTGGAGGTTTCCAGTAAAATATTGGAATAATGCGCCGCCAGATCCACGCAGCCGTAGCCGTAGTCAAAGCAGCCCATATGGAGGAAAATAAAGGTAATATCCGGATGTCTCTTTACGTGCCCCAGCCATTGCTGAGGCATGGATCGGGCGCCAATACCTGTAAACACCTTCACCGGGACCCCTTTTTTCTCCGCAACCTGAAGCACCCTTTCTATACCATCACACGTATCAGGATAGTAGCCGTGCTCCACCGACTGAAATTCCAGCATCGCCATCCCCGGAAGCGTCAGAACTTCTGCCGCTTTTTTATCACAGTCCTCCTCCTTGGGATTGATCACCGCACACCCAACCAGACGTCCGGGATGGGCGGATACAAAGCCGGAAACATATCTGCTGCCCTCCTCCGCAGTCCAGCCGTCCATCGCCGATACCACCCGGACGTCCACTTTGTTTTTTTCCATATCAAGGAGAAGTTTTTTTTCCTCTTCCTCCTGACAGGACAGATTCCGTTTTATATGAGAATGGATATCCACTATCATGAAAAGACACCTCCTGTTTATCGTTATCCCAGAATTCCGCAGTAAGCACCGACGATTCCTACTATCATCGTGATGAGAATCAGTCTGATCGCAGATATTTTCTTCTTTGATATCAGAAAATACATCAGTCCGGTATAAAGCATCCCCAGAATGCCCGGCATCAGCCCGTCCAGGGTTTCCTGAATGCTCAAAACAGTATCTCCGCTCTGATATACAATGGGAATCGAAATGACTACCAGGGCCGGTATAAAGCCCCCGACAATCACATAGGCCGCAATCGCCGCCAGCTCGGAGATCCTGCTGATAAGCCCGCTGGACTGAATCTTCTCCACGAATTTCACACCCTGCTTATAGCCCTGGAATACCCCCAGATAGCGCACACCCAGTGAGACTATGGACATGCCGATAACAAAAAATATAGGACCCGCCCATCCAAGGCCCGCTGTGATCAGGGATATGGCGATACCGGCAAGTATAGGTCTGGCAGTACCATTTAACAGCGAATCGCCCAATCCCGCCAGGGGTCCCATCAGCGCCGTCTTCACAGCATTGATGGAATCGGCATCAATGTCCCCCTCCGTTGCGTACCGCTCCTCCATCGCGGCGGCAACACCCACAGGTATTGCCGATGTAATATCGTTGGTGAGAAAGTATTCCATATGCCGCGCATATGCCTCTTTCTTCTCATCGGGATCATCATGGTACTTTTCAATCACAGGCATCATGGCTTCTGTAAAGCCTGCGTTCTGCTGACGTTCATAGTTGTTGGCTCCTCTAATAGTAAGCTGATGTAAAAATACCTTCCATAAATCACGGTTTGTCAGCTTTGCATTATTGTGCTCTGCATTCATATCATTTTCCTCCCTGTCATGCTTTTTCATCTGCAATCTTAAAATAATAGTACATCGCTACACAGATTACGGCCAGCAGCGCCACCCCGATCATATTGATACCCAGATAGGAGGCCACAAAAAATCCCAGAAGAAAGAATGGCCATAATTTCTTCACCTTGATGGAATTGAGCAGCAGCGCAAATCCAACCGCTCCGATCATGCTCCCTCCCACGGAGAGTCCCGTGATCACCTTCTCAGGTATCGCATTGATAATTCCCTGCACATAGGCAGCTCCAAAGTAGATGGCCAGAAATGTGGGGACTCCGTAGAGAATCGCGTTAACCGCCATGGGAAAGACCAGATTATTCGCGACAATTCCTCTTGTATCCAGCCTCTCTGCCGCTTTCTCAACCCGGTGCATAAAGAAAACGTTGATCACTGAATTCTGAAAGGTCTCCGCCATCTGTCCGATAAAGGAAACAGGAAGGGCGGTGGCCACAGCCAGATCGGTTCCTCCGCCGCCCAGGATTGCAATTCCGGTGGCAATAGCTGTACTGATGGTTGGGTTGGGGGGTACCGCAGTTCCCACAAAGATAACCGCTAAGAACATCAGCTCCACCGTAACCCCCACATCAAATCCCGTCTTTACATCCCCCATGATAAGTCCAACCACCGGGCCGACTACAATCGGACGAAAAATATGTGTCTGCGTTGTATGGGAATCAATAAATGCAATCGTCACAAATAATGCCACTAAAAATGCCTGCGTAATTAAGCTCATGTTTTTCTCCCCCTTATTAAGCCAGTTTGTTTTTCTTCAAAAGCTCCAAGACATCCTGGCCGCGGTCACTGGGAATCGCACGCACTTCCAGGGTCACTTTGCGGTCATAGATCTTCTTAATCATCTCCACATCCTCCGGGAACACCCAAAGGTTACCAAGCACCTTTGTCTTGCCCTTCTTCATATTCAGATTACCTACATTAATACTCTCTTTCATAACTCCTGACTCAACCAGTTTAAGAGCCTGCTCCGGTCCTCGCACTAGCAGCAGAACCTTTCCCTTGTCCTCTCCGGACCGGAGATATTCAGCTGCATCATCAAGGCTCAATATCTTCAGGGTGACGGAATCAGGCGTCGCCATCTTAAGCAGGCTCTGCTGAAACTCATCCTTTGCTGCCTTGTCATCTGCCACAACAATCGTCTTTGCATCAGAGTAAGCGATCCACGCCGTGATAATCTGCCCATGAATCAACCTGTCGTCAATACGAAATACACTTACATCCATTTGTCTTCCTCCTACTATAAACTACTCAAACCGATAGTCGAACCACTCTGCTGCTCAAGATAGGTTGTCAACTCCTGCAAACTTACCTCACTACTCTGACTCCTAACAATCGCCTCAACCAATATCGGAAGATTCATTCCATATATTACAGCTACATTGTCATTCTTAAATGAATATCTGGAAACCACATTGAAGGGTGTTCCGCCTTTGATATCGCACAGAATCAGGTACTGGTTGTCCAGCGAAGTATCCGTAATCTTTTCCCCAATCAGCTCGTCCAGCTCATCTGCCCCCATCTCCTCGCCAAAGGTGACAAAGTCCAGGCTATCCTGTTCTCCCATCAGCATCTTTACCGACTGCATCATTCCCTGGGCCATGCCTCCGTGTGAGGTCATCAGAATTTTTATCATGCTCTCGTCTCCAATCTCCACAAATGTTCCGCGTTCTTATGGAAGATGTATTCCAGCTTTTCCTCCGGAATATTTAACTCATAGAACTTCTCCACTTCAATATTTACCGGTTTGTAAGGCCAGTCTGTTCCGAAACACACTCTCTGCGGACCCAGCACTTCAATTGCCCGAAGCAGAACCTCCACATCCATCTGCCCGGAAGTCTCCACCCACACATTCTTTAAATCCTTGACTGCCTCTATGGTAGAAAGACCGAATTCATAATATCCGATATGGGTGAACAAAAAATCGATCCCCGGAAACCTTCTGGCATATTCAGCCCATGTATATGGGGTGGAAAATGGCGCCGTACCCACATGTGTCTGAACGTGGACCCCGTATTTCTCAACCTCAGCCAGAATGTCATTTAAAGCCGGGGTATTATCCGGATAGTATCCGTGTTTCCATGAATGGAACTTAATCCCGTCCATCTTATAATCTCCCAGGCAGCGGTTAACCTCGTCAATGGCATCCGGTGCCTTGGGATTGATAAAGGCATAGCCCTTAATAATATCCGGAAATGCTTTCATAGCTCTGTAAACCAGATCATTCTGCTCCCTCGTGGAGATACCCGATAAGCTGCTGATCCCCACTTTCTCAATACCGTAAGCCTTCAGATCATTCACCAGTTCTTCCGGAGAGTTTTCATCTCCTGAGCTCGTCTTGCCCAGATGAGAATGAATATCATAGATAAGCATGTGACCGTCCTCCTGACTATCTCTTTAACATATTAAGATTATAATGTTATGATGTTAGTGTAATAAATTTATGTCAGTTTGTCAATAGTTTTTCCAAAATAAATAAAAAAAGAAGATCTCGACCAGTAAATTGACCAAAACAGATCAAAATAATGACGAAATCTCCTTACAAAGCCAACAAAGCCCAAGCCAGCCAGTCTCAACCATTGTCAATCCAGCTGCAGCTCTACCTTATATTTATAGTATTCAGGATTATAAAACATCTCTACATACTCAAAAGGTATCCTGTCACCCGAATAAGTTACACGTTCCTTATAAAAGACAGCCGTCCGGGCCACAAGTCCAAGTACCTCCAAAATCCGCGAAGATGGAACCTTTACCTCGAGCACTTCCGTGGCCGTGGTGGGAATGATACCGCCTGACTTAAGAATTGCGTAGAGGGAAACATCCGGGCCAAACTGCCCGGCCTTAAGCTCCAGGCTCGGAAGTCTTTTGATATATGATTTGTGAAGACCCACCACCACTCCCTCACGGTAACGTTTTCTCTCAACATAATACACCGTCTCTCCGGCCTTAAGCCCCAATGACTGTGCCACCTTCTGATCCGGCACCATCTCCTTAAAATCCAGGAGCTCCGAACTGGCATTTTCCCCATACAGGTTTACATCATCCGTAAAGCTGGTCAGCTTCTTCATATCGTAGGCATGCTTTGACTTACAGACAATCGTTCCCTTTTTCCCCCTGTTTTTTTCAACCAGCCCTTCCTGGGCCAGCATTTCAACCGCTCCTCTTATAGTAACTCTGCTAACCCCATATATGCGCTCAAGCTCCGGTTCCGAGGGGATTTTGTCGCCTGTTTTCAGAACGCCACTCTGAATTTTTTTGAGCAGATCCAAATATATCTGATAATGCAGAGGTACCTTTATTTTTTTATCTATTACCGAATCCATGTTGCCACTTGACCTCCTGTATCATTCTCATACTCTCTGTGCGCCAAGCGGATAGAGAGTATGAGAATGATTTCTATCTACACCTAAAACATTATAACCTTATGACGTTATTATATCACCATAACACAAATTTATCATCACTTTTTTTATAACTACAAAAAATTCAGAAAATTGAAAATTAAATTCCACTTCCCTCATATAATAGAAAATTTGAAATGGTCTTATATAGCTTAGGAAAACTATACTTAGATTCACAGGTGTTGATATAGTATTCTCTTGCATATATAATGATTTCAAATATATCACTATTTTGCTTTGCTGAATATGGCTGAAAACCTTTTCCTGATAATAATTTACGTTAATGCGTCGAAGTTTAACGTGTAAAAGCGTTGACAACTTTCCTGCAATGGATTACAATGGGGGATATATTTGCAAAAGAGAGGACATAAAAACATGATCATAATTATGAAGCCTAACGCTTCCGAGGAAGCTGTTGGTAAAATAAAAGACTTAATCGAATCAAACGGACTTCAGGCTCATTTATCAAAAGGGACGGAAGTAACCATCGTAGGCGTTGTAGGCGATAAGACGAAACTCCAGGGCGCAAACATCGAGCTGCTGGAAGGTGTTGACAAGATCGTTGCCGTAACTGAAACCTACAAGCTGGTGAATAAAAAATTCCATCCGGAAGATTCTGTTATAACCATTGGAAACACAAAAATCGGACCAGGTCATCTCACCATAATGGCAGGTCCATGCGCCATAGAAAATCATGATATGGTACTTGAAACTGCTTTTGCAGTAAAAAAAGCAGGCGCCCAGTTCCTGCGAGGCGGAGCCTATAAGCCAAGAACCTCTCCATACGCATTTCAGGGTCTTGAGGAGGAAGGGCTGAAATTCATGAAAGAAGCCAGGGAAGCCACCGGGCTTAACATAGTCTGTGAAGTCACAAGCCTGAGGGCTCTTGAAACATCCGTAAAATACGTGGACATGATCCAGATCGGTGCACGGAATATGCAGAATTTCGAGCTTTTAAAAGAAGCAGGAAAGGCCGGCATCCCGGTTCTGTTAAAGAGAGGCCTGTCCGCTACCATTGATGAATGGCTGAATGCCGCAGAATACATTGCTTCTGAAGGAAATACAAATATCGTGCTTTGCGAACGGGGGATCCGTACCTTCGAGACTGCTACCAGAAACACTCTGGATATCAGTGCCGTACCGGTTATCCGCGCTAAGAGCCACCTTCCAATCATCATTGACCCAAGCCACGCCACCGGAGTACGGGCCTATATTGAGCCGATCTCCAAGGCTGCCATAGCAGTAGGTGCTGACGGGATCATCGTGGAAGTTCATCCACGTCCATCCTGCGCCCTGTCCGACGGCCCCCAGTCCCTGACCTTTGAACAGTTTGATAATTTGATCGATGAATTAAAACCTTACGCCAAGCTTGCGGGGAGGACATGTGAATGAGTGATGCCACCATTGCCTTTATCGGGCTTGGTCTCATCGGCGGCTCTATCGCCAGAGGGATCAAGCGTGAAGAACCAGATACAAAAATCATGGCCTACATGCGCACCCGTACCAGGCTTTTGCAGGCAAAGGAAGACGGGATCGTTGATGTCATCCTAGACGGAATCGGAGAAGAACTCCGGGAATGCGATCTTATCTTCCTCTGTACTCCTGTGGAGTACAACGCAAAGTATTTGTCAGAAATCCAGCCTTTCTTAAAGCCCGGAGCCATTATTACCGACGTTGGAAGCACCAAGACGGATATTCATGAGGAAGTAAGCCGCCTTGGCATAGAAAGCAGGTTTGTGGGTGGGCACCCTATGGCCGGTTCGGAAAAGACCGGTTATGAGAACTCCACCGACCATTTACTTGAGAATGCTTATTATATCATTACTCCTACCCAGGCTTCTACAGAGGAACAGGTAAGCCGTCTGGTGCGGATCGCGGGACTGATCGGCTCCATTCCCCTCGTCCTCAATTATGAGGAACATGACTTTATCACCGCAGCAATCAGTCATCTGCCCCATATCGTGGCCTCCAGTCTGGTGAACCTTGTAAGTGCTTCCGATAATGAAGAAGGACTTATGAAACGGCTTGCTGCCGGAGGCTTTAAGGACATAACGAGAATCGCTTCTTCCTCTCCGGAAATGTGGGAACAGATCTGTATGGCAAACAACCAGAATCTTTCTGTGATTCTGGAACGTTACATTGCCTCCTTAAGTCAGATCCTTAGTGAGCTTAAGGCAAATGACAAACAATCGATTTACCAGCTGTTTGAAACCTCCAGGGATTACCGCAACTCCTTTTCTGAAAAGGTACCGGGCCTTATTGCTCCGGATTATTCCTTTACGGTGGATATGGCCGACGAAGTAGGTG
Organism: Hungatella sp. UBA3048; assembly: GCA_002367105.1. Lineage (GTDB taxonomy): Bacteria > Bacillota > Clostridia > Lachnospirales > Lachnospiraceae > Lacrimispora. Next base: position 69,886 of record DFCS01000049.1, read on the forward strand.
CTATCTCCACCTTATCCGTCATCCTGGCCGCCAAGGGCATCAGCATTAAGAACATCGGCATCAATCACAACCGGGAGCACGGAGAGGGAACTTTAAGGATTGCGTTTTATGACAAAGATACCATGGAGAACGCATGGAAACAGCTGGAACGGTACCACTACGATTTAATTTCAAATTAAAAGAGAGGATTCCTATGAAATTCACAAAAGCCTCCCCTTTAAAGGGCGAAATAACCATACCTGGTGACAAATCCATCTCTCACCGCAGCGTGATGTTTGGTTCTATTGCAAAAGGAACCACGGAAATCAGCCACTTTCTCCAGGGGGCCGACTGTCTCTCCACCATCTCCTGCTTTAAGAAAATGGGAATTCAGATTGAAAACAACCAGGACACCGTTATTGTCCATGGCAATGGACTCCGGGGCTTAAAAAAACCGGAAACAATCTTGGACTGCGGGAACAGCGGAACCACCACCCGCCTGATCTCCGGTCTTCTGGCCGCCCAGGATTTTGACGTAACCTTAACCGGTGATGAATCCATTCAAAAACGACCTATGAAACGTATTATGGAGCCATTATCCTTAATGGGGGCTGACATAAAGAGCGTAAAGGAAAATGGCTGCGCTCCTCTTTCCATAACCGGTAAAAAGCTTCACGGCATCCATTATACAAGCCCGGTAGCTTCCGCCCAGATAAAATCCTGCATCCTATTAGCCGGGCTGTATGCGGAGGGCGAAACAAAGGTGACAGAACCTTATGTATCCAGAAACCATTCGGAAATCATGCTGAAATATTTTGGGGCCAATGTTAAGACAGAAGGAACCACCGCCTGCATCGCTCCCGCCGAAGAACTATACGGAAATAAGATCGTTGTTCCGGGGGATATCTCTTCTGCTGCTTACTTTATTGCAGCAGGCTTAATGATTCCGGGATCAGAAATACTGATTAAGCATGTCGGAATTAACCCAACCCGGGACGGGATCATTCACGTTTGCCGGGATATGGGAGCTGATATCACTCTTTTGGAGGTAAATACGGATTCCGGGGAACCTACTGCGGATATTCTGGTAAAATCCGGCTCTCTGCACGGCATTACAATAGGCGGAGCTATTATCCCTACCCTCATCGATGAGCTCCCCATGATCGCAGCCATGGCCTGCTTCGCAGAGGGCGAAACCATTATTAGGGATGCGGCGGAATTAAAGGTAAAGGAATCCAACCGTATTGAGGTTATGGTGAGGAATTTATCTGCCATGGGAGCCTATGCAGAGGAAACAGAGGATGGCATGATCATCAGAGGCGGAAAGCCTCTTCACGGTGCTGTCATAGACAGCAAGCTGGATCACCGGATCGCCATGACCTTTGCAGTGACCGGGCTTTGTGCAGAAGGAGAAACAGAAATCTTAGGCGCGGAATGCGTGAATATCTCTTATCCTGGCTTTTATCAGGATCTGGAGAGATTGATGAAATAATATAGATTAGTCTTACATTAATGTCTGATTACTAAAATACCGGGAGAACTTAAGTTCAACCCGGTATTATTATTCTATAAAACTTCGATTTGGCACATCTTCATAGCCTCTAACGAATTCTCATGGCTTTTTACAGTCACACCCGCACAGCAGGAGGAGTCCACCAGCACAGGAGTCTCAGGAAGAAAAGCTTTGACCAGCAGGGCATTGGAAATTACACAGATGTCCGTACATAAACCCACCAGTTCAATGGATTCATATTCTCTTTCTGTCACATATTCTCCAAGCACGGAACTTCCAAACGTGTTTTTTTCAAAACGTATTCCCTGAAATTCCTTTAAGGAATGATCAAGCTCCCACCCGGCTGTTCCCCTGACACAATGAACGACCGGAAGTTTTTTCCCCTCCTGAGAATTAAGATAATTCTCCTCGTGGGTATCCAGGGTGAAGATCACTTCATCTCCTGCTGCCTGATATTCCTCTATTTTTCTTTTTACGCCAGGAACGATAGACACCGCCTCCGGAGTTCCCAGGGAGCCGTCGATAAAATCCTTTTGCATATCTACTACGATTAACAACTTTTTCATAGATAAACCTCCGTATTAATAGTATTTATAGTTTATCACATTTTTCTCTCATAAGCATATTATTTTTCTTTACATTTTTGCTGGAATTATTTTTACCTATATATAACGTACAAGAAGGTAATATGGGACCATTTTTTCTTTTTTTGTTATAATATTACGCACTCTCCGTTCCTACTTTCGAGAAGTAGAATTTTAGCAAAGTCAAAAGAAAAGAAATGTATGGATGGATGGCAATTAATATAGTATAATTTTCGATAACAATGAAAGCTGATATAAAGATAATTTATATTAGCTTTGATCAGAAAGTAAGGTGATGAAAATGCACAGCAAAGTTGCAGCCATGTTTAATGATTGGGAAGAAGCTCTAATATGGTCATGTTTGCAAGGTCATATGGGAAATATTATCTTAGATAATGAAAAAAATCCCGCATCTGCAATGATTGAAATCGGTGACTTCTGCTTTTTCGCAGGCCATCCTAATACCTCCCTTTTTCGTGATTTAGAAGGAGAAAAACTGCTCATACCGAAAGATAAAGCTTGGGAAGCACTGATCGAGATTTTTTTTGATAGGCGCATAAACAAAATATTTCGATATGCAATTAAAAAGGAACCAGATGTTTTTGATAAAGCAAGACTGGCTTCTTTCGTTAATGGTCTCGATGATTGTTATGAGCTTCGGATGATCGACAGGGAAGTATATGAATTAGCCCAAAAGGAAGCATGGTCCGTGGATTTATGTTCTCAGTTTAACGATTATGCTGACTATCAGCACCGGGCATTCGGAGTATCCATATTACACAATGGTGAATTGGTGGCTGGCGCTTCCCCTTATGCCGTTTATAATAATGGTATTGAAATAGAGATCGATACAAGACCCGATTATAGAGGCAAGGGACTGGCGACAGTGTGCGGCGCCAAATTGATACTTGAATGCCTGGCACGAAATGTTTATCCAAGTTGGGACGCTCATGACTTACGTTCTATTGCTTTAGCGGAAAAACTCGGTTATCACCTTTCTCATCCATATGTGACATATGAACTGATAGGTAAGTAGGCAGACAGGCAATTTCTGACTTTTTCTAATTAACAGTTGACAAATCCCTACAGACGTATTAATATACTGTTTAAATGAAATAAAAATAAACCGTTGAAAAAGAAGAGTAAGCTTTCCAGGCAATATTTCAGAGAGCCGCCGTTGGTGCGAGTGCGGTATAAAGCTGATAGCTGAATGGACTTTTGAGGGCGGCCCCGAACCATTGTTCCAGTAGGGGTTGACGGATACCACAACCGTTATTTTTCGTGGCATATATGTTAGTATATGAAAAGTGGGCTTTTATAAAGTCAATTTGAGTGGCACCGCGGATTGTATGATTCGTCTCAAGTACGTATTTTTGCGTACTTGGGACTTTTTTTATTTTCAGGATATCCGTTCCCTCTTCTTGTCAACGGAAACCATCTTAAGGAGGAAATATTATGAAAAAATCAATCAAAACCCTGTTACTGGCTGCTGTGGCAGCTGCCGCACTCTCCGGCTGTTCTTCCAAGGCAGCTCCGGAAAAACCTGCTGATAATAATTCTACAACCCAGGCTTCCTCTGGTACTGAGGCTGGAAATGCTTCAAACGGCACATCCTATACCATCGGAGTCGGACAGTTTGCAGAGCACGGTTCCCTTGATAACTGCCGGGAAGGCTTTCTGCAGGGCCTTGCAGAAGAAGGAATCGAGGAAGGGAAAAACTTAACCGTCATGTATGAAAATGCACAGGCTGACGGAGGAACCGCCAGCCAGATCGTTAACAACTTCCTTTCCAAAAAAGTGGATTTGATCTGCGGCATCGCTACCCCAATGGCGCAGGCTGCCTATGGCGGAGCAAAAAAGGCCAACGTTCCTGTCATTTTCACAGCAGTTACAGATCCGTTTGCCGCAGCTCTGGCTAATGAGGATGGAACTCCGGTTGGGGAAATCACCGGAACCAGTGATAAGCTTCCAGTGGAAAAACAGCTGGAAATGATCCGCAAGATTCTTCCCGATGCTAAGACCATCGGAATCCTTTACAGCACCAGTGAGGTAAACTCAGAAACAGCAATCAAGGAATATAAAGCTGCTGCCGCTTCCTATGGCTTTGAAATCGTAGAAGGCCCGGTGTCCGCAACTGCTGATATCCCCCTGGCAACTGACAGCATTCTGGAAAAGGTTGACTGCTTAAACAATTTAACGGATAACACCGTAGTAAGCTCTCTTCCAATGATCCTGGATAAGGCTGGAAAGAAGAACATACCGGTATTCGGCAGTGAAGTAGAACAGGTAAAAATCGGCTGTCTGGCTTCCATTGGTCTTGATTATGTGGACTTGGGCAAGCAGACCGGTAAAATGGCCGCAAAGGTATTAAAGGGCGAAGCAAAAGCAAGCGAAATTAACTTTGAAGTGATCAAGGAAGCCGCATTTTACGGAAACTCAAAGGTTGCCGAAAACCTGGGGATTACCCTTCCGTCAGAGCTTACCGGTTCCGCTGCTGAAATTTTTACAGAGATTGCCCACTAGTATTAATTAAAAGGAATATAATTGGAGGAAGTTAAACCATGTCAATCATACTTGGCGTTTTGGAAGAAGGCCTGGTCTATGCCATTATGGCACTGGGCGTTTACATCACTTATAAGATTCTGGATTTTCCGGATCTTTCAGTCGATGGAACCTTCCCTTTGGGAGGCGCAATTACCGTTACCATGATCCTGGCCGGAATAAACCCGGTGGCAACGCTATTTATTGCCTTTGCCGTCGGTGCCCTGGCCGGATGCATCACCGGCTTCATCCATGTTAAATTAAAGGTACGGGATCTTCTGTCAGGTATCATTGTCATGACTGCCCTCTATTCTGTGAATTTAAGGGTAGCCGGAAAATCCAATGTCCCATTTTTTAATAATGATTCCATCTTTGAAAACAGTTTTGTAAACCGCCTGTTTCCCGGTAAGCTTGCAGATATCAGTGTTGTGATTATATTAGCGGTCATCGTGGTAATCGTTAAGCTTTTGCTTGATCATTATCTAAAGACCCGCTCCGGCTATTTGTTAAGAGCTGTAGGTGACAATGAAACTCTTGTTACCTCTCTTGCCAAGGACAAAGGCATGGTTAAGATCATCGGCCTTGCCATCGCAAACGGCCTGGCTGCTCTGGCCGGATCCGTATACTGCCAGCAAAAAGGTTTTTTTGAAATCAGTATGGGAACGGGTACCATTGTAATCGGTCTTGCTAACGTGATCATTGGAACAAAGCTGTTTAAACGGGTTGGGTTTGTGAAATCCACCACCGCAGTCATTATCGGCTCTATCATTTACAAAGCCTGCGTGTCTTTTGCCATTTATCTTGGAATGGAAGCATCGGATTTAAAACTGATCACATCAGTGCTGTTCCTGGCAATTCTGGTACTCAGCAACGGCAGGGAAAAGAAGGTGAAACATCATGCTTGAACTTCAAAATATCAATAAATATTACAACCAGGGAACGGTCAATGAGATGTGCCTGTTCCAGAACTTTAATCTTACCATCAAAGACCAGCAGTTCGTATCTGTGGTAGGAAGCAACGGCTCCGGTAAGACTTCTATGCTAAATATCATCTGCGGAAGCATTCCCTTGGACAGCGGTTCCATCCTGGTAGGCGGCGTCGATATCACCAACATGCCGGAATTTAAACGCCAGCGCCGAATCGGAAGAGTCTACCAGAACCCGGCTATGGGCACATGCCCCAATATGACCATCCTGGAAAATATGGCTCTTGCTGATACCAAGGGAAAGCCCTTTAATCTTCTTCCCGGCACCAACAAGCAGCGGATAACCTATTACAGGGAGCAGCTACGTTTCCTGGGCCTTGGCTTAGAGGATAAGCTGCATGTAAAGGTGGGTGTTCTTTCCGGCGGTCAGAGGCAGGCTATGGCCCTTCTCATGTCTACCATGACTCCCATTGAATTCCTGATCTTAGATGAACACACCGCTGCCCTGGATCCCAAAACTGCCGAGAACATCATGGAGCTGACAGATCGGATTGTAAAGGAAAAGCATTTGACCACCATTATGGTTACCCATAACCTTCGGTATGCCGTAGAATACGGAAACCGCCTGCTGATGATGCATCAGGGAAATGCCATCGTTGATAAAGAAGGGGACGAAAAGTCCAATATGGATGTGGAACACATTTTAGATAAATTCAATGAGATCAGCATTGAATGCGGAAATTAGATAATTATAATTTTTTCAAATTAAAAACCCTTATTCTATGCGGAATAAGGGAATACCAAAATAAAATATGAGCTATCACATTACACAGGATACCGCCCAATTGGACTGATGGGCGGTATTTTTGTATCCGGATAGCGGTACTTCGGTACATTACGCAATACTGTTCAGCTATTAGTTCATTTCGCCAATGCGCTTTCCTGTAACCCATAATTCCACCAATTATACTGATGTAAAGGAGATTGAAACCATTCAGCTAACAGCAGACACAGCAAAGTTCATAGCTGAATTAGATGATGCGTGGCAGATTGCGGCGGCGGGTACTGGAGTAGTTTGAACAACTCTATTATAACGGAAAGGTGATTTTTTTATACAACAGGCGATGCACACCCGCATAGTGGGTGGTTTATATTTCGCACGCTATACGTGCTCAACAGGGTCACGACCCATAATGAAAACAAGGCAGGATTCCTGGAAATCCTGCCCCATTTGCCGGTATTACATATATTTTATCTGCTCATCTCACTCTGAGGTCCCTTGTCGTTATGGTCTTTTATAACGGTATTGACCTCACTTAAATCTGAAGTAGGAAGATCTCCTGGTATGGTATTCTTTAAAGCTGCGGTCGCATTGCCGTACTGGACTGCCTTCATGCAGTCCCCACCGCTGCTTAATAGGCCATAAAGAGCTCCCGCAATATATGCGTCTCCGCTTCCGATCCGGTCGACTACATCAATATTGTGGTATGGTTCTTCCTCGTAATATTCTTTTCTGGAAGCATCGTAAATTACAGAGCCAAAGGTATGGCTCTTGGGGCTGTGCACGATCCTTTGGGTAGAAGCTACAACGGAAATAGGATATTCCTCCGTAAAGCTCTTCATCATTTCCTTAACGGTCCCTTCCTTCTTAAAGGTCAGTCTGGCCGTCTCTTCTGAGCAGAAGAAAATATCCACATAGGGAAGAATCTCTTCAATACATGCTCTGGCTTCTTCTCCTGTCCAGAGATTGCCGCGGAAATTCACATCAAAGGAAATAATGGTTCCTGTCTTCTTGAATCTTTTGATCATATCAATGGCTGTCTTCCTGGTATTCTCACACAAAGCCAGGGTGATACCTGTGGTGTGGAAACAGGTAGTTGCCGCATACATCTCCTCAGGGAAAGAAGAAGTACTGATCTGGACAAAAGAACTGTTTTTTCTGTCGTAAATGACCTTGGGTTTTCTTGGATATGCCCCGTATTCATAGTAATATAAACCAAGCCTTGCGTTCGAGCTGTTATCGTAAACAAAATAGTCATCACTGATTCCATAGGAGCGGACTTTACTCTTTACAAAATTTCCTATATCATTAAACGGAAGCTGGGTAACCACACCGGTATGAAGCCCTAAAAGAGCTGCACCTACGGCAACATTAAGTTCTGCCCCACCCACCTGTTTTTGAAAGGAATCTCCCCGGACAAGCCGTTCCACACCTTCTGGAGACAAGCGTAACAATAATTCTCCAAGGCTCAGTAAATCAAAAGGTCTGTCACTCATCTTGAACTTTCCTCCATAGTTTTTTAAAAGGGGAGTCATTGCCAGGTGACTCCCCTTCTCTATCTCTTATTGATTATCTCTGAACACGTCCTGAACCGTCGCCGCCAGCCAGAGTATCTACGTCTTCTCTGGTTACCAGGTTGAAGTCTCCAGGAATGGTGTGCTTTAATGCAGATGCTGCAACACCAAACTCCAGAGCGCCCTTAAAGTCCTTGCCGTCAGCCAGGCCGCAGATTACGCCGGCTGCAAAGGAATCGCCGCCGCCTACACGGTCAACGATAGGGGTAACGCGGTATTTTTTGGAGTGGTAGAACTCACGGGTAGCGCCATCCATGATGCATGCAGACCAGCCGTTATCGGAAGCTGAGTAGCTTTCACGCAGGGAGCTGATCACATATTTGAAGTTAAACTTATCGATCATCTGATTGAAGATGTCTACATAGCCCTGTAATTCCAGTTCGCCGGAAGTTACATCGGTGTTGCCTGGCTTAAAGCCAAGAACCTTTTCTGCATCCTCTTCGTTACCGATGCACACATCAACGTACTGCATCAGGTTTGTCATGATTTTCTGAGCCTTCTCAGAAGACCATAATTTCTTACGGAAGTTTAAGTCTACGGAAACGGTTACACCATGAGCCTTAGCCGCCTTTAAAGCTGCCTCAGTCAGTTCTGCCGCTTCATCGCTTACTGCCGGTGTGATACCTGTGAAATGGAACCAGTCTGCATCCTTAAAAATCTCGTCAAAGTTAAAATTTGCTGCAGTTGCTGTAGCGATGGAGGAATGTGCTCTGTCGTATACGACTGCAGATGCTCTCATGGCTGAACCTGTCTCTAAAAAGTAGATCCCAAGTCTTTCACCGCATTTTGCAATGTGCTTTGTTCCTACGTTGTATTTTCTTAAAGCAGCTACCGCACACTCACCAATGGGATTCTTAGGAACTGCTGTTACAAACTCAACGTCATGTCCATAGTTTGCTAAGGAAACAGCTACGTTAGCTTCTCCGCCGCCGTAGTTTACATCAAACTCATCTGCCTGAATAAATTTCTCATTATTGGGGGTAGATAATCTTAACATGATCTCGCCCATGGTTACAAGTTTTGCCATTTTGTATTCTCTCCTAAAATTCTATTATAATTTTAATAATTGGTTTTCTTATTTGCGGGCTGCTGCTACTGCCTCAACAAATTCTTTTGCCTTCGCTGTTACTGCAGCAAAATCTCCTGTCTTAGCGCCCTTTGTCAAGCTGCTGCCGGTACCAACGGCATAGGCTCCTGCCTTGATCCACTTATCAACGTTGTCAACGTCAACGCCGCCGGATGGCATGAAGTCACCCTGAGGAAGGGGTCCCTTAAACGAGCTGATCGCATCTGGTCCCATGATGTTGCCTGGGAAGATCTTGATGATGTCACAGCCGCACTCCAATGCGGTAATTGCTTCGGTAGGTGTCATAACGCCTGGAAGCATAGGAACTCTGTAACGGTTGCAAAGCTTGATGGTCTCAACATTTAAGCCAGGGCTTACGACATAGTTAGCACCTGCAAGGATTGCTGCTCTTGCTGTCTCAGGATCAAGTACAGTACCTGCACCGATGACAACATCTGCATTTTTGCTATATTTTTCAGACATTTTTGCGATGAATTCAATTGGATTTCCTTCATCCATGGTCATTGTGATTTCAATAAAATTGATACCGCCTGCAATGATGGCGTCTACTACCTTCTCGCCCTGTTCAAAGTCTTTTGCACGAACAACAGCTACCAGACAGTCTTTTTTCATCTTTGATAAAACCTGTTCTTTTTTCATTGTCCTTTTACTCTCCTTCTTTATTTTCGTATATACGAATTAATTTCATATTTACGATTCCTATACTTGAAATATTAATCGTTTCCATCCATTTTGTCAACAGGTATTCCTTATATTTTTCCAAGAAAGCCTAACAAACGGGAAACCTCCATGCTCTTTTCGGAAACCAGCTTTCCCAAAGCCTCATAATCATTCGAAGGCTTATAAAGACTGGATACGCTGATGGCTCCCAGCACATTGCCATCCCGGTCAAAAACCGGGGCTCCCACACACTGCATATGCTCCTCCATCTCCCTGGCATCAAACGCATAGCCTCTTTCCCTTACCTGTTTAAGTTCTTCCAGTAACTGCCCTTTGTTCCTGATGGTTCTCTCGGTGTACTGGGTGAATTTAAGCCGGTTGATCATCTGCTCTCTGGCCTCCTCATCGCTGTAGGCGAGAATCACCTTCCCGAGGGAAGTACAGTACATGGGATTTTTAGAACCTACTGTTGCAGTGGTGATAATAGGGTTTTCCGGTTCGAACTTACATATGTATACCACATGATGATCCGACGGAATTCCAAAAAAAACCGTTTTACCCACTTCCTTGGAAAATGCCTTTAGCACCGGCTCAATGATTCCGATAAAATCCAGATTATTGGTATAATTAATTCCGATGCGGTAGGCCATTAAGCCTATGGTATAATTCTGCTTTTGTCCCCTTGCTACATTCACCATGCCCATCTCGGCAAGGGTTGTCACAATATCGTAGGCGCTGGTCTTGGGCAGATCCAGCTTTTCACATAGATCGTCCAGAGTCGCTCCCTCCGGTGTTCTGGAGATCAGCTTTAAGATCTCGACGGTTCTTTGCGTCGTTCTGTTTAGTTTCATGGTTTGGCCTCCATTTCTATGTCCTAGTATACTCCGGAAAACCGGAAAAAAGCAAGGTGATTTTCGCATATACGAAACATTTGTAAGTGTTTACAAAATGATAGGGGTTTTGTTGGTTTATTTGCGAAAACAATAAATCAGGGATTGTAATATTTATCATAATTATGTATAATGAACTGGGTATGTAAATACTTACAATTACGGAGGTGATGTTATTGAATATCTACGATGTTTCCGAACATGCTCACGTATCAATTGCCACCGTTTCCCGCGTCATCAACGGAAATCCCAATGTCAGCGAGAAAACCAGGAAGAGAGTTCTCGCCGTCATGGAAGAGCTGGGTTACACCCCCAATGTATTCGCCAGAAGCCTGGGGCTAAATACGATGAAGACCATTGGAATCATGTGCGCCGATTCTTCTGACCCATGGCTGGCGGAAGCCATTTATTATCTGGAAAAGGAATTACGGGGCAACGGATATGATTCCATTCTCTGCTGCACCGGCTATCTTCCTGAAACCAAGAAGAAGTATCTGGAGCTTTTGCGATCCAAACGGGTGGATGCCATCATCCTGACCGGTTCCCATTATATAGAAGCAAAGGCAAAGGACAATGCCTATCTTCTGGAGGCAGCAAAGGATCTCCCCATTATGCTGGTCAACGGACAGCTGGAGGGGGAGCAGATCTACAGCACAGTCTGTGATGACCACGCCGCAGTTTACGATGCTGCTTTACGGCTTTACCGCTCCGGCCGTTCTTCGGTGCTCTATCTCTATTCCGGAAATTCCTTCAGCAACTTACACAAGCTGTCCGGCTACCGGGATGCGGTAAGAGATGCCGGTTTTATGATCCGGGACGAGCTTATGGTTCTCTGCAGCAAGGACTTAGATGCAGCAATGGAACGTCTGGACAAGCTTTCCCGTTCCGGGGTCTATTTTGACGCAGTGCTGGCTTCCGAGGATATTCTGGCCGTTGGAGCCGTAAAATATGCAGACAAGGCAGGACTTATGATCCCTGAGGATTTAAGCATCATCGGATACAACAATTCCATTCTTTCCAGATGCACAACTCCGGAAATAACTTCCGTGGACAATAAGGTGGAAGCCATCTGCACCACCACGGTAAACACTTTAATGAAGGTTCTGGAAGAGGGAAACGTACCGGGAAAAACTACCATCACCCCGGAGCTGATAAAACGAGGTACTACTAATTTTTAATTTCACATATTGAAGGAGGACTCCCTATCATGAAACAGTTTATGGACAAGGATTTTTTACTGTCAACCGATTCAGCAAGAATGCTTTATCACAAATATGCAGAAAATATGCCTATCGTAGACTATCACTGCCATATCAACCCCCAGGAAATTTATGAAGACCGCAAGTTTGACACCATTACCCAGGTATGGTTAGGCGGCGATCATTATAAATGGCGTCAGATGCGTTCCTGCGGCGTGGATGAAAAATATATTACAGGAGATGCTTCCGACCGCGAGAAATTCCAGAAGTGGGCAGAGATCCTTCCGAGGCTGATCGGCAACCCGCTCTACCACTGGAGCCACTTAGAGCTTCAGAGATATTTCGGCTATACCGGCCACTTAAACGGAAATACAGCAGAAGAGGTATGGAATCTGTGCAATAAAAAGCTTCAGGAGGATTCCATGAGCGTCCGCAACTTAATCAGACAGTCTAATGTCAAGCTGATCTGCACCACCGATGATCCTGCCGATACTCTGGAATGGCATCAGAAAATTGCAGCTGATAAGACCTTTGAAGTAAAGGTGCTTCCCGCCTGGAGACCTGACAAGGCCATGAACATTGAAAAACCGGATTTTGCAGCCTATATGGCAAAATTATCCGTTGTCAGCGGCGTGAAAATCAAGGATTTCGCTTCCTTAAAGGATGCGTTAAAGAACCGTATGGAGTATTTCACCAGCCAAGGCTGCGGCGTATCTGACCATGCACTTGAATATGTTATGTATGCTCCTGCCGATGAAGCTGAACTTGATGCGATCTTTGCAAACGGACTTTCCGGCAAAGCAATCTCTAAAGAAGATGAACTAAAATATAAGACCGCCTTCATGCTGTTCGCAGCAAAGGAATACAACCGCATGGGCTGGGTGATGCAGCTTCATTATGGCTGTAAGCGTGACAACAATGCCATGGCATTTGAAAATCTGGGACCAGACACCGGTTTCGACTGCATCAACAACTACGCTCCCTCCGCACAGATGGCTGATTTCTTAAATGCGTTAAGTGCAACCGATGAGATCCCAAAAACCATCATCTACTCCTTAAATCCCAATGATAATGCCTCTATTGGCACAATCCTTGGCTGCTTCCAGAGCAAATTCCCCGGAAAGATCCAGCAGGGTTCTGCTTGGTGGTTCAACGATCACAAGACCGGCATGACCGAGCAGATGATCTCCCTGGCAAACTTAGGCTGCCTTGGAAACTTCATCGGAATGCTTACCGATTCCAGAAGCTTCTTATCTTATACCAGACACGAATACTTCCGCAGAATCCTCTGTGAGCTGGTCGGCGGCTGGGTAGACAACGGAGAGTATCCGGATGACCAGGATTCCCTGAAAGAAATCATTGAGGGGATTTCCTTTAACAATGCGGTAAAGTATTTTGATTTTGAAATTTAATTAAGAAACCTCCTGCAATTTTCAACGAAAAAAGAGTTCGATCAATTCCAGAAAGATCGAACTCCTTTTTTATTTTACTGAATCACCTTCACCGGACATTTTTCAGCGCATTTACCGCAATTGGTGCATTTCTCATAATCGATGATTGCAACATTGTTATCCATATGAATGGCATCAAATTTACACTGCTTAGTACACAGCATACAACCTATACAGCCAACTTCACATTTAGCCTTTACATCTTTACCCCTGTCATGGGAATTACACTGAACCAGATGCTTAGACTTGTATGGAACCAGATCAATCAGATTATTAGGACAGGCAGAAACACATTTGCCGCAGGCAACGCATTTCTCCTTATCCACTACTGCGATTCCGTCAACCACATGGATGGCATCAAATTCACATGCCTTTACGCAAGAGCCGTAACCCATACAGCCATAGACGCAGGCCTTTTCACCGGAGCCTGGAACCACCGATGCCATCCGGCAGTCGTCAATTCCGTAATAATTGTACTGAACCTTTGTCTTATCGCAGGTTCCTTTACATTTTACAAATGCAACCTTCTTATCCGTGGAACCGGCCGCAACTCCCATGATTTCGCCGATCTTTTCGGCTACTGCTGTGCCGCCTACCGGACAGGCAGAAACATCTGCCTGGCCCAGTGCAATGGCCTTAGCCAGAGCATCACAGCCTGCATATCCGCAGCCGCCGCAATTGTTACCTGGAAGCTCGTTTCGGACAAGAATCTCTTTTTCATCTACTTCTACTTTAAACTTTTCGCTGGCAATTCCCAGGAACACACCGATCAAAATTCCGATGATGCCCACAACGGCTGCCGCAAATATAATACCTGTTACCATTCTTTCGTCTCCTCCTTATTTTATTAATCCGGAAAATCCGAAAAATGCGATTGCCATCAGGCCGGAGGTAATAAGGACAATGGGAGAACCCTTAAAGGAATAGGGAACATCATTGTTTTCAATTCTCTCACGTACACCTGCCAGCATAACAATGGCAATGGTAAAGCCTACGGAAATACCGACACCGCCCACAACACTTTCCAGAATGTTATATCCCTTCTGCACGTTGGTCAGGGCCACACCCAGAACCGCACAGTTGGTTGTGATCAAAGGAAGGTACACACCCAGCGCCTCATAAAGAGCGGGCATGGATTTCTTTAAAAACATTTCTACAAACTGAACCAGAGCTGCAATAACCAGGATAAACACAATGGTCTGTAAGAATTCCAGATGAAGCCCCACTAATATACCCTTATAAATAACACTGGTTGCAAATGCTGCAATGGTAATTACGAAAATAACGGCTGCGCCCATACCGGCAGAGGTCTTCACATTTTTGGAAACTCCAAGGAATGGACATAGGCCAAGGAACTGGCTGAGCACTACGTTGTTGACCAATGCGGAGCCAATGGCTATTAATAATAATTCTTTCATCGATCCATCCTCCTATTCATCTTTCCTGGAAGCTGCGTTTTTGGCTTCCGCTTCTTTTTTGGCCGCCTGTGCCTTCTTTGCTGCAAGTGCTTCCTCATCCATCTGCTTTTTCTTGGCCTGAAGAGTCTCATGATTGGTCATGCAGGAGGAACCGGTGCAGGAAGCACAGTTGCCGCCGCAAGCTAACTTAGACGGAGGAACAGAACCGTTAGTAGCAGAAGGTGCCTTAAACTTATTCTGAAGCGCCGTTAAAATAGAGAGCACAAAGAACGCGCCCGGAGCGAGGACAAAAATAGAAATATGAAAATCCTCCGGAATAAAGGTAAATCCAAATATAGCTCCGGAACCTAACAGCTCACGGACAAGTCCGATGCAGGTAAGTGCGATGGTAAAGCCAAGTCCCATACCGATTCCATCAAAGGTGGATTCCATAACACCATTTTTGGAAGCATAGGATTCTGCACGGCCTAAAATAATACAGTTTACAACGATAAGAGGAATGTAAATTCCAAGCGCAGAATACAGGCTTGGTACATAGGCCTGTAAAAGGAGCTGCACAATCGTAACCAGAGTCGCAACGACAACGATATAGGCCGGAATCCTCACCCGGTCCGGAATGATGTTACGAAGTGCAGAAATAAGCATATTGGAAAATAGCAGTACCACGGTCGTGGAAAGTCCCATGCCCACACCGTTCACCGCTGACGTGGTAACAGCCAGAGTCGGGCACATGCCAAGCATCAGGATGAAGGTTGGGTTTTCTTTTACAATACCGTTAAATAAACGTTCCATACATTTCTTGTTCATCTTCCCACCTCCTAACGGTCAATATTGTGCACGTAATACAATGCGGCATTGACTGCATTGGTTACTGCGCTTGATGTAATGGTAGCTCCGCTGATGGCATCGATCTCTCCATCACCTGCATTGCCGGATTTCGTAACGGTAAGGGATTCCTGGTTCTTTCCTGCATACTGACCCTTAAATGCCGGTTCCTTTGCCTTTAAGCCAAGCCCGGGGGTATCACTGATTGCCAGAAATTCAATGCCGTTAATGGATCCATCTTCTTTGATACCAACGGAAATCTGTACGACTCCGCTGTAGCTGTCATCGGAATGAGAGGTAATCACATAACCCAGGACACTCCCGCTTCCATCTACTGCTTTAAATGCATTGTCCACGCCGACTTTTCCAAAATCCTGGGAAAGCAGTTCTGTGTTGCAGGCTTCTATAGCCGCTTCCGTCTTTTCATCCGATTTAAAATCAGCTGCTTCCGGAAATACCTTCTTATATGCCGCCAGATTGGCTGCCTCAGTTGCCTTAGCAATGGGATCCTTTGTAATCTGATAAGCACCGCCCAGCAAAAAGCCGGAAATCAGAGTGATCACAAATAAAATCAATGCATCCTTCATAAATCCGCCGTTTTTCATCTTACTTTCCCTCCTTTCCAAATGCTACCGGAATAGAGATCTTCTCAATCAGAGGCACGAGAATGTTGCCGATGATGATGGCATAGGAAACGCCTTCCGCAGAACCGCCGAAAAGACGGAATAATCCGGTCAGCATACCTAAAAGAACGCCGAAAAGGATCTGTCCCTTTGGAGTGATGGGGCTGGTCACATAATCGGTAGCCATGAAGAATGCACCGAAGATAAGGCCGCCGCCGCATAAATGAGTCAGCACGAACATGAGATCATGCTGTCCGAAAATAAATACAAATGCTGCAAAAGTAATCAGATAAGCTGCCGGGATCTTTATGGAAATCACTTTTCTGAACAAAAGGTAAGCTGCACCCAGGAGCAGGGCAATCACAGATACCTCACCAATGGTTCCTGAAATTTTCCCGATAAACATGGATGTTATATCAACTGCCTCTCCCGCCTTTAAAGCAGCAAGAGGAGTAGCGCCTGAAACCGCATCGCGATATGTAAAGTCAGTCATCTTGCCTGCAAAAGAAATAAGCAGGAAACATCTTGCCGCCAGGGCCGGATTCATAAAGTTCTGGCCCAGGCCGCCGTAGAGCTGCTTTACCACAATAATGGCAAATACACCGCCCAGAAACGGAATCCATAAAGGAATGGCCGGGGGCATGTTAAGGCCCAGGATCATTCCGGTCACCAGGGCACTTCCATCGCTTACGGTAATGGGTTTTCCCATGAGGGATTCAAATACATATTCACTAAGAACACAGGATAATACACTGATCAATAATATCAGCGCTGCTTTCACCCCGAACTGATATACACCATACGCAGACGCAGGAATCATGGCAATGGCAACATCCAGCATAATATTCTGTGTTGTAACCTGATCCCTGACATGAGGTGATGATGATACGTTTAACAATTTACTCATACTTCCTCCTACGCTTTCTTTCTGCTAGCCGCAACTTCTTTGCGCATTTCTTTAAATGCCTGGGTAAGAGGTCTTCTGGCCGGGCAAATATATGCACAGCAGCCGCATTCGCAGCATTCCATGCCGTTTAATTTTACAAACCGTTCCAGGTCAGACCGTTCTGCCGCATCCATGATCATCTGCGGAACAATATTACCCGGACATACCTTAACGCATCTTCCGCAGCGGATGCAGGCGCTAGGCGCATTGCCTGCCACCTCATCTTTTGTCAGACAGGTAAGGGCAGAGGAAGTCTTTGTGACAGGAATATCAAAGTTAAACATAGCCTGCCCCATCATAGGGCCTCCGGAAATCACCTTTTCCGGTTCCGTCTTAAAGCCGCCGGAAGCCTCTATAAGCTCGGTATAGCTGGTCCCGGTCCGAACATTATAGTTCTGTGGATTTGCTATGGCATCACCCGTCACCGTAATGATACGGCGGATCAAAGGAATGCCCTTTGCAACCGCATTATAAATAGAAATCACCGTATCCACATTGTCTACCATGCAGCCTGCATCTGCCGGAAGCATGGTGGAATTGATCTTTCTTCCTGTTACGGCATAGATCAGAGTACGCTCGCCGCCCTGGGGATATTTAGTCTGTAAAGGACAGACCGTGATTCTTGGTTCATCCTTTACAAGCTCTGTCATGAGCTTGATCGCTTCCGGTTTGTTGCTTTCAATGCCGATCACTCCCTTTGCATTGTCAAACAGCTGGAGGATTATGTTAAGCCCTTTTATAATGCTCTCCGGCTCTTCCAACATCATCCG
This sequence comes from Hungatella sp. UBA3048, assembly GCA_002367105.1. GTDB lineage: Bacteria > Bacillota > Clostridia > Lachnospirales > Lachnospiraceae > Lacrimispora. Next base: position 87,653 of record DFCS01000049.1, read on the forward strand.
GTAATCAGAAGTTAAGTACGGCTCGCACTCCGCACCGTTAACAATGATTGTATCGATCTTTGATTCATCCTTTGGCGTCAGCTTCACATGAGTGGGGAATCCGGCGCCGCCCAGACCTACGACTCCTGCTTCTTTTACAAGATTCCTGATCTCTTCCTTTGATAAGGTTTTTGGATCCCGCTCTTTGCCAAATCCTTCCACCGCCTGATACTTTCCGTCGTTTTCTATGATAACAGACGGAACCATAGAACCGTTTGCAACCATTCTTGGTTCAATGGTTTTTACCGTTCCTGAAACAGAGCTGATCACGCATGCAGAAATAAAGCCTCCCGGCTCCCCGATTTTCTGTCCAACCAGCACCTGATCACCTGCCGCCACCAAAGGTTTTGCCGGTGTACCGATATGCTGGGATAAGGGGAACACCATCTCGCCTTTTGGCTGCAGCACTTGTACAGGTTTATTTTCCGACAGTTCTTTTCCTTCATAAGGATGAATGCCGCCTTTAAATGTAGCCAGACCCATTTAACTAACCCTCTTTCTCTACAATTCTTTCTCTCTCCTAGCAAAATTTCAACTTTTTGCCATCTGAAACAGTATATCATAATTTAGTAACCGAAACAATGCATAAATACATATTGTATACTGTGTTTTATATACAATTCGCCTTATTTACAGGAAATAATGCTGGTCTCTGACTTCATTTTTTGTTAAATAAATAACGATTTTAACATAAGCAGCTTTGGTATGTTTTTGAAAAAATACAATTATATCTTCTTTTTTTCTTAAATCCCTGATTATCAGCCGTTTTTCTACAGTATTTTTAATTTTGCAAACCATTTCTCGTTAAATTTTTGTTATATTTTTGTTAATTTTTTAATACATATAAAGACTCTTCTCCTGGTTCTATGAAGTAATATTATGGTTCTCTCCTTTTATTTATTAGAAATTTTAATAAATAAAAGGAAGCATCGTGATAACGAAATCACGAATGACTACGTGACTGCCGTTTTTTTCAATGCTCCCTTAAGGTATGCAGGCCGGGTTTTTTGTTTAATCCAGCTCCACTGCCCCGGTATAAAGCTGATAATACCTGCCTTTTTGTTTCAGTAAATCCTCATGATCTCCTCGCTCAATAATCTCACCGTTTTCCAGAACCATAATGGCATTGGCATTGCGCACCGTAGAAAGGCGGTGGGCAATCACAAACGTAGTCCGGTTCGCCATGAGACGGTCCATGCCCCGTTCAATATGCTTTTCCGTTCTGGTATCCACGGAGCTGGTCGCTTCATCAAGAATCAGAACGGGAGCCTTTGAAATCGCTGCCCTGGCGATGTTTAAAAGCTGTCTTTCCCCCTGGCTTAAGTTGGCCCCGTCACCTTCCAACAGTGTATCAAAGCCGGCAGGCAGTCTCATGATAAAGGAATAAGCGGAGGCCGTCTTTGCCGCCTGGATCACCTCTTCATCCGTTGCATCAAGTCTTCCGTAACGGATGTTTTCCATTACGGTTCCTGTAAACAAATGGGTATCCTGAAGGACCATGGCAATATTATGGCGCAGGTTTTCCCGCTTGATATGACGGATATCCACCCCGTCAATGGCAATTTCACCGCCCTGAATATCGTAGAAACGGTTAAGAAGATTTGTGATCGTGGTTTTTCCTGCTCCGGTAGAGCCCACAAAGGCGATCTTCTGCCCAGGTTTTGCATAAAGACTTAAATCCTTTAAAATGACTTTGTCTGGGTCATAGCCAAAGGTCACATGGTTTAATTCCACATATCCGTTCATCGGATCAAGTTCTGCCGCGTCTTCGTCATCTGCAGGCTCCGGCTCCTCATCCATAACGGCAAATACCCGTTCTGCTCCTGCAAGGGCGGAGAATACATTGGTCACCTGCATGGACATCTCATTGATCGGACGGCCGAACTGTCTGGAAAAGCTTAAGAATACGGTCAGTCCGCCCACATCAAAGCCTCGGAGCACACAGAGAAGTCCTCCGATGCATGCAGTCAGAATGTAGTTCAACTGGCTTAAATTTCCCATGACCGGCATCATCACGCTGCCGAAAAACTGTGCGTGAATCATGTTGTTCTTTAGATCCTCATTGAGGATTTCAAATTCTTCTTCTGCTACGTCTTCATGGCAGAACACCTTTACTACCTTCTGGCCGCTGATCATTTCTTCAATATATCCGTTTACAGCGCCTAGGGAGCTTTGCTGAGCGGAGAAAAACTTCTGGCTTCTTGAAGCAACAATGCCGCCGACCCTCATCATAAGAGGAATCATGATCATGGTCACCAGAGTCAGCCAGATATTTGTATAGATCATAAGCACCAGGGTACCTATAATGCTTAAGACTCCGGTAAAAAGCTGGACCAGGGTGCTGCTTAACATCTGACCGATGGTATCCACATCATTGCTGAACCGGCTCATCAGATCACCGGTGTTATTGGTGTCATAAAACCGTACCGGCAGGGTCTGAATTTTGCTGAATAAATCATCCCTGATCTTTTGGAGGGCATTTTGCGCAACTGTCAGCATGATTCTGGATTGGGCATAGTTAGCGATAACACCGATGAGAAAAACGGCAGCCATTGCCGAAAGACCTTTTGCAAGACCTGACACACTCCCCAGCCCGCCTCCGGGAGGTGCGATATATTGATTTATGATAGGCCTTAACATATAAGAACCGGCTAACGTGGCAAGCGTACCAATAATGACGCAGACAAATGCCAATCCCATGTAAAGCTTATATTCATTTAAATAAGACATAAGGCGCCGGATGGTTTCCTTGGCATTTTTCGGAAGGCGGCCCTTGATCTGCCGTCCGGCTCCATTCCCCCCCATGGGCCCATGGCTTTTGACTGGCTGGGAAGACCGGCTATAACGCCTTTTTAAGCTGTTTATTCTCTTTTGCTCATTCATTATGCACCTGCCTCCTTATCCTGATCACTCTGGGAATAGTAAATTTCCTGATAAGCCTCGCAGGACTTAAGCAGCTGTTCATGGGATCCCATACCTACGATCTGACCGTCATCAAGCACGATGATCTTATCCGAGCTTTCCACGGATCCGATCCGCTGGGCAATGATGAATTTGGTAGTGTCTTTCAGTGTCGTCTGGAAGCACTGGCGGATACGGGCTTCGGTTGCCGTGTCCACAGCCGAGGTGCTGTCATCTAAAATCAATATCTTCGGCTTCTTTAAAAGAGCCCTGGCAATGCAGAGTCTTTGCTTCTGGCCGCCAGATACATTGGAACCCCCCTGGCCCAAATCCGTGTTATACCCATCTTTAAAATTAGCAACAAAGCCATCGGCCTGAGCGCTTTCCGCCATGAGGATGATTTCTTCCATGGTGGCATTCTCATCACCCCAGCGGAGATTTTCTTCAATGGTACCCGAAAAAAGGACATTCTTTTGTAAAACCATTCCGACACCTTCCCGGAGGTTCCTGATGGAATAATCCCTTACATCAATGCCATCCACCAGAACTTGTCCTTCATCCGCATCGTAAAGGCGGGGGATCATCTGCACGAGTGAAGTTTTTCCGCTTCCTGTAGAACCAATAATTCCAATGGTTTCTCCAGGCTCTGCAGTAAAATTAATGTGTTTTAAAACCATTTCATCCATTCCCTTTACATACTGGAAGGAAACATTACGAAATTCCACCTTGCCGCTTGTAACCTGGGCTGATGGTTCAGAAGCATGTTCATCTGTCAGATCGATCTCTGTATCCAGAACCTCTCTGACACGCCTTAAGGAAGCCATAGCCCTTGAAGCCTGCAAAAATACCATGGATAACAGCATCAGGGACATGAGGATCTGTACGATGTAGGTGGTAAACGCCGTTAGATCACCTACGGGCATCTTACCTGCGATAATGAGATTGCCCCCATACCAGACCACGGCAAGGGTCGTGGCGTTCATGGCAAGCATCATCACCGGCATACTGATTATAACAATCTTCATGGCATCAAGGCTGCCTTCCTTTAAATCCAGGTTAGTAGCCTGAAATTTCTTTTCCTCAAAATCTTCCCTGACAAAGGACTTAATGACCCGCACATTGGTCAAAGCCTCCTGCACACCGGAGTTTAAGCGGTCGATCTTCTTTTGCATTACCTCAAAGCGCGGAAAAGCCGCCTTTAAAATCAAAATGATACAAAAGACCAGTAAAGGAATCACCACCAAAAGGATTACCATCAGCTGGCGGTTCATGAGATAGGCCATAATAAGACCGCCGATCAGAAGTCCCGGAGCCCTGAACAGCAGGCGCAAACTCATCATGACCACATTTTGAATCTGCTGGATATCATTGGTCAGCCTGGTAACCAATGACCCCGTGCTGAAATCATCAATATTCTTAAAGGAAAACTGCTGGACTTTATGAAACACATCCTTTCTCAAGTCTGTGCTGAAGCAAATAGATGCTTTGGAAGAAAAATAGGAGGCTCCGATTCCTCCCGCGGCCATGATAACGGCGATGGCGACCATACTGCCTCCCATTTTTAAAATGTATCCTACATCTCTTGCGGCAACTCCGTTGTTAATGATCAGGGATGTCAGCCTGGGAAGCATGATCTCACCAAATACTTCCGTTAACATTAAGAGGGGCGCCATTATAAAGGCTCCCAGATAAGGCCTGATATATTTCCAATATCGTTTCAAGTTATTAATCCTCTCTTTCTGTCGTGTCCTTTTCCAAAGGAAGATGAGATAAATTATCATATACACGGTCCAGGAATTGCCCCATAGCAGCCATTTCTTCTGCTGAAAAATCACGGAACATCCGTTCTTCTACATTATGAAAAAATTCCCGGCTATGCTTTACCGTATGTTTTCCCTTCTCCGTCAGACAAAGCTTATTCATCCGGTTATCCTCCTGATCCACCACTCTGGTGATGTATCCACCCTTTTCCAGCTTCTTTACCGATACCGCTATGGTGGCAGTGGACACATAAAGGCGTTCTGCGATCTCCTTCTGGGATACATTGGAATGGTCAGAAAGCATCATAAGAATCTGATGCTGGCTGCGGTATACCCCTGTCTCCTTCAGACGTTCATCCAAAATATACCGATGCAGCTGCATGATCCTCATATATCTTACCATCACGCCGTGGGCCGGTGAAAAATCTTCCTTCAGTCCCTTATCCCGGAACGGGCACATTGGTTTCATTTGCAGATATTCCCCTTTCTGTTAGCTTCTTAATAATTAGCTAATTAACTATGTAGCAGTATATCACCATTTTTTCTGGTTTGCAACCCGAAAAATTTGAAAATTTTGTGAATTTTCTTAATAGCATAACCTATTTTAAAACTTCCATTCCATGACCAAAAAACTTTTGTGCCCACTCCGCTTTTAAGATTCTACACCCGTTCTATTCCCCTGGGAATCTCCATGGCATTGGACAGCTTAATCATCTGATCCTTAAGCTCTAAGTACTCCTTGCTGCTCATGTCCTTGATCGGCCTTTGCTTTTCATATAATTCATGCATTACCCCATTTTTTATAGAAAAGCTTTCCGGTGTATGATACTGTAATTCAAAAATCTGGCCGTTAGGCGAATATAAGGTGGTGTTGATCCCCTTATAAGGACTCTGCCTGTCAAGCCAGTAATTTTTAATTTCAACCGTATGAAAGCCTGCTTCCCAATAAAGCTCCATGGCTATTAAAACCTTCTCCGCAAGCTCTTCCGCAGGAGCTGTATAGGTATATCTCAATATATCCTTGACCTCGTATCTCTGGCAGCCAGGGTAGCATTTTCTTTGAATCTTTTCCAAATAGGAATCCCTGGATTTTATGCGGTTTTCTACACCTGCCATATTCATTCCTGTCCGCCCTGCCATTGCTCTGACCTGTCTCGTAATTTTAGGTTCATACACCGCAGCCCTGATGTAACAGGACATTCCTTTTATCTGAGGCCTGATACCCCCATGATCATACTGCTTTTCAACGGCCAGACGGTTCCGCCACATTTTCTCCCCACGCATTGTACCAAATTTCCTTTGACATTTTTATCATATCTTTCAGTATATGCACCATTCCCGGAAATTGTGTCTGTAACATTACCTAACTGTTAAAGATAATCCTGCAGGCAGATATTTAATGTAAAAACGGAAGCCTGAATTTATATACAGGCCCCCGCTTCTATATTCTCTATTCGAAAATATCCTCTTCAAAATTACGGCCAAAATCACGGTCACGATCACAGTCACGATCACGGTCACGATCACGGTCGCGGTCACGCCGGCAGCAATGGCACCTAGGATCATTACAACCTGCTCTGAATCCAGCACAGAATGCTCTTCTTCTTTCTTCTTCACATTCATCACGCTCGCGTTCATCTTCACAATCGCGATCGCGGAAATTACGACATCTACAACATCTACAGCCTCCACCGCAGAATCTGCAGTTATTTCTGCATCCTCCGAAAAAGCAGCACATATATAACACCTCTCTTTTTTTAATTGTACTATATTATATGGGACATATAGACAAGGTGTGAAATCCGCTGTTTTCAAGGGTATTCTGGTATGTAAAATCCTTACTTTACTCTACTGCTGCGCAATGTAAAATATATCGGAAGATAGAACATTACCCTCAGCAGGTGTAGATCCCATACATTCAGCCTCCTTTCCCGTTCTTTCAAGAAGCCGGTAATCACCAATAGAGGCAATCCTATAAGCCGAACTGATATGCATAATATTTCTGCATTAAGGCATTAAAAAACTACCAACTATATAGTTTAATAGCTGGTAGTTCGGCCTACATAACTTTTATTAAAAAAATAATAACCACCAAAACGGAAATCTTGAGTCAAAATCTTGTCTCCTATCGAATTCTTCTCTTCGTTCCGCCTCTTGTCTTCTGTCAAATTCCATTCTTCTATCAAATTCTTCACGCATACCTCTTCTGTCAAAACCTCTTCTGCCTACACCTCTACCGCCTACACCTCTTCCATCAGAGCCCATTCTGGGATCGCCTTGAGAACAATCCATATAATTATTCCTATTTCTATAATTTTATATGATTAATGTATGCTAAGCTATATTGCTATGACACCTTAAACAAGCTATTAATTTCATTTTTTTTATTGCTGCGAAAAAATGAAAGCCTAACGATTAATCGCCAGTAGTTTTTGTGGACTCAATTTTGAAGCTTCAACTACAATTGAAAGAGGGTTTTTATTTCTTGAGCAACAACATCAGGTGAAATATATGAATTATCAATCTTAATGGCATTATCAAATGGTATTTCTCCGTCATTACTTACTAAACGGTATTTTCCATCAGCGCCGATCAATCTCTGATTGGAAATATCAATATCCCGTTTCGATGCCTTGTTGCGCAATCTATTTTCCGTTTTATTTCTTTCCAAACGTACTTCTCTTGAAGCAACAAGTTCGACATAGTAAAAGTCGGTTTTGTATGGCCTGAATATATCTTTGACATGCTCAATATAATCCCAATCGGACTTCTGGTCAAACGCCCACATATAAGTAAAAATAAGACCGTAATTATTTGATGCTGCAAATTCTTCAAAAACCACATCTCTTAAACGGGAAGTTATTCTTCCATTGTAGGAACCAAAAATTTCAATTACAGGCTCAATTGTCATATGATTATGGAACAATCGCAAGTCTGTAATTTTCATCAATTCCTGCCCAACTGTCATTTTTCCAACAGACGCATTTCCAATTATAAATACAACTTTCATAAGATCAATCCCCCTCATAATATAAACAGCTTTATAAATAGAATACCATCGTGCTTATCAATTATCAACCCGCAAAACCCACCAGCGTTCTGCAGGCAGTGAGGGCATCATACCTTGATGCCTGTAAGGATACAAATGACTACATTTTTGATAAAATCAGAGTCAATTTCAGCACCCGTTACCAGCATTCGGTAAAATAGCGGGGCAAAAATCAAATCAATGCTCAGATCTATATCCATGTCTTTTTTTAGTTCTCCTCTGTCCATTCCGCGCTGTAAAATTTCCCGTGCAGCCAGACGGCGCGGGGCGAAATACCGTGTCCGATAGGCATTGGCCACATCTGGATCAAATTGTCCCTGTGCAATGAGTTCAGTGATCACACGCCCCTTATCTGTTTCCAAAAAATCACTTAAATTGCCAAGCTGTAGTAAAAGATCCTTTTCCACCGATCCTGTATCCGGTGTGTGTATACGCTGCTGCGACGCCTCAAAAAAACTATCTGCTACCACAGCAGCTTTATTCGGCCACCATTTGTAAATTGTAGCCTTACTAACACCAGCTTCTTTTGCAATGCTCTCCACCGTTACTGATTGAAATCCCTCCTCCATTAAGAGCTTATATGCCGCCGCAAGAATTGCCTTTTCTGTTTTTTCACTTCTGGGACGCCCTTTTTCTGCCATTCTATTAACCTCCTCTATCTATTATTTGCTACATGTATAATAAAACTGTACTATACGTTTATTATATAATGATTTTAATAAAAAAACAAGCATTGACAATACTAAACGTTTAGTTTATTATATAGTAAATCTTATAACTTACAATGAAAAGGAGACTTCATTATGAAACAACTTTTTCAACCTCTTACGATTCATAATCTGACCCTGCAAAATCACATCTCCGTTCCACCCATGGTGGTTTATCACTGGGCGGATGATACCGGCACTGTAACAGACCGTCAACCTGAACACTATAGGGAAATGGCTAAGGGCGGAGCAGGCCTTATTATTCAGGAAGGAACCTGCGTTGAACGGACCGGCCGGCTCACAGACACCCAGCTCGGCCTTTGGGAAGATGGGCACATTGAGGGGCTTAAAAGAATTACCGATGCCGTTCATCAGTATCACACTCCTATTTTTGTGCAGCTCCATCACGCGGGGGTCTTTGGTTTCATGGAGGATACTGTTTGTCCAAGCGATATCACCTGCACCGTCAAAGGTAAGGAAAAACAAGCCCGTGCGTTGACCATTGAAGAATTGCACCGTATCCAGCACTCTTTTGTCACTGCGGCAGAGCGTGCAGTAAAGGCAGGATACGACGGGGTGGAAATTCATGCATGTCACAACTACTTAATTTCTCAGTTTTACAATACTCTTGTCAACAGGCGAACCGATGACTACGGCAAGCAACCCTCCCTGTTTGCACTGGAGGTCATTCGCGAAATTCGCCGTCGGGTACCGGAATCATTTGTGATTGGGGTACGTCTGGGGGCATTTGAGCCCACTCTTGCAGACAGCATTGCCCATGCTGTAGAGCTTGAAGAAAACGGTGTTGATTTTCTGGATATTTCCTATGGGTTTGAGCAGAGATCCTACCCTGAAAAGCCCGAAAATTATCCTTTTAGTGACCGCATCTACGCAGCACAGGAAATCAGAAAAAGAGTTTCCATTCCTGTTTTCGCCGTAGGAGGAATCGCATCCGCGGAACAGGCTGAGGAAATTCTGCAAAAAACCGGTGTAGATATGGTCGATATCGGAAGAGGAACTCTGGTAAATCCAAACTGGGCCAATGATGCTAAGTCAGGGCGGGATGTGGGGACCTGCTTATACTGCAAGACCTGTATGTGGCGGGTAAATGCTGATAAATGCCCCGGAAGAAAGCTTTATCTGCTTAAAACAGCACACAGATAAAACTCAAAAGGAGCTTATTATTAATACTCAATATTACATCCAGAAGTTTTAAATGTCCATGCAAACAGTTTGAAAAGAACTTTTTAAAAGCGGGTCCGGAACACCGGAACCCGCTTCTATCAAAGACTAATTTTCATACTCTTCGTAATCTTCATATTCTTCGTAATTTTCATATTCATCATACTTTTTACATTCGTCACATTCATTTTCTTTCCGTCTGCATTTTCTACAGCCGTCTTTAAAGCCTCTCCAGTAAGCCTCTTTTAATGCTTTTCCGAACCATTCGCAGTCCCTGCCATGATCACGTTCATGTTCGCATTCACATTCATGTTTTTTTTCACATTCACGTTTAGGTTTGCATTCACATTCGCGCTTGGGTTCGCTCTTTTCAAAACATTTGCAGCTATATTTAAAATTATTGCTACTCACTATACTTTGACTCCTTTCATATCGCATTACACAATATTATATGGGAGAAGTAGACAAGGTGTGAATCTTGAGAACAGGCAGAAAAAGGGCACCAGATCCTGACCTATTACTACCAGCTTAATACTGATAGTTAGTAGTTTTCTTTACATATTCGATTTTGTCGGTATCGTATTATATTCATAATGGAAAGGCTCATTCAAAGTTAAAGCCGCGTGAAGCTTGGAACTCTTTATTTTGATACAATTACCCGAATTCTCCTGTAATCTGCCACCCATTTTACTCCATCAAACAGTTGGTTTTCCAATAAACTTTCAACGTTTTTAAGAATATTCTCTTGTTCCAAGTTATTGTATGAGGATAAGTTATTCGAAAAAAATTGTGTCATCCATTTTCGTAAACCATACTTTCCATCAGACAATGGCGTGGGTCTATCATAGTCATAAATTTTTTGTATACGAAATCCTGCTTTCTTCAGTACAACAGAATATGATTCAACAGTTGGAAAATAAAAAGGACTTTTATATGATGGTACAACAGAACTATACGCCGATTCAATTGCTGATATATTTCCATACGCTCCAAATTCACAAATGAGACTTCCGCCGTCCTTAAGGGCACTATAAATTCTTTTCAGAAGTATCTCTTGATCCAGAATCCAATGAAATACAGCGTTTGAAAAAATTATATCAAATTTATTTTCCCATGGTAAAAAACAAGCATCCATGACTTGGAAATTCAGATGAGGGTACTTTACTTTTGCAGCCTCAATCATTTCTTCTGAATCATCAATTCCAACAACCTCATCACAAATTTCACTGAGTTTCATTGTTAAATCTCCTGTTCCACAGCCAAGATCCAGTATGCATTGGTTCTTATCAGAAGGAAGGAATGTAATTAAATCATTCCCATACTCCGAAACAAAAGATTGCGATTTATCATATAAAATACTGTTCCATTTCACGAATGGTCCCTCCTATAGTTCAAATAATATTTTTGAAAAGAATACCATAAATATTACTAACTATCAATATTAAGCTCTCAATGTACGGCAATTCAGTGTTTCGTCTGATAAAACCTCGTCACATGAAAGATTTTCTATATTATCCTTATTTAGCAATAGCCCAAGATTATATTTTCCATATATGCAAGGAAATTTCACGATGTTAGTTCAGCTATTTCCCAACAGAAAATAACGGTTTCTCAGTAGAAAATTGATCATTGACAATTCATATACCTTATTGGATAATAAATTTAATTTTACCCTTACTAAGAGAGGAGATTTTTCATGCGCGATATAAAAGAATCCTGCAAAATCGCATTAATTCAGGCAGCACCTATTTTATTTAACAAAGAAGCGACTGTTTCAAAGGCAATTGAACTGATTCATACAGCCGGTTCCAAAGGTGCTGACCTGATTGTTTTTCCTGAATCCTTCGTTCCCTGTTATCCTTACGGCATGACATTTGGTTTTACAGTCGGAAGCCGGACAGAAGACGGTCGAAAGGACTGGAAACTTTATTATGATAATTCCATGGTAGTTCCAAGCAGCGATACAGAAAGAATTGCGTCAGCAGCAAAAGAAGCTCACGCTTATGTCAGTCTTGGAATTACGGAAAGAGATTCCGTAAACAGTACTTTATACTGTACAAATATCATTTTTTCTCCGGAAGGAGATCTTGTTGCAAAGCACCGAAAACTGAAACCTACAGGAGCCGAACGATACATTTGGGGCGATGCCGGCAATGGGTATTTTCCTATTGTAGAAACTCCGTGGGGAAATATGGGCTGTTTGATCTGTTGGGAAAATTACATGCCTCTGGCAAGGGCTGCCTTGTATGAAAAAGGAGTGACACTCTATTTGGCTCCCAATACCAACAATAATCCTGAATGGCAGAATACCATCCGCCATATTGCCCTGGAAGGACGCTGCTATGTCATGAACGTAAATCAGTATGTTACAAAAGATATGTACCCCAAAAATCTTCATTGTCCTCAGGAAATGGAGCAACTTCCAGAAAATATCTGCACCGGTGGAAGCTGTGTAGTCGATCCCTATGGTCATTACGTTACAGAACCAGTATGGGGAAAAGAAGAAATCATTTATACAGACATTGATACCACCTGGGCCTCAGCAAGTAAAATGGAATTTGATCCTGTTGGTCATTATTCCAGACCTGATGTACTGAAACTACAGATTTCTGAATAAGAATGCTGGGCTAAAAGACAGGTATATGGCAGGCCTGCTGACGGTGACGGTTTAGCCGTGGGTGGTCCAGTCCGCCGCCGTCCTTTTCCAAACCTTTCAAGGCTTCCACCCATGTATAAGCCCTTGGAAGTGCTTTACCGGTTCGAAGGATCCCTTCTAATGAAACTTTTAACCTCTGAAACGCTCCATATTTCCTTTTCCCAATCTCCAATATTTAGAGCCAATGAGATATCTATATAATTAAAATCAACAACAGATCCATTTTTAATTAATTTGTCAAGGTATGAACCGTAATAACAAGTTTCCATTTGATACATATTACCTTGTGCATCTTCAATAAATAGCCACTTCGCTGAACACGTGTTAATACTTTGTACAATTTATTTTCTTCTTATATTATTTTCAATTTTTATGATATAATTATTTCTGACATTGATATCAAGGAGGGAATTAATGGAACTATATCTAATTGTAGCAGCTATCATCTGCATTCTCTGCATTTTAGCCAGCAACCTATCTTACCGAATCGGCGTTCCGTCATTGCTACTTTTTATTCTTTTAGGCATGATGTTTGGAACGGATGGGATTTTCCGGATTAATTTTTCTGATTACGCACTTTCTGAAACCATTTGCTCCATCGCCCTAATCTTCATCATGTTCTACGGCGGATTTTGTACCAACTGGCATGAAGCCAAACCGGTAGCCGCCAAATCCATTATCTTATCCAGCGCAGGCGTAATCCTTACTGCGGCACTGACCGGCTTGTTCTGTCACTTCTTTTTGAAAACATCTCTGCTCGAAGGCTTATTAATAGGCTCCATATTAAGCTCCACAGATGCAGCAAGCGTCTTTTCCATACTCAGGGTAAAAAAACTGAATCTGGTAAACGGCATGGCCTCCGTACTTGAAGTGGAAAGCGGAAGCAATGACCCGGTTTCTTATATGCTGACGATCATTGTTCTTGGGATCATGAACGGGAATGCTTCTCCAACTTCCGTAGGTATAATCTTTGGGGAGGAAGTCTTATTTGGTCTTCTTTTTGGCGCTGCGGCTGGTTGTGCAGGATATTTCATTTTCCGCATGAAACACTTCCGTTCAAGAGAAATGAGACCAATCCTTGGCCTCTCCATGGCCCTTTTGACGTATGGACTTTCCAATTCTGTAGGCGGAAACGGATTTTTAAGTGTTTATATAACAGGAATTATCATAGGAAACAGTAATATCCACTACAAAAAAGAAATGGTACACTTTTTTGACGGTATTACAGGCATGATGCAGATTGTACTGTTCTTCCTGCTGGGACTCCTATGTTTTCCTTCCAGAATTATTCCGGTGATTTTACCATCCATAGGAATTTGGGTTTTTATGCTTTTTATTGCCCGGCCGCTTGTCGTATCTTTAATCCTCTCTCCTTTTAAGGTTCCATTCCGGCAACAGCTTTTGATTTCATGGGCTGGTCTGCGAGGTGCTGTTTCCATTGTTTTTGCTATACTAGCTGTATTAAATCCTTCTGTGCTTGAGCTTGATATATTCCATATTGTTTTTTGCGTCTGTCTGCTTTCCGTATCCATTCAGGGATCTTTGCTGCCATGGATGGCAAAGAAATTGAATGTAATCGGAACTACGGACAACATCTTCCTGACCTTTAACGATTATAGCGAAGATCCGGCTGTCCACTTAACGGAAATTCGGTTGCCGAAAGACCACCCCTGGATTAATCAAAGCTTAAAAGATATCATTATTCCAGATGGGATGATGGCGGTTATGATTTTAAGAGACGGAAAGACATTAATACCAAGAGGAGACACTATGGTGCTTGCAGACGATACAATCATCTTAAACAGCACCGCCTACACGGATAACAGCATGAAACTCAGAGAGGTTAAGATTGGCCCGTATCATCCATGGGTGAATCAGAAAATAAGCGATCTAACATTACCAAAAGATACACTAATCTTCCTCATTCGAAGATCCGGCAGTTCTCTAATTCCTGACGGTCAAACCTGTGTCAAGAATGGGGATTGTCTTATCCTGAATGCATAAAGAACGTTGCGGGGCATTTCTAAGAGATGCTCCGTTTTCGCGGCTTTTACAACACTGTATAACAGTCCGAAGCGGTCTAAAACGGAAGTTTCACATAAATAAAAAAGCCGTAAACCCTTTATTTAAAGGTATTTAACGGCTTTTTACATTGAGTGGAGCAGACGGGAGTTGAACCCGTGTCCAAAAACCAATTCCCTGTTCTTCTACTATCATAGTNNCGGATAGCTTCACCAGCTGCATAGCCCCTGTCGAAACCAGTACTGCCCCTGACTGGTACTCTTCTGGAGAGCATTCTCATACTAACATGAAAAAAATCAATTGTCAAGACCTGTGCAATTCCTGCTGCTATTACCTTGTGGCAGCACTGCCTGAAGATTCACCTTATTCCTTTTTTTGGTTTTTAAAAAAAATCCGGTTTAATCAGCAGGAAAAGCACATGCCTGTTCATCCTATTTCGCCTGCAAGGCAGCCATTGTAAAGTAATTATACGGCTGATTAAAATGAGGCAGGAAGAAAATGTCCGTCAGCTTTAACCGGTCAATCGTTACCTGCTCCTGGATCGCAAGAGAGAACATGTGTATTGCCATGGAAATATCATATTCCGAACATAATTGTGCCCCCAGAACGATGCGGGTCTTCTTATCATAAACGATCCTGATTTTCACCTTGTAATTGTCATGTTCAATAAAGGCCGGTTTTTGAGTATCCTCATAATCCGCTGCCTCCGCGTCATACCCCAGCTTTTTGGCTTTTGCATAGCTAATTCCTGTTGAAACCATTTTCAGATTCCAGATGCAGATTCCATTGGACCCTGAACGCCAATGGATTCCAGGGGTGTCCCGCAGACATTATGAGCTGCCACGATTCCGGACCGCACAGCATTGGTTGCCAGAGCGATGTAGTTTGTCTTTTGGATGGAATTATCAAAAACAGTGGCACAGTCGCCGATGGCATATACATCCGGCCGGCTGGTCTGCTGCCGTTTGTCAACGAGAAACGCTCCGTTGCAGAACAGTTCAAGATCCTCCTTGCCTAACTGGTTGTTAGGTTTGAAGCCGATTCCCAGTACTACCATATCGGCATGGTATTCATTTTTGTCAGTGACCACTTTTTCCACTTTGCCGTTACCTTCAAGCTTAGTCACTATTTCGTTATAAACCAGCTGAATGCCATGGCTTGATAAGTTTTCGGACATGATGTCCGAAAATTCCTGATCGTAATAGCTTGACAGACAGGTGTGCATATTGTCAATCAGGGTAACATTCTTTCCGACACGGCGGAACGCTTCCGCCAGTTCAACGCCGATATACCCTGCACCTACCACCACGATATCCTTCAAGGAATTGTTATGCAGCTTGTCAATGACATCCTTCGCATTCTGAAATAATTTTACAAATTGAACGTTGTCCAGTTCTTTTCCTTCAATATCAGGTGAAATAGGAAGAGAACCGGTTGCAAGAATCAGTTTATCATATTCCTGCTGGTATCTCTGTCCATACTTTCCTTCAGCGAAAACAACCTTTTTATCATAATCAATGCGCTCCACTTTGGTTTCCATGTAGACCTTAGCGCCCTTTTTCTCAAAGATATCTTTGCTGCAATAAAACAGGCCTTCAGAGGAATGAATCTGGTCCCCGATCCAAAGAGCCATACCACAGCCCAGAAAACTGATGTTATCATTGGAATCAAATATAACAACTTTATTGTCTTTATAATTATCTAAGATTGTATTGATTGCAGCCGTCCCTGCATGGTTTGCTCCGATTACTACAATACGTTCCATAAATAGCCTCCTTAAGAATTGTTTTTCTCAATTATAACACATTGTTAAAATAAAAACAATTATTATTATTAAAATTGCAAATTTTTAAAACGTACTTTCACTTTCTACAGATCATCCACCAGAGCGCTGCTTTTTGCATATGCCGTGCTTTTCGCTTCAAAAAAATCCGTTTTGATCAGATTGGCATTGCTGTACTGGTTGACCCACAGCATGCTTTCCGGCTCCCTGTCATGGCCCTCATAAATCCGCTCCCAGCCAAGGCTTGCACAGCGTAAGTTTCCCAGATACATGATATAGTCTGTAATCATTTCTTTTGTAAGTCCGGGAACCTCATCTCCAATGGCATAGCATCCCCAGGCGATCTCCTGCTCACAGCCTTCCCTGATCATACTCCGGTAAACTTCTATCCGTTCCCTGGTAAACAGCTCCGGCTCTTCCTTCTCCAGTTCCAGAATGATATTGCGGAACAGCCATAAATGAGTGTTCTCATCTCTGTTGATGTAACGGATCTCCTGGGAAGAGCCGGTCATTTTATGATTCCGTCCAAGATTATAGAAAAACATGAATCCACTGTAAAAATACACACCTTCCAGAATAAAATTAGCCACTACCGCCTTCATAAAGGCAAATGCGCTCTTATCCTTTTGGAATTCATTATACAGGTCCCCGATAAAGGTATTGCGCGCAAGAAGATGAGGGTCGCTCTTCCACTGGTAGAGCACCTCATTCCGGGTCTGAGGCTCGCAGATGGTATCCAGCATATAGCTGTAGCTCTGGCTGTGCACCGCCTCCTGAAAGGTTTGAATGGAAAGACAGAGATTGATCTCATTGGCAGTCACATATTCTCCAAGGGCCGGCAGATTAGCGGTCTGGATGCTGTCCAAAAACACCAGAAAGGATAAGATCTTATCATAAGCCCTCCGTTCCTGCGGACTTAATAAGGGATAATCCTTCCTGTCTCTGCTTAGATTAATTTCTTCAGGAATCCAGAAATTATTCATGGCCTGCCGGTACCAGTCGCTGACCCAGGTGTATTTCATATTATTAAAATCATTGAGATTTGTGGTGTTGCCGTTGATCATCCGCCGTTTTCTTACCTCAATCTCCCCATCCGGCTGAAAAAGGGGTCTTTTTTTTAATTGTTTCATATCGTTTTCTCCGCATTCTCTTGTTTTGTTATTCCCAACTGCTTTGTCAGCTGGAGCAGGCCTCGCATTCATCCACTTCCAGGCTTTTGGAACGGACGTAGTAAATGGTTTTTACACCCTTTTCCCACGCCAGGATATATAGCTCCAGCACCTGACGGAGGGTGTAATCATTCGTTATATATAGGTTCATGCTCTGGGCCTGGTCCACATGGCGCTGGCGGACTCCCGCCGCCCTAACAGACCATCTCTGATCAATGTAATGGGCATTTTTATACTTCCAGAATGTTTCCGGGGTTAAGTCCGGGGCTACCCGGGGAACCAAACCGTTCTTTTTTTCCTCCAGATAATACCGGTTCATAACGGGGTCGAGCCCGGCCGTGGTACCGGCGATCATGCTGGTGCTGCTGGTAGGCGCTATGGCGATGAGCCAGCCATTCCTCATGCCATGGGCTGCCACCTTTTCCCGAAGGCATTTCCACTTCTCAGTACAATATCCACGTTTATCAAAATATGCCCCTGTCTGCCATTCACTTCCTTCATACAGGTCATATTTCCCCTTTTCCCCGGCGAAATCACAGCTAGCTTCAATCGCCGCATAATTGATTGCCTCAAACACCTTGTCTGCAAATTCAAGATGCTCCTCTGACTCCCAGGAGATTCCGTTCTTTGCCAGCATGTGATGATATCCGCTTACTCCAAGTCCCACCGGACGGTAACGGAGGTTTGTGACCTTCGCATAGGGCACGGGGAAAAAATTTAAATCAATGACATTATCCAAAGCGCGTACCGCACTTCTTGTAAGCTCCGTCAGCTCTTTGGTATCCTTTAGATCAATATTCCCAAGGGAAAGGCTGGCCAGGTTGCACACAACAAAGTCTCCCGGCTTTGTTACGGTAACCACCACAGTCTCTCCGTCCACTGTCTGTATCTGCTGGTCCACCTGTTCCACCCCGCTCATATTCTGAGCTATCTCCGTACACAGATTGCTGCAGTAAATGATGCCGCTGTGGCTGTTTGGATTAGCTTCATTAACGATATCCCGGTTAAAGGTAAAGGGCGTTCCTGTTTCCACAGCGCTTTTTAAAACCAGACGGATGATATCTTTAATGGGAATGATCCGCTTGTGGATACGGCTGTCATTCACACAGTCCAGATATCGTTCCTCCCACTGGGCTCCATAAGAATCTTCCAATGCCCAGCCCTTTATCGACAGAATCTCATGAGGGCACATTAAGTACCAGTCCCCTTCTATGTTCTCCTTTGCCTGCTTCCAAAACAGGTTGGGATAACAAACAGCCGGAAATACATCATGGGCCTTCATGCGGTCGTCGCCGTTATTGGTCCTGAGAGTAAGGAACTCCGGAAGATCCTTATGCCAGACATCTAAGTAAACCGCCACAGCTCCCTGCCGTACCCCCAGCTGGTCCACTGCAACAGCCGTATCATTGGCAAGCTTGATCCACCGGATCACGCCTCCTGCAGCTCCCTTAAAGCCGCGGATCGCACTCCCTGCGGCGCGGACCTTTCCGAAATAAAGGCCCATGCCTCCTCCGAACTTACTGACCTTTGCAAAGCTGTCTATGCTTCGGTAAATGCCATCCAGACTGTCCGGTACGGTATCGATAAAACAGGAGGACAGCTGATGGTAAGGCTTTCTCGCATTTGAGAGGGTGGGTGTCGCCATGGTAACCTTTAAAGTACTGAGCATATCATAAAACCGTTTTACCCAAGTATCCCGGCCATTCTTTTCCAGCATGGCAAGATGCATGGCAATTCCAAGAAACATTTCCTGGGGCGACTCTAAAGGTGCATTCTGGCGGCTGCGGATCACGTACCGGTTAAGCAGCAATTCCAGCCCGGAATAATTAAACAGGTGATTTCTGCTCTGAATCATATAGCTTTCATACCGGTCAATTTCTTCCTTCCTGTAATTCTCCAAAATGTAATCTCCATAAAGCCCATCCTCTGTCAGAAAACGAATTTTATCATAAAAGCTTCCAATCTTTCTGCGATCCAACTCTTCCTTTAACCTGGTTTCGTATCGCAGCATGGAAAGCCTTGCCCCTATATACTCCCAGTTCGGCGTCTCCTGGGTTGTCAGCTCCACAGCCGCCTGGATGAGCGCCTTAAACCGTTCTCCCAGGCTCATATTTTTCTTGCAGAACCCTGTGAATTTTACGGAGAGATGTTCCAAATCATATGATGCACCCCCCCAATCCTTCCGGATTCCCTCTAAAACACCTTCCAGCTCCGGCACCTCTTTAAAATATTTAAGAATTTCCTGTTTTCCATCTGTCTTGTCCATTTACAATTCCTGCCATTCCATGTTTTATATTAGTATCAATAACTGTTATTGGATCTCATATGTAAAAATATACCACAACATATAGTTAATTTCAACTACCAAGGCACAAAATATTCGTTTTCAAATGTCTTTCTTCTTTTATTATTTCCAAACAATTGCCGGAAAATTAAAGATTAAAAAAAACGCTTGGAGTCTTTCAGAGTAAGACTTCAAGCGTTAACATTAAGAGGAGAATCTTTATCTTGAACCGCGCACATAAGGCTTTCCAAGGCTTTCCGGCCCATGATTCTTGTGGGCGGAGCCCAGCAGGGCCGCTAATGTGATCAGGTAAGGTAACATGGACAATGCCTGGGAAGGAAGGGGAACTCCCACCGCCTGAAGACGGATCTGCAGCGCATTGGCAGCACCGAACAATAAGGCAGCTCCCAACATGCCAAGGGGAAGATATCGCCCTAAGATGACAGCCGCCAGAGCGATATATCCTCGTCCGGAGGTCATATTTTCCGAAAAATTCCCCACCTGTACCAGGACTAAATATGCGCCCCCAATGCCGCCCAGAATTCCGTTTAACACCAAGGAGATGTACTGGTACCGGTAAACCGGTATCCCGGCTGAATCCGCGGCACGGGGACTTTCACCGATGGCAGCAAAGGAAAGTCCGGTATTTGTCTTCTTATAAAAAAATGACACTCCCATGACCAGAAAATATATCAGATAGGTTAGAATATCCTGATTAAAAAGAGCATTGCCAATGATCGGTATGTCGGCAAGCACCGGTATCCGTACTTTTAACAAAGGCTCGATCTGCTGGTAGGACTGTCCGCCGGACATCAGTTTATACAGGAAGCTGGTAACACCAAGTATAAAAATATTTATGGCGATCCCGCTGACCGACTGGTCTTTAGATAGTCTGACAGACAGAATTCCATGAAGTATGCTGACAGCCGCTCCTCCCGCCATACCGCAAAGAAGCCCTACAAGAATGCTTCCTGAGTAAAATGTGCCTGCAAAGGAGAAAAAAGCGCCGGAAAGCATAACGCCCTCCATACCGATGTTCAGTATTCCGCATTTTTCCGATATCGTCTCCCCAAGCCCCGCATAGGCAAGAGGCACAGCCATTCGCACTGCTGCAGATAAAAAGGCAGTCAGAAAGCTGGCGGTTAAGATCTGATGTATCATCTATTTCTCCTCCTTTGCTCTCATTTTTCCAGTCAGAAGCTCCCTGCCCAGTATAAGCAGAACGATAAATCCAATCAGAAAATCCACGATCGCAGAGGGGACTCCCATCTGCCTCTGCATGGAGTTTGCCCCGACTTCCAAAGCCGCAAATAAAACAGAAACCAAAAGTACGCCGCCAGGATGATTAAAGGCCAAAAGAGTTATGAGGATTGCCGTATAGCCGCAGCCTCCTGATATTCCTTCAAGCAGCTTTTTCTGGACTCCCAATACCTCCACAGCTCCCGCAATTCCTGCAAGACCTCCGCTTAACACCGCTGACAGGATAATGTTCTTCACCACAGAAATACCGCTGCATGCTGCTGCCCGTTTATTATAGCCCACCGCTTTGAATTCATAGCCTGAGGTCGTCTTTTCCATGAGAAACCATACAAATAACACGGCTCCAAGAGCAATAAAGATGCCCGTATGAACTCTAGTTGGCTTTAAGAAGCGTAATAGTGTGACCGATGCATCTATCTTTTCAGATTGAGGAATGCTACCCGCCGGATCCATAAGAAAGGTGCGGACTGCGATGCCCAAAAGATTCATGGAAATATAGTTTAGCATAATGGTACATATGATTTCTGATATTCCAAGCTTTGCCTTTAATATGGCTGCGATCAGAGCCCATAAACCGCCAAAGAGAAAACCGCAGCCAATGGCAAGGATGATCCGAAAAACTCCGGGAACCCCGGAAGCATTTAAAGCCACCCAGGCAGACGCAAGGGCTCCTACGTAGAACTGTCCTTCGGCACCGATATTAAAAAAGCCGGTCCGAAAGGCCACCGAACAGCCAAGTCCGGTGAGAATCAAAGGAGTCGCTTTTACAAACACTTCCCCGAAGCCGCTTACATTGCCGAAGATTCCGTTGAAAAACATCCGTCCTGCCGTAAGAGGATCGGCCCCTGATAAAATGATAAGGATGGCCGCCATTGCAATGGAAAGGAACGCGATCTCCGTCACTTCCATTGCCTTCCATTTTTTCATGTGATTCATGGCCTTCCTCCTATTTCCGTCACTCCGCCCATATAAAGTCCGATTTTATATACATCCGCCTCTTCCCTGTTAAGGATCCCCATAATCCGTCCTTCAAACATCACTGCAATCCGGTCGCTTAAGGAAAGGATCTCATCTAAATCGGCTGATATGAGCAAAACGCTTTTTCCCTGGTTCTTTTGCCTGATCAACGTCTGATGTACAAACTCTGTTGCTCCGATGTCCAATCCTCTGGTAGGCTGGCTGGCTACAATGAGCCTGGCCTCTTTCGATATCTCCCGGGACAGGATCACCTTCTGCTGATTTCCGCCGCTCATAAGCTTGACCGGCGTCCTGGCCCCGCTTTTTCCCGATGTTCGGATTCCATATTCTTCAATGGCTTCTAATGCCCGGTTCTCCGCCTTTTTATAATCCAGAATCCATTTTTTTGAAAAAGGCAGCCGGTTGTAGGTGCGCAGGATCATATTTTCTGTTACTGTCATGTCCACAACCAGACTGTCCATGTGACGGTCATCGGATATATAGGAGATGCCATTATGAAAACGTTCTCTCACAGACCGGCTGTCAATTACTTTCCCGTCAAATGCGACGGTTCCCTCCGTATGCTTACGGATTCCCGTAATAACCTCGGCAAGCTCCTTTTGTCCGTTTCCTTCCACTCCGGCAATTCCAAGGATCTCCCCTTTATAGACCGTAAGGCAGATATGATCAAGCGCTTTTTTGCCTGCCCGCTTTTTTGATAAAGAGACGCCTTCAAGGCTTAAGGCTGCTTCCTTTGATGTCTTTTTCCTGTCTTCCGTTTTAGGGGAAAGGGGCCTGCCTATCATAAAGGCAGATAATTCCTCAGGCGTGGTATCTGATGTAACCAGATCCTTAACCGCCTTTCCATCCCTTAAAATGGTAACTCTGTCGCTGATCGCCATGATCTCACTTAAGCGATGGGTAATGATGATGATACCATGCCCCTCATCCTTTAACCGCCTCAACACATGAAAGAAATTTTCTGTTTCCTGAGGGGTCAAAACTCCTGTGGGTTCATCTAAAATGAGAAGGTCCGCCTTTCGGTACAGTGCTTTTAAAATCTCCACCCTCTGCTGTTCTCCTACGGAAAGGCTATAAACCGGTTCATCAGGCTTTACAAAAAGGCCGTATTTTTCCGCAAGCAGGCAGATCTCTTCCGAGGCCTTCTTTCTGTCAAGAACCTCTTTCCTGCTGCCAGATCCCAGAATGATATTATCAAGCACTGCCATCCGGTTTACAAGAGAAAAGTGCTGATGGACCATGCCGATTCCATGGCTTATTGCATCGGCAGGAGACTGAAAACGGACTGATTCTCCTTTGTAGAAGATTTCCCCGCCGTCAGACTGATAAATGCCAAATAATATGTTCATAAGAGTAGTCTTTCCGGCTCCGTTCTCCCCAAGCAGGGCATGAATCTCCCCTTTTTCAACGGAAAGGTTAATATCCTCATTGGCATACACTCCGGAAAATGCCTTTGTAATATGTTTCATTTCCAATAATGGCATATGTACTCCCTATCTGATCTTTGTATCACATGTTACCGTAAATTCTCCGGCTGCAATGGCTAATACCTTTTTCTCAATCTCCGCTTTCACCTCATCCGGGATTTTGTCCTCCAGTTCATGGTATGAAGCGATGCTCACTGCGCCATCCTTCATGCCAAGATCATAGATTCCTCCTGCAAAGCTTCCGTCTGCCACCGTCTGAAAGGCTACTTCAATCACATGGGGGATATGGTATACAGAAGAAGAAAGAACAGTTTCCGGAGCCAGTCCATTCTGGTCATAAGAATCTCCGGTTGCATAAACCTTTGCTTCCTTAGCCGCATTGATGGCTCCTGTACCGGATTCGTTGGCACAATGGCCGATGACATCAGCTCCATTGTCGATCATGGCCTGGGCAGCTTCTTTTCCCAGAGCCGTATCCGTAAAGGAACCGGTCCATGCAGTCTGGACTTCAATGTCAGGTTTTACGGACTTAGCCCCATCCTCAAAGCCATTCATGATTTTAACAAGGGAGGCGCCTTGAATAGGTCCTACAAAACCAATCTTATTGCTTTTTGACATTCCTGCTGCAAGCATTCCCATGATGTAACCGCCTTCTTCGCATTTGGTGACATAGGACGCCACATTGTCAGCGGAAACCTCTCCCTCTGTTACAATGAATTTTGTATCCGGATACTGTTCTGCCACTTCAATGGCAGGATCGCCGAACTCATAGCCGTGACCGATCACCACGTCAAAGCCATTGGCAGCATAATCGGCAAATGCGGCTTCAATGTCATCAGGAGTCAGATTTTCCGTATAGGCAATCTCACAGCCATAATCGGATTCCAATAACTTTAATCCTTCATAAGCGGACTGGCACCAGCCCATGTCATTGGCCGCACCGGAAAGGCAAAGTGCTACCTTGAAAGTTTTAGAGGTCTCAGTTGTTTTAGAAGCGTCAGATGTTTTAGAAGCCTCAGATGTTTCAGTTGTTTCAGATGTTTTAGGGGTCTCCGTTTTTGTCTCTGTGTTTTTACTGCATCCGGCTAAGGATGCGGCTGCCATGGAAGCAGCAAGAACCAGAGCTGCCAGTTTCTTTAAGTTTTTCATAATGATTCTCCTCTCTTGTTGTCAATTACGCTGTTGTTAAGGTTTTAATATCCGGATCTGCGTATGAGTGATGTAATTGGAGCTTTGGTTTTCCACAAACTGATCCAGAATGTTAAAATTAATGGTAAGGTCTTCAAATTCCAGATCCGGTCTTGCGTTCCGGATCCGCTCTATCGTAGCAGGAACCGTCTCATAAGAGCCCAGGTGATATCCGCACAAAAAATCGCCGGCAGGAATGTTACGGATCTGATCCTTTCTTATGGTCTCCGGCAGCGGTTCGCCAGAGGGATATAAATAAGCACCGAAATATTTCCCTTCTCCCTGATAAAAGGCAATGGTGGGATAAAAATAGAAGGAATTCTGCCGATAGATCATTTCTTCTTCTCCAATGGCAAGATAGGCCCTGTCTTCAAAATGGCGGATGGTGATCTCAGCCGTGCGGATATCTTCCATCTCTTCCTCAATAAAACGAAGTTTTCTCTGAATGGCTTCATCAATGGAAACCAGCTCCATCCACTGCCTGTGAAGCTCCTCTGAACGCTGCTTTAAGGAATCCAGTGCGGAACCGGCATGCTGTGTGCTTCGCTGCTTTGTAATTTCCTCCAGGGAGTAGCCAAGCTTTCGCATGTAGCAAATGGTTGCCAGTTCATAAATCTGGTCAAACTCATATTTTCTCCTGCCGTTTTTCATGTCCCGCATCCTCGGCTTAAATATGTCTATGCTGTCATAGTAATACAGGGTCTGTATATTCAGCCCGAAAAGTGATCCCATCTCTCCAATGGATAAAAATTCCTTCAAACCGTTTTCCTCAACTTTCTATGATAAGGCGGCTTATAAAAACGGACGGAATGCCTCGCTTGGCCTTCGTATCACTCTGGTGCAGACCTCTTCTCCTTCAGAAGCCAGCTGTTTCTCGTCCACTCCGGTGATCATACCATCCTTATAAACCACTTTTCCATTAATCATAGTGAGCCACACGTTTCCTGTCAAGCCAACCCTTGCAAGGAGATTTTTAGGATCATGGATTGCTCCCGTAAGCTCCAGGGCTTCTGCATCTATCAGGAACAGATCCGCTGCCTTTTCCGGTTCCAGAGAACCCAGATCCGGTCTTCCCAGAGTCTTTGCTCCATTAACGGTAGCGATTTTTAACATATCATAGGCAGATGCACAGCCGCCTCTTTCCTTTGTATGATAAGTCTGCATCATATAAGCCGAGCGAAGGGCATCAAGAAGATTGGAGCTGTCATTGGTCGCGGATCCGTCACAGCCAAGGCTTATAAGCACACCTGCCTCCTGCATTGCCTTGATATCAAGAATCGGGAAACCTCCCAGCACAGCCGGCGAAGGACAATGGGAAATCCCGGTTCCTGTTTCAGCAAGCAGCCTGTATTCTTCCGGCAGCACTTCCCAGTTATGGGCATACCAGACATCTTCTCCGATAAATCCGATGTCCCTGCACCATTCCAGGGTTCGCTTCCCGTAACGGGCCTTGATCCCTTCCGTCTCCCCTTCTCCCAAATGGGTGTGCATCCTGACGCCCATGTCTCTGGCTGCGGCAACGGTTTCGATAAATGTTTCCGGCCTGCAGTTAATGGGCTGGCAGGGCGCCATGACGATCTGCTGCATGGAATAAGGACCCGGATCATGGTAGAGACGGATAAGCCTTTCGCAATCTTTTAAAAATTCATCCGTGGTCTCCAGCATATTATCTGGAATCGAGCTTCCCTCACTCCTTGGAAGTGTGTTGCTGCCCCTCCCTGCATGATAACGGATTCCCATAAGATTTGCTGCTTCCATCTGCCTGTCCACCGGATCCTTGCCGGTTTTCTTCGTATAACAGTACTGGTGGTCAAAGGCGCAGGTGCAGCCGTGCTTGATTAAATCGGCAAAAGCCGTAAGAGTGGAATAGTAAATGACATCATTGTCAACGATCTGAAAAATCCGGTAGATCTTATCGATCCAGTCCATGACCGTCAGATTCGGATAATCAATGGTGATCAGATTCCTTACGAAGGTTTGAAAGAAGTGATGATGGGTGTTGATTAGTCCCGGGTATACAAATTTTCCTGACCCGTCAATGACCTGCGCTCCTTCTTCCTTTATCCCAGAGCCTATTGACACAATCTTAGGCCCTTCAATCAGGATATCGGTATCTTTGTACACATGGTCATTTTCATCGCAGGTTATAATTGCTTTGGCATTCTTTATCAGTAATTTTGAAGCCATGTTATCCCTCCATTTTCAGTACGGCACCATGCCGTCATTTAAAATCGAGGTCATTATATATCCTATAGTAACTATAGGTTCAAGCTTGAAGCATCAATTCATTAATTAAAAAAATTTATAATCATTTTATAATTTTCTTATAAACATATATTCTGTTCTTACACGCCGCCAAAAGCCCCGGCCGATTCTTTTAAATCCAGTTCTCCAAACAGGCTGTCAACCACTGACCTGTAATCTGCAAGACACTGGGTCTTTCTGATCTTTTTCCCATGTTTTTCGCTGCCGTCAAATATCTGGATCATATATGCCCACAGCTCCTTCATCTTAAACAGGACATTGCGGTCCCCGGATATGATCTCTTCATATCCTGTTAGAATCTCGTCATGAAAGGCTATAAGCTGCCCCTTTTCCATTTTCTTCCCGTTTTTCATTTCCCCTGCAAGACCGGGATTTGCCACCATTCCCCTTCCAAGCATGATACTGTCTATGGAAGGAAAGACCATGGTAAATTCCTTATAATCTTCCACGGAAAACAAGTTTCCATTGTAGCACAGGGGGTTTTTGCTTAAAGAGACTGCCTCCTTCATCACCTTCCAATTAGGTTCATTCTTATAAAGATCTTTCTGGACCCTGGGATGGATGATCAGCTCTTCTATGGGATATTTGTTATAAATTTCCATGAGCCTTCCAAATTCCTCCGGGCTGTCCTTTCCGATCCTGGTCTTTACTGAAATTTTCATATCAAGAGCGGAAAAAATCTGATCAAAAAAGAGTTCAAGCAGCTCCGGTTCTCCAAGAAAGCCGGCCCCCCGGCCCTTAGTAACCACTGTTGGAGAAGGGCAGCCTAAATTTAAATTCACCTCTTCATATCCGAATTGTTTCAGTTCATTTGCCGCCCATATGAAATCTTCTCCCTTATTGGTGAGAATCTGAGGAATCACATGCAATCCCACGTTATGCTCCGGCAGAAAGTCATTTTTTTCCCTGGAGGTAAATTTCCGGTTCTGGGTGGGCACAATAAAAGGAGTAACATAGATATCTACCTGATCAAAATACTTGCGGTGAGCGTTCCGGTAAATGTAGCCGGTGATCCCCTCCATTGGGGCAAAATAATACTTCATGTTTCAGTCTCCATTTTCTGTTATTTCTATATCGGTACATTTTACCACAATAAGCGACAAATTCATAGAAGACCATTTACAGAATCTGCCAAAGAGTGGTATAATGTAAGGCAAAACGCAATTATTCTGGAGGATCGATCATGACAAAATTAAAGAACTTACTGCCTGCAGCCGCCAAGGCCCTATTACTTGTCGTTCTTATTTCTACCACCTCCTCTTCCGTCTCATGGGCTGAAGAAGAAACCGGGCCGGCCTTTGCACCTCCGGTAACCAAGACAATTACGCCTGAAATCGGACCAGGCATGAGAAGCAACAACTCCAACTTTATCGTGGTTCTGGATCCGGGCCACGGCAAGACAGGCGGGCATTATTCCGGCTGTAACTTTGTATATAATGGAGTCACCTATTTTGAAGATGAGATCACCATGAAGATCGCTTCCTATACAAAGCAGTATCTGGAACAGTTTTCCAATTATACGGTTTATTTAACAAAGGACAGCGCAGAAGTCACCGTCCCTCTGGATCAGCGGGCCTCCTTTGCCGCCTCCGTACATGCAGATCTTTTCGTAAGCCAGCATGTAGACTCGGCTTTGGGAAACGGTACAGTGAAAAATGCTTATGGAGTTAGCTCCATGGCCCCGAGAACCGGCCGCTATAACAACGACCTGGCCCTCCAGTCCCAGGAAGCCGCAAATACCATCCTGAAGCAGTTAAATAATCTGGGACTTAACAACCGGGGACTGATTCTCCGGGATTCGGAGAACGGAACCTTATTCCCCGACGGAAGCCAGGCCGATTACTATGCGATTCCCCGTTATTCCCAGATGTATGGAATCAGAGGCTTTATCATTGAGCACGGCTTTTTAAACCATACCAGTGACTTGACCCTGTTTCTGTCAACAGAGGAACAGTATAAGGCATTGGGGGAAGCAGATGCAAAAGGAATTATGGAATATCTGCAAAAAGCAGGTAAATCTACATTTGTCCAGACAGCCCAGACCACTCAGACAACCCAGGCCACTCAAACAGTCCAGAATACCAACAGCCAGAATGAAGGGACCGTTGCTCCACCCCCTGTCTCCGAAAGCAAGGGTCCTGGTGTAAGCTAACCACTTACAGTCAATGACCTTCAAATAAAAAATGCCAATGGCAAAAAGAACTTCCTGCCCTTTACTCATGAGGGCAGGGGGTTCTTTTTGGTTGGAAAATCTTTTCCTGCAAAAATAACAAGTCCAGAAGAAAAAAATTATAATATTACCGATAATAATCCAGCAGAAATCGAATATCATCTTTATTAGAGATTCACTGAAACAAAATAATCACAGACATAAGGGGCAGCATTGAGGAAATGTTTAAAAAACAAAATATAAATCCAGATTTCTTCATAATTATTGGCAAATTCTCACCTTTATTAGTCAATTCATTCATTTATTTGTTGAAAATATATATTAATTAGTACTATAATGAAATCATCAAAATATAAAACTGGAGGTATGAAGTAATGGATGCAATTTATTTTGTATCAATGGGGTCATTGTTGGGGATTATCTTTGCCTGGGTCATGTTCCTTCGTGTTAAAAAGCAGCCAGAGGGCACCTCAGAAATGGCCCGGATCTCTGAAGCTGTAAGAAAAGGGGCAAATGCCTACTTGAAGCGTCAGTATTCAGGGGTTGCCATATTTTTCATTGCTGTTTTTTGTATTTTACTTATTATGGCATTTAACGGTTTCCTAAGCTTTTTTACCCCGTTTGCATTTTTAACGGGTGGTTTTTTCTCAGGTCTTTCCGGCTTCATAGGAATGCGCACTGCAACTATGGCTAACTGCAGAACTGCAGAAGGAGCTTCAAAAAGCTTGAATAAAGGACTCCAGGTTGCATTCTCAGCCGGTTCCGTTATGGGCTTTACGGTAGTCGGGCTTGGCCTTCTGGATCTTTCTATTTGGTATTTTATTTTAAACGCAGCATTTCAACATCTTCCGGTTGAACAGCGCATTACGGAAATCACAGGGCAAGGCAGAACAAAGGCATAATGGTCTGTCTTATGCCCGTCACAAGATCCACATGAAACCATGTAAACCCATAAGATGGAAGCCAGCCAAGCTTCATGGCAAATACATACATGACTAACAGGGCGATCCAGAATTGGGGCAGGCAGGCCGTTATATTGGCGATCAGGGTCACCGCCGTATCCGCGGGCCTGCCCCTGTATACTGCGCTGATAACCCCAAAAAGTATTCCAAGAGGAATGCTTATTATGAATGCACTGATTGAAAAAAACAATGTAATAGGTATTCGTTCATTAATTATTTCCAACGTACTTTTATGAAACTGTGTTGATTGTCCCCAGTCACCCTGGATCGCGCCTCCCAGCCAGCTGAAATACCGATGAAGGATGGGCTGGTCCAATTTTAGTTCATGATATACCCTGTCGTATTCTTCCTGTGATACTTCCGATCCCAACATGGCATAAACCGGGTCTCCGGGAATCAGGGATACCAGCATGAATGTAAAAATAGATATGAGAAAAATGATCAATATCATCTGCCCCGTGCGTTTCGCTATGTATGCCTTCATTTCATCTTTATAGCAGGAGCTTATATCCTGCCATATTCCTCCCTCCCTGCATAACTCCTTTTTTCATTTAACTGTTTTTGCTATTTTCATTATTGTTTTTCTCTGATATAATAACAAAATAGCTGATTTTCAACCGATAGTGCTTCATCTCCTTTTTTTAATATGATTTTTCACTACTTTCAGGTTCTAATTATATCTTTAATTATGCAGTTTTTCCAATAACCCTTTCCTATTTTTATTATAGCCTTTGCTTATAATAGGAATTATACTTTTAAGAAAGCAGGAATTTCCATGGACATCAGATATCTGGAATACATACTTGCCCTGGCTGAGACCGGCAATATGACCAGGGCCGCAAAAGAACTTTACGTATCCCAGCCCACCCTCAGCCAATTTCTTACCAAGCAGGAGACAGAACTGGGGACTCCCCTGTTTCATAGGGCCAGCGGTACTTATACACTTACACCGGTAGGCAGCCTCTATGCGGAATATGCCAGAAAAGTACTCTCCTTAACGGAATCTCTGGAAAAAGACATCAAACGTGTTTCCAACACCAGCCGCATCCGAATAGGCACCTCCGCTTCCAGCGCCCTGCAGATGCTTTCTTGCATCCTGGCTGATTTCCGCAAGTATTATCCAAAAGTGGAATTGGTTCTGTCGGACGATAATCTGCGTTCCACCAGCAACCAGATTTTTAGAGGCGAACTGGATCTTGCCTTTGTAACAGCCAATACTCTGGATCCTTACAAAGGACAGAGCATTGAATTGATAAAAGAAGAAGTTGTATTTGCAGCGCCCACCATCCATCCCTATTGCCAGAAGCTAAACGGAAGCCGTAACCGGTCCTTAAACAGTCAGCAGCTTTTGGAGCATTTTAACAATTATCCGTTTATTTTGCAGCATAAAGGTAACTGCATCAGGTATCTGGTCGAAGAATTTTTCGATAAGCAGGATTTTAACCCGACCATAGCCTGCAGCACTTCCCATGCCCAATCCATTTGCGATATGGTGTCCAGCAATATTGGAGTAGGTTTTATACCGGCAGGAAATGAAATTTCCACGAAGCAAATTACCTTCTTTCCGCTGGAACCCAGAATATACCGGATTCATTCTATTCTTTACCGGAAAGATCTAATCATGAACCCTCCCCATAAATACCTGATCGAGCTGGCACAGACATATGTGAATACCAATTGGAAACAATCTAAATTAATCAGTACAGAATGGCAAAAAGGAAATCCCTGATATTTCCTGTTGCATAAAAAAACCTCCAAGCCCGGCAGATCATCTGCCGATAGCTTGAAGGTTTTATTTGCTGGCCAAATGGCCGCAATCTTACTCTTCAACAAACATGTCCTTACCAACTCCGCAAACTGGGCATACCCAATCTTCGGGTAAATCTTCAAATGCAGTACCTGGCTCAATACCAGAGTCTGGATCACCGATTTCAGGATCGTACACATAACCGCATGGCTCACAAACATACTTTCCCATCCCTATCACCTCCTTTAACTTCACTGTGCTTTCTTTATAGCATATTATACCATATTTATCAATAGATTTATTTCACATGTCCTATTTTTTATTTCTCGGAAGACCCTGTTATTTATAAAAAATCTTCTCGCATAGGTGTAAAAATATCTACTAATATCCCCTTTTCAAGGCAAACGCATCCATGGACGATGCCATCCTGCTTTAATAGCGTATCTCCTGCTACTACGACATTCTTTTCTTCACCAATGGTGAATTCAAACTTTCCGCTGGCAACATAAGTGATCTGGGTATGAGGGTGGCTGTGGAGACTTCCAATAGCCCCCTTCTCAAACTGGTTTTCCACACACATCATTCCATCACAGTAAGCCAGAACCTTTCTGACAACGCCTTCTGAAGCCTGAACTCCTTCTATATCCTTATTAAATACCCACATCTGATCTTTCTCTGGCTTTTTCATCTTGTCTTCTCCTTGCTCCTTTATTTTCTATAAGCCTAACTCCAATTCTTCCACACCTCCGGCCGGTATCCAACCGTAGCCAGCCTTCCGTTTCTTACAATCGGAGTTTTCAGTACCTTCTGGTTCTCTAAGACCTTTTCATCTTTATCCTCGCCGGCAATGTATCTGATAAGCGCCAGGGTTTCCTGATCCTTGCATTTTTCATCAAGCATCGCATCCAATCCTCCTACCGCCTGCTTGACTCCATTGTACTCGCCTTTGCTCAGCCCCTTTTCTTTCATATCAATAAACTGGTAATTAATTCCCCGTTCCTTAAAATAACGCTCTGCTTTTTTGGTATCAAAACATTTTCCGGTTCCAAAAATTTGTATGTTCACGGGCCTTGTCCACCTTTCTGGTACTTTCTTCCTGACAGGCCCATTATAACACAGGGAACCCTTGGTTTCAATAACCAGGGGTTCCCCATTTCATTGTCTTATTTCACATACCGCTGCAGTGTCTTTCTCACTGCTCCGGGACCTTCTAACATTTCATAAAGCATGGTTTCAATCCTTCCGGAAAGGCCTGCTTTAACCAAATCAGTTCCAAAAAGAACGGGATTGGACAAGATCTCTTCAAGACCCTCTTTTCCTTCAGGCTTTTCCCCCAGCCTGATTCCCTTTAACTGTTCTTTTAATTCTGAAAGCATGGGGTCGCTGCTGATCTCCATGGCATTTCCCTCATCATCCACACCCAGCAGATAACGGAGCCAGCCGGCTATCGCCAGCGGAATTGCGGTTAAGGTCTGCACATCCAGATTTTCATCTGCCAGATAAGCTTTTATGGTCTCTCCAAAACGGATGGGGATCTTCTGGCTGGTATCGGTTGCTATTCTCTGTGGGGCATCCGGGATAAATGGATTTGGCAGACGGTATTCAATAACCTCTCTGATAAAATCTTCAGGGCTTAAAATTCCCGGATCCGTAACCACCGGAAGACCTTCCTTATAGCCGATCCGCTCAACAAGGGCTGTTAAGTCCTCATCTCTCATCTCTGCGGCAATGCTGTTATATCCCAACAGACAGCCGTATACTGCCAGCGCCGTGTGCAGAGGATTTAAGCAGGTGGTAACCTTCATACGCTCTGTCTTATTTACCGTATCCCGGTCCGTCATGTATACCCCAGCCTTATGAAGTGCCGGACGTCCGTTTGGAAAGCGGTCTTCTACCACTAAATACTGAGGAATTTCAGCATTGACAAATGGGGCAATGTATGTGTTTTTGCTGGTGATGATGGGCGCCATATCTTCGATTCCATCTTCTTCCAGGTTTTTTTGCACCACTTCAGCAGGCCGCGGAGTGATCTTATCGATCATGGACCAGGGGAAGGAAACCTTGTTTTCATCCTGAACCCAGGAAAGGAAACTCTCGGAAGCATAACCCTTTTTTGTCCACGCTTCAGCGATGGATACGATGCTGTCCCTTAATTTTTCTCCGTTATGGCTGCAATTGTCCATGCTGACTAATGCCAAAGGAGAACCTCCTGCAAGATACCGTTTAAGAAGAAGGGCTGTCACCACGCTCATAGCATGGCTGGCTTTTTCCGGGCCCTCTTCCATATCCTTTTCCACAACAGGAAAAAGCTCTCCACGGAAATTGGCAAGGGCATATCCCTTTTCAGTGATGGTAAAGCTTACCATCTGAAGAGAAGGGTTCTCAAATGACTGTACCAGATATCCGAAATCCGTTTCATTGCTCACATCAGCCTTTACTCCCCTGGCAACGCTTGCCACTACCTCCCGGTCCATGGTTCCGTCCGGCTTTAAGCTGACCATCATGGTCATATTGTCAAAGGGGGTATATATTTTATCAATAATATCATAATCAAAGGTATCTGCCGCGATGATGCCGCTTTCCTCAAGACCTTCGTTTAGCAGGCGCTGCTGCAGAACTGCGATGAATCCCCGGAAAATATTCCCTGCTCCAAAATGAATCCATTTCGGCGACTTATCCGTGGTCGACCTCATTTTTTCCCAGTCAAATTCCGGCAGCTTTACAGAAGCCTTTTCCCAGGCTTCCCGGTTTGTTAAACAGGACCGATTCAGTTTCATAAATCCATGCCTCCTATTTTCTATTTTTATGGGTTTTATCAATGGCTTCCCAAAGACCTAACAGGTAATTTGCCCCAATGGCACGGTCATACAGACCATATCCAGGACGAGCCTGCTCTCCCCAGATCATGCGGCCATGATCCGGACGGATATATCCCTCAAAGCCAGATTCATACAAAGCTTCTATTATGGCAAACATATCTAAATCCCCGCAGGAAGAAAGATGAGCCGCTTCATCAAAATCCTTTTCTGAAATATGGTGCACATTCCTGATGTGGGCAAAATGAATCCGCTTCCTGTTTCCAAACTCCCGCATCATGGCCGGAATGTCATTGCTTAAATCGCTTCCAAGACTGCCGGTGCATAAAGTCAGTCCATTATAGGGATTGCTGTTTAAATCAAGAAATGTCCGGATATTTTCCCCGTTGGTAATGACCTTTGGAAGTCCATATAGAGGCCATGGCGGATCATCTGGATGAATTGCCATCTTAATGTCATACTTCTCCGCATAAGGAACTACCGCATCCAGGAAATATTTCATATTATTCCAATATTGCTCCCGTGTCATGGACTGATAAAACTCAATGTCCTGGGCCATGGCATAAAGCCGCTCCGGCTCCCAGCCCGGAAGGGAGTATCCTCTTGCTTTTCCCTCCATGGCCTTTGCCATCTTTTCCGGATTCATCTGTAAAACCTCATCATGGCGGTAAGCCATAACATAGCTTCCGTCTTCCGTCTGATAAGCAAGATCACTTCGTGCCCAGTCCATCACAGGCATAAAATTATAGCAGAGACATTTGACCCCAACAAGGTTTAAATGCTCCAGGGTCTTTATATAAGCATCAATATACTCATCCCTGGTAGAAAGGCCTTTCTTTATGTCTTCATGGATATTGACGCTTTCGATAACCTCCATCTCAAGACCAGCCTCATTGATCTCCTTTTTTAAGGCTTTTAAGGTTTCTAAGGGCCAGACTTGTCCCACGGGTACCTTAGGCAGGCAGGTGGCCACACCGGAAACCCCCGGTGTCTGGCGGATCTGGCCAAGGGTCACGCTGTCATCCCCAAAGGGAAACCAACGCATAATCATTTTCATGTTTAAATACCTCCGTTTCCTAACTCCTTATTCTTTTCAAAATGCAATTGTTTGTGACTTTTAATCCTGTCTTAAGTATATATCTAGTATACTAGTAGTTCAATCAGCATATTTCATAAATATCTTCTTTTTTTTTGTTTATAATGTATAATTGATCGCTCTTAATGGCTAGACATCGGATCACAAAAAAGCGGTAATAAGAGACAAGGCTATTCTTCTCTTATTACCGCTTATATTATATCTTTAAATCGTGACACCAACATCACAGAAAATACTCCGAATATTCCTTTCGCAAAGCTTCTTCATCAATTTTATATCTGGATAAATGCTTTTCCATCAATCCTTTTGCTTTGCTTCCGTCCTTAGCAGCAATGGCTTCCACAATGGCCTGATGGTCGGAAATTGTCTTCAAATCCTTTACTGCTATCAGAGACATGCTGCGGATTCTGTCAAAATGTATGGTAATGCTGTCCATGAGCTGATAAACCTGATCCTTGCCGGTTATGTGAAACAGAAGCCGGTGAAATTCATCATCCAGCTTAAGAAGCCGCTCCGGAGAACGATTTTCCAGATAAAACTCCTGAAGCTTCACATTCTCTTTCAGCTCCATGACCGCTTCTTCCCCGGCTGTCTTACAGGCCAGTTCCACAACTGCGCATTCCAGTACATTGCGCATAAAAATTGCCTCTTCCACCAGCTTATAATCGATCAAGGCCACTGCGCTTCCCTTTTGAGGATAAATTTCCACGATTTTAACCTTTGACAGCTCAATCAGGGCTTCTCTCACCGGAGTCCGGGATAAATTCATTTCTGAGGACAATTCATTTTCGCTCAGCATACTCCCGGGAACCAGATCAAGATGTATAATATTTTCCTTTAACATCCGGAGTGCATATTCCCTTCCTGTCTCTTTGGAATACCGTTCTGTCAGCCGCATACCATGACCTCTTTTCTCAAATTCTGTTCATACTTAGAATAAGCGAAAATAATCTCATTGTCAAGCACTAGTATACAAGTGCGCTGTTTCCAGAAACCTCCGGCCTCCGGACAATCCTAATATCTCATAGGGATGATTTCCAGATAATCCTTAACCGTAGCACCTGCCAGAAACATATCTATGATCTGCTTTCCTAATGGATTTAAATCATCGGTATAATATTTCATCAGCTCCTGCTTAAAGAAGTCTGTCAGGATCTTTGCTCCGTCGTCGTACCCCTGAATGCCTACTTCCTGCTGGGTTTCCGGCCTTAAGAATGCTCTTCTGATGTACTGCCCGTCAATCTTTAAGGAATCAAGGCCAAAGCCAAGAAGCGGACAGCGGGCTTCCACAAGATGCTCCGGTTTAAACTTGGCGCTGCCTCGGCGGGCAATGTACTCTCTGGCAACCCACTGGGGCATAAAGCTCACCTCATATGCACCGATATGCTGGTTGGGGATCAGGACATACCGGGTATTGGTTGAATTTAAGATCTGATCGAGCAAAAGGTTTGCCTGGGTCACCTTTTTACCGGTTGCAAAAGGCCAGTAGGATCCGACTCCTTCACTGGTCATTTCCAGGGAATCGATGATACTTGGATTATTGAATCCTCTTGGGGCAACAAGACGCCATAACCAGGCCAGTGCCGGAGGCAGTATGTGGAGAATTCCCAGAATTCCGTATGTCGGGTTTTCCTTCGTACATGCCGGAGTCCGCACGCCAAAGCTTCTCACGTCTACTTCCACAGGTGTATCAATGGCTTTGGGAACCAGTCTTCTTGGCAAAACAACACGGGGGTTGGGACAGGGCTTTCCGTTTTGATCCAGGGTATGTTCCCAAACCAGACAGGTGGCACCAGGTACTGCCTGCATGTTTAAGAAGATAAGGGGCTCTTCCGGCTGAATCAGTATTTTCTCATATTGGGGAGAGGAACCATAACACTTGATGTTATCCAGACGCAGGAACCATGCGGATTCCGCATCCTTGACCACCAGTTTTTTGCTGTCATTCTGCATCTTGGGGTGGCATAATGCCATGTCATCAGTCACCGGTATCAGATCACAGGTTTCACTTAATACCAGATAGTTCTTTTCACCTGTAACTGTATTTCTCCCTAATATTGCTCTGCCATCCATTTCCTTGTGAATGTCTTCGATCATTTCACTTTTTCCGCCGCCGGAAGCACCTTCGTGCATGATGACGATCTCATTGTCATAAGGAGTGATTACTTTTACCGTTGATGCATGTGCCGTTACCCAGCCTTCTTCTTCTCCAATATTGAGAAGAACTCCGTAGATGCCCTTTTTGGCGCTTGGGCCGGGATATAAATTATAGGAATAAACTTCATGAATTTTATCCAGACGGTTATGAACCACGATCTGCTTACCGTCAAAATGGGTATGCCGAAACGGAGGAGCCAGAAATACAACCGCTCTTGGATTAAAGTCAGAAGAAATCTCATCAATATTTAAAAATCCCTGCAAATCTGCAAGTCCGGCTGCAAAAAAACCGGCGTTTAAAGGGGCGATTAAGATTGAATCATATCCATACTCAAGTCCGCCTGACTTAAACGGGAAAAAAATCAGCTCCTGCTTTTTCAGCCAGTTAAAGGTTTCCGTTCTCAGGGTTTCAAAATCAGACTGATAAACCTCCTCATATCTGGGTTTATCCGTTGGTTTATTATCCGCAATTAACAGACAGTCAGGATCACGTCTTCTCATGTAATCGTCTGTATAATTGACTACGACTCCGTTTTTACACTTCGTAGCAGTGGCTTCCAATACCATGCCTTTTCCTTCCACTTCATATTCAATGTAAAACTCGGTATTTTCAGAATTCCCCATTGCCAGGGTCAGCAAATCTTTCCTGGTCTTTGGAATAACGACACCTTTTGACTCAGCCAATATATCCGTTACATACTCGGGTAAATTCATATCACGTAAACATTCCAGCATATTTTCCTCCGTTCCTGCGCAAGCCCTTATGCACATTTAAAGTTCGCGCCAAACATGGGGCAGGCGCAAACCATGTGGTTATAATGATCATCTTCAACCTTTGTTTCCCAATTTTATTAAGTATTACATAGTTTCTATTTTAATATTCCAGACAGGTGATTGTTCTGCCATTTTTCCAAATGCCCTTTACAAAATCCTCCCGAATACCTTCTTCTCGTTGTTAAAGTATTCTCCTATTCATTCATCGCCTCCCTCCTTCGATATATATAAAGCCGATATCCAGTTCATGGATATCGGCTTACTTACAACTTAGAAATAATTCTACTTTGTGACGTCTTCCGGTGTTATTTAGCTGTATATAGCTCTTCCAAATTCCTATCAACAGTAATGACAATGATCTTTTCACCTGTTTTCGTGCTGATATCCGAGTGAGTGCTGATAATAGACACATCCATAACATCGGTTAATATTTTTTCCAGGTATTCCCTACCGCCCTCGAACAGGGAAGTCCGGACTTTCTTAAGCAGCTCAATACCCTGTGCGCTTTCCGTCAGTTTCTTCTCTGAAGGGCTTAAGAATCCAATTAACCTGACTATGATCATATCATTTAATACATAGGTACGGATCGTCTTTGGACCCCTCCCCATATATTCAACTTCAAATTTACTGACAACTTCACTGATTTTAGCTTCCAGCTGACCTTTTGTCATATTACATCACCTGTCAGATACAATATCATGAAAACCTGGGCCTGTCAATGATTTTTTAACCTCATCAGGTACGCCCTTTGCTTCATTGCCGGAAAGGCAGCGGCAGCAGCTATGCCCAGCAACATTTTTATTATGGATTTTTGATATTATTTATGATAGAATATAAAAAATCACTTCCCGGTCATTTTGATTCTAAACGTAAACCGGGATATAAAGGAGAATAAAAATGCTGCTCTGTATTGGCACTGCTCCGTGCAAAGTCTGAAACGGACGAAACTGCACGGAGTAGATGGAATTCGTCTGTTAGGCTTTGCACTTTCAATTAATCAAAAAGATTTTATGAAAAAGGAGCAAAGTCATGTTAATAAATTTAAAATCAAACATAAGGGAACTTCGTAATTTCCTGATATTATGGATTACACAGTCATTTTCGGCTCTGGGCAGTGCGATGACAAACTTCGCGCTGGTGATCTGGTCTTATCAACAACAGGGGTCGGCTCTCACCACCTCGTTATTGGCCATCTGTTCCTATGCACCCTATGTCCTTTTGAGCATTTTTGCAGGTGCACTGAGTGACCGTTGGAACAAAAAGGCTACGATGCTGCTCAGTGACAGCTTTGCGGCATTATGTACTGTTTCGGTGCTTATTCTGATGACAACTGGTAAACTCCAGATTTGGCATCTGTATTTGATCAACACCTTGAATGGATTGATGAACACAGTGCAGCAGCCGGCGTCGGATGTATCCATCAGCCTGTTGGCCCCGCAAAAGCATTACCAGAAGGTCAGCGGGATGCGTTCCTTATCCAACTCGTTGGTTACCGTACTGACACCTATGCTGGCAACCGCCCTGCTTTCTTTTGGAAGCATCCGTCTTGTCATCCTGTTCGACTTAACTACATTTACCATAGCGTTCCTATCGCTGTTATGCTTTGTCAAAATCCCGCAGATCACAGAAGGTCGCGGCTTTAAGAAAGAAACGGTATTGCAGTCTGCCAGAAGCGGCTTGCGGTATCTTAAAGATAACCGGGGAATTCTGGATCTGATTCTGTTTTTGGCTGTTATCAATTTTACTGCTTCCATCTTCAATGCCGCCCTGCCTGCTATGATGCTATCACGTGTCGGCGGCGGAGAACTTGCCCTTGGCATGGTCAACACTGTTACAGGAATT
Source organism: Hungatella sp. UBA3048 (assembly GCA_002367105.1). GTDB lineage: Bacteria > Bacillota > Clostridia > Lachnospirales > Lachnospiraceae > Lacrimispora. The sequence goes on from DFCS01000049.1 coordinate 127,887, forward strand.
GCAACCATGGTTGGAAGCATTTTGGTTTCTATCCTGCCTCCGCCCAAAAGCCGGGTTCGGGTGATATGTAATTGTCTGCTTTTTTCCATGGGTACTGAGAACTTTATCCTTGCTTTTGGCAGGAGTACTCCTGTATGGTGTTTTGGCGCAATCCTTGGCTGGATATTTATTCCAGTTATGGGCGCCAACATGGATGTCCTTTTCCGTACGAAAATCCCTATTGAAATGCAGGGCCGTGTCTATTCAGCAAGGAATACTTTGCAATTTTTCACTATTCCCCTGGGTTATCTAAGCGGCGGTTTTTTGGTTGACCGGGTATTTGAACCGTTTATGGCAGGACAGCCGGCGGTTAGTGTGTGGACCGTACTGTTCGGAACAGGAAAAGGCTCTGGTGCTGCTTTGCTGTTTTTTGTTATCGGGATTTTGGGAGCATTATCATGTCTTCCATTTAGAGCGGACAAAAATATCTGGGAACTGGAAAAGATAAACTAAAATCGTATTCATAACGGAACTTTATAAAAGAGGCTGGCAAGTGTTTTGACACTTGCCAGCCTTACATCCGCCCATTCATTCTCATCTAATGTAATCACGAGGACACCGTTTCGAGGAATCTCCATCGCATTCCCAGCGACTTTATCCAAGTTCCGCTGTAAGTCTCGGGGATTTCATCCAGAACGCTGTCATAAAAATATACTTCATAATCCTTCACAAAAATGGAAGCGTCAAATAAATCCGCCAAATAATTTTCTCCCGGAGGAACAAGCTGAAGCAGCCGTGGAGCTTCAAATACCACTTCTATGCTTTCGGACCAGTCGCTGTCAAACAGAAACTGTATTTTTTTGTCATAGGAAAAAGTCAGATGCATCCCATCTTCATCTACATAGTCTCCGCTCAGGTAGTGAATCTCTTTGATGACAGAGTCATGAAAACCTGCGAATTTTTCCATCAGCATATCTATATCGGTCTCATTTTCAATGTAATTCCAGCCTGTAAGCTTTGTCTGTATTTCCCCTGTATCATCAGTGTAATCTTGAATTGTTTTATCGTGAAGCAGCTGAATTAGTTTGTCACTGTCTTCCCATATAAAACGGTATCCGCTATACAGCGATATCCGAGGCAGAGAGAATTGCTGCTCCAGGATCTGATTGAATTCTTCCAGTTCCCCTTCCGTCTTGTAAATCCACTCTGCCTGACGGGGTGGTTCATTGCAGTCAATGCATTCAACGTTTACCGGGTAAGGAAACTGCGCTGAAGAAAAATCCAGATAGTCAACCAGATGGAATTTCCATTCCCCAGCTTCATGCCTTCTGACTATGTATTTATCCCCTCCGGAATTTACGATTCCATAAACTTCAGAGACATAGAATGTGCGATCACTTTTATCATATATCCTTGCTCTCATAATACGTTGCCTTTCTGCGTCTACGAATAAGCCAAAAATCCTGCCTTTTCTTCATCCTCTCCAGATATCTTAACACACTCCTTAAATAAAACAAAGTGCACAAGTTATATTTAATTAACTTACACACTTTACCCGCCTCATATTAATAATAGTTAAAATTTTCTTCAATATATGGTAAGATATCTATAAGAAAAGAATGTTTACTAATTTTGAATAACAGGAATTTAATTAATAATTCTAAGGCGGTGATCTTGTGACGAAGAATAGAGCAGATCGTAAATATGACGATTTGAGAAAAAACCTGAAAATTGATTGTAAAAAATGCAGCGGCTTATGCTGTGTTGCTTTGTACTGTACAAAAACAGATGGTTTTCCTGCCAATAAAGAAGCTGGGACACCATGCAAACATCTTAATTCAGATTTTAGCTGCAAAATCCACTCCAGACTGGCTGATAATAATTACAAGGGTTGTTTGGCCTATGACTGTTTCGGAGCGGGGCAAAGAACGACTCAACTATATTTACCAGATGGAACATGGGAAACAAATTCTGAACAGAAAGATAAACTCTTTCAGGTATTTATGATTGTATATCAGTTACATCAGATGTTATGGTACCTGGTTGAGGCATTTACTTTGACATCAAATGAACTTCTAAGATCAACGATTGATTCGCTTATCTCTGAAAATGAACAAATGTTACAGCAGCCCATGGATCATATTGCAATGCTGGGTCTCCCGGAATACAGATCAAACGTGAATAACGTATTAAAACAGATAAGCACCGGTATTTCAGCAAATGATACATCAAGTCAAATTAACGGTTTAAACTATTTGGGGAAAAATTTCAAGAAAGCAAATCTTGACAGAAAGAATTTCAGTATGTCATTAATGATCGCTGCAAACTTTTCAGGATGCAGCTTAAAGAATACGAACTTTTTAGGTGCTGACCTCCGGGACGCAAACATAAAAAATGCAGATTTGAGTAAAAGCATTTTTTTAACACAAATGCAGATTAATTCCGCAATCGGAAATTCGAATACAAAAATTCCCATAAATTTGACCCGTCCGGCAACATGGGAAAAATGAGCCGGTTATTCCGGCATGGTTACGTGGTAAACTTATACCAGATAGCAAAAATAGTCGAGAAGTTTCTCTCACATTCAATGTAAGATAAGGTGCATAAGGTGGTGAAAAAATGGAAGAAAAAATTGAGGCGGTCCAGCGGATGCAGGATTACATTGCTGAACACCTGTCAGAAACTATCACACTGACTGCTTTATCAAGCGTTTCCTATTATTCGCCGTGGTACTCCTATCGTCTGTTCTTGCAGCATACCAACATGACGCCGGCCGATTATATCCGGCGCCTGCGGCTCTCCAAGTCAGCGATCAAGCTGCGTGATGAATCCTGTAAAATTATAGATACTGCTTTGGAGCTTGGATTTGGCAGCGTCGACGGCTATCAGCGGGCGTTCTTCCGTGAGTTTGGGTGCAATCCCAGGGAGTATGCAAAAAGCCCCGTTCCGCTTTATCTTTTCACGCCTTATGGAGTCAAATACCGATCACTCAGAAAGGAGAAACAGATGGAAACTGTAAAAAGTGTATTTGTGCAGGTTATCGAAAAGCCGGAACGAAAGGTGCTTATCAAAAGAGGGAGGAATGCTGCCGACTATTTTGCTTATTGTGAGGAGGTTGGCTGTGATGTGTGGGGGCTTTTGCAAAGTATCAAATCCATGAGCGGTGAACCGGTTTGTATGTGGCTGCCCGCAAAATTAATTACTCCCGGCACCTCGGAGTATGTGCAGGGAGTCGAAGTGCCTGTGACTTATGATGGAGTTGTTCCCGATGGATTTGACGTTATTGTGCTTCCTGCCGCAAAATATCTAATGTTTAAAGGAGAACCCTTTGCTGAGGAGGATTACTGTAAGGCCATTGAAGATGTGCAGACAGCAATCAGTAAATACGATCCAGGTGTCATTGACGCAAAGTGGGATTCATCAAACCCTCGCATCCAGCTTGAGCCTATCGGCACAAGAGGTTACATGGAACTTCTGCCAATCAAATGACAAAGAAGCACAGGATGGACTAAATAAGCCGTCTTGTGCTTTTTTATCATTTGATGAGAAGCATTCAGCTAACAGCAGCGGTGTTCCCGCCCAGAAACTCTTAACTTCCCGCTTCTTCTTTATGCCTGATCAATTCCCTTACCAATATCCTGCCTCATATACTTATTCTCAAAAGATACCCATTCCGCCGCCTGATAGGCATTTTCTCTGGCTTCCCTTAAATCCTCTCCGATTGCCGTCACTCCCAGCACTCTTCCGCCATTGGTCACCACTGTTTTGCTGCCGTCAAACTTGCTGCCGGCATGAAAGGCAAAATATTTCTCCTGTCCCTTAAATGCTTCCAGCCCTGTAATGGGATATCCCTTTTCATACTTCTCCGGATACCCCTCTGACGCTAATACCACGCAGACCGCCGCATTATCATCAAACTGCAGGTCTATCTGATCCAGAGTTCCGTCAATGCAAGCCTCAAAAACCTCTACAATGTCATTCTTCATCCTGGGAAGCACCACCTGTGTCTCAGGGTCACCAAACCTGGCATTGTATTCCAATACTCTGGGGCCTTTTTCCGTCAGCATCAGTCCGAAGAATATAATACCTTTAAATTCCCGGCCCTCTGCTTTCATGGCATCCACAGTCGCCTGATAGATATATTGCCTGCAAAACTTATCCACTTCTTCGGTATAAAACGGACTTGGAGAAAAAGTTCCCATTCCCCCTGTATTAAGACCCTGGTCTCCGTCTTTTGCACGCTTATGGTCCTGGGCGGATGTCATAATTTTAACCGTTTTTCCATCCACAAAGGAGAGCACCGACACCTCCCGGCCCGTCATAAACTCTTCCGCCACGATCCTGTCTCCTGCGGAGCCAAACCGCTTATCAAGCATTAAATCCTTTACCCCGTGTTCCGCCTCTTCCTTTGTGCCGCAGATCAGGACTCCCTTGCCCAAAGCCAGGCCATCAGCTTTTAACACAATGGGCATTGGGGCTGTTTTCACATAGCTTAATGCCTCATCAAGAGAATCAAAGACTTCATATGCCGCTGTGGGAATTCCATACTTTTTCATTAAATCCTTGGAAAATGACTTGGAACCTTCCAGCAAAGCCGCACGTTTTTGCGGGCCGAACACCCTTAGACCGGCCGCCTCAAACGCGTCCGCGGCTCCTGCAACCAGAGGATCATCCGGTCCTATGATGGTAAGATCGATTTCCTTTTCCCTGGCAAATGCCACCTGCCTGTCAAAATCCATGACTCCTATATCCACACATTCTGCAATCTCTGCAATTCCCGCGTTTCCAGGGGCGCAATATATTTTATCAACTTTAGGGCTTCCGGAGATTTTCCATGCAATGGCATGCTCACGCCCGCCTCCGCCTATGACCAAAACCTTCATTACGATTCCTCCTGTCCGTTTGCAATCATCTGTATGGCCTGGGGAAGAATCAGCCACTCTGCCTCTTCCATGACACGCCGCTGCAAAGTCTCCGGTGTATCTCCTTCCCGGACCTCAACCGCCTTCTGCAAAAGAATCGGCCCTGTATCCATTCCCTCGTCTACATAGTGGACCGTGGCTCCCGTAACCTTCACCCCACGGGCCAGGGCCGCTTCATGAACCTTAAGCCCATAATATCCCTTTCCGCAGAAAGACGGAATAAGGGACGGATGAACGTTGATGATCCGGTTCCTGTACTTTTGTATCATGGATACCGGAATCGCAACCAGATATCCGGCCAGAACGATGAGATCAAGGCAGTACTGGTCAATCCTTGAAAGAAGCGCTTCATAAAAATCCGCCCTCTCCTTATAATCCGCAGGAGATAAGCAGAGAGCTTCAATTCCATGATTTCTGGCCCTTTCCAGGGCATATGCGTTCTGGTTATTGCTGATGACCACCGTTACCTCAGCATTGGTGATCCTTCCACAATCGATCGCATCTAAGACTGCCTGAAGGTTGGTTCCCCCGCCGGAAACCAATATACCGATTTTCAGCATAAGGTCACGCCCTTCTCTCCTCTTTCCGTATGGCCTATCACGCAGGGAACCTCCCCAGCCCCTCGGATTGCTTCCAAAGCCGTATCCACATCCGCCGGATTCACTGCAAGAATCATTCCGATTCCCATATTATAGGTATTGTACATGATCTCTTCCTCAATACCTCCTTTATCCGCCAGCAAACCAAAGATGGCAGGTATCTGATAGCTGTTCTTTTCAATCACCGCCCGGATGCCCTCAGGAAGCATGCGGGGAATGTTTTCATAAAAACCTCCTCCGGTGATGTGGCTGCAGGCTTTGATCACTACCCCGCTGTCTTTAACGCTTTTTAATGTTTTAACATAAATTTTGGTAGGAGTGATCAGCGCTTCGCCAAGAGTTTTTCCCAGTTCTTCATAATAGGTGTCCAGGCCTTCTTTTGTCATGTCAAACACCTTGCGTACCAGAGAAAATCCATTGCTGTGAATGCCGGAAGAGGCGATTCCAATGAGCACATCCCCCTCTTTGACATCAGCCCCGGTAATAAGATTCTTCTCATCCACCACACCTACTGCAAAACCGGCCAGATCGTATTCGTCCTCAGGGTAAAACCCCGGCATTTCCGCGGTCTCACCGCCAATCAAAGCTGCATTGGCCTGTTTACATCCGTTTGCAACTCCGCTGACGATCTCTGCGATTTTTTCCGGGTAATTCTTGCCGCATGCAATATAATCCAGGAAGAACAAAGGCTCCCCGCCTGCACAGGCGATATCATTGACACACATTGCCACACAGTCGATTCCAACGGTATCGTGCCTGTCCATTAAAAATGCAAGTTTCAGCTTTGTACCTACCCCGTCGGTTCCTGATACCAAAGTCGGCTTCTCCATGTTTTTAAATGCTGACATGGAAAATGCCCCGGAAAATCCCCCGAGTCCTCCAAGAACCTCAGGTCTCATGGTTTCCTGCACATGCTTTTTCATTAATTCAACCGATTTATATCCGGCTTCAATGTCCACTCCTGCATTCTTATAATCCATTTTTCTCCTCGCCTCCGATTTTCTCACTTCTTCATCTGGGATAAATATTCCTGATAGCCGATCTGATCTAATTTCTCTGCCTTTTCTGCCACCTCGTTTTTTAAGTTCTCCGAGTATTCTTTAAGCTTTCCTAAAAGCTCCGCATCACTGACCGCTAAAATCTTAGCAGCAAGGATTCCAGCATTGGTTCCTCCGCCAATCGCAACGGTGGCAACAGGAACTCCGGAAGGCATCTGGACGATGGAATAAAGAGAATCCACTCCGCCAAGGTCCGAAGTCTTCATGGGAATGCCGATCACCGGCATTGGGAACAGAGCCGCACACATTCCCGGAAGATGAGCGGCCTTGCCTGCGCCGGCAATTATGACCTTTACACCTCTTGCTTCTGCTGTTTTCGCATATTCGAAAAATATATCCGGTTCCCTGTGGGCGGAGATCACTGTCATCTCAAACTCCACTCCCAATTTTTTCAAAACATCTGCAGCCTGAGCCATAACAGGCATATCAGAATCACTTCCCATAACAATCGATACTTTTGCCATAGTAAATTCTCCTTTTATTTTGTTTGATGTGAGGATTCATTATTAACAGTAATACAGTTTATTAGACAAATTAATAATTAAAGCTCATTATTTCATCTTTACTTATTAATTATAATACAAGTTTTTTTCAGCTTCGTCAATGGTTTTCTAAAAATTTTGCCATCGCTCACGGGAGTATAAGAAGGGCGGGAGTACCGGACAGATATCTTACTCTCTCCGGCCTCCCGCCTGACTATGTATGGTTAATACTTTCCGCCTCCAAATGAGGGTTCTTCAAAATAAACCGGATCAATGTTAAGAACCGGGGTATCATGAGCTTCTCCATAAACCGGCTTTTCCGGCTGGGAATCTCTGGGTTTTGAGGATTTCACCTTTTCCTCCTCGCCCTCATAAAGGTCAAAGCCCTCAACAAGTCCCTTCATAATCTGGGCCTGGCCTGACAGTTCTTCACTTGCCGCAGCACTTTGCTCCGCTGTGGCGGAGTTCGTCTGAACCACGCTGGAAATCTGGTCAATTCCCTGTGCCACCTGATCGACTGCCATTGCCTGCTTGTCAGAGGCCAATGCAATCTCTCCGATAATTGTGTTAATGCGCCTGCTTCCTTCCACGACTGCCTGCATAGCCTTCGCTGTCTCAGCAGTAATCTTGGTTCCGTTTTCCACGGCCTGCATGCTTTCTCCAATGAGAAGTGTGGTGTTCTTTGCAGCTTCTCCGGATTTGCTTGCCAGGTTTCGTACTTCATCCGCCACAACTGCAAAGCCTTTTCCGGCTTCACCGGCACGTGCGGCTTCAACGGCCGCATTCAATGCCAGGATATTGGTCTGGAATGCGATATCCTCAATGGTCTTTATAATCTTTCCGATTTCATTGGACTTATCACTGATCTTCATCATTGCCTGGTTCATTTCCGACATTTTCTCACTGCCCTTTTCCACATTCCTGGTTGATTCCTCTGATGTAGAACGGGCCTCTTTCGCATTTTGGGCATTGACATTGATCTGATTTGATATATCGCTTATAGCAGCCGCAAGCTCCTGAATGGAAGAAGCCTGTTCCGTTGATCCCTGGGACAATGCCTGGGCACCGGAGGATACCTGCTCCGAACCATTGGCTACCAGATCCGCCGATTGGTTAATGCGGAAAAGGGCTTCGCTTAAATTATTCCTGATTCCATGCATGGCCATAAGAATAGGCTCATAATCCTGGACATATTGTTCCTGGTGCTTGGAGCTGACCCGGAAATCACCGATTGCCAATGATGTCAGCAAGCTGCTGATATCGTCAATCACGTTTCCAATATTGGAAATGGTGGCCCGCATGCTGTCGGCCAGAACACCCAGTTCATCCTTTGACTTGTAATCTAACTGGATATGAAGGCTTCCCTTTGACATTTCCGCTGCCGCCTTCTCGATCTCTTTGACCGGCGAAACAATGCTCCTGGTGGTAAAAATCGAAAAGCCCAAGGTAGCTAATACTGCAAGGAACTGTAAAGCGACCACTACGATCTGAGTGACTTTCGCCATTTGCTGGGCGTTCTCATAATTGGCATCGGCTTTCTCCTCGGCGAAGTCACTGATCTTTACCAGATCCTCCTGAACCTTTGTGAAATAAGGGTTTAACGATTCAAAGAATATATCCGCTGCCTGTCTGGTTTTATTTTCCCTTGCAAGACCAAATACCTGATCCTTAAAAGGCTGAGCCTCATTTAAGGTATTTTCGATGCCGTCCACCAGGGACTGGTCCCCCTGATAATTTTCCCTCAAAAATTGAATCTTGTCACGAAACGAATCTAAATCCGCCTCCGCAGCATCAATATATTCCCCTGTAGTCTTTAAATCAAGGCTCATGGTTGCATATCCTACATTTTTAGCCGCGGACTGAATATCACCTCTCATCTCAAGTGTCTGTACATCGATCTGGTGTCCGTTTTTAAAAAAATCTACAAACTTACCGTTATTTTGCCTTAAGCCTATCACGGAGATTGTGGAAACTAATAAGAACAGCACGAGGATAGTTCCAAAAGCAAGTCCAATTCTTTTACCAATCTTTAAATTCTTCACCTTTGTCCTCCATTCACTTTATCTATCCTATATTTGTATACGAATGAATCAGGAGGATATGATTTCATCTTCCGTTGATTCATAAATTCAAGGTTGAAAGATTTTTTTCTTTCAACCTTAAACCTTTGTATATCTTATCGGCATGTTCTTTTTATTTATAAGCTTTTTTAATAAAATTTGTTAAATATTTGTATATTTTTCGTTATTTCAAACAATTAAAGACCTGCCAATGGAATATTTAATTCCTCTGTACCTTTTAATACAAACCTGCCGTCATCAATAATTAAAATTCTTCTTCCTAAAGCCGTGACAGCCTCGATCTTATCCAGTTCCGCATAAGGTATGGTAATATCCGTATGGCAGCTGAAATAAGCCTTTGATACATCTTCTTTCCTGAGAATGGAAACCTCATTATCTCTGGCGATGATCTCCTTACCATTAGGGTTGAAAACAGGACTGTCCTCCGCCCAGCTGTAACAGGTGTCACCCACTGCAAAGTGGGGGCCCATCTTTTCCACAATGAGGATAGGCAGTTTATCGAGAATTCCGAACTTACGGGCCATGGCATATGCCGTGGTATTGGTTCCTATGGCAAATTCTCCCATGGGAAGGGTATCATGGTTCTTTAAGATCACCTGTTTTACAAGTGCTTTTCCTTCCTCCTGATCATCAAAATTGCTGCAGGAATAGTCCTTTATCATACCATTTTCAAAGGTCATGACAAGGTCTTTAAACTGGAAATCCGTAATATATACCGTACTGACTGCCAAAGTTCCTTCCGTTCCTGTAAGTCTTGGGGAGGTAAACACCTCTCCAAGGGGAATGTTCACATCAGCCACACAGTTTTCAAATTTTGTTTCCTTATCCCTGTCTTTTAACGGGTGAAGGGCTACTTTTAAGTGGGTCTTGTTGCTTCCTTTTCCAGTAACCTCCACATATTCAGCCTCATCAAGAACATCGATAACCGCCTGCTGGATTGCCTTATATTTTTCGTAATCAAGGGTGTTGATGGCAATGGTCTCTTCAAAGATCTTCTCAAAGTCTTCTCCGATTTCCGGTACCGGGAAAGCTATAATCGTAAAGCTGGTCTCATCTCCTGGTACGTATTGATTGAGAATTCTTGAGGTTTCATTAGACATTTCCGCTGAAAGCTTTTCCTGTCTGGAATCCAGGCGGTTGGCTTCCGGCTTATTTACCGGTTCAAAGCCTTCTTTTCCAAAGGTTTCCATTACCGCCGGACCGGCAAATGCTGCTGCCTGTTCTTTGTAGGTTTCATAAGCCACCTTCAAAACAGCCGCTTTCCGGTCTTTAAACGCTTTATTCAGATATAGAGCATCGTCGTACCGATGATCGTAAACATACTGCCTGTTGGGAGATGTACTGTAGTAACCGTTCTTCCGGCCGGCATTGGTATTAACTGTCCAGACAGCCGCACGGCAAAGGATCACTTGAAGGCCTAGCGCTTCAAAATTCTCTATGGCATACTTCACCATACGTTCAAAGCCCAGCTCATAGCGAATCTGCACCGTTCCCTTTTTCTTTAAATCCCTTCCCATTACTTCAAAGCCTTTGCGGTACCCTTCTGTGTAGGTATCCGCCATAAGGCGTACCGTTTCCTCTGGCAGGGAGTTCAAGAACTCTGCTGTTTTTAATTCTGAATCAGAAATATACTCACCAAAGTAATACAAATACCGAAGATCCCTTAAATCATTATCCCGGATGATATCCGTTGCAAAGGAAAGCGTCGGGTCAAGCCCTTCTCTGACCCGGAAAGTAACCGTATGATCCGTATAATCGCTGACAAACCAGTAAATCACTTCCTTTATCCGGGAAACCTCAGGAATTTCCTCCTCAAAGATATTGTAAATTTCTATAAGCGTTTCATTTAATATGGTTAGATCCGTAAGCCTCCACTCATGAACAAAAACAATGTCGCCCCGGATCTCCTTATACAGATACGAAAGGAGCTGGCCATAGCCCTCTCCCAGCTTTGATACTGCATATGCCGGGTTTGCATAACTCTCCTCATAATGGCCGGGTAAAATATCCTGGTAAAGCTTCTGGTTCCATTCTCTTAAAACTTCTGCCGGAGCTGCTTTCTGGTCTCCTGACTCAATGAACCGGAGATACTCTCCCATCATGGTGATAAAGGATGCTGTCCTGGTAAAATAATCACGATACGGTTCCGGTACGGTTTGTTCCGATGTCATCTGACCGATCCGCTCCATAGACAGCTCAAAGCGCTCCTTAATATTCTCATTTTCCTGCTGAAACATCATTTGATAATCCATAATCCTTACCCCTTTATTCCTATAATAATAAGAACTGCCCAAAGAATGATAAGGCTCAGACTGATCCCCATTCCCACTTTAGACAGTATGTATTTTTTTTCCCTTTCAAAGAAAGAAAAGACACCGTAACCCATTGAAAAAAATGAAATCAACAGGCTGCAGAAGCAAACAGCCGCTACATTGAGCTGTCCCTGCCCTTCCGCCATTACAGAGCTGATGATTCCAATAATTCCAAGTACAAGTGCCCCAACTGCAAGTCCCAGGCATAGAAAGCTTCTCTTTGCAAAGGATTTCCTAATATAGGACACTTTTTTCTGCTTTTGCACGCTTTTTCCTCCTTATTCTTACTCTTGTATACTGTACGATTTTATAAAGGATGTATCCCAGGATACCCCCCAGCGTATTCAGTATCATGTCATCTACATCAAAGCAGCCCACCTTAAAAACAAGCTGGATGGTTTCAATGCATAAACTGAACAGAAAGCTTAACAACGTCGTATTAAACCAGCAGCGGCTTCTGCGGCTGATGATCGGAAGAAAGAAACCACAGGGCATAAAGCCCACAATGTTTCCCACAACGTTCAGCAGAAAGGACCTCGTTCCGACCACATGGCGGTAAATAATAAAGCGCCGTATTTCCTTAAACGGGGTTAAGTTGTATGCATATTCCTGCTGAGCATGGCTCCCCCTGCCGAAATAATCGGAGAAAAATAAAAAGTATGCCAAAAAGATCAGGTAAAATATAAAGATTACCCAACCCATCTTCTGCCGTTTTGTCGCATTTCTAATCATAACAGCTCCATCTATATGCGGTGCTAAGGAAAACAGGTTTTCCTTAGTTGCCGCGGTATTCGCCCAATGAATATAAACGCATATTCATTCCGCTCATTACTCGTGCAAAAAAGAGAGAGGCTGCTTAATGCCACACCTTTCCACCAGCATCCTCTCCTATAATAACAGTTAAAATGTAATTTCAGATTTTCTCTTTAACAAGAACGCTCCATTTATAATTGATATGGTCCCGGCGGCAATTCCGATAACTGTCACTACAATTCCAACACCAATGCTTAAAGCTCCAATATTTCTCATCGTTTTATAAACTCTTTCCATATCAAGTCTCCTTTCTTCTTTCTTGCCCATGTTCTCTGGGCATAAAGGTATACCCGCAGGGTGTTTCTTCTCTTCTGCCCATGTTCTCCGGGCATTAAGTATACCTGTTGGATGTTTCCTCTCTCTGCCCATGATCTGGGCATAAACGTATACCTGAAAGTGATTATTTTATGCCATAGACTTTGTAATAAGCATCAATGGCCTCTTTTATACCATCATCAATAATAACCTTACCATTATACTCCCTGTTATGCAGATATTCAATGACTTCTGCCATGGAAACAATGGCGGCTGCTTTAAATCCATACTTTTCGTGGATCTCATCCAAAGCTCCCTTATCCCCTTTTCCCTTTTCCATACGGTTTAAGGAAACCATAAGGCCTAAAATCTCCACATTTCCCTGAGCCTTGATAATGGGGAAGGTCTCTTCAATGGATTTACCGGAAGTAGTCACATCCTCTATAATCACCACCCGGTCTCCATCCTTTATGGGGCTTCCCAGGAGGATCCCTGCATCACCGCCATGGTCCTTCTCTTCTTTTCTGTTTGAGCAGTACTTAATTTCCTTTCCATACAGCTCGTGAAAAGCGATGGCAGTGGTAACGCTTAAGGGGATTCCCTTATAAGCCGGCCCAAACAGAACATCAAAATCATCCCCAAAATTATCGTGGATGGCCTTTGCATAATATTCACCCAGTTTTTTAAGCTGTGCTCCTGTCACATAAGAACCTGCATTCATAAAAAACGGGGATTTTCTTCCGCTTTTCAATGTGAAGTCGCCAAATTTAAGGACATTGCTGTCTACCATGAATTCAATAAATTCCTGCTTATACTGTTCCATATTGTCATTTTCTCCTTATTTTATGCACTTTACAATCTCTTCTATATGTATTGAACTTGCTCTATTACACCATTACTACACCATTTAATCATTCATGCATGTTTCTGTTCCATTTTCTTCATTTCCGTAAACAGTGTATCTTCTGTCACATGACAATATAAATCCATAGTTATTTTAAGTGTCCCATGACCAAGTATGCACTGAAGTGTCATGGGCTGCATTCCATTTTCAATAGCTCGTGTCGCAAAAATCTAAATATGTGCGGTGTGAAAAATTTAAAGACAGCATCTTCCTTTTGAATATTTTTTATAATCACACCTATACATTATTTGACAAGAAACAATTGTGTAGGCTGATTGTTTCTCGTATCAAATACAAGATTTTCATAACTTTCTAGGGATTTTTTCCCTCAAAGGTAATATCCTGCTTCTGCGCTTTCTTCCTCTTTAACGCCATGACAGTTTTTGAGGTCAGAGGAATTGGTGTCGCGCATCTCAAATAAGTATTTCCTATCTTTACTAAAATAACATATTCTTCAACCCAAATCACTTTCCCTTTGAGCGATTTACCCAATATGTCCTCCTTCCTGCGTAAATTCGGGGAAAGGATTACCGTTAGAACATCCGTCCCTAATTTTACCATACTCAATACGTATTTTCAATTAACAATCATATAAAATTTGATTTAGTAACCATTTGTCCAACTAGCCCTTATGGGCATACAATCTATTGCCAATATTATTGTAAACCATTTTCTGGGTCATACAACAACTCCCTTGCTTTTGTTGGCTATATAGATAAATACTCGCTGTTATCAATTATAAATGATAAAAAAGTCGTATAATTTATATATACATATCCCTGTTTATTATATACTGTAACTAAATATTAATATCAATGAAATTCGAGATTGTTGTAAGCGGTCGTTGGCAGTTGATTGGAAGGTATTTGTGGTTTGTCAAGTGCTAATTTTCCAATACACCAACGTTGGCTTTGATGACGTATAATTAATTTCGCAAATATAATTTCATAAAAAATAGACATGTTCCATAGCCACTTGGTAAAAAAGTTACCACACCAAATCTTATAAAGGTGGCTATGAAACATGTCTGACAACGTAATCGTAGGAGAGAATGCTCTGTTGAAAAAACACTAATCGTTCTTACCGGTGTATCGGTACGCCATGATTTATGATCGCCAACATATCCTTTGCCATTATAACCTCACCCTTATCAATGAGTAGAAGTGCATCTCCAACCAGGTTTTTCATATCGTGTCTGATCTTCCGAAGTTTTATTCCTAATTCATTCTGCATCGCAATCTGTTCTTCTAATATGTTATAATTGCTTTCCATTGCAAAACTTTTTCTGGCCTGTAGAAAATATGAACTAGATCCAGAAAAGAAATATACCACAATAATACTTACTATAAAGTCACCTAGAGATAAAAATAAATATATACCTAAATCTGATGGTCTGAGTTCTAGCAAGGGGTATATCTCCATAAAGATAATTTCTTTAAACCAAAACAGAATCATAATAACATTAAATAGAAACCATTCTTTTTTTCTTATATCGAAATAAATCTTCCGGAATTTTCGATATAAAAAACAGAATACAAATCCGTCTAATATTTTAACAACAAGTGATAGAACTAGATGATTTATCAGGCTGCTATAAAGAGTCTCTAAAAATTCTCCATTAAAAAGAAAGGTAAAAGTTAGAGCAAAAATAATATCCACAATGAGTAAATAAAAGATGCATGTAATGCAAAAAGCAGCATTTATGTAAAGTTCAATTTTATAGAGGGTAAACATTGTGCCAAAAAACACGAAAAAAATAAACATCTGCTTTAGCACCATCGGTATATTGACCACAGTTGCAATTAGTACTGATGTTAAAACAATACTTACAGGAAAGTAAAACTTGTAGTATTGGCTCCTGCAATTTTCTGCAAACAGAGAGTGAAACATAAGAAAAACGATTATACTATCTACCAAACTCAATCCATAGCTTAACAAAAACTGCAATTATAAAACCTCCGTTTCAATAACTTCTCTCATATACTTCATAGCTATGCCGCGCCTTCTCCTGCTTAAAGGAATACTTTCATCATTATCAAGGATCAGTTCATCATCCTTAATACATTTCATGTGTTTTATATTGACAAGATATCCTCGACAAGGTTCAAAAAAGCCTTTTTGTGAATACCCTTCCAGAATTTTTGCAAATAACTTTTCTGCTAATGTATATGTCTTGGTACCCTTATGTAGTGTTATTGCCCGGTTCCGGCATGAAAAATAGAAAATATCCTGTAGGCTTAGCTTTATCAAATTTCTCCGCCTAGAACCATCTTGTATTTCAAAACATTCATTCTCTCCTATACTATTTTTACCGGAAGTTTTTTTTGACTTAATAATACGAGACAATTCAGAAATAAAGAACTCTTCCATGGCATCCTTGGCAATGAATGCATCAACTTGATACTGAAAGATACTATAAACTTCTTGCTTATATGATGTGACAAAAACCAACGCAAAATTGGAATTATAAATACGCAACCGCCTTGCTACTTCTTTTCCATTTATTATAGGCATATCAATATCCAATATAACCATATCAAATATTTTTCCGCTTTTAAAATCCTCCAGCAATTGATTTCCATCCAAATAATGATAAAGTTCTGCGTCAACCTCCTCATTTCTTAAAGAACGCCTCACCAACTTTTCCAAAATATTTTCCAAAAATAAACCATTATCATCACATAGAGCAATCTTCATTTGTACCCTCATTAACAATCCCCCTTTATCACTTTACAGTATTATATTATTATACAATACTGTTATAAATTCCAAAAGGGGCATTTTTCAACACAATTCAATTTTTTCTCCACCTGACTAAGAAACTAAAATAAGCCCTCTATCAATCATATTTTACAACCGATAAAGGGCTTATGTTAATGTCTTAACCTATTAAAATTCCTCGATATAGCATAATATTTACTACACCATTTTTGCGCCAAACTATGATTTTCCGCGATAAGTTACGATAATTCGGCATTCTGAAATTTGAACACACCATGTATTCAAAATCCATTCAAAATATTCTGTTACCGCACAGCTCCTATCAGATCCCTGATATCTTCTACGTCATATTTCTTCATGTAATCCTCTATGCCCCTGGCTACTTCTTCCGCTGCATAAGGATTCCGGAAATTGGCCGTTCCCACAGAAACAGCCGTAGCTCCTGCAAGAATGAATTCTATGGCATCTTCGGCATTCATGATCCCGCCCATACCGATAATGGGAAGCTTTACCGCATTTGCCACCTGATATACCATGCGTACCGCAATAGGCTTAATAGCCGGACCGGATAAGCCTCCTGTTTTATTGGCGACTGCAAAGGTACGGCGGTTAATGTCAATTTTCATACCGGTTAAGGTGTTAATAAGGGACAGTACATCTGCTCCTCCCGCCTCTGCTGCCTTTGCCATTACCCCTATGTCCGTTACGTTGGGGCTCAGCTTCATGATAACCGGCTGCTTTGCATATTTTTTAACTTCCCTTGTTATGGCCTCTACCGCTTTGGGATCCTGTCCAAAAGCAATTCCTCCCTCTTTCACATTCGGGCAGGAAATGTTGATTTCCAGCATATCCACCGGCTCATCCGCCAACCGCTCCACAACTTCGATATAATCCTCTGTTGTCTTTCCGCATACATTGACAATGATTTTCGTATCGTACTTCTTTAAAAATGGAATGTCTCTCTTAATAAAAACTTCCATTCCCGGATTCTGAAGGCCGATGGCATTGATCATGCCTCCGTAGGTTTCCGCGATTCTGGGTGTGGGATTACCTGGCCATGGCACATTGGCCACGCCTTTTGTAACCACAGCTCCCAAATGATTTAAGTCGATCATCTCGCTGTATTCCTCACCGGAACCAAAGGTGCCGGAAGCAGTCATAACCGGATTCTTAAGCTCCACTCCGGCCAGATTCACTTTCGTAATCATCTAAAATTCTACCTCCTCAGCCTTAAATACCGGACCATCCTTGCAGATACGCTTATTGTGGACCATGGAATGCTCGTCCACTGACTTGCTTTTGCATACGCAGGCAAGACAGGCCCCAATGCCGCAGGCCATCTTTTCCTCCAGGGAAAGATAACATTCTATTCCTTTTTCAAGAGCATAGGCCTTAAGAGCCTTCAGCATGGGGGTGGGACCGCAGGCAAAGATCACATCGCCTTTTAAGCCCTGTTCCCTGATTGCATCTAAAACATTGCCCTTCGTTCCGGCGCTTCCGTCCTCTGTTGCAATATAAGTGTCCCCATATGGATAAAATTCTTCATTTAAAAACAGGGCATCCCGATACCCAAGTACCACCTGTTTCTCACAAGGCAAATGTTTTGCCAGTTCCAGCATAGGTGGAATTCCGATTCCGCCGCCGATCAAAAATGCCTTTTTTCCTTTTGCGCCGGCTTCAAGGGGAAATCCATTGCCCAAAGGTCCCAGGACCTCTACAGAATCTCCTTCCCTGTAATGGGAGAACTCTTCCGTTCCTTCCCCTACCACCCGGTACACCAGCCTTAAAAGTCCCTTGTCCTTATCTGTTTCACAAATGCTGATAGGCCGGGGCAAAAGCTTTGCTCCATCCTTTGTATATAGGTCTACAAACTGTCCCGGCTCTGCCTGGACGGTAATTTCCTTTGTCTTGATCCACATGCTGTATACATCATCTCCCAGCCGTGTCTGGCTGGCAACTACTGCAATTTCTTTTACCTTTGCCATTCGAACCCCCTATAATACCCTGTTGATATCGGTGACCATATCAATAACTGCCTGCCTGGAGGCTTCACCGAAATGCTCTCCGCCAAACCGGGCGTAGCGTTCAGATTTATAGGCTGCAATAATTCCTCTGGAGGAGTTTACGATAGCTCCCAGGCCGTCTTCGTTAAAGCATGGCTTTAGGTCCTCTGCCGTTCCTCCCTGGGCGCCGTATCCCGGAACCAGGAAATAGGTGTTTGGCATCAGTTTGCGGAGAATTCTGCTCATCTCCGGATAGGTGGCCCCCACAACAGCGCCCACATTGCTGTAAGCCCCATCCATACAGTCAGCTCCCCATTCCACAACCTTTTCTGCAACCAGTTCATACAGCGGCCTTCCGTCAATCAGCTGATCCTGGAATTCCCCGCTGGAAGGGTTAGAGGTTTTCACCAGAACGAAAAGGCCTTTGTCTTCTTCTTTGCATACATCCACAAAGGGCTTCACGCCATCGGTCCCCAAATATGGATTGACCGTAAGGAAATCTGTACCGAAAGCAGAAAAGCTTTTGTTTCCAATCTTCACCCGACCGATATGTGCTGTAGCATAAGCGGCTGATGTGGAACCAATATCTCCTCTCTTAGCATCTCCAATGACGAAAAGCCCCTTTTCCTGGCAATAGTTAACAGTCTTTGTATACGCTTTCAAGCCTTCGATGCCAAACTGCTCGTACATGGCAATCTGTGGCTTAACGGATGGAATCAGATCATAAACATGATCAACAATTTCTTTATTGAACTGCCAAATAGCTTCCGCAGCGCCTTCTTTAGTTTCACCGAATTCTTCAAATGCCTTATTTATAACATGCTCTGGTATATAGTTTAACATGGGGTCCAAACCTACGCAGATTGGGGCCTTTGTTTTCTGAATTTTGTCTATTAACTGCCTGATCATAGCTTCCTCCTTGGATCTCTTTTCCCTTATTTTTCTCTATTCTTACCAATTCTATCATAAGAAAGAACTGGCTTCAAGCCTTTTGCCAAACTGATCGAAAAAATCCTGGTCCCTGTCATAGGGCATTAGATAAAACTGCTTTAAAACATACATGCTGATTTTATTTGCCAATGCCTGATCCTCATCTTCTTCCAGCTTTCTTTCCAGCCGCTTTAAGAAGAAATGCCAGTCAGACACAAACTTTTCATACCGCTTTGCATCAGGGGTATCAATCCATTTGCGCACCTTGACCTTTGCCCTGTTTTCTCTCCTGCATTCATGCACCTGGAGAAAATACTGAAATCCCTGCTCATCATAGATCCGCCCTAATGGAAACAGGCGGCAGATCCCCGGCCGGAAGCTATGAATCCCGCATCGCCCTTCCTGGTTTAAGAAGCCGCACCTTTCCTCGTTTCCTCCCATTTTTAAGTTTGGAAGCACGATTCCATCCACCACATGAAGTTCCAGCTTCTCTGCCAGCAGTTCTTCCAGTGTACAATTAAGATTTACCGTCAGCCGGAAACAGTCAAGGGGATCCAGGGTAACAGAATGCCCCATCCCCTGGCAGCAGGCCGAACAGCCTTTGCAGTCGCCGCAATCCGCCTTTACCATATCGTTTAAGCTATATAATTTTCCATCTGAGATTTCTTTCCAATCAATTTCCCTTTTCATGAATCGTTTTCCTCAACTTTCTATTTAGCAAACATGGTTATTCTACCATCTCCTGCCTGTACATTCAATGGGGGATTCATTTCTTTATCAAAGCGTTAGGAATACGAAGCCGTAAATACATCGGTTCACAAAATTTTCACAATTCAATTAGCACTCACCTCTTGACAGTGCTAACAATGTGTGTTATATTACATGTATAACAAATAGCAATGCATCGGAAAACCGGTGACATATAAATTCCAAAAAGGAGGAACCTTTTATGTTATTAACAAGAAGAAACAGCTTATTTGATGAATTTTTCAATGATCCGTTTTTTACGGATGCATACCACAACAGACAGTCCCTGATGAAAGCCGACATTGAAGACAACGGAAACGACTATGTCATTGATATCGAGCTTCCAGGCTATAAAAAAGAGGATGTGCAGGCCGAATTAAAAGAAGGATATCTGACCATATGCGCTGATACTGTTTCCGAAAATGAGGTAAAGGACCAGAAAAACTATATCCGCAGGGAACGCTACAGCGGCTCTGTGAAGAGAAGCTTTTATGTAGGTTCCGGTCTGAAACAGGAAGATATTAAGGCATCGTTTGAAAACGGCATCTTGAAGCTTGTCGTTCCGAAAGAAGCTCCAAAACAGATCGAAGAAAACCACTATATCACCATTGAGTAATCCGATATAGACAAAAAGGGAAGGCCCCATATGGAGGACCTTCCCTTTCTTTCTGTATCAGTGAACGATCTTATCAGCATTTTATCAGCATTTATACTCTTTTAAAAATGCCGTAGTCACATATGCCCCGCTTTTATAAGACTTTTTCTCCATGGCTTCTTCTGCTTCCAGTTTCACATTAATCCACATCTCTTCCGCAGCAATGGTTAAATGAGAAAGCATAATCCCGGCGCTGATCTCCCGCATGGATACAAGGGAAGATGACGGCAGGAATTCCCTGCAGGAAAACACATAGATTTTGTCATGATAAACGATAAAGCGCCAGGGCTGGGTATTCATGGCCGACGGAGCGAGGCGGACAGCCTTTAATATATTTTTCATGGACTCTCCGGCTTCTTCCTTAAACACGCATAATTCCTTTAAAGGAAGCCGTTTTGCCGTTGCAGGATCCCGGTAAAGCAGGGTCTTTGGATAACCAAAGGCAACTACGATCACCTGCTTCATTCCTGCCGGCCCTGGCTCCGGAACCTTGGTACTTCCAAGATAACAGGTGCCCAGTCCTTTTCCTGTCATATATAACAGAACGTGCTCCAGCACATATCCTGCATTTGCCAGATACCCATCCTTCTCCTCAGAATAAAATACCAGATAATAAGGCGCCTCTACCTTCCACAATCCCTTAACAGGCAGCTGCTCTTCCATATTTTCACTTATTTCCAGCTTAATCTGAATATCCCCGTGCAGCCTTGGTATATTATCCCCAAAATAAAGGATGTCCTTTAGCAGCTGCTCCGGGACTTGTTCCTTCTTAAACTTCCTGATCGATCTTCTTTTAAATATCATCTGATACAGATTCATACCTGCTCCCCTCTCCTCTATCCAACAACCAGACTTAAATAAGCCGGCTCATTTCCTCCAAAAGCCCGGCAAACACCTGCAGTGCATCCTTTACCGGTTCTGCTGTCCCCATGTCAACACCGCAGAGCTTTAACAAATCGATAGGAGTCATAGAATTTCCGCCGCTTAGAAATTCATAATATCCCTTGACCGTCTTCTCATCTCCCTTAAGAATCCTGCTGCTGATGGCAATGGCAGCCGAAAACCCTGTGGCATACTGGTATACGTAAAATGGTGTGTAGAAATGCGGAATTCTGGACCATTCATAATCAATTTCCTGGTCAACCACCATGTCCGGGCCAAAATACTCTTCATTCAGCCGGTGGTATATTCTGCAAAGAATCTCAGCAGTAAGCACCTCTCCTTCTCCTGCACGGCGATGGGTCTCTGCTTCAAACTCTGCAAACATGGCCTGCCGGTAAAGGGTCCCCCGGAAACTGTCCATAAAATGATTCACAAGGTAAGCCCGTTCCTTTTTATCTGACGTAGTTTCCAATAAATGCCGGATGAGCAGCGCTTCGTTACAGGTAGATGCCACCTCAGCGACAAAAATCTTGTATCCTGCATCTATATAAGTCTGGTTCTTATCGGAAAACCAGCTATGGAGGGCATGCCCCATCTCATGAGCCAGAGTAAAGACACTGTCAAGAGTTCCGTTAAAATTTAACAATACATAGGGATGGATCCCGTAAACACCCCAGGAATAAGCGCCGCTCCGCTTTCCTTCATTCTCATATACGTCGATCCACCGGTTATGAAAGCCTTCTCTTAAAAGGGATAAATAGTCCTCTCCCAGTGGCTTAAGGCCTTCTAACACCATTGCCTTGGCTTCCTCAAAAGTATATTTACGTTCTTCCCTTGAAACCATGGGCACATATAGGTCATACATATGCAGCTCATCCACTCCAAGGGCCTTCTTTCTTACGGATACATATCCATGGAGACTGGACAGGCCCTCATGAACCGCATTTAAGAGATTGTCATACACTTCCTCCGGGATCTCATTCTCCCCGAGGGAATGGGCTCTGGCAGAGGGATAATTTCTTGCCTTTGCGTAAAAAGCCGCCTGTTTCACATTGGAAGAAAAAGTAGCAGCCAGAGTATTGTTAAACTGTCCATAGACGCTGTACAGGGCCTCAAACGCGGATTTTCTTACCCTTCTGTCCTGCTTTTCCATAAGGGCAACATAATTTCCATGTGTGATCCTGACAGGCTGATTCTTTTCATCCATGATTTCAGGAAACTTCACGTCCGCATTATTAAACATATTAAAGATTTCAGATGGGGCGGAGGTGGCCTCCATGGACTTTGCCAGCAAGGCTTCCATAGGAGCTGACAACGTATGGGCCTTCTTCTTTAAAATAATATCCAGGGTTCTTTCATAACGAGAAAGCTCGGCCGTATTCTTCCGGTAATGATCAAGGGTCTCCTCCGTCATTTCCAGGATTTCCGGTATCAAAAATGAAGACAGTCCTGCTGCCTCATAGGAAAGGGACCTTGCCCTTTGGGAAAATTCCTGGTATCTGGCATTTCCTGTATCCTCATCGGATTTCTGCTTTCCGTATACAAATAATGTCTCAATCTTTAGGGATATCTCCTCATCAAACTTCAGACAGGAAAAAAGCATCTCGCCTGAATCTGCCAGATGTCCTTCATATCTTTTATAACCTGAAAGCGAGCGTTCTGTTTCACGGAACAGATCCTCCCATGCACTCTCAGACGGCAGAATGTCCGCAAGGTTCCAGGTATCGCAAACCGGTATTTCTTCTCTCTTTTTCAATTAAATCCCTCCACTCCTTCACTTGTGTTTATTCTATCACCCATATTTCAAAGAAACAATCAGCAATATGGAAAATATTTGGTTGAATTTATACATTTTATTGTATTATACTATACGAAAACGAACCAGGAGTACTAAATGAATATTATACGAACGAAAACCCCCAGCGAAACGCAAATCAATGACCTGCTCCTCCTGCAGGATGCCTGCAGAAAGCATGACCATATTTCTCTTACTTTTCCCATGGAAGAAGATTGTATTTTTTTCTTATTATACGAAGAAGACAGCCTCTTATCCGCTCTTTGTACATTTTTTAATGAAAGCGGGGACTATGAATGCTGTGCTTATACCCTTCCTCCAAACAGGCGGTGCGGATATTTCATGATGCTTCTGGAAAAGCTATTGAAGGAGACGGGAGAGAATGATCTGATTTTTCCTGCAGAGGAAACCTGTGAGGATACTGTCCTGACTCTTAATGCAATTGGAGCCGATCTTTGGTATCAGGAACATTTCATGGAGCTTTCTTCTTCTGATTTTTTGAAATCCGGTCCGGCAAAGAACAACCGTTATACTGAGTCTCTTACACTCTCCATGACCCGCGGTGATGAAGAGGAACCTTCCCTTTGTACCTTTCTGATAAAGGACAGCCCTGTGGGCTTCTGTTATCTGGATTTCAGGGGACTGTCCGCTTCCTATTTTTACGGGTTTGAAATTACTGAAAATTTACGGAACCAGGGGCTCGGCAGCGCCTGTCTTTCTCTGCTTTTGGAAACCTGCTTTTTAAAGCACGGCTCTGAAAAGCTTAAAAAGATTTCTCTTCAGGTGTCCGGACAAAACGGTCCTGCAATGGCCTTATATAAAAAGGCAGGCTTCCAAATTACGGAAAGCCTGTCCTATTATATTTATTAAATCTTATTATATATTCGAAACTCTACTTTATATACGAATCGTTATTTTATATACGAAACACTATTATTTATGTGAAACACCATTTTACAGCAAACCACTGTCTTATATAAGACCACTATTATATACGGACCATTATTATATATACGAACCACTATTTAAAATACAAACAACTATTTTATATCCCGGACCATGCAGTACTGTTTTAAACGAAACCGCTTTTCCACAATACTGAAAACCTTAAAACCGAAATGTTCATAAAATTTTACATTGTTTACATTATGTGTTTCCAGGGAAATCATGAGCTTATTTTTATCTGCGTAGTCAATGGCTTCCCTTAACAGCAGAGAGGAAATCCCATGATGCTGCATGGCAGGCCTCACAGCCAGATAAATGAGGTGCAGCCGTTTCTCCTGGTTAAGACGATCAGTCCAGCTGGAATTCAAATACTCCCTGCCCTGGAAAAAATTCCAGAAAGTTTTTAAAGAAGGGTCCTCCTTGATCAGATAGCCGTCCGTTTTTAAAAGGGCGGCTGCCTCTGCCAGATAGTAATGAAAGGCATTATAAGGCTGGGATTCATCATCCACCACAAGGATCCCGTTAATATCCGGACTGTCGGCATATATTTCGCAAGTCTCTAAAAATTCCTCCATATCACATTCAAATAATTCCGGGAGCAGACGGCTCCTGGTTTTCCCGTCAGGGATCAACCTGCAATAAAGCGGATCTCCGGCAAAGCATTCAGTCAGCAGTTCCTTTAATTTCTCAACATCATCTTTTTTTACCCGGTACAATCGGTCGCTATCCATAATCTTAAACCTCTTCCATTTGCTTTAAACTCCGTACCATTTTTCACGGTGTACTTCTATTACTCTTCTTCTTTTGCTCTTTCTTTGTTTGTAATTTCCCCCTCCACTATTATATAATATAATACGTAAAAGTTGTACAGTACTTTACTACAGAAAGAGCGGTAAAAAAAGTGCGATCGACAACAAAAAACACCGGAGCTATACAGAAGATCCACGAACTTGTTAGAGAAACCGAAAAATCCGTTAAAAATTTAACGGAAATCGGAAAAGATAAAAAACGTGAGGAAGCCAGCTGGGCTTTTCCTCACGTTTTCTTTTTGTATCCTGTTATTCACTCCAGTTATGGTAAGTGGCCTGTACGTCATCCTCCACATCAAGAAGATCCATAATCCGGTTCATCTTCTTAATGGAATCTTCATCTGTCAGTTCCACCCAGGTCTGAGGAATCATGGTAACATCCGCTTCCACCATGGGGATACCAGCGGCCTCTAATGCCTCACGAACTGCGCTGAATTCCTCAGGTGCGGTAATTACTTCAAAGCTGTCCTCTTCTTCCGAAAAATCTTCGGCCCCTGCATCAAGGGAAACCATCATCAGTTCATCCGGATCCATCTCACATTCTTCCTTATCAATGATGATCTGGCCCTTTTTATCAAACATAAAGGACACGCAGCCAGGAGTTCCCACATTGCCTCCGCCTTTTGTAAATGCGTTTCTTACGTTTGCTGCTGTCCGGTTCTTGTTGTCTGTCAGCGTATCTACGATGATTGCAACCCCGTTAGGGCCGTATCCTTCGTATGTAATGGTCTCATAATTAACGGAGCCTGCATCGCCGGCCGCTTTTTTAATGCCACGGTCAATGGTATCGTTTGGCATATTATTGGCTTTTGCCTTTGCGATAATATCACGGAGTTTACTATTGTTTGCAGGGTCTGGTCCGCTTTCTTTCACCGCTACCGCCAATTCTCTTCCGAGGATAGTAAAAACCTTGCCTTTAGCCGCATCGTTTCTCTCTTTTTTGTGTTTAATATTCGCGAACTTTGAATGTCCTGACATTGTTCCAACACTCCTTTTCTTTCTCTACTTCGTCCTTATAATCTCTAATAAGTCAACATCTTTTCCATTTTAGCACTATTTTTTTCATCTTGCAAGAAAAATAATGCACAGCCGCCGATTCCCTCTTTTTTCCTGAGAACCAATGACAGCTGTGCCGGTATTACATTTTTATGTCCGTGAAATCCTCACGAGCCTCAATTTTTCTAAGCTCCTGTTCTTCCTCATGCTCCACTTCCGGCTGCTCTTTCCGAACCCGGATGGTATGAATGATCTTATTTTCCACACGAAGGATTTTAAAACAATATCCAAGAATAGACACCTCTGTCTCTTCCCCTTCCTGGGGAATCCGGTCCAGCCTGGATATCAGCAGGCCGTTGATGGTATCATAGGAGTCATAATCGTCCTCATCAAACTCAATGTTCAAGACCCTTTCCACTTCTTCTAAAGGAGTCATGCCGTTGATTACATAGGTACCGTCGTCTGAGGGGACAATGTATTCTTCATCTACGTCATATTCATCCATGATATTGCCCACAATTTCTTCCAGAATATCTTCCATTGTCACAATACCCGCTGTCTGCCCGTATTCATCCACTACGATTACCATATGGATCTTTCTGGACTGCATTTCCTTAAACAGAGTATCAATATTCCTGGTTTCCGGAATGAAATGAGCTTCTCTGAGAAGCCCTTCAATCTCCCAAAGCTGGCGGGATGCATTCCTTTTATTTTCCACGGCTATAAGAGCATCCTTCATATGGAGGATCCCGATAATGTCATCCACGTCCTTTTTGTAAATCGGATAACGGGAATTAAATCCCTCTTTCAGTATGAAATTCACTGCCTCCCGAAGAGTAATCTCGCCGTCCAAAGCGACCAAGTTCTTTCGGTGGGTCATAATATCCCCGGCTTCCTTATCATTCAGTTCGAAGATGTTTGTAATCATCTCCGCTTCTCTGGCCTCTAAAACGCCCTGTTCATGGCCCTCGTTCACCATGGACATGATGTCCTCTTCCGTAACGTTCTCATTATCTGATGCCATATCGATTCCCAACAGCTTTAGGACAAAGTAAGCGACCACATTTGCCAGCCAGGTAAAGGGGATAAGGGGTATCATGATAAGGGATACTGCAGGCAGCATTCGATAGCCCCATTTTTCAGGGTTCTCTGCCGCACAGCGTTTTGGAATAATGATACCAAAGCTGATCAAAAGCACGATCAGTACAACGGAAACTAACAGCAGGCTTAAAAGGGATATCCATCGGCTTGGATATGCCCCGTCTCTTGTTAAGACGGTCCCAAGCCTTCCTCCCAGCTGCTCTAAAACAAAAGCCCCGGTTACCATACCGATTAAATTTGTGGTGATTTGTATCGTATTTACAAATCTGGTCGGTCGGTTAACAATATGTAACAGCTGACCGGCCTTTTTACTACCTTCCTCCATCTGATGCTCCAGTTCGCTTGTATTCACGTTTTGGATTGCTGATCCAAACCCATAAAAAATAGCGTCCAATACGATAAAAGCAATAAAAATAATCACGCGTATAAGCGGATTGCCATCGTCCATTCTAAAAATCTACTCCTTTTGTTATTTATCATTCGTATTTTAACTCGTAACTATTTAGAAATATACCATTTTATCTGCATTCCGTCAATGGTGAACTATGTATCCAGTTCCAGGCTCACCCTTAAAGCACAGTCCACTTCCTGCTGAAGTTCCTCGTCAATATGACAAATCTTTTCTTTCAGCCTCTGCTTATCAATGGTGCGAAGCTGCTCTAAAAGAATCACCGAATCTTTTATCATATCGCATTTTTTTGTATCCAGCTCCACATGGGTGGGAAGCTTTGCCTTATTCATTCTTGATGTAATTGCCGCACAGATCACGGTAGGGCTATGTTTATTGCCTATGTCGTTCTGTATAATAAGAACCGGACGGATCCCGCCCTGCTCAGAGCCTACCACCGGCCTTAAATCTGCATAATAAATGTCTCCACGTCTGATAATCACACTCTCACACTCCGTCAATTATTTAGGAAGTCCGATTCGCCTAAAAGCTCACCGAACGGCTGATTTGCCAAATTCAGGCTGAATATAACCTTTGCCTTCATTCACAAATTATGCCTAAGTCTAGTATTGACCTTCTTTGACTCGAGTATTCACTTAAGTTTTTCCGCCGCATACCTTATCATATGTTTTGGACATGGAGTTTGTTATCAGCCCTTGCAAAACCCTTCATAACAATCATTGAAATAATCTTTCGTACCTATGACCCGGCCGTTTTCAAGGTAAACCCGGGGTACCCGTTTGCCAATGTCGCAGACGATTTCATAATGGAAGCCGCCTCCGGCCGCAGCAAGCTCTTCTACCGTAATCTCTTCGTTTCCCTGCCTGCCAATCAAAACCACCTCATCATCTTCCTCTGCGCCCTTTATTCCGGTCACATCTACCATGAACTGGTCCATGCAAACGCGTCCTAATATCCTGGCACGCTGACCCCTTATAAGCACTTCCCCTTTGCCGGAAAGATTTCTTGAATACCCGTCACCATATCCTACGGGAATCGTCGCGATCGTCATCTCCCTATCAGCGGTAAAGGTTCCTCCATAGCTTACAGAAGCTCCCGGCTCTATTTTTTTTATGTAAGAAATAAAGCTTTTTAATTCCATCGCAGGCTGAAGCCTGACCGTTTCCCTGTCAACCTCTCCTGACGGATAAATACCGTAAATGGATATTCCGGCCCGTACTGCATGAAAATTGGCCCTCTGAAGATCCAGAATTCCGGCGCTGTTGGAGCAGTGAAGAACAGGGATCGTGATCCCCCTGTCAGAAAGCATGGTTACAAATGACTGGTACTTTTCTATCTGTTTATCTGTGGCGGTTTTATCCCTTTCATCCGCCTTTGCAAAATGAGTGAACAGCCCTTCCACATCAATTCCCGGAAGGCCGCAGATTTTCACCGCCTCCTCTGCAGCTTCCTCTGTGACCGGATATCCGATCCGGCTCATGCCCGTATCCACCACCAGGTGTATTACTGCCTTTTTTCCCGCCTTTTCCGCCAGATCGGAAAGACGTTCCGCCCGTTTAAGCTGAAATATGGAAGAACTGATCCCATATTCTACCAAAAGGCTGTATCCTTCATAGGGAACAACACCAAGAACCAAAATAGGTTTTTTGATTCCGTGTTTTCTTAAAAGTACGCCTTCTTCCACGGTGGCCACCGCATATCCCCATACATAAGAATCCATGGCCCAGGCTACCGGAACCGCTCCATGGCCGTATCCGTCTGATTTTACAACGCCGATTATCCTGGTTCCTTCCTTTAGATTTGCCTTCATAGCCTCCATGTTGTGGCGTATGGCATCTAAATCTACTGTTTCATAAACCCTGCTGTATAATTTCATCACTTTATCACCTCGTTTATTTCTACAGGCATTTACTCCCTAACGTACTAAATGTATCTCTTCCGCCAGTTCCCTGGCTAGAAGGCTGTGATCTCCCTGCTTCTCTTTAACCATGTCTCCGGCACGGCCATGAAGCCACACACCAAAGGCCGCAGCATCAGACTCTTCCAGACCCAGAGCCAGAAGCCCGGCTATGATCCCGGTCAGCACATCTCCTGATCCGGCTTTTGCCATGGCACTGTTGCCACTTCCATTGACATAGGTTCTTTGATCCTTTAAGGCCCCAATCGTCACCGCGTCCTTTAACACGCATGTGATACCGAACCGGTCCGCATATTCTCTGGCAGTGGTGACCAGCTGTTTCTGTATGGTTTCCACAGCGCTTCCCGTAAGCCTTGCCATTTCTCCCAAATGAGGAGTCACAATGATATTTTCCGTAAAATAGCTGGTCAGCTCCGGGTTTGAAGCAATGGTGCCAAGCCCATCTGCATCCAGGACAATGGGAACATAGGCATTCGCCAGGACCTCTTCCACCAGGTTCCTTACATAGGCTTCCTGCCCAAGCCCCGGTCCCAGAACAATGGCGGTAGCCCACTCGCACTGCTTTACCAAAAGCTTTTTAAATCCTTCCGTCCCTGCTTCTGCTTCCTCCGCTTCATACGTGGTAATAATGGCTTCCGGAAGTCCGGTTTGAAGGATGGTCCGGTTTTCTTCCACTGTGAAAATTTTCACCAGGCCTGCTCCTGTCCGGTAAGCGGCAAGGGCACTTAAATAGGCAGCCCCGCTCATGTTTTTAGATCCGGCCACAATAAGGACCTTTCCGAAGCTCCCTTTATTGGAATAGGCCGGACGCTTTGGAAGCTGCTTCCCATCCTCCGGATCCAGAGTAAAATATTCTGTCTTAAGGCGTTCTAAGCTCTCCCCTGGAAAACCGATGTCGGCTACAAGCACCTTTCCGCTGTATTCCTTTCCGGGATAGAGCATGGTTCCCAGCTTTTCATAGCCGAATGTGACGGTTATGTCTGCCTTTAAGGCAATCCCCATGATCTGACCCGTATCCGAATGAATGCCCGAAGGAATATCCACGGCCACCGTAAATTTCGGCCGGCAGCGGAGGATTGTCTCCAGGATCTCGCGGTATCTGCCAAGAATCTCCCGGTCCAGCCCCACGCCGAAAAGTGCGTCAATGAGAATATCGCAGCTACCGGGAATGAGATCAGAAAATCCTGCCAGATTGACACCCGTACGTTCTGCGATGGAAACCTGAGTCAGATATTCACTGCTTCCCTTGTCTCTTCCGGCAGCCAGTAAGACAAAAACCATATATCCTTTCAAATGCAGCATTCTGGCAGCCGCGACCCCATCCGCTCCATTATTGCCGTTTCCGCATAAAATCCATATCCGGTCAGTTTTCTGCCCCTGCTTCATCACTTCTTCTGTAACCGCCAGGGCGGCCCGTTCCATAAGCACCAGAGAGGGAATTCCTATATTCTCTATGGTGTAGCGGTCCACCTGCTTCATCTGTCCTCCTGTAACCAGATATCTCATATATCTCCCACCTTTCCGCTTTCCTGCCCGCGCTTTTGGGGCAAAAGGGTCTATAGAAAAACTACCGGCAGCGAAGAGACTTCCCTTCACCTGCCGGCAGGCATGTTACTCCATTATTTCAGATTGTCTGTTTCTTTCTTCCTCGCTGTCCTGTATACTGCATACCCGGTAGGATAACCGCATCAGGCTTTCCGATAGATGGACATTCTCCACAACCACATCATCCGGCACGCTTAAATCCGTATGGGCAAAATTCCAGATCGCCTTGATTCCTGCCTTCACAAGGCGGTCTGCAATCTCCGGCGCCTTTGTCTTTGGAATGGTCAGAGCTGCGATCTGGACATCATTATCTTTTACGAACTGCTCCAGATCATCTACGCTGCGGATCTCTATCCCGCGGACCACAAGGCCGATCAGACGCGGATTGATATCAAACATCCCTTTAATGAGGAAACCCCGCTTTTCAAAGTTTGCATAATTGGCAATTGCCTGTCCTAAATTTCCAGCGCCTATGATAATGATATTATGCTGCCTGTCTATTCCCAATATCTTCCCGATCTCTGCATATAAATACTTTACATTATACCCATAGCCCTGCTGGCCGAATCCGCCGAAATTATTCAAATCCTGGCGGATCTGAGAAGCGGTCACTTTCATTCGTACACTTAAATCATTGGAGGAAATTCGTTCTACTCCATCTTCTAGTAATTCGCCCAGATACCGGTAATATCTCGGAAGCCTGGTAATCACTGCTTTGGAAATTTCTTTCTCTGACACTTCTTCACCTTCTTTAACTTAATCTGACTAATATTATTATAACTGCGTGACAAAATAATGTCAAACGGGTTTTATCATTGTATCCTTGAAAAAAGGAAGGACCTATATTATACTATTTCTATTGCCTTACATTTATACAGAAAGATAACACCCTTCGGATATACTTATATGCCATAAAACAGGCAGGAAAGAGGAAATGAAACATGATTTTGTCATGCAATAATATAAGCAAAGCATTTGGAAGCAATCAAGTGATCAAGCATGCTTCCTTTCATATAGAGGACCATGAAAAAGCCGCTATTGTTGGAATTAACGGCGCAGGAAAATCCACACTGTTAAAAATCATCATCGGAGAACTTCCCGCCGATGAAGGAGATGTGGTTGTATCCAAGGGGAAATCCATCGGCTATCTGTCCCAGCATCAGGATTTGTCAGGAGAGCGGACCGTATATGAAGAAGTACTGGAGACCAAGCGGCCTGTTATGGAAATGGAAGCAAAGATCCGCCAGCTTGAAGTGGATATGAAGCACGCAGCGGGCGAGGAGCTGGAAGCCATGCTATCCACCTACAGCAGGCTCAACCACGAATTTGAGCTGATAAACGGATATGCCTATCAAAGCGAAGTAACAGGAGTACTAAAAGGACTTGGATTTACGGAAGAAGAATTCCATAAACCTGTCATGTCATTATCCGGCGGCCAGAAGACCCGTGTATCTTTAGGCCGGCTCCTTCTCACCAAACCAGACATCATCCTGCTTGATGAGCCTACCAACCACTTGGATATGGAATCCATCGCATGGCTGGAAGGATATTTAATCAATTATGACGGCAGTGTAATCATCGTTGCCCATGACCGCTATTTCCTTGACCGGGTGGTCACGAAAATAATGGAACTGGATAACGGCCTTATGACCGTATATCAGGGAAACTACACCGATTACAGCGGAAAGCGTGCCATGATCCGGGAAGCCCAGATGAAAGCATATTTAAACCAGCAGCAGGAAATTAAGCATCAGGAAGAGGTCATCACCAAATTAAAGTCTTTTAACCGGGAAAAATCCATCAAGCGGGCGGAAAGCCGGGAAAAGATGCTGGAAAAAATTGAAGTTCTGGAAAAACCAATGGAAATAAATGATGAGATGCGGATCCGTCTGGAACCTAATATCATCAGCGGAAACGATGTCCTCACAGTCCGCGGTCTGGGGAAGGCCTTCCATCAGAACCGGCTTTTTGAAAACGTTAATTTTGAAATCAAACGAGGAGAACGGGTGGCGATTATCGGCGGAAACGGAACCGGCAAAACCACCATTCTTAAAATGTTAAACGGTATATTAGAACCGGATAAAGGAGAAATCTCCTTAGGCTCCAAGGTACATATCGGTTATTATGACCAGGAGCATCAGGTTCTAAATATGGAAAAGATCCTTTTTAATGAGCTGCAGGATACCTACCCTTCCATGAACAATACCCAGATCCGCAACATCCTGGCTGCTTTTTTATTTACCGGAGACGATGTTTTCAAGCGGGTAAAAGATTTAAGCGGCGGTGAACGGGGACGGGTATCCCTGGCAAAGCTGATGCTTTCTGAAGCTAACTTCCTTATACTGGATGAGCCTACCAACCACTTGGATATTACCTCCAAAGAAATTCTGGAGGATGCCCTGGTCAATTATACGGGAACCATTCTTTACGTATCCCATGACCGTTATTTCATTAACAAAACAGCAACCAGAATCCTGGATTTAACCAATCAGACTCTGATCAATTACATCGGCAATTATGATTACTATCTGGAAAAGAAAGAGATCATGACCAGTTTGTACACTGCCCCTCTTTCTGCAAAGGCTGCTGCCCCAGAGGAAATCTCCGAGACCAAGCTGGACTGGAAAGCGCAAAAAGAAGAGCAGGCCCGTATTCGCAAACGCCAGAATGAATTAAAGAAAACAGAGGATGAGATCCACAAATTAGAAACCAGAGACGGAGAAATTGATGAATTGCTTGGTAAGGAAGAGATTTTTACCGATGTCTCAAAGTTAGTTGAGCTTAATAACGAAAAGGAAACGATCCGGCTGCGGTTGGAAGAGTTGTATGAGCTGTGGGAAGACCTGGCAGAATAAACGTCAGAAGAAAAAGGGCTGTCCTTTATAAAAGGGCAGCTCTATTAAAAGCAAATCTATTAACTTCTTTCTGTTTTTATTAAACGGCTTACTATGTATACAATATCCTTTTTAATATTTCCGTCACCCTGGGCGCCTCTTCTTCCATCTCTCCCCTTGTATAGGAACTCCCTACATATGCTGCCACCAGCTTTCCAAAATAAAACCTCATATCATCGGAAAAATAATCTGGGATGTACACAAAATCCTCCACCGAATCCCTGCTCATAAGCAGATCCGTAGCATCCTGGCTGGTGCTGCCATAACAGCCGGAGGCATATCCGATGTACTCCCCAATAGCTGCCGTCAACTCTTCCGCCTGGCATATTTTGATTTTTTTATAATTTGTATCCAGTTTGTAGCATACGTAATAAATACCATTTTCCGTCATTGGCGCAGAAAAATACCTTTTACCGGGATAGTAGATGATCTCCCAGCCCTGATCATGAAACTTCCTGATCCAATCTCTGGGAATATTCTTTGTGGCCTCTGTAAAAGCATCTTTCACCTCAGAGGACACGGACGAAGAAGTTTTCTTCCCGTCAATACTAATATCAAACTCCTTGTTTCTATGACCGTTTTCATCCATGTAGAAAAGACCTACATACTGATTTGCAGCCATCTGTCCATTATCAAAGAAATAATATCGCTTTCCCGCTACGTTTTTATAGCCGGAAGATGCCATCTCCCCCTTTGTGGAAAACCAATACCAGCTTCCGTCTTTCTCCTGATACCAGCCTTTTTGGGCAGTGCCGTCTTCGTTATAATAATGCCACTTCTCTTCATCTTCGCTGTAGCACCAGCCTAGCTGCAGCTCTCCCGTCTCAGAAAAGCAGTAGTTCATTCCGCCGATCCTTGTCCAATCAGAAACCATATACCCTTCATTATCAAAGTAATACCAATATCCATGAATCTCTTCCCAGCGGTTCTTCTTAAATTCCCCCGCGGCATTGACATATTTCCAGCCGCTTGAGTCTTCCTGCCACTGCCAGTCTGATACTGACGACTGCTGGCTTTCGCCCTCTTCCTGTATCTTATCTTCCGCTGCCATGGAAGTCATCATGCTTCCCATGATGAGAATGATACTTGCTGCCGCTATCCATCGTTTCCTCAAGAGTTTTGCACTCCTTCCAGGCCTTCCATTATTTATAATAAAATATTACTATATTTCCACAGAAAAGTACAGGTTTCAAATTTAAAGTTTTTATTAACAAAGAAAAGCCCTCCTTCCTATTTTTCTATTTATAGGCTATAATTATATAAAAATATATTTCAGAAAGGGAGGTAATACTTATGAAATGGAAACGTTTTCTGGCAATGGCCGGAGTAGTGTTCATTCTCTCCATGTACGTTATCGCCATAATATCCGCCTTTTCCCATAATCCGGAAGCAAAAAACTGGCTGATGGCCGCTATTTTTTCTTCTGTCGTCGTCCCTGTCTTTCTTTATGCCGCTCAGCTTGTCGCCCGGGTGATCAGGCAGAATAAAGAGGAACCGGATTCAGCCGGCAAAAACAAAAAACTGTAACATAATGAGAACAGAAAACGCATGCACTCTTATAGCAATCCTCCAATAAGGTTATTTGCAAATTTCAAAATTACCCGGTATGACAGCAAGACGATTACCGGTGAATCGCAGATAAGCTTTACTGGAGAGTTTGCTTTATGCGTAAACTATCCAGAGTATTTGAAAACTCCTACTTCCGGTGCAGGACTCAGCCTCTTGAAAAGGCATAGCGAAACTGACTATACACCATGCATGGTGAGCACAAATAAAAAGCCGCAGGTCTTAAAAATCCTGCAGCTTTTCTCAAAAACCAAATTCTTTGTTCTCTATCTTTCTATTTATTCCCGTATAATCATTTGCGAAAGATAATTTCATCTCTTCCCGGTCCATTGGAAACCATGGTTATGGGCGTTTCGATTTCTTTCTCTATGAATTCAATATAATTCCTGCAGTTCTCCGGAAGATCCTCGTAATTTTTAATTCCTCTAATCTCACATTTCCAGCCTGGAAGGCTTTTATATACCGGTTTTGCTTTGTTAAGCTCTACGGTTGTAGGGAAATCTCTGGTAACCTTTCCGTCAATCTCATAGCCCACACATATCTGAAGCTCGTCAAGATATCCCAGCACATCAAGTACGGTGAGGGCAACCTCTGTAGACCCCTGGATCCGGCATCCGTACCTGGAGGCAACTGCGTCAAACCAGCCCATGCGTCTTGGCCTTCCGGTAGTTGCTCCATATTCGCCGCCGTCTCCTCCGCGCCGTCTCAGTTCATCTGCCTCATCTCCGAATAATTCGCTGACAAACGCTCCTGCCCCTACTGCACTGGAATAAGCTTTTACCACAGTGGTAATGTTCTTAATCTCATAGGGCGGAATGCCTGCGCCAATGGCGCCGTAGGCCGCAAGTGTAGAGGATGATGTAACCATAGGATATATTCCATGGTCAGGATCCTTTAAAGATCCCAGCTGGCCTTCCAAAAGAATATTCTTGCCCGCCTTGATTGCCTCATGAAGGTATTTGGACACATCACATACATATGGCTTCACCATCTCACGGTATTCCAGAAGAGTCTGAAACAGTTCCTGCGGATCAATGGCCGGTTTGTGATAGAGATGCTCCATCAAAACATTCTTTGTTTCACAAACACGGTCAACCTTTTCCTTTAAAGATTCTTCGTCAAAAAGCTCGCTGACCTGAAATCCGATCTTTGCATATTTATCAGAATAAAATGGAGCAATCCCTGATTTTGTGGAACCAAAAGACTTTTTGCCAAGACGTTCCTCTTCATACTGGTCAAACAGAATGTGATATGGCATCAGAATCTGGGCACGGTCTGAAACCAGAATATCAGGCTTTGGAACACCTTTGCTTACCAGATCTTCAATTTCCTTTACCAGGAACGGGATATTTAATGCCACACCATTGCCGATGACGCTGGTGGTATGATTATAGAAAACGCCTGATGGCAGAAGGTGAAGGGCGAATTTTCCATAGTTGTTGATGATCGTGTGTCCGGCATTGCTGCCTCCCTGATAACGGATAATGATATCCGATTCCTTTGCCAGCATATCCGTGATCTTACCTTTTCCTTCGTCGCCCCAGTTGGCTCCTACAATTGCTCTTACCATATGATTGCTCCTCCTTCGAGTGAAAAAATGCCTGTTACTTACCTATGATAACTCAAGAATACGCATAAGTAAAATTAATATTATTTATATTCGGCATAAGTTTAAATTATGTCATCTGTCATCAGTTGTAAAAGGCGCTTTCCCGCTGGAGATACGGGCGTTTTGATATCAGTGACAATGGTAAAATGGCGTTTAGGCATTTCTTCCCGGAACTTAAGCTCCACAAGACTCCCTTTTTCCAACTCCATCTGTGCAAACCCTGACATTACACAGCCTATCCCAAGATTCCGCATGGCAAACTGAACGATCATGTCACTGGTGGAAAGCTCAAACTCCGGCTCTACCACAATCCCATGGCCTGCCAGATATTCATCCATAAATGTTCTTGTACTGGTATTCTTTTCAAGAAATATGCAAGGCAGTTCCTTTAAAATATCATAATCCAGCTCCTGGTCCTTTAAATAACGGAACTTATCCCCCGCCACAAACACGTTCCTGATTTCTTTTACATCGGTCCGCATGACCTCACTCTTTGCCTCAAAGGGAGTACTGACCACTCCGAAGTCAATCTTGCCGTCATATAAATACCGGAGTGTTTCAGGCGTAGGCCCGTTGGATACACTTACCTTGATACCAGGATACAGCTCATGGAACTTCTCCAGATAAGGCAGTAAATAAAACTGAAGCGTCATGTCACTGGCTCCGATCCGCACCTCGCCCGTATCCAGATCTTTTAGCCTGTTTAACATACTTTCTCCATGCCAGATGTTTTCTAAACCTGATTTTACATATCCGTAAAAAAATTCCCCCTCCCGGGTCAGACGAACCCCTTTGGAGGTCCGCAGAAACAGCTGGCTGTCCAGAGCTTTTTCCAGCTGCCTTACAGCCTGGCTCACGGCAGGCTGGGATATGCACAGCTTCTCCGCCGCCAAAGTGATGCTTTTAAGCTGGGCCACATAATAAAACACCTTGTAATACTCTAAATTGCTGCTCATGACTTCCTCCTGATATGAAAAATCAAAAAAACAAAGGCAGACCTCCCATAATCTCTGACGTCTGCCTGCAAGTTTTTATACGTGAATCTCTGCTTTCATCCCGAGAAGTTCCCTATTATCTTCAAGAAGAGGCTTAACCACTTCATTCAGATAAGCAGTCACCTGGGCCGGAGCGCAGCCCACATATCTTTTGGGATCCATGCTTTTCATTAAATCCTCCAAAGAAAGGTTAAAGGAGGGGTCTGCTGCAATCAGCTCCAGCAAATTGTTGTCAAGGCCATTGACCTTTACATTCTGTCCTGCTTCCATAGACAGTTCCCTGATCCGTTCGTGAAGCTCCTGCCTGTCTCCGCCGGCCTTTACCGCATCCATCATGATATTTTCCGTAGCCATA
The DNA here is from genome assembly GCA_002367105.1 of Hungatella sp. UBA3048. Taxonomy (GTDB): domain Bacteria; phylum Bacillota; class Clostridia; order Lachnospirales; family Lachnospiraceae; genus Lacrimispora. The sequence continues at coordinate 166,167 of DFCS01000049.1, forward strand.
AAAGGAAGCTCTGCCATCATGTGCTTTTCAATTACCTTGGGATATACCACAAGCCCATCCACAACATTCAGATAAAGATCCAGAATTCCATCAACTGCCAAAAATCCTTCCGGAATGCTTAATCTTTTATTGGCGGAATCATCAAGAGTTCTCTCAAACCACTGGGTAGAAGAAATCAGCATGGGATTCATCACATCTGCCATGACATAATTGGACAGGGACGCCATCCGCTCGCTTCTCATAGGATTGCGCTTGTAGGCCATGGCAGAAGAACCGATCTGACTCTTTTCAAAAGGCTCTTCTACTTCCTTTAAATGCTGCAAAAGGCGGATGTCATTGGAAAATTTATGGGCACTCTGGGCAATGCCTGCTAAAACATTGACCACCCGGCTGTCCACCTTTCTGGAATAGGTCTGGCCGGAAACCGGATAGCAGCCGGCAAATCCCAGCTTTTCAGCAATCATGGAATCCGCTCTTCTCACCTTGTCCATGTCGCCGTCAAACAGCTCAAGAAAGCTGGCCTGCGTTCCTGTGGTGCCCTTAGAGCCAAGAAGGCGAATGGAACCAAGGATATAGTCCAGATCTTCTAAATCCATGGTCAGATCGTGAAGCCAAAGCGTCGCTCTTTTGCCAACGGTGGTGGGCTGGGCCGGCTGGAAATGGGTAAATGCAAGGGTCGGTAAGTCCTTATATGAATCAGCAAACCGGGACAGTTCTTCCATCACATTGATGAGTTTCCTGCGGACCAGCTTTAATGCTTCTGTCATGACGATTAAATCAGTATTGTCCCCCACATAACAGGAGGTGGCTCCCAGATGGATGATTCCTTTTGCTTTAGGGCACTGGACGCCATATGCATATACATGAGACATAACATCATGACGGACCTCTTTTTCCCTCTGTATTGCCACATCGTAATTAATATCATCCTGATGGGCTTTTAATTCCATTATCTGCTCTTCTGTTATGGGAAGTCCCAATTCCTTTTCAACCTCCGCCAGGGCAACCCACAGCTTTCTCCATGTTTTAAATTTCCTGTCCGGTGAAAAGATATACTGCATCTCCTTACTTGCATAGCGTTCAGACAGCGGGCTTTGGTATCTATCTGTCATGGTTCTTATATTCCTCCTTGGACTTCATTTATATTCATAGTAACATATTTTTTAATTGATGGGAAGAGAAACCGGGGACCCTCCGGCTGGATAAACCCAGTCATCACGGCGGCCCCCGATTCTATTAGTGTCCATTTTTACTCCGTGTATTCTCCCCGGATGTCCTCCTTAGGCGGTTCAATGGGATAATCTCCGCTAAAGCATGCGGTGCAGATCGGAAGTCCTTCTGCCATTTCATTCAACCGTTCAATCTTTAAGTAAGACAGAGAATCCGCTCCCAGAAGATCCCGGATTTCTTCAATGGTTCTGTTATGTGCCATCAGCTGATCCTCATTCGGTATATCGGTTCCGAAATAACAGGGATGAAGAAATGGCGGGGAACTGATCCGGATATGGACCTCCTTTGCCCCTGACTCCCGAAGCATGTTTACAATGAGGGCGCTGGTAGTTCCACGGACTATGGAATCGTCGATCATAATGACCCGCTTCCCCATTACCGCTTCCTTTAACACATTTAGCTTGATTCTGACCGCGGATTCCCGGTTGCTTTGCTTTGGCTTTATAAATGTCCTGCCAACATAAGAATTCTTTACAAAAGCAGTCCCATAAGGGATTCCGGACTGAAGGGAATATCCCAGTGCAGCGGCGTTGCCTGATTCCGGCACTCCGACCACAAGGTCCGCCTCCACCGGAGAATCCATAGCTAACGCTCTGCCGGCGCACATCCTGGAATGATAAACGCTGACACCGTCAAACACGCTGTCCGGCCTGGCAAAATAAATATATTCAAAAATACATCTGGCTTCCTTTGACTTATCCGCAAGGCAAAGACTTGTATCGGAAACGATTCCCTCCTTTGTAATGGTAACGACTTCCCCGGGGCAAACGTCCCGGACAAATTCTGCGCCAAGAGTATCAAGAGCGCAGCTTTCCGATACCAGGATATAGGCGTTATCACGCTTTCCAATACACAGAGGCTTAAATCCAAAAGGATCCCTGGCTCCGATTATCTTACGGGGACTCATTATGACAAGGGAATAAGCCCCTCTAAGCTTTTTCATGGCATTTACAACAGCAGCCTCAACGGTAGCAGCTTTCACTCTCTCCCTTGCAATGTGGTAAGCGATCACCTCTGAATCAATCGTTGTCTGGAAAATGGCTCCGTTATACTCAAGCTCACGTTTTAACTCCGGTGCATTGACCAGGTTGCCGTTATGAGCCATGGCCAATGTTCCTTTCAGATAATTGAGTACAAGCGGCTGGGCATTCTCCCGTGTGCTGCTGCCTGCAGTAGAATAACGAACATGACCTACGCCGATATCGCCGCAAAGGCCTTCTAAAATTTCCGGTGTAAAGACCTCATTACATAACCCCATCCCCTTATGGGCGCTTACCTTAGCCTTAGAACTTCCGGTATCGCTGACCGCGATTCCGCAGCTCTCCTGGCCTCTGTGCTGCAATGCAAGCAATCCATAATAAATGGTGGAAGCAACGTCGCCGCCGTCAAAATCGTACATTCCGAATACGCCGCATTCCTCATGCAGCTCATCCTCAAAATTGAAATTCATTTCGTTATTCATTCGATGTCTTTTCCTCTTTTCTGCCCATGCCCTCTGGGCATACAGGTATGCCCGTAGGGCGATCCTCTATCCTGCCCGTTTTATTGGGCATAAAGGTATACCCGCAGGTATTTCTCTCTATGCTGTTTACCGGATGCCAAGACGGCGGAACACTTCTTCGTACGCGTCCTCCACGCCTCCTAAATCCCTGCGGAAACGGTCCTTATCCAGCTTTTCATGGGTATCCTTATCCCAAAGTCTGCATGTGTCAGGAGAAATCTCGTCAGCCAGAATGACCTGTCCATGATAACGCCCGAACTCAATCTTAAAGTCAATCAAATCGATGTTTAAACCGTTAAAATATTCTATCAGGACTTCATTTACTTTAAAAGCATATTCTGTAATTTTGTCGATCTCTTCCTGAGTGGACAGATTAAGGGCCAATGCGTAGTAGCCGTTGATGAACGGGTCGCCCAGATCATCGTTTTTATAACTGAATTCAAGTGTCGGACAGGCGAATTTCACGCCTTCTTCCATTCCCATCTTCTTGGCGAAGCTTCCTGCAGAATAGTTTCTGATGATCACCTCAAGGGGAATGATCTCCACTTTTTTTACTGCAGTCTCCCGATCGCTCAACTCTTCCACCAGATGAGTGGGAACACCTTTTGCTTCCAGCTTTTTGAAAATAAAGTTGGTCATCCGGTTGTTGACCGCGCCTTTCCCTACAATGGTGCCTTTTTTAAGGCCATTAAATGCTGTGGCATCGTCTTTGTATGAAACAACCAATACATCCGGATTCTCCGTTGTATAAACCTTTTTCGCTTTTCCCTCATACAGCAATTCTTTTTTTTCCACGGTATCCACCTGTCCTTTACTGAATTAATTTATAAGTTTTTCAAATAAAACTACGGTGTTTCAGTAGAAATTATAATACAGTGAAATTAGGATTGCAACTGGTTTTATTATTATAAATACTTATGACCCTTCTATGATTTTGTTTCTCAATCAGGTCCCTGAAGAATCACACGCTCTACTTTTTGCCAGAACTTAACCTTGCCTTCCTTCCAGTCAACAGTAAGCCCCTGTTCTTTTGTCTCTCCGGTTTTCCGGCCCCAAAAGGTTTCAGCAAACGATTCCATATTAACCTCCGCCTCTCTGTAAACAGGAAGGAATTCAAGAGGATTACTTGCAAATGTTTCTCCGTACGGCAGGATAAATACAGCCGCCTCCAAAAGGATTAAAAGCAGCAAGCCTTTTCTCAGTCGGATATTTAAGCCTCCCTTGTAAGGAACCGCTTGTTTAAGACTTCTCCACGGCTTCTTCCTTTTATTATTATACCGCTGATATATAAAATAATCAATTTTCCTTTTCATGGACGTTTTGCCTCTCTTCCGGGAAGGCTTATTAATATGGAATTGAATAACTGACCAGAATATGGTCTTTTTTGATAAATAAAATAGAACCGCTGATTAAATACTGCTAGATATGTTTCAACCTTATTATATCTTATAATAAAAAAAGCTTCAAGCACAGATTCCTTGCCTGAAGCTTTTTTATAGCTGATTGTGTTTTTTTATGGTGCTTTTGTGGCTCCTGAAGTAGGCTGGCCATTGCTTTCCCCTGTAATTTTGTCAACACCTTTTTCTACATCATTAACAACACCGTTAATCACACCAGTGCTCTCATTTGCTGCTCCTGCGCCTGTAGTTCCAGTCATAGTAGTTTCAGTAGTAGCTTTGGTCGTATCTTTGGTAGTTGTTGCAGCCGTTGTCTGGGTTGTTGCACCAGTGGTGCCTGCTGAGGTACCATTATTATTTTTTTTGGTGGTGCCGCAGGCAGTCAGACACATTACTGTCATAATGACAATAAGGGTAATTGCTAAAGGTTTTATTCTTTTCATAATACATTCTCCTTTCATTTTCTACGATTAGTATGTGTAAAGAAAGAACGAATTATGGTGGAAGATATTGGAAAATTTATTATTTTATAACATCTTTCATGGTATATAATCCCGGAGCTTTCCCTGCCAGGAATTTTGCCGCAGAAACAGCGCCTTTTGCAAAAATCGCCTTGGAATATGCGGTGTGATGGAAGGTAATGATCTCATCTGTTCCGGCAAAAATTACATCATGTTCCCCGACAATCGTTCCTCCACGGACAGACTGGATCCCGATCTCCTTTTTGTCTCTGGCCTTTCTGGCCTGGCTTCTGTCATAAACATAATGATATTCCTGATCCATGGCCTCATTAATGGAATCCGCCAGAGCAAGAGCAGTTCCGCTTGGGGAATCAAGCTTTTTATTGTGGTGCTTTTCCAGTATTTCAATATCAAATCCCGAGGCCGCAAGGACCTGGGCTGCCTCTTTTACCAGTTTCATAAGCAGGTTGACGCCAAGAGACATATTGGCAGACCTAAGGACTGCAACATGACTGGAAGCCTCCTCAAGCTTTTTTATCTGTTCGTCCGATAGTCCGGTGGTACAAACTACCACAGGTATTTTTTTCTTAACGCTGTAATCAAGTAGTCTGTCCACTGCTTTAGAGGAGGTAAAATCCACGATCACATCCGCCTCTTCCCCGCAGGCTTCCAGTGACGGAAATACCGGATACCGGTTCTGCATGGTATCATGGGGATCAATTCCCGCAACAATGGTTATATTCGACTCCTCTGCCGCAATCTGGGATACCACCTGACCCATGGCCCCGTTACAGCCGTGCATTATCATCCTAATCATGTAATCCTCTTTTCTTCTATAGGTATATCCTTTACCGATTATAAAATTCCATACGCTTTCATGGCTTCTCTTAAGCGTTCCTGATTCTTAGGTTCCATCTCAGTAAGAGGCAGGCGCATAGGACCTGCAGCCTTTCCCATAAGATTTAAGGCAGCCTTGACCGGAATGGGATTAACCTCACAGAACAAGGCATTGATCAGAGGAATAGCGGCAAGCTGAAGTTCAGCGCTTCGTTTTACATCTCCCTTAAAATAAGACTCGCAGATTTCATGGGTCTGGGAAGGCGCAATGTTGGAAAGAACGGAAATAACGCCTTTTCCTCCCAGGGACAGCATGGGGACAATCTGATCGTCATTGCCGGAATATAAATCCACACGGCCGTCCGAAAGGTTCATAATATCCGCTATGGCTGAAAAATTACCGCTGGCTTCCTTTACCCCTACAATGTTAGGAACATGTAAGCATAGATCCGCTATGGTCTCAGCCGCTATGGTAACCCCGGTTCTTGCAGGGATATTATATAGAAGAATGGGAATCTTCACCATATCAGCGACTGCTTTAAAATGGGCCTTCAGTCCATTCTGAGTTGCTTTATTGTAGTAAGGAGACACGAGAAGAAGCCCGTCAGCACCGTGTTTTTCCGCCTCTTCAGACAGGTAAACAGCCGTTTCCGTGCAATTAGAACCGGTTCCTGCAATGACTGGGATCCGCTTTTTCGTTACCTGGCATACGAATTTGATCACGTCCAAATGTTCCTCATGAGTCATGGTGGACGCCTCGCCTGTTGTGCCGCATGCAATGATAGAGTCCGTTCCCAGAGCAATCTGTTCTTCTACCAGTTCCTCCAGCTTCTCATAGTTTACATCTCTGTTTTCCTTAAATGGTGTGACAAGAGCTACACCTGCGCCTTCATAAATTGCCATGATATCTTCCTCCTGATTCTTTTTCATCATACTCAGTAAACTTTCATCCGGCCCATGCGGGTCGTACGCATCCGTAACGGAGCGTTTTTCTTTCACCGGACTTAAACTCCTATGAATTAAAAATAGAGCTGACAACAGGGTCAGCTCTTAAAGTTTAGAATCTGGTAATCTCATCCTTCTTTAAGTAGCTCCCCATCCAAAAGGATGACAGTCATATGGCTCTTAACCATATGCCCAGAACAAGCATGCTCAGGCAATACCGTTCTTCGGCGTTTCTTCCTTCCCCCTGCCCTCATCTGTACCTGATACATCGGACAGGGTACTTATAAGCAACGCAACCTCTACTCTAATATGTATGTTACCATACTATCATTATTATATTGTGTTGTCAACTTTAACATGGTTGATTTCCAGAATACTGTCTACATACGGTTCCATTTCCTTTTGAAAAACCTTACCGGTTAATATGACTTCCATCTCATCAACTTTGGACTGAAGCAGCTTTGCGAGTTCCTCTGCTTCTATGATTTTCTGGTCCAGAAGTCCGAGGATTTCATCCAGGATCAGCATATCGCATTCTCCTGTTGATACGACCTTTCTGGCGAAATTCAGACCGTTGCGGATATTCATCCGCTCCTCTTCCTGCTGTTCTTTAGAAAGGCTTTCAAAAAAGCAATCAGACTTTTCAAACCGGAATATTTTCATCTCAGGTTCCAGGCGTTTCATAATATCAAAAGAATCCCGGCCGGGGCAGCCCTTTAAAAACTGTATCATGATCACAGTTTTGTTTTTTGTCAGAGCTCCGATTCCCATTCCCATAGCGGCCGCAGTCTTTCCTTTACCTTCCCCGCATATAACCTGTATCGCACCTTTATTCATCCTTAAGCACCTCATAACAGCTAAAAAGCAATTATTTACATATTATGTTAGAACCTGATTATAGTATCATAATTTTAATACTTTTGCAAGTTTTCTTACCGTTTCCTTAATATTTCCCATGCATTCCGGGAAAATCCGCCCCCCATTACCGGGCGAAACGGCATGCCTGTAAGGCGTTCCACATATTTATAAATAACAGCGTTTACTCCGCACATTCCAGTTTGCTGACTGATACTTCATAAGCCACTCTTTTTTCACACTCTGTTTCAGTTAATTTTTTGGTGTACTCCCTGCTCTGGACCCGTCCCCATACTTTTACTCTTGTTCCAACTGTGAATCCAGAAGCATATCTGGCATTTCTTCCCCATGCGATGCAGGGTATGTAATCTGATTTCCCATATGGGCGGTTAACTGCAAGGAGCAGGTCCGCAATTTCCCTTCCCAAAGGTGTTTTTCTGTAAATGGGGGCTTTGCATATGTATCCATCCAGAAAAATTTGATTGGTCTTTGTATAATCCGTAAACTCTTCTATAAAATGAACTTCTCTCACAAAAACAGAAAGCACCAGCCGGTTTTTTGTTCCTTCATGACGATTATAGGAACGGAACTGACCAATGGCTTCCACCGTTAAGCTTGAGTAATCTCCTTCCACGTCAATAAGACGTTCTGAAATCATGAGCGGTATGATATCTGCCTGTTCACTAAGACGATTTACCGCAACATCCACCATATAGAATCCTTCTCCAAATACTTCATGGCTGAAGGTGAAGCCGGAGACGATCTCTCCGATGACGCTCACTTTGTTGTTTTCAATCATTTTTTCTGACATTGTATTTCCCCTCTTCTTTCACTTATTTGCTAATATGCTTCACAGCTAATATTAAATTTATGTGAGAGAATGCTCTAAAATGATAGAAAACAATCCAAAAATATCGACATATCAGGGCAGAATACGCCGGAAAATAAAAGAAGATACTGCTTCTTTGCCGAATTTTCGGCTAATGAAGGCAGTATCTTCTTTTAAATTACAATTTACGTCAATTACTTTTTATTAATAGCAGACCTTTTTCTTAAGGTAGGATCTAAAATTTTCTTTCTGATCCTAAGATTTGAAGGGGTGATTTCCAGAAGTTCATCGGTATCAATAAAGTCAAGACACTGTTCCAGACTCATATCCCTTGGAGGCGTCAGCTTAAGAGACTCATCTGCACTGGAGGAACGGGTGTTGGTCAGTTTTTTCGTCTTACAAACATTGATTTCGATGTCTTCTGCCTTAGGATTCTGTCCGATAACCATGCCGGAATAAACCTTTACTCCAGGCCCGATAAACAGGCTTCCTCTTTCCTGGGCACCGAACAAACCGTAGGTAATGGATTCTCCTGACTCATAAGCGATCAGGGATCCTGTCTTACGGTAGGATAACTCTCCCTTAAAGGTTGCATAGCCGTCAAATGACGTATTCATGATTCCGTTTCCTTTTGTATCCGTCATGAACTCTCCCCGGTAGCCGATCAGACCTCTGGAAGGTATTGCAAATTCCAGTCTTGTATAGCCTCCATTGGCAGGACTCATGCCCTGAAGCTCTCCCTTACGGCTTGTAAGCTTCTGAATGACTGCACCGGTAAATTCCTCAGGTACGTCAACATAGGCGATCTCCATGGGCTCTAACTTGTGGTTCCTCTCGTCATAATGGTACAAAACCTCAGCCTTGCTGACAGCGAATTCAAAGCCTTCTCTTCTCATGTTCTCGATCAAAACAGACAGATGAAGCTCCCCGCGGCCGGAAACCTTAAAGCAGTCAGGAGAATCGGTCTCTTCCACACGAAGGCTGACATCAGTATTCAATTCCCTGAATAAGCGCTCTCTGATATGGCGGGGGGGAATATATTTTCCTTCCTGACCTGCAAGAGGGCTGTCATTTACCATGAAATTCATGGCAATTGTAGGCTCTGATATCTTCTGGAACGGAATCGCCTCCGGTTTTTCCGGAGAGCAAAGGGTATCACCGATGTGGATATCCGCAATTCCGGAAATGGCAACAATGGCACCTATGGTAGCTTCCTGAACCTCTACCTTATTAAGGCCTTCGTATTCATACAGCTTTCCAACTTTAACCTTACGGAATTTATCCGGATCATGGTGATTTACGATCACGCACTCCTGGTTCACTCTGATCCTGCCGTTATCCACCTTGCCCACGCCGATACGTCCAACGTATTCATTGTAGTCAATGGTGCTGATAAGCAGCTGGGTATTTGCATCCGGATCACCTTCCGGAGCCGGTATATGATCAATGATAGTCATAAACAAGGGAGCCATGTCGGTATCCTGATCATCAAGGTCTTTTTTAGCAAATCCGGCCTTTGCGGAAGCATAGACAAACGGACAGTCCAGCTGTTCTTCGCTGGCATCAAGGTCCATGAGAAGCTCCAATACTTCTTCCTCTACCTCCATGGGTCTTGCCTCCGGACGGTCAATCTTATTGATGCAGGTTACCACAGACAGCCCCAGTTCCAATGCTTTCCGAAGCACGAATTTTGTCTGAGGCATGACTCCTTCATAAGCATCCACCACCAGGATTACGCCGTCTACCATCTTTAAAACACGCTCCACCTCGCCGCCGAAATCCGCGTGGCCAGGGGTATCAATGATATTGATCTTGGTTCCGTTGTAATGAACAGCCGTATTTTTGGATAAAATGGTGATTCCCCGCTCTCTCTCGATATCATTGGAATCCATTACACGCTCCATGACTTCCTGATTCTCGCGGAAAATGCCGCTTTGCTTAAGCAGGGCATCTACCAGTGTTGTTTTGCCATGATCGACGTGGGCAATAATCGCCACATTTCTTACGTCTTCTCTTTTCATCTTCATAAATGTACTCTTCTTTCTCTTCTTTAAACAAAGAATGTACCCCGGCCTCCCCGAGGATATACCGGCCAAAGTACATTTTTATAATACAGGCAATCCTGTTCCCATATCATAAAAAACTAAGGACCAACTCTGCCCTTAGTTTCATTTACATTATCACGATTATCCAGTATATCATCCTATATTTCATATTGCAAGATTTTTTCTTCTTTTTTCGACAGTTTCTTTAAGCCTTTCTTTTTTATCCTGGAAACAAAACTACCTCTTTATTAACAATACCGTAGTAGACCTCTCCTGTCAGAAGGAGTCCTGCTCTCCCGCCCGTCACCTCTGTAATATCGGCCCGAAGCTTATTTAAGGCCTCATCAGGAACCAGGGCAGTAAGCTCCACCCGGTCTGTGTATTCAGTTCCAAGAGTCGTGATTTCCCGCTGCCCCAGAAGATACTGGATCTTTCCAATTCCGTTATAATCCGTAGTAATAGAAAGCTTCACTGCCGGTTCCGCAGTTAAGGCCGTACAGGCCTTTAATCCTTCCTGCACTGCCTTTGAATAAGCTCTTACCAGGCCTCCAGTTCCAAGAAGAGTTCCTCCAAAGTACCGGGTCACCACTGCGCAGAGGTTTACAAGCTTTTCTCCTTCCAGAACATCCATCATGGGTTTTCCTGCGGTCTGGCTGGGCTCCCCATCATCACTCAGGCGCTTTTCCTCCCCACCCCTTCCGATAATCCAGGCGTAGCAGTTATGTCTCGCATCCCAATACCTTTTTCGTGTTTCCTCTATAAATGCCTGCGCTTCTTCCTCTGATTCCACAGGTTTTAAATTAGCAATGAACCGGGATTTTTTCTCTGTAATTTCTCCTGTGCCACCTTGATATAAAATCCTGTAAGACTTTCTCATAAACTTCCTCATTTCTTCTTTTTAACCGACCACCCCCATTATACCCAAAAGTATTAGCCCAGGCAAGCTTCCATGTATATTTTGCCGGATTATCTCCAAAAATGGTAGGTGTTGAATTGCACGACAATTTTTGGTATAATATACCGGTAACGCCATGCAGGCATACCTTTATGCCCAAAACCTGCGGGTATACCTTTATGCCCAAAAATCGTGGGCAGTAAAGCGGAAAGGAGATTTGCTATGAATTATGGCAAACAATCAACAGAAAAAAAGATCAGATCTGCCAATTCAAAAGCAAGGAAATATACCACTAAGGTCTTTCTTGCCTTTTTAAAGAGTCTATTTGTGCTATGCTTTTTTGGCAGCATTGTCGTTGCCAGCATCTGTTTCGGCATGGTAAAAGGAATCATAGACAATGCTCCTGACGTAGATATCGCAACCATTGTTCCAAATGAATATGCAACAACAGTCTATGACAGCGCTGGCAACGTCACTGAAACCTTGGTAACTGCAGGTTCCAACCGGGAAGAAGCCAGTTATGAGGAACTGCCGAAGAATCTCGTCAATGCTTTTGTTTCCTATGAAGATGCCCGGTTTTGGGAGCACAATGGAATCGACTTGCGTTCCATTCTCCGCGCCGTCAGGGGTGTATTGACAGGGGATTCCACAGCAGGCGGGGGAAGCACCATTACCCAGCAGTTAATTAAAAACAGCGTATTCGGAGGCGGAATGGAAAAAAGCTTCGGGGAACGGCTGGAGCGAAAGCTTCAGGAATGGTTCTTAGCAGTTAAGCTGGATGAGGCTATGTCAAAGGAACAGATCATAACCAACTATATGAATACCATTAACTTAGGCAACAATTCCCTGGGGGTTAAGGTGGCTGCCAGAAGATACTTCAATAAGAACATTTCGGACTTAACCTTATCAGAATGCGCAGTCCTTGCAGGGATCACACAGAACCCTTCAAAATTTAACCCGATCACTGGACAAAAAGCCAATTCGGACAAGCAAAAGGTTATTCTTCAGTATATGCATGACCAGGGATATATCACAAAGCAGGAAGAAGATGAAGCCCTGTCCGATGATGTTTATTCCAGGATCCAGAACGTAGATACCGCTACCAAGGAAACCTCTACCCCATACAGCTATTTTACAGATGAACTGGTGGAGCAGGTCAAAAAAGCCATGAAGGACCAGTTAGGTTATACGGACACCCAGGCCCACAACATGCTTTACAGCGGCGGATTATCGATTTATACCACTCAGGATCCAACGCTTCAGACCATTGTAGACGAAGAAATCAACAATCCTGAAAACTACTCTGCCGCCAGATATTCCGTTGAATACAGGCTGTCTGTTACCCATAAGGATGGAACGACCACTCATTACTCCGAAGAAAATATAAAACGTTATCACAAGGAAAACGGAGATACGGGATTTGACGGCTTATATAATACCGAAGAGGCAGTCCAGGCCGATGTAGACGGGTATAAGGCTTATCTTTTAAAAGACGGGGATACTATTTTAGGGGAAAGCCTTCACAAGACACTTCAGCCTCAGGCTTCCTTTGTACTCATGGATCAGAAAAGCGGAGAGGTAAAAGCCATAAGCGGCGGACGGGGACAAAAAACAGCAAGCTTAACTTTAAACCGGGCCAGCGGCACATACCGTCAGCCAGGTTCAACCTTTAAGATTCTGACAGCCTTTGCACCTGCCATTGATACCTGCGGAGCCACCCTGGGATCTGTTTATTATGATTCCATCTATACGGTTGGCAATAAGACCTTCTCCAACTGGTACAGCTCCGGCTATCAAGGCTACTCCAGTATACGAGATGGAATTATCTATTCCATGAACATCGTGGCAGTCCGCTGCCTGATGGAAACCGTAACACCTCAGCTTGGTGTGGAATATGCCAAGAATTTCGGAATTAACTCCTTAACCGATACCGATTATAACCCGGCCCTGGCCCTTGGAGGAATCACCACCGGCGTATCCAACTTAGAACTGACCGGCGCCTTTGCTACCATCGCAAACGGAGGCGTTTACAAAAAGCCTATATTTTTTACCAGAATACTGGATCATGACGGAAAGGTGTTAATTGACAATACGCCGGAAACCCACCGGGTATTAAAGGATTCCACCGCATTCCTTTTAACTGATGCCATGGCAGGTTCCATGGAAAGCAGCAGAAAGTTCTCTAGCTCGGGACCAGGTTCCACCAGCGCTTCTGCTCGCATTCCCGGCATGTCAGGAGCAGGAAAAAGCGGTACCACCTCCGCAAACAATGATATCTGGTTCGTAGGCTACACCCCATATTATACCGCTGGCATCTGGGCCGGCTGCGACGACAACCAGAAACTGACGAAACAAAACGGAGGCACCTCCTTCCACAAAGCCATATGGCGGAAGATCATGACCAGAGTCCATGAAGGAATGTCCGATCCTGGCTTTCCGGTGCCTGACAGCGTAGAAACCGCTCAGATCTGCCGTAAATCCGGCAAGTTGGCAGTCTCAGGCGTCTGCAACAACGATCCCAGGGGCAATGCGGTATACACCGAATATTTTGCTAAAGGTACGGTTCCCACAGACGTATGCAACAATCATGTACGTGCAACGGTCTGCTCCGTATCCCACCGTCTGCCAACTCCTTACTGTCCGGAACGGACCACCGCCATATTCATGGCTATTCCAGCTGGAGAAGAAGGGGCGACAGATGACTCCAAATTTGCAATGCCAGGTTATTGTACCGTTCATTCTGCAAACTCCATTATCCTTCCTCCGGGAGATAATCTGGATTCACCAAGCGGACTTCCGCAGCAGTATGGACCTGGGCATACCCCCCAGAATCCTGGGGGCACAACGCAGATACCTCCCTGGGGAGGTTATTAAGAAAAACATTAAGGTGCCTTTAAAACCAATAGGTNNTTTTAAAGGCACCTTTTTATAACTTAGCTATATTTCTTCCTGATCGTATCAGCTCTTCATTTTAGGCTTAAATAAAATGGATCCCAGGTAACCAAAAATCAGAGCTCCGGAGATCCCTACAGCGCTTGCAGTAAATCCCCCTTTAAAGATTCCTAAGAATCCATCCTCTCCCATGCTCTTTGAAACACCTTTCCACAAGGTATTTCCAAAGCCAAGAAGAGGAACCGTTGCCCCGGCTCCGGCCCAGTCAGCAAAAGGCTGGTAGATACCAATCGCACCAAGAATGCTTCCGGTCACTACCAGAAGTACCATGATTCGTCCTGGCATCAATTTTGTATTATCCATTAATATCTGCACCAGGGCGCAGATCGCTCCTCCTACTAAAAATGCTTTCAAGTATTCCATGGATGTCTCCTTTCTTTCAACTGTTAATGTGTTCGATCACGACTGCATGGGCGATCCCAGGGATCGTCTCACCTTCGTTGAAGCTCACTGTGGAAAGGAGGGCACCGGTGGGCACGAACAGGACTCGTTTCCACGTACCGTTTTGAACTTTAGGAAGGATATAGGAGCAAAGGGTGGAAGCCGCACATCCGCAGCCGCTTCCTCCTGCATGAGTATCCTGGTCTTCGCTGTTAAATATCTCGATTCCGCAATCCGTATGAATCTTTTCTAAGTCATGTCCTTTATTCTTCATAAAGTCAAGCAGGATCGTCCGGCCGATCTGGCCTAAATCTCCTGTGATGATTTTGTCATAATAGGTTTCATCCACCTGAAAATCATCAAAATTCTGCTGAATGGTATGGAAGGCGGCAGGAGCCATGGCTGCCCCCATATTCATGGAGTCTTTGATGCCCATATCCACCATGCGTCCGGTAGTGATTCCGGTGATGGCTGCGATTCCTTCTTTTCTGTGCTTGGTGAGTACTACCGCACCGCAGCCGGTGACGGTCCACGAGGAGGAAAACGGCCTCTGGTTTCCATATCCCAGCGGGAAACGGAATTGCTTTTCAGCCGTTGCAAAATGGCTGGAAGCCATGGCCATGACTTTATCCGCATAGCCCCCTGCCACGGTCATAGCCCCCAGATTGAGAGCTTCTCCCATGGTGGAACAAGCTCCGAATAAACCGAATAAGGGAATTTCTAAATCTACCGTTCCAAAGGAAGTGGCAATCAGCTGGCCCAGTAAGTCTCCTGCAAACAAATATCGGATGTCCTTTTTCCGGATATCTCCCTTTTCTATGGCCAGATCAGCCGTCTGCTTTTGAAGGGCACTTTCTGCCTTTTCCCAGTTGTCCGACCCAAACATGTCATCCTGCTCTACGACATCGAACAAACTTCCCAAGGGCCCCTGGCCTTCTTTTTTACCGACTATGGAAGCCATGCTTTCAATAATCGGAGGTTCTTCAAATCTAATACTTGCTTTTCCTATCTGCATTTTCTCTCTCCATTTCTCTGACCGGTTCATTCCTACAGCATTTGAAAGGCCTTTAATACATAGGCGATGATTCCAAGGATCCAGGAGCTTAATATCCCGTATAATATGACAGGACCGGCAATGGTAAAGATTTTACAACCGATACCGAACACCTGGCCCTCCGCCTTAAATTCCACAGCCGGAGCCACAACGGAATTGGCAAAACCCGTGATCGGCACCAAAGCTCCTGCTCCGCCAAACTTTGTAATTTTAGGGTAAATATTAAGTCCGGTCAGTATGACAGTGGCTGCAATCAGAACCAGAGTGGTCCAGGCAGAGGCCGCTTCCTTTTCCAGACCTGTATTCATAAATAAGGTTGTAATATACTGGCCAAGGGCACATATGATTCCCCCCACCAGAAAAGCCCTTATAATCCCCGGCCACCTTTTGTGTACCGGAGTCACCTGTTTTACATAAGCTTCATAAGCTTTTTTGTTTATTTCCATTATTTTCCTCCTTCTCGTCCATGCAATCCTTTACCTGATGTTACTGTCCAAAATTCGCTGTAAAATAGATCAAAGAACCGATCAATTTGCCAAGCCCCAGGGAAAGGATCAAATATTGCAGACCAACAGCAAGATGAATTCTACGGCCTATGACTGGCAGGGCTTTCAAAGTCTCCGCAAGGGACATGACAAGGATGCCCACAAAGATTCCTACGGAAAGTCCATATATTCCAAGGGCCAGGTTTCCTCCAAATCCTATGGGAATTTTATAAATATCCCATACATTCCCAAGTACACCGCCAAGTATAATGACCGATTCAAAGAGCAAAATGTGCTTTTTCGTGTTGGTCGCTCCGATCAATCTTGGAAATACACCAATAATTACCAAAAAAGCAAAAACGCCGGCTGCTATAATGCCGCCAGCGCTGAGCCCAATAAAAACAAGAAATACTTCTCTAAGAAACATCAATATCCGACTCCTTTCTTCCATCGTTCTGGATCAGGGTCTTACTGATATTGTCTTCGTAAAGCCGCATTTCCACCTCCAGCGGAGTTGGATCGGTATTGATCTTGTATTTTGCGAAATGATTGAAGAATCCCACAATTCCAAGAGTCAGTCCAACGGAATAGCTGACCTCCAAAATCGTGAATCCGCTTGACTCCTGCTTCATGATGATCCGGTAAATTTCCTTAAAAACGTCCGTAACACTGGCATCATTATTAAAGGTCATAATGGCAAAGGATGCACCGCAGAAACATACGATACAGACAAAAATGGTTTTGATCCACTGCCAGACCCACATGGGTGATTTGGGCTTATGATAGTCTATGATAAAGTCTACCTCTCCCACATTATTGATCTGAAGAGTCGAATCCATTTCCATCAGTTTCTGGATTACATCCAGTGTTTTTTCTATATACCGCTTGTTGCGGTCCAAATGGATGGTCTTAATCCGAAGGGCTTTACACTTATTCATGATGGCCGTATCGTCGCAATAAACATCTGCCACATCCTTTAACTGGATATCCTTGTGCCGCACCTCTGTAATCTGGCTGATATTCAAATAAACGGTCTTACTCATGAAACCATCATCTCCCATCCCGGAATGGCTTCTACAAGCGTCCCTTCTTTTTCTGTTCCATCCGGCATAACCGCAATCATATACCAGATAGCAGCGGCCACTGCAATCAGGCATAACACAAGAAGCGCCATGACAAGCTTATGTTTTATGGATTCCATACGTGCTCACATCCTTTTCTCTGGTTTTCAAAGCTAGTATGAGCCGTATAAATTTATTTTATTCTACAATTTTTCCCGCATCTGTTTTAAAATCTTTTTTTCCAGTCTGGAAACCTGAACCTGGGATATTCCAAGCTTTGCGGCAATTTGACTTTGAGTCTCATTATAATAATAACGCCTGATAATAATTTCTCTGTCCTTATCGGAAAGCGCCGTTAAAAGTTCCCGAAGCACCATGCGGTTTAAAAGTTCTTCCTGGGCGGAACTTTCCTCTTCAATTTTATCAATGAGTAAAATGCTGTTTTCGTCATTTTTGTTAACAGACCGGTATAAAGATTCCACTTCCGCGCCGGCCTCAATGGATGCTGCAACTTCTTCTTTACTGGCCCCTATTTCTCCTGCAATTTCTTCAAGCGTAGGTTCTCTTCCAAAACGATACACTAACTCTTCCCTGACATTTTTCACTTTAAGCCCCATTTCCTTTATGGAGCGGCTGACCTTGATCATACCGTCGTCTCTTAAAAAGCGTTTGATTTCCCCTGTTATCATGGGCACCGCATAAGTGGAAAATTTCACCTCATAGGATAAGTCAAATTTATCAATGGCTTTCATTAAGCCAATGCTGCCGATTTGAAACAAATCCTCAGGTTCATAACCACGCCCTGTAAATCTGCGTACAATGCTCCAAACCAGCCCGAAATTGTCGGTCACAAGCTGATCCCTTGCCGCTTTATCTCCTTCGTGAGCCATTTCTATCAATCTCATGGTCTCATCCATAAGGTTCACCCGTTAATCTTCTTTGTCATGGTTACGGCAGTACCCTCTAAAGGAGCCGACTTTACTTCCACCTGATCCATAAACGCTTCCATAAAGGAAAATCCCATGCCTGACCGTTCTCCATCCGGATCTGTGGTGTACATAGGCTCCATGGCCAGCTTGATATCGGGGATACCGATACCCGTATCTTTCACGGTTACGGCAATTTCCTGGCCATCAATCTCCACTTCCAAGTAAATGATTCCGCCCTTCCCCTGATATCCATGGATGACTGCATTTGTGACTGCCTCCGACACGGCTGTTTTTACATCATCCACCTCTTCTAAGGTGGGGTTCAACCTTGCCATAAAAACTGCCACTGCCACTCTGGCAAATTCCTCGTTCTTTGACAGGGCTTCCAATTCCATTTTCAGAATTTCTGGTTTATTCTGTTCTGACATACGTTCCTCCTCAACCTGTGACTGCTGCTTCCTTAGAGTCATATAATTTCATTAATTTTAATATCCCTCCTATTTTAAGAATGCGGAGAGCCTGGGGGCCAGCACCGTAGATGGCTATGGTCCCCCCGCTTAAAGCCATCTGCTTATACCTGTTCAGCAAAATACCAATTCCCGAGGAATCCATGAACCTGGTCCTTGAAAAATCAAAAACTATGCGCCTGATATAGTTCTCAGAAAGGATTAAATCGGTTTCGTATTTAAGACCTGAACAGTTATGATGATCCAACTCCTCCGGCAGATGGACGATCAGTGTCTGCCCCTCTGCTTCATATGTAAAGTATGGTTGATTCATATGCAATACTCCTCCATTCCTTATTGTCTGTCCGTAATACCAAAAAGAGCACCACCCGGCCGCCGGAAACGAACCGGGAAAATGAAAAAAAGACACCACAAATAAATTGCTCTTCTGTAGTGTCTTTCATTTGCTAAAAAACAAAGGAAGTTCGATTCACTTACGTTCATCAAACGACTAATTTACTAAGCTTAAGCTGCACTTTGCCTGCCTTCACTAAGTAAATTATATCAAAAACCTCGCTCTGATTTTGCCTTAGCAGATAGTTCTTCATCTTTGCTGTTATTTATAATATCGGAGAACAGCCCGTTGGCCTGCTCCTTCTGGTCCATTCCCTTATAGATGACCGCCGTCTTGAATTTGGCCTGCCAGCTGGTTGGTTTTAAATCGATACATTTTAAGTAATAAGCAAGTGCTGCCTGGGCATCGCCTGACTCCATGGCCTTGTCTCCAAAGCCTTCTAAAATCGGACAGCCATTTTCCGCCATATCCTTTCTTATCTCACCTACGATTGTCTGGACATCTGCGGAAGCGATGAGATCAGGGTTAAGCCCGGCATAAATCCGCACCGCAGCCGGAAAATCATCCTTCTTATAGGCCTGAAGGATACCGATCACGGCTTGATACTGGGCCAGGACACTGTCTGAATCACTGGTGAGAGAGGCTAAAGATGCCTCTGCAGTCTTTTTTTCAGCTTCTATGGATTCCAGCTGTGCCGTAAGACCGTCTGCTTTTTGATTGGCCTGGCTTAACTGCTCGCTGTATTTTAGCATCTCCTGATTATGGAGCTCATTTATGGATTTTGTATTCGCCGGCATTACCAGAAAAAAGACCACTGCAGCCCCAAGCAAAAGCCCTGCAAGAATATTCCAAACCGCCTGATCCTTGGTATTTTCCCGATAGCTTGGTGGGATGATCACATCATCATCTTCCATCTGCCTGTGGGAAAGCACATTTTTCAGCTTTCTTTTTTCCGGCTCCCGCTCACTTTTTCCATTTCCGGCCGTATCCTTGACTAAGGACTTGTAGTAAAGTGCCTTTGGATGATTGCGGTCGATCTGTAATACCTTGTAAACGGCTTTACCAGCCTTCTGATAATCCTCTCTGGCTATACTAAGGAGTGCCAGCAAAAGTTGGGCCTTTACATAGTTAGGTTTGCTTTCCACAACCTTATTGAGCTGAAGAATCGCCAGATCCTCACTGCCGCTTTGGGCATAAACCAGGGCCTGGTTAAATCTTCTCACTGCACGCCGCTCCGTCTCCATGATACCTGATTTTCTCTGTATCTCACCTAGGTAGTGATCCGCCTGGTTTCCTTCTGGTTGGAAGTTCATGCTGATGACCCATTGAACAAGAGCTTCGCCCACTTCACCGACCTCATAATAGATCAGCCCCAAAAGGTTCCTTGCATCTGTCATATACTTGTTAAAATGGAGGCTTTTTTTCAGACATTCGGAAGCTCCTGATAAGTCCCTGAGCTTTGCCCGTTCCAGCCCCATGTTGTAATAGCTGTTTGCGATTACCCGGGTTTTTCTTTCATAATCCATATTTTAACCGCCTATTCCTTGTTGATTTCTTTTATAAGATCCATCATCAGGTCATTCATATCCGTCAAATCACTTCTTACAATGGCATCTTCAATGGCATCAACCTCCAGGCTTGGCCTGTAACTGTTAATCTCAGCTTCAAAATCAATCATATCCGTTCCTCCTTAAAACCGCTTTTATCTCCCCCATCAGGTAAAGTGAACCTACACAAAACAGCAGATGCCCTTCATCCCTTTTATGAAGCATGTATAAAACCGCCTCTTCCACTGTCTGAAATCCTTCCACACCGCAGCCGCAGGCACTTTGAAACTCTTTAAGCAGGACCTCCGTTTCCAGACCTCTTTCTGAATGAATATGAGCTACCGCCACTTGATCAAGGGGCAGTGTACCTGCAATCTCTTTTATCATTTTATCATGATCCTTATCGGATATTGACGAAAACAAAAGATCAGCCCGTTTCTTCCTCGCCTCGCAAAGGCCTGCTGCAGCCTTTAAAAAGGCCTTAATGCCACCAGGATTATGGGCTCCGTCCAGATATACTCCCGGCAGAACTTCTTCCATTCTTCCCGGCCAGTACATGTGAGCGATTCCTTCCTTCATCTGTAACAGGGTGATCTCTAAACCCATGGCCTCCTTAAGCCCTGCCGCCTCAATGGCCTTAAACGCAAGGAAGGCATTCATCACCTGATATTCAGCTACGGTCGGAACAGTAACTTCAATAAAACCGCCTTCCGTTTTAAAAAATCTGGCCTTGCAGTCCTGATCTTCATATCCGGTAATCTCATATCCATGCCTGTCCGCTTCACAGAAAGGGGAACCAAGCTCCTCTGCCCTGCTTCGGATGACCTGGGAAGCCTGTCCATCGTTTCCATCAAAGACGACTGTCACACCTTTTTTTATAATTCCAGCCTTTTCCCATGCAATTTTTTCAATCGTATCTCCCAGATATTCTGTATGATCCAGGCTGATGGAGGTAATCACCGATACCAGGGGAGACTTAATTACATTGGTCGTATCAAACCTTCCTCCGAGGCCGGTTTCCAAAATTACAATATCCACTTCTGTCTTATGGAACATGTCCATTGCCATATAAAACAGAAACTCAAAATAAGACGGATGGCAATATCCTCTCTCCATCATATTCTCAGATAGCATTCGGACGGTCTCATAGCTTTCTTCAAAAACCTTTTCCGATACCATCTCTCCGTTTATGCAGAAACGTTCCCTGGTTTCGATCAGATGAGGGGAGGTAAAGGTCCCCACCCTGCAGCCTGCTTTCTTTAAAATAGACTGTAAAAATGCACATACCGAACCTTTTCCATTGGTACCTGCAACATGAAAAATTTTCATCCCTTCATCCGGTTCGCCCATCTCACAGAGGAACTTCCGGATATCTTCCAGAGAATTTTTCTTTCTGGTCCATATAGGAATCCGGCCCAGATATTCTTCTGCAGTTTCGTCAATCTTCATCGTTAGAGTACCAGCTTCCATATGAATTTCAAACCTGATTTTCATGATGAACGCAAGCCTTAGATGGTTTACATTCTGAAAACCGGCAGCCCGATAGCCATAAAACAAATCGGACTTTCTAATTTATTATAATATATGTCCGTCAATATGCAACCCATTTCTTTCGCAAAATGCCCTTTATTTCTACAACTGTCCTTTTCCTATGCCTTAAATTTACAGAAATACAAAAAGAGAGCAAAGCCCTCTGAAACACTTTTAAGCATCTCAAAGGAACCTGCTCCCTGCATTCATTTCTTTCAATCAATTCCTGGAAAGACTATTTACCGCAATATGCGATGGCCTCGATTTCAACCAGAGCGTTCTTAGGAAGAGCTGCCACTTCATATGCGGCTCTTGCCGGGCATTCTCCTTCAAAGAAGGAAGCATAAACTTCGTTCATTGCTCCAAACTCACTGATATTCTTTAATAAAACGGTTGTCTTAACCACGTTAGCCATGGATAAGCCTTCGCTTTCCAGAATGGACTTGATGTTTGTCAATGACTGCTTTGTCTGGGATACGATATCCTCACCTGCAAATTCACCGGTAGCAGGGTCAATGGGAAGCTGTCCTGATATAAAAATGTAATCGCCCCCGCGTACGCCCTGAGAATATGGGCCGATTGCTGCCGGCGCTTTTTCTGTTGCTAATACTTTTTTCATAATGATGTGTCTCCTTTCGTTCATTTCTCTGATAATTCTAGATTAGCACACATTCCGCAAAAGTCAAGAAACTTTTTCAGGTATTCTTAAAAAAATTTAGTCTTTTAAATCCTTTTCCCCCTTGTCATCTGGTATTGAATACTATATAATATGATATGATAAAGGGGATCATCTCTCATGTGCGGCAGCAGGCGTACAGAAGGTCGGCGCCCTGTGAGTATGCCTTTATGCCTAAAGTCATGGGCAGGAAAGAGGAAAACATATGAAGACCAACGACGAAAGAATGCAGGACATCCTGAAGCATCTGGAATCCTTAGACCATATCAGTCCGGAAACCATTCCCAATATTGATCTGTACATGGATCAGGTCACCACCTTCATGGATGAGCACTTAAAAGATACCAAACGCTATCCGGAAGACAAAGTCCTGACCAAAACCATGATTAATAATTATGCCAAGAACAATCTTCTTCCGGCTCCTAATAAAAAGAAATATTCCAGAGAACACATTCTGCTCTTAATATTTATATATTACTTTAAAAATCTGCTTTCTTTTCATGACATCGAGCAGCTCTTTAAGCCTATTACGGAAAAGCACTTCAATTCTTCGGAAGGGATCCCTCTGGAGGATATCTACCGGGAAGTTTTCTCCCAGGTAGAAGGCAGTATTGACCATATCAAGGAGGATATCCTTCAAAAATACGAGCACGCCGGTAAAACCTTTGAAGGCAAGGGGCTCCAGAAAGATGATCTGGAATATCTCCGTCTGTTTTCCTGGATCTGTGAGCTTTCCTTTGATGTGTACTTAAAGAAACAGATCATCGAGCAGATCATTGATGATTTAAGAGAAACCGAGCCCATAAACATAAAGAAGAAAAAATGACAGATGAAAACAGGGGCAAGTATCGGTACCCGGCTTGTCCCTGTTTTTATCATTCTTCTCTCTTTTCTTCTTCCAAACGCTTAAACACCATATCATATCCATCGTTCCCATAATTTAAGGAGCGGTTCACACGACTGATGGTCGCAGTGGACGCCCCCGTCTTTTCTGCGATCTCCAGATAAGTACGGCCCTCTCTTAACATCTTTGCCACCTCATATCTTTGGGATAAGCTTAACAGTTCATTGACTGTGCATACATCCTCAAAAAAAGTATAGCATTCCTCTGACGATTTCAAGGTTAGAATCGCTTCAAACAGATGATCTACCGCATCTGTCTTAATCTTTTTATTCATAATATCGTTCAATCCCCTTTTTTTGTGTTTTTGCCCTTAGTAGCATTTTAACATACTAAAGTTGTAAAGTCCACCCTTCGCGGACATCATGAAAGCATAAATTTTTCTATAACATGAGCCACTCCGTCATCATTATTGGAAAGGGTCACATAATCAGCTGCCTTCTTCACCGGGAGAACTGCATTCTCCATCGCAATGCCAAGGCCTGCATACTGGATCATGGACAAATCATTGTAACCGTCTCCGCAGGCAATCATCTCATCCTTGCTCATGCCAAGCTTTAAAAGCAGACGTTCCAGACTTGCCGCCTTGTCCACTCCTTTCGGGAGTATCTCCAAAAAATAGGGTTCTGAACGGTAAACGCTGTAATCCCTCCCTAAGGCCGCCTTTACCTTTGGCTCTACCATTGCAAGATAGTCGCCTTCATCAAGCATCAAGAATTTAACAACCGGAAACTGTACATAAGCCTCCATATCCTGAATTTCTTTTACTTCCAGCTTATTGATGGCTGCTTCCTTTTCCACATATTCATCCCTGGCATTGGGAGTGACGATCAAATCATCCTCATAGGTAAGGATGTTCACTCCATGGTCCTCTGCCATGCGGATAATCCTGGAATTAGAGGACACCGGCAATTCCCTTGCAAAAACCGTTTCTCCGGTTCTGCAGTCAATGATGCGCCCTCCGTTAAAGGACAGGATGTATCCTCCTGACTTATGAAGCTCCAATTCCTTGGCAAGGGGCATCACCCCGTAAGTGGGCCGTCCGGAAGCCAGTACAATAATTCCGCCCTGTCGTTTTAATTTAAAAAGCGCCTCTTTGGTCCTGGGTGTGATCTCCTTATTCCGATTGGTCAGCGTCCCATCTAAGTCCAGCACAATCATCCGATAGTCCATTGAATTTCTCCTGTTTTGTAAATTTTACTATAGCAGTATAACACAGTTTCTCTTCTTATTCCATCCTAAAATACAGAAATATATAAATGGACGGAACCGCAGCCTGGCCCCCCTCATACAATGCCAATAGGAGATACTAAGAAAGGGAGAATGATATGAAAAAGGCAATCGCTTTGCTCCTGGTTGCATTCATGCTGGCTGCCTCCCTGACAAGCTGCAGAATCTCGGCCAGAAAGCATATCAGACCGCTTTTTTATCACGTATCCGGCACGGTTACGGTAATATAAAAATTTTTCATAAGACAAAGTACCTTCCCATATTCTCATAATAAAATGTAGTATTAAGATTTCCCTAAGGAGGATTTTATGAGAAAAGCCTATCACTTGTTTCTGGCGGCCATTCTCACCGGAGCTTCTTTACTTAGCCTGACTGCCTGCGGCTCAAAAGCAAAGGCATCTGAATTAACTCCGGTCACACTAAATGAAGTTGCCCATTCTATCTTCTACGCTCCCCAGTATTCAGCCATTGAACTGGGATATTTTGAGGATGAAGGCATTAACTTAACCTTAGTCAACGGAGCCGGCGCCGACAAGGTTATGACTGCTCTGATATCAGGAGATGCCGATATCGGATTTATGGGCTCTGAAGCCAGCATCTATACTTACGCGAACGGTTCGAAAGACTATGCTGTCAATTTCGCCCAACTGACCCAGAGAGCCGGAAACTTTCTTGTAGGAAGAGACAATCAGCCTAACTTTAAATGGACGGATCTGAAAGGCAAAAAGGTACTGGGAGGAAGAGCCGGAGGAATGCCGGAAATGGTATTTGAGTATATCCTGAAAAAGAATGGCATCGACCCTGTTACGGACTTATCCATTGACCAGAGCATAAACTTTGGCCTGACTGCTGCGGCATTTACCAGCAATGACGCAGACTATACCGTAGAATTTGAACCATTTGCCACAGGGCTAGAAAAAGAAGGCAGCGGACACGTCGTAGCTTCTCTTGGCGTTGATTCCGGTTATATTCCTTACACTGCTTACAGTGCAAAGAAAAGCTATCTGGAAAAGAACCCGGAAACCATCCAGAAATTCACCAATGCAATCCAAAGAGGCCTGGAGTATGTGAATTCCCATTCATCGGAAGAAATTGCAAAGGTGATCCAGCCCCAGTTCAAAGAAACCGACGTAGCGACGATTGCAGCCATTATTGAACGGTATAAAGCACAGGATACCTGGAAAAAGGATACGATTTTTGCAAAAGACAGCTTCGAGCTTCTGGAGAATATTCTGGAGGAATCCGGACAATTGAAGGAACGGGTTCCTTATGAAGAACTTGTGACCACGGTTTATTCTGAAAAGGCTGTAAAATAAATATTTCACCCTTTTTAAACGTATCTGGTTATATAAAAAAATATACAGGGCCGCATCCACTGCGGTCCTGTATATTTTATGCCTTCAAACAAATGGCGCTCAAAACGCAATATTGGAGCAGGATTCAAAAAATCCCACCCAATGATTGATTCAGGATTCCTGCTTTCCAGTCAGACGATCGTTGCCTCAAACGGCGATACAGGCAGTCCGGGAGCTACGTACAGATTCGCATCCACCGGATTGTTTGACCATGCATAGCGTACTCCGGTAACTGGCTTTCCTTTTGGGACATTCAAAATAACCGTCCCCCCCTGGGTCCGGACATCTACGCAATCTGAGATCCATTCACCTGATATGCAGACTTCAAACCCGCCCGGTTTACCGTCTGATACAGTGAATCCGCTCTCCCCATGATCAAAGTGAAGGTTGATCTCATCCCCCTTCCTTTCAACATGGGAGAATACAGGGGACAGCCACTCTCCCGGCTCATGATATGCAATCTCATACGCCGCCATGGCCATTCTCTCTCCTACTGTCTTCTTATCTGTCGGATGCAGGTCATTGTATTCGCCGCAATCGATAGTAACCACCATAGCACTGTTTGGTAGCTTTGCAAGGCTCTGCTGCATATTTCGAAATCGTACCCAGTTTCCAGCATCTTCAAGATCATAATTCGGTAACTGTACGTAAATAACAGGAAACTTTCCCATATGCCATTTTCGTCTGTAATCCTCAATCATACGCTCAAAATACTGAGGATAGGAACGATCGTCGTCTGCATTGCTCTCTCCCTGATACCAGCACATACCGCAGATAGGAAAATCATGAAGAGGCGCTATCATAGACTGGTACATACCCATGGGTTTTCTTTCAAAAAAAGTCTGCGGAATAAGAGCTTTTGCATATGCGCCCCTCATATACTTCCAGCCTTCAGATATAGACAACGTCTCTCCTGATTCAAAAATTATCTGATGAGACTTCCCTTTGGTAAAGTCCATCCGCCCGGACACCGCGATCACACGTATCGTGATCTCATGGTCCCCTTCGGTAAGTCCTTCCAGGTGATATTCCCTGGGCGGGTACCGATATGTGGTATTTCCGATGCACTGCCCGTCAACGTAAGTGCAGTCCGCATCTTTTATGGTCCCAAGGGAGAGCCGAAGCGGCTTGCCTGAATGTTTAAGCGGGATCGACACAGTCTTTTTAAACCAGACAGAGCCTGGTTCTTCAAAGTCTTCATTCGCATAGAAATCATCGGTAAGGCTGACCGTTTTCCATGTATCCCGGAAACCGGCATTCAGCCAGTCTTCTAAAATCCCCGCATCCGCCTCATCTAATTTCTTATACCATGAGGTAGCCCTCTCTTCATCTTCTTTTTGTATATTCCTGACATATTCATCTGATTTGCATTCGTCAGCTGCTTTTGCTTTACCGGAAAAAACAGCAAGCGCTTTTCTGCTCATCCATGACTCTATAGGCGTACCGCCCACTGCAGTAAGTATAAGACCTATTGGTACCGGATTTCTTTCCCGCAATTTTGCTCCAAAGAAGTATCCTGCAGCCGAAAAATATGAGGCACACTCCAAAGAATAACGTTCCCATGTTCCTCCCGGCAGTTCATCTGCAGGAGCTTTGAAATCCCACTTGATCGGAACAGTGAACTGCCGGATAAGCGGATCTCCGTCTTCCTGATACTCCGTTGGGAAGCGGTACCTTACCCTGTACATAGGAAGCTGCATATTCGACTGACCGGACATAAGCCAGACATCTCCTATATAGATATCAGAATATTCTTTTCTCTCACCTGCGCATGTAACGGAAACAGAGTAGGGCCCTCCTGCCTGCATAGGCATAAACAAAAGCTTCCAGTTTCCGTCTTCATCCGCCAGGGCCTCTTCTATAAATTCGGCACCCCCATCTTCCTTTGAGAATATAACCTCTACCCGCGCTCCCGCATCTGCTGTACCTCTTACGGGTATAAACTCATTTCTCTGCAGAACCGCATGATCTGAAATGTATGGGGTGACACAAAAGCGGCTCATCCTTTCACTCCAGAACTGGTCACTCCCTCTACAAAATACTTCTGGCAGCAGAAGAACAGGATCAGTGCAGGAAGCAGGGCCAGGAACGACATTGCCAGGATCTGGTTCCATTCCACAATACCGCTGCTTTGATCGATTGACATCTTAAGAGCCAGTGATACGGGATATTTTGCAAGGCTCGTCACATAGATCAGGGGGCCTAAGAAATCATTGAAACTCCATACGAACTGAAAGATCGTACAGCTTATCAGTGCCGGTTTCAATGCAGGGAGCAGTATCATCGTCAAAATTCCAAATGAGTTGCAGCCGTCTATCGTCGCCGCCTCATCCAAATACGTCGGTATGGAACGCATAAACTGGATCAGCATAAATACGAAGAACGGTTCGTTGGCAAATATGGTTGGTGCTACTAGCGGTACATATGTATTTAAAAGTCCAAGGTTTTTCCATAAAATATATAACGGTATCCTGGTTACGACAGACGGCAAAAACATAGTCGCCATAAGTATGGAGAAACATATCTTTTTCAGCGGAAAATTGAATCTGGCAAATCCATACGCCACCAGTGTACTCGATATCAGACAAAACAGTATCTTAGGTATCACAAAACTGAATGTGTTTAAGAAAAACGTGGTAAATGTAAATTTCGTTCTTGTTTTCCAGCCATTGATATATGGCGTAAAGTCTATTTTGCTCGGTATAAAATTTATTGACGTAAATATCTCATTGTTCGTCTTAAATGTAGCTCCCACAAGCCAGATGATGGGATAAATCATAACGAGAGCCACTGCCGTAAGTAAGGTGTATCTGAAAGCAGCATTAATTATGTACTTTCTTCTTCTGCGTCTTTCAACTTCACTGATCAAAATTGTCCGTGCCATGTTATTCCCCCTTATCCGAATAAAATACCCAGCGATCCTGGGTAGCAAATAACACTACCGTAACAGATACGATGATGAGAAACAGTACCCAGCTGGCGGCGCTTGCGTAACCCATATTGAAAAGCTGGAAAGCATTGTCATATATGAACATAGAGGTAAGGTATGTGGAATTTAAAGGGCCTTTCTTCGTGATAAGGTAAGGTCCGTTGAATTCCTGGAAAGCATTGACCAGCTGCATGACCAGATTGAAGAAAATTGTGGGTGTGATCAAAGGAATCGTGATCTTAAAAAACGAATAAGACTTCGTAGCTCCGTCCACACTTGCAGCCTCGTAGAGATCCTGAGGTACATCTTTAAGAGCCGCCAGGAATATCAGCATCGCGGAACCGAACTGCCAGACTTTTAAAAGAACGATAACAGCCATAGCTCCGGCTGCGGAAGACAGCCATTTTACAGGACTCACACCGAATATACCAAGAAAATGGTTAACAAATCCATCTTGCTGGAATAAAAAACGCCATAATACGGCAACCGCCACGTTTCCGCCCAAAAGGGAGGGTACATAGTATGCCGTCCGGTAGAAATTAATAGCCTTTAATTTAAAATTCAGGATAAACGCAATAAAAAGTGCAAATGCAAGCTGCAAAGGCACCGTAATTACTGTATATTTCAGCGTCTGCCTCAGCGTACCTAAAAAGTCTTTATCTTTAAATAGCTTTGCATAGTTGGCCAATCCTATGAAATTGGGTTCTCTGACCAGGTTGTAATCCGTAAAGCTGATAAAAAGTGCATTAATAAACGGATACAGTGTAAGAAAAACCATTCCAATTATCCAGGGGAGAATATACAAAAGCCCGATCTTGCTGTTTTTCAAAAAAATTCCTCCTAGCTAATGATGATATAGCCACTAAGAGCTATATAGTTAATAAGTTCCTATATCAGATTTGACGTTTTTCGGCCGCCGCAGGCGGTGAAAGGATCCAGCTTATATAAAGCGAATCCTTCACCTGCCTTCCGGCAGACTGATCATGAGGAATGTGACAGTTTATTTCTATTTATTTCCCGTATTCTGCTTTCAGCTTTGCAACCTGAGCGGATGCTTCGTCAAAGAATGCCTGAGCCGCTTCATCTACGGTACTTGCGCCCAATTCATATTTCTCATAATTGCTCTCAAAGGAACTTGTAAATACGGCATCTTCAAAGATAGGGGAGTTATTGATGACTTCTGCTTCATCTGTGAAGTCATAAGCCTGCTTTACGGCTCCCGTAATCTGTCCGTCAGCTTCAAGCGTGGCTTTTGCTGATTTAGATGCCACCATACCTCTCTTGGAACCCATAAGCTTGGTGCCTTCCGGATCATTTAAGATATACTGCAGGAATTCTGCCGCTTCTTTTGGGTGCTTGGAGTTCTTTGAGATCGCAAATGTCAGTGACGGTTTTGCCATGGTACCTTTAAATACCGCTCCGTCAATCGTTGGAAGGGGTGCTACAATAAGTTCGTCTCCTTTATCTGCAAGTGTCTGTGCATTGGAAGCGATTCCGCCCGTCCACTCCAGTACTCCCAAATACCCGCCGTCAATAAATTTTGCATTTTGAGCGATGGATACAGGGTCATTTCCTACATTTTCAAGGTAATCCTGTCTGGAACAGAACACATGAAGATCTGCCAGTTCCTTATACCAGGTCATGGCTTCCTTGTAGTCCTCTACCGTGTAATTCATATTCAGATTTTCATCGAATTCACCCTTACCGGTCTTCTGCTGCAGATAATAAACCGCCGCAAAACGGAATGTGGGGCTCACGATTAAATAAGCGTTTGGATTCTGTGCCGTAATGGCTTTGGCTGCTTCCTTGTACGCTTCGAATGAAGACGGAATTTCATTGATACCGGCTCTCTCAAATGCGGATTTGTTCAAATAGACGCCCAGAGTATTCTGTCCGTAAGGAATGGCCTGCATCACACCGCCGGTCTTTCCTGTCTCTAAAAATCCTGCATCATACTGTGAAAAATCAATGATATCAGCAACCTTGTCTAAATCATAGAAACCAGTTCCGTCCGGACTGTATTTGATAAGCCACGGATAGTTGACAGTCATGATATCAGCTTCCGTACCGCCTGCATAACGGGTAGCAAAAGTCTCTTCCAGGTTACCGAAGCCGGAAGGCTCGCCTGTCACTTCGATTGCGCCTGCATGAGCCGCGTTAAATGCGTCAATGGCTTCCTGAGTCGCCTGATGGCGGTCATCATTGCCCCACCAGGAAAAGCTTAAATTGGCCAGTTCTCCAGCCGGAGCTGCATCTGACTTTGCCTCTCCACTGTTGCCTGATGCTGCCGTAGTAGCCGGTGCAGTGTTACCTCCATTGCTTCCGCATCCGGTGAAGCTGACTGTTGCCGTTAAAACTGCTGCAAGAACGGCTGAACTTTTCTTCCATTTTTTCATAATACTAATTCCTTCCTTTTCTTTTTTATTTGCAGGGTCTGTAAAACCCTATAGCGCCAATTTATACGGTTCCTGGTAATACAGTATACAGTTGGTATTTCTAATCATAGATCCTTCTGCCATGGGCATCAGGAATTCCTGATTTACGATAAAAATAGGTATTGATCTGATCCCGCCAATTGACCGCATTTTCTTTTTGTTTCTTAAGACGGTCTCTCACATTCCTATAGCATTCTTCATCTAAGAACGGTTCCAGACTCTCCCAGACTTCCTCATACTGCTCGACTTTCTCCACTCCCGCAAAATGTGTGTCATATATATGCTGTATCACAGTCTTTCCTGAGCGGAGGATATGGGTATACGGCACATGGTGGAAAAACAGCAAAAGCTCATCCGGGCAGGTAGATAAATCTTCATATTCTCTGAATCTGTCATCGGAGTACTGTCTTGTATATCCGGTACCGATTGCTGCCGAACGTTCTCTTCCTACGCCGTTGCGGTCCGCATAGTGATAGGTCCCCCATCTGTCATATTCGTATCCGTCTATGTCCACTCCGTAATGAATCGTCGGTTTGCACATAAATCCAACTGCCAGAGGACAGGTATAATCTTCATATACATCTCTGGAAGTGGTAAGGATCTCCATGATCTTATAAGCCTCGCCCTGCGGAAGATCAAAGGTTAAATTTACCCACTCTTCTGCTATGGCTTCAGAACTGAGTGAGTTGTTCCATACAAGCCTGCCGTATCCATAGAGATTTGCCTGAGCAAGCTTGTTTCCTGTCCAGTTTGTGTCCATGCCTACACTTCCGACCGCCGCTATTCCTGACCGTCTGGGATCCGGGGAGTTCTTTTTGATCTCATTCCTGATATAAGCATCTTTCCCGTAGCAGGTGTCAAAATCCAAAGTTTCCTTCCACATGGGGATCAGATAGCAAATATCAATCTGATGTCCTGTGTACTCCTGGGTGATCTGGAATTCCAGTATTTGATTTGTCTTTTTAAGTGCCCCAAATAATGGGGAATTAGGCTCTCTGATCTGAAAATCAATGGGACCATTTTTAATCTGAAGGATAACATTTTCCTCGAACTTGCCGTCGTGCTCCATAAATATATCATAAGCAGCCATGGCGCGGTCAAGATTTCTGTCTCTCCAGTCCTGCCCGCAGTTATATACAAAACACCTCCAGATAATGATGCCTCCTAAGGGTTTTATCGCCCGTGCCAGCATATTCGCACCATCTTCATGGGTCCTGTGATAGGTAAATGGCCCCGGCTCCCCCTCAGAGTCCGCTTTCACGATGAAACCGCCAAACTGAGGTATCTCTTTGTAGATATCAGCTGTCACATGCTCCCACCATGCGGCCACTTCCGGCGCAAGGGGATCCGCTGTGTCAAGCCCGCCTACCACGATGGGAGCTGCAAAGTTGAGGGCTAGAAAGGTACTGATTCCGTATTCACTAAACACATCAGCGATCTTTCTGATTTCTTTTAAATTCCCGCCTGTTATGAAGAAGGTCTCTTTTTTATGTACATTTACATTGTTGATTGATATGGCATTGATCCCTGTACTTGCTAGCAGTCTTGCATAAGAGCGGACAATCTCCATATCTCCTCTAAAATTGTTATTATCATAATAGATTGACGCTCCCGCATAACCACGCTCAATGGAACCGTCGAAATTGTCCCAGTGGTTTATCATGCGAATGCTCTGATCCGGTCTGCTCTTAATGGGAAGCGTACCTTTTGTGATCAGAATGCGGTGCAGACTGAATACTCCATATAGAAGACCTGTCTCCGTAGAAGCTGTTATTTCGTAGCCTGTCTTTGTCTTTCCTATCTCATATCCATCACTGCCGTCATCACCTGCCAGTGATAACACCAAAGAAGATCCCGGTTCATCCGA
The DNA here is from genome assembly GCA_002367105.1 of Hungatella sp. UBA3048. Taxonomy (GTDB): domain Bacteria; phylum Bacillota; class Clostridia; order Lachnospirales; family Lachnospiraceae; genus Lacrimispora. The sequence continues at coordinate 199,295 of DFCS01000049.1, forward strand.
TGGTTCTGCACCTTCAAACAACAGGGGCAGTTCTCTCTCTATGGTTTTCATTACAATGCTGTCTTTTCTATCTTTGATATGATAACCGGATATATCCGGCTGATATACTTTCTTGTTCAGCCAGCACAGATCCCTTGTTTTTGTCGTCACTTCAGTTCCTCCTGATTTTTGCTGCCAGCGTTTTAATTCGCTGCGAAGAAATTCTTTCCGTTTTCAATTATTCCGTTTTTATCATACAAAAGACTGTCCTTGTCTAAAGGCAAACGGACTGTCGATTTCGTAAATCCGGATTGATAGATTGCCGTAATAACTTCAAGAGCCAGGCGGCCATCTGCACTGTCTTCCTGATGTATATCACCATTTTCAATAAAGCGGATCGCCCGCTCTATCTGTGCCTCATGCTTCGTCCTCTCCAACCTTGGAATTGATTCCCGCATTTTCTCAAGCTCTGCTGCGGTATCCGGGTCGTCTGCGGGAAATCCTGTTTCAGTTGAACGGCTGCTCGTGATCTGATAGGGAGATGAGATACCCGCTTTTTCACACTGGAAGGCAAGTCTTTGATACTGGCCATGTGTCACCAGGTTTACTGCAAAGGTTACTACTGCTCCGCTTTTATAGGTGAGTATTGCGGCTGACAGATCTTCTGTCTCAGCATTATCATGTGCAACATTTGTCAGAACAGCCGTCACAGTCTCCGGAGGGCCCATGATCCAGTTAAGTAAGTCTATCTGGTGTACGCCATGATTCATGATACAGCCCCCGCCTTCCTTCTCCCAGGTGCCTCTCCACCAAAGATCATAATAACTGTGACCGCGGTACCAGAATGACTCCACCTGGCCAAAGAGCACCCTGCCTGCAATTTTACTCTCTATCAGTGTCTTTAGTATCTGATTATCTTTCGTGAAACGGTTCTGGCATACGACTCCCAGATAAGTGCCAGTCTCCTTTTGGACCGCTATCATTTCGTCGCATTCCGCCAGAGACAAGGCCATGGGTTTTTCCACCAGAACATGCTTCCCAGCCCGCATACATGCGATAGTAACGGGCAAATGGGTGAACGGCGGGGTGCATACACTTACAAGATCGATATCCGGCCTTTTTAGCATCTCGCTATAATCCCCATAGACCTCCGCTGCCTCCAGACCAAACTTCTCTTTCAGACTTTGCGCTTTCTCAGGAAAGATATCACATAACACAGCCACCTGACATCTGTCCGAACGTGCAAGGTATGCCTCAAGATGAGTTTCTGCAATAACGCCCGCTCCGATGATACCTACCATAATAATTCCTTTCTTGAAACAGTTTCATTGGGTCTGTCAGCATTTTGATTAAATAAACGTTTATTATGCTTTACATTTTAGCCATATCCTCCAATTATGTGAATGTAATATTAAAATACTATTTGTAATTTTTAAATATATTTTTTACTTTGTATTCTCTATTGCACATTTTTAACGGACAAGATATACTAAATATACTAAAAAATCCCGCATCAGTAACAGCCACTGTATTTTTTCTAAAAAAGTTACAAATAAAGATGGGAGGCGCAGCTTATGGAAGTGAATTTTGATAACATGATTCCCGATCTGCACTACTACATTCACAGAAAATGTACTGCGAGTTGGAAGATCGATCCGGATTACATATCTTTCATTGACATCACATATGTCATAGCGGGAAAAGCCAGATATTTCATAGACGGAACAGAATATGTCGTCCGGAAAGGTGATCTGATCTGCATACCCAAGGGCACCCACAGAGCAGCGGTCAGTGTACCGGAGGATCTGATGGAATGTTACTCCACAAACCTCTTCCTCACAGATCAAAAAGGCAATGATATCTCCCTGCCCATTAACCTCATCAGCCATATAGGCAATGTCCCCCAGCTCATATCATGCTTTCATGAGATTCACGAAGAATGGCTGAAGCGTGACTTCGGTTACAAATTAAAGGTGCGGGCCAGTATGTGCCTGATTCTGTTCCATATACTGGATCTCCTTATCAATGAAAACAGAATCAGCAGTAAAGACATCCGCATCATCAACAGCATTCGCTATATGAGTACTCATTTTGCAGAAGATGTAAGCATCGATACCATGGCCAGTCTGTTCCATATCCATCCGGTGTACTACGGAAATCTATTTAAAAAGGCGCTGGGTATGACATTTAAACAGTACCTGATATCGCTGCGGCTGAACCATGCGGAAAACATATTGAGGAGCGGTGAGGCCAACGTGGGCGATGCAGCTCTGCAAAGCGGATTTTCCGATATTTATTATTTCTCAAAACTATTTAAAGAAAAAAAGGGAATCCCGCCTTCAAAGCTGCTCCCGTCGGAGAGGAAGAAACATATAGAGATTTTCAAATAAGGAGGAGATTCCGCATGAAGAAGAAAGCACTGATTATCGGAGGAAGCGGAGGCTTAAGCGGCCGTCTGGCTGCACTTGCAGAAGATGAATATGAGGTTTGGGCGGTTACCAGAGGGCAGCGGCCCTTAGGTGAAGGGATCCATCTTTTAAAAGCCGACCGAAACGATACTGAAAATTTCCGGAAAACGATTTTAGAAGCGGATACAAACTGGGACATTGTCTTTGACTGCATTTGCATGAATGAAAGACACGCCATGCAGGATTTAGATGTTTTTCCCGGGAAAACGAAGCGCCTGGTAGTGATTTCCACGGATTCCGTGTATGATCCCTTAAGAAAAGACACGCCGCAGAACGAAGACGGATATTTCGTCGAGGAAGAAGGCGAACCCGAAGCACTCACGTATGCAGGTAACAAACGCCGCATGGAACATGTCTTTATCAACAACTTTAACTCCTCCTTAGCGGTCACACTATTCCGGCCCGGGCATATTTACGGACCTGGTTTTCTCATCGGGTGTTACCCGGAGCACAGCAGACAGAAGGAATTGCCACAGCTCATCCTGGACCGGGAGCCCATAGCTCTTGTTGGCGGCGGAATCTATCTCACGCAGCCCATATTTGTGGACGATCTGGCAAACTCCATGCTCGACTGCGCAGAAAGGCAAGAAGCTTTTAACCGTGTTTTCTGTATCGGGGGACCAAAAGCAGTGGAAAACCGCAGATATTACGAGATCATTGGGAAGCTGCTTGACAGGGACTTAACTATAAAGGAAATCCCGCTGACTGGATACCTTGAAGATCACCCGGAGTACAGCGGCCATCTGTGCCATCGGATCTATGATCTGTCTGCCCTGCGGGAGGCGGGAGTACGGCTGCCTGATACACCCCTTGAGACAGGATTAAACTTACACTTAAAATCACTCGGTTATCTTTAATACTCATTCTGAACGAAACCTGGAGGTATTTATATGTATTACAAACAGTATGGAAACACCGATATGAAAGTCTCCGCCATCGGCATGGGCTGTATGCGGTATGACTCCGATGATGTCAAATCAGGTAATCTTGAAAAATGCGCGGAAGTTGCGCTGTATGCCCATGAAAAAGGCATCAACTACTTTGATTCTGCTCCTTTTTACTGTGACGATAAGAGCGAGAGCATCACAGGTATTGCCTTATCACAGCTGCCCAGAGACAGCTACTATATTTCTTCAAAGACCAACTTAGGCACCGTAGGCGGCAGCTACACAGAAGCAGATTTCCGAAGGAGACTGGAAACCACATTAAGCCGGTTAAAGGTGGATTATCTTGATTTTTATCATCTGTGGTGCGTATTGAATCTGGATTCTTTTTCCAATCAGGTGGAAATCCTTTATTCATTCTTTGAGAAAGCAAAATCAGAAGGACTGATCCGCAATATCGTGTTTTCATCCCATATGCAGGGCAACGAGCTCGAAACTGCTGTAGCTTCCAATCTATTTAAGGGAATGCTCATTGGATACAATGCACTCAACTACCGTTTCCGCCAGACCGGCATTAAAGCCGCCTATGACAATGGTATGGGCGTCGTAGTCATGAATCCCTTAGGAGGCGGTCTTATACCGGGAAATCCAGATACATTCCGCTATCTGACAGAAGGAACGGACTTAAGCGTGGCACAGGCAGCCTTAAACTTTGTGGCATCCCACAAAGAGATTACAATCACTCTCGCTGGCTGCACCACAAAAGAACATGTCGATGATGCCGTGAAAGCCGTGGAAAACTTAACCGAGCGTCCCGCAGCTGAAATCTATGAAGAATATGAAAATAAGGGCATGATCAGCAACGACCTCTGCACCGGCTGCGCTTACTGCAAGCATTGTCCAAAAGATATCGATATCCCCAAATTCATGGATGCCTACAACATGAAGCTGCTGGGAAATGATATGTATGAACGCCTGAAAGGCCACTGGCAGATATCAAAAGACTCTGCCGGAGACTGTATCAAATGCGGCAAATGTGAGAAGCTGTGCACACAGCATCTGCCCATAATAAATAGACTTGCTGAGATAGCAGGAATCGAGTAGGAGAACATTTC
>DFCS01000020.1 GCA_002367105.1 Hungatella sp. UBA3048
TGGTTATTTACCATTTACTTTAGTTCATCCATGTTTTCATAACTAGTAAAAATAGGTCGAGTAGAGCATTGTAGTTTACTTGCAATACTCCTTGCATTTACAGTTTCAAATCCTGTTTCTCTTGTGATATCCAAGACAATATTCAAAATCATGTCTTTCGTTATTTTTGCTTTAGGTGGCATAATAGTATTCTCCTTTACTAGATTTTTAAAAAAAAGGACTAGAAGATAAGCTGTAATGAATGAGGATGTGAGAGCAGATGCTTTCATGTCCTTTACTATTATACAATATTTAAGGCCTGATAATATATAACCAGAGGAAATCAAATATAAAAAAAGTAGTCTAAGGAATTGACTTAAGCGTTTGGAAGAGGATTTTCCAGATCAAACCTCCAAAATATGAGGGCGTTTTATTTAAACTATGACATTCGCCAGTCACTGACTGGCAAATTGAGCTGGACACATTATTGTGAGTTATTAAGTATTTCAGACAAAGATAAACGCAGTTTTTATGAAAATGAGTCAACGAATTCAAACTGGTCAGTAAGGGAAATGAAAAGGCAGATAAATACATCTTTGTTTGAGAGACTACTTCTTTCAAAAGGAGATATTAATAAACAGGAAGTATTAAAAATGTCGGCTAAAGGGATTGAGTTGGCAAGGCCCGGGAGTATTTTAGAATGCGAGCTAAAGGAAAATGGCAAGTTAAGACAGGAGAGTTTGAGACTCTCTTTTTTGATGCCTTGGAAGAAGACGAAAAGCAGCTTATACAAAATGGTATAACTGGATAAAGAAAGCTTCTATTGCAGGAAATCCAGCTACTGACAGTAAGCGAGGGGCGAATGCTGAAACGGATTGACGCATTGAAACATGATAATGAAGGTGCAGAACGAATTCTATCAATTGAGGACGCTCTTACAAGGGTACAGTCAAACAGGCAAAAAGCCTTGATTCCTTACACAGGAATGGATATGATGATGCTCATCTAGAACTGGAGATCATGAAAGTTGAACTGAAGATCATGAAAGTTGAACTGGAGACAATGAAAGGCAATCCTGATCAAAAGATAGAGGAAGATGGATAAACAATTAAAATAAAAGATAATAAACGAGCTTATTTTATCATATAATCCCCACATTTCTATGATAAATTGTAACGGAAATGTAATATATGAGACAAACATACGAGGGGATAAAATCATGCGAAAGAGTAAATTCATTCAAGGAAACATGGGAATGGCTGCAGTTTTTGCGGGGCTGATAATCACTTTGGTCAACAGTTTTCCTGTTAATGCACAGCCTGTTGTGACGGAAGAAGCCACAAGTTATGAGAATACAGAAATGCCGATTGTAGAAAGCTTTCAAATATCAGAAAGCAGCAATGGGGAGGTTTCAACATTAATCACAGCAATCGGTCCGGGAATTCCCCAGACGCAAGCTGCTGCCGAAGCGCCTCCGGAGTCCCAGGAAGGCATAGGGGAACAGGTCGTCTCATTTGCTTCACAGTTTATAGGAAATCCATATGTATACGGTGGAACCAGTCTGACAAATGGTGCCGACTGCTCTGGCTTTGTCATGAGTGTATTCCGGCAGTTCGGAATATCACTGCCCAGAACCTCAAGAGAACAGGGACGCTCGGGTATCGATGTTGCCGGCCTTGAAAATGCAAGGCCGGGTGATGTAGTATTCTATGAAGGACATATTGGTATTTATATGGGGCAGAATCAACTGGTGCATTCAAGTAACCCGGAAGATGGAATTAAAGTATCACCAGTGACATATAAGCCCATACTTTCTATCAGGCGTTTTTTATAGTATAATGCAAGGACAGGATTCGAAACTATAAAATTAAGAAATAAAAAAATAAAGAGGAAGAAGATGAAAAGAAACAGGACAATTCTCATTGTGGATGACGAGGAAAAAATAGTAAATGTATTGCGGGCATATCTTGAAAAAGAGGGTTATCAGGTATTAAGTGCTTATGACGGGACAACTGCAATGGAATTATTTAAATCCAATGATCTTACTCTGATTTTACTTGATTTAATGCTTCCTGATATTATGGGAGAACAGATTTGCCAAATGATACGCATGAGTTCGCGGGTTCCCATTGTTATGCTGACAGCGAAGACAGAAGAGGCAGATTTGATAAAAGGACTTCAAATGGGAGCAGATGATTACATTTTTAAACCTTTCAGCCCCAGAACAATTGTTGCTAAAATAGAGGCTATTTTAAGGCGGATAGAAAGCGATGAGCTTACCAGCATTCCGGTTTCCTATAACCAAGGGAGCCTTGTGATTGATTTTCAAAATGCTGAAGTCAAAGTCTTCGGCAGGGATGCAGGTTTGACGCCGACAGAGTATAAAATATTGACCACCATGGCCAAGGCACCTAACTGGATATTTACCAGAGAACAGTTGATAACCTATGCCTTGGGAGACGATTTTGATGGATATGACAGAAGTATTGATACTTATATCAAGAGTATCCGTACTAAAATAGAAGAAGATCGTAAAAAGCCTGTTTTTATCCTTACGGTTCATGGAATGGGATATAAATTTACCGGAACTGAGTCATGAAAAAAACCTTAAAAAACACCTTGATTACCTCATATTCCGCTATAGCGGTGTTGACTGTTTTATGTCTGAGTCTTTTTTTTAATGTGATGGCTGACAGGATGTTTGAAACTTATGCAAAGAAACAGCAAAAAAATCAGGTTGACCAGATTATTTTTCAAATTAACCAGCTATATAATTCCGAAACAGGCTTATATGACATAAATGGGATTGAAATTATTGGGTATGCAGCTTTGCAAAATGGTATTATCATTCATATGCAATCAGCCAATAGAGACATTGACTGGGATGTTCGAAGTCACCGGGCTGAAGAGTGCAAGATGGTTTTGCAGCACGCTGAAAGCAATATGCATAAAACATATCCTAATTTTAAGGGCAGCTATACGGAGGAATCCTATCAATTAGAAAATGATGGAAAAATTACCGGAACGTTAAAAATAGGTTATTACGGTCCTTATTCTTTAAATGATGAGGAACTGGAACTATTAAAGGCATTGAATAAATCACTCCTGCTGATTGGGGCCATCTCTCTGGTTGCAGTGATTATTTTTGGCGTTTTGATTGCACGTAACGTCTCAAAACCAATTACCGGTGTCATTCAAATGGCACAAAGGATAGCCGGTGGTGAGTATGGCGTGCAGTCAGATAAGAAAATCGCCATGGTGGAAACGTCGAATCTGGTAGAATCCATTAATAAGATGTCTTTGGCTCTTAAAGAGGACGAAAGGCAAAAGCGGCAGATAACGGCAGATGTAGCCCATGAGCTTCGCACCCCCCTTACGAATCTACAGTCTCATTTAGAAGCCATGCTGGATGGAATTTGGCCGGCAGATTATGAACATCTGGAGAGTTGTCATGGAGAGATACTCCGCCTTGTTGAGATCGTGGAACAGCTGCAGGAATTATATTATTTGGAAAACAGGAAACAGGCATTGAACAAAACAAATTTTGAATTTCATGATTTGTGTGTGACTGTATTCCGGGATTTTGAAATTAAGAGGCAGGATAAAAATATAAGTCTGCGTATGGCAATGCCTGCAGAAACACCAGTACATGCGGATTATTACAGATTGAAGCAATGTATGGTAAATTTGCTCTCCAATGCACTGACATATACCCCGGCGGGAGGCGATATAATAGTGGAGTTCCAGACTATAGCCAATAAGATTATAATCAAAGTGAAAGACAGCGGTCCCGGCATTCCGGCAGCAGATTTGCCATATTTATTTGACCGTTTTTACCGTGTAGACAAGTCCAGAAGCAAAAAAAACGGCGGTATGGGAATCGGACTATCTGTCACAAGAGCAATTGTGGAAAAGCATGGCGGAGAGATTTATGCAGAAAGTGACTACGGTCAAGGGACTGTATTTACTATGGTATTACCAATAAACCCAAATATAAGATAGAAAATAAATGAGCAGAAAAAATTTCGAAAAGAAGAAGTTTTCTGCTCATTTTATATTTTTTAAAATATGCCTGTATCTTCATAAAATCCCCATATAACTTTTATAAAATTCTATTGATTATGGTAGAAACTCAAATGGAGGAACATTATGGATGACGATAAAAACTCAGCACTTGGAGATTTTCTGATTTCGGCGGGATTTCGCTCAAAGCCATCTTCACGTTCTGAAGCTTCAGAGGAGATGAAGCCATCAGAAATCCCCGTCACAGCAGAGACAGAAGGGGATGAGGCTGTTCAGGATAAGGGTGCTTTGTTAAGAAAAAGACAGCGACCGAAGAGATGCATAATGGGAGCAGGAATACTCGCGGCTGCAGCATTGGCTGCTTATGGACTTTTTTATTTTCTGGAACCCAAGCCCCCGGCACCGGATGTGGTGGCCTCCTATAATGGAAAGGTAATTACAGTACGTCAGTTCGATGAGTTTATAGCAGTGGAGGAGGTCAGATCCAAAGAGCATATGATATGCGACATTCACGGATATGACCACTCCAAATGTACTATGGAAGAACCCTGTGAACAGCATCCGGTTGATGGGATAGAAGGATATCATCAGGCTGTAAAAATGATGGCTGTAGAGCAGATTATTATGGACTGGGCAGATAGCAATGGAATTACAGCCAGAGAAGACGTACAGCATGGTATCATGGATTTAATCGGAGATGCCAGTGTATATGAGATGATGAGTAGGATACACGATGAAGAGCTAACCCCTGACTCCATTCCCAAGTGGGAAATACAGCAGTATTATGATGCAAATAAGATGGTTTATAAAGATAAAGCATTAGCAGAAGTGGAGGAAGAAATCCGGACAATTTTGCTGGCTAAAAAAGATGAGGAGTATTTTCCAGAATATATAAACAGGCTGAAAGAGACATCAGGATTGACGGTTGATTTTGAACTGCTTAAAATTACGGAGCCTGCCGAGCAGGAAATTAAGGAATATTACGTGAGAAATTTAAGTGAGTTTCAGAAAAATACATTTGCCAATGTCCAGCAGATTCTGCTGGAGAGCAGCGAAAAAGCGTCAGAAGCGGTGATAAAACTGAATTCCGGAGAATCCTTTGAGCAGGTGGCGGGAGCTTATGCAATAAATAAGAAGGTGGATGAAATTTCCATCGAACAAACGGGGAGCAGCAATTTTATGGAGATGACAGTATTCCGGCTGAGTAAAAATGAAATCAGTGATCCAATCGGCAATGAGGATGGTACTTATAGCATTATTAAAATGAAAGATATCACGGCTGCAGGAACGAAGTCGTTAGTTGAAGTAGAGAAAACAATTAAAGAGATCCTTTCAGGACAGATAATGGAGCGTGAATATGCATTGAAAAAAGATGAGGCTCTTTTTAGCGTTCATAGCAAGCGATATACTCTGGGGGAATTCTATACGGAATATAAGGAACTTCCGGAAGAATATCAAAAGATGTTTATGACTTATGAGGAAAAGAAGGAGCTTGTTGAACAATTAATTGCAAAAGAACTTCTTTTAGAGGAGACTGAGGACGAAAGCGGAGAAGCGGATAAACAACATGAATTGGAAGAATTAAAAATACAGTATATCTCACAGGTAATACACCAAGAGGAAGTAGACGGAAAAATTGAAGATGCCACTGAGGAGGAAATGAGAACGTATTATGAAAAGAACCAGAAGCTGTTTAACTCGCCGTCTAAAGTAAAGCTGAGTTTGATTTGGATCAGCCTCCCGGAAGACCGGAAGGATCAGGCAATTCAAAAAGCTGAAGAAGCATTGAATCTTATCAAAGATGGAACTGATTTTGCTGAGGTAGCAAAACAATATTCGGAAGATGGAACTGCATCGATCGGAGGTGAGATGAGGAATTGGTTTTATCAAGGATTTTTGACACCGGAGTTGGATGAAAAGGTCTTCAAGTTACAACCGGGAGAAGTCAGCAGTATCATAGAAAGTCAGGGAGGTTTGTATATCGTTCAGGTCAGAGAGAAAGAGGAATCACGGCTTATGACATATGAAGAGTCGGCCCAGTCGATTGCAGCACATTTAAAAGAACAGAAGCACATAGATTTGGAGCAGGGAATGGAAAGCGAAATATTGGAGGAAGCGAATTTAAGGATTTATAACAGGACTCTTAGAAAGTTAGTAAAAGAGAGGAAGTTCAACTAAAGAATTGTAATAATAAAGAATAACAGAAAGGTTATCAAATGGGAAGAAAAGAAAGAACAATATTTATTACAATCATGGCGAATATCGTGTTGATATTACTGCGGTTTTTTCTCGCCAAAATTTCGGGCAGCATCGGATTGGAAGCAAATGCCTGGCATTCATTTACAGATGTTTTTGTATCTTCGGTAGTTTTCGTTGGACTGATGGCTGCCAGATTGGGAGCCGAAAGGTGGAATAAAGCCGTTAAAAAGGCAGAAAATGTACTGGCAATATTCGTTTCCTTATTTATATTCTACATGGGGTTTGAAATATTATCTGACGCTCTGGCCGGTACTCATACAGAGTTGAAATATGTTCCTTTCGTAGCGGCAGGTACCTTTGTAGGAGTTGTAATCAATTATTTCATGGCCAGATATAAGATCTATGTAGGGGAACAGACCGGCTCCCGCAGTCTGATCGCGGATGGTTACCACTCAAAGATGGATATGTACTGCTCAATAGCGGTTATGGTGGGAGTTATGGGTTCTCTGTTTGGAATGAGCAGTCTGGATAAAATGGCGGCTATCGTGGCTATGGTATTGCTTTTGATATCTGGCTACGAAATACTATCTTCTAATCTCAAAATGATTCTGAACCCGGATGATGTGCAGATGCATATGGGACATACCCATGTTATTCCCCAAGGCAGCAAGAAAATGTATGCAGGAATTGCAGGCGCCTTTGCTGCAGCATATCTGTTATCTGGATTTTATACCGTGAATTGGGATGAAATTGGAATCGTACGAAGATTCGGAAAAGTGGTAAACAGCGATGCACGACCTGGAATCCATTACCGACTACCGGCTCCTATTGACCAAGTGACCATGGTAAAAAAAGACACCGTCCAAAAGCTGGAGACAGGGAGACTGGAATTGTTATCAGGTGATACTAATTTAATGAATGTAAATATGACAGTTCACTATAAGGTTGAAAACCCATTGGATTATGCACTGAATATTTCAGGACTTGAAACTCTTGTTCAAGCGGGAGCCACTGCCAGCATCCGTGAAACGGTAGGTCGCAAACAGCTTGACAATCTACTGACAGAAGGAAAAGCAGAGGTGGAGCAGGAGGTGAAAAGTCAGCTTCAGGAAGTGTTGGATACTAACGGAGCAGGTATTACTATTGCGGGAATTCAACTGATTGAAATGTCACCGCCGGAGGCTGTAAAAGCAAGCTTTCAGGATTTGGCCAGTGCGAGACAGGATAAGGCTGTCTACATAAATGAGGCTACTGCATATAAAAACACCGTTATTCCCCAAGCAAAGGCTGACGCTTATAAACAGGTAGCTGAGGCAGAAGGATATAGGGAGAAGAAAACAAGAAATGCAGAAGGTGATGCAGCGTTATTTGCAGAAAAGCAGGCAGCCTATGCCGCATCGAAAGGAGTGACAGAATTCAGAATGTATATGGAGGCAATGGATAAAATCTTGCCGAATGTTCAGAAGATTCTGCTGGGAGCTGATGTGTATATTGATAACGCAGAATTATGGATTTCTAATAGCAGCTATAAATTTACAGGAGGAGCGCAATAATGGAAAAACATAGCACCGGAGGAAATCGTAAGGCAAACAAAAAGGTAATTGTTACCATCGGTTTAATCGTTACATTGTTTATTGGAACTCTTGTAGTATATAAAGTAGATGTGACAGAATATGCGGTAGTTACCCAATTCGGTAATCCCGTGGTTACGGTAGCAGAACCTGGGATCAGAATAAAGCTGCCTGATCCGGTTCAGTCAGTGCAAAGACTTGATAAAAGAGTTCAGGTTTATCAGGCAGATTCCCTGGAATTACTGACATTAGATAAAAAAAGTGTTGCCATTGATTACTATGGAACATGGAAAATTACAGAACCGGTTACTTATATGAAAACCGTAAAAGATAAGGCAGGGGCTGAGGCCAGACTGTCAGATGTATTTTCTTCCAGCTTGGGAATACAGATGGGTAAATATAACCTTGAGGAATTGGTAAACGTTGATGCTGATCTATTAAAGCTTGAGACCATGCTTACCGATACAGTATCCTATGCCAAAGAAAAAGCCGCCGATTATGGCATTGAGGTGATTGATGCCAAAATAAGAGTTCTGAATTTTCCTGAATCAAATAAACAGAGTGTATATGACCGTATGAAGGCGGAACGAGAGCAGATGGCAAAGAAGTACCGCTCGGAAGGAAGTGAAGAAGCGGCCAAAATCAGGGCAGATGCAGAGAAGGAGCAGCAGATTATTTTGTCAGAGGCATATAAACAGGCACAGCAAATCAAAGGCAGCGGAGATGCGGAGGCAATCCGGATTTATGGAGAGGCATTCCAGAAAGATCCTGAATTCTATGAGTTTATCAGAACGTTGGAAACATATGAAAAAACCATTGATGGAAAGACTACTCTCATTCTTCCATCTACAGCGGAAATACTGAAGTACTTAAGTGGAAGTACAGGTGCTAATTAGGGGGGTATATGAAAGATAAATTTAAGAATACGTCCCCTGAAAACAGGGGAGAACAAGACATTTACGAGACTTTTCCCGTGGAGCATGAGCCTGATTGCAAACCGAAAAGAAGAGGTTTCCGTCTGAAACTTTCAACATGCAAGGACAGATGGAAAGCATTTCGTCGTATGATGAAAAAATCTAAAGGAAATCAACAGTCTGCCCTGGAGGATATAAAAAGGGCATTTGGCCACATCAATCCCCAAAAAGCGAAATCTGTTCTGATTATCGGTGTAATTGCAATTTATCTGTTGACAGGAATTTATGTGGTAAATCCAGGAGAACAGGCCGTTATCCGCAGGTTTGGCGCTGTGGTTCCAATGCCCGTTACGGAAGGAATCCATTACCGTCTGCCCAGCCCAGTTGATCAGGTACAAAAGGTAAACGTATCTGAAATCAGACGTGCAGATATCGGTATGAGTCTGCCGGAACATATGCATCAGGAAGACAGCCCGCAAGCAATTCAACTGTTGACAGGCGATGAAAATATTATAACTTCGCAAGCTATTGTGCATTATAAAGTGAAAGATGCTTCCGCTTTTCTTTATAACGTAAACAGTAATGACGAGCAGCTGGTAAGGAGAAGTGTGGAATCAGCTTTAGTGGAACTGATGTCTAATATGGAAGTTGATGATATTTTAAGTACAGAAAAGGTTACGGCACAGAATTTTGTTATCCGTAAGGTACAGGAGACTTTGGATGGCTATAATTCCGGTATTCAGGTGACGGCTTTTAATATACAGACAATCAATCCTCCGGAGGCTGTGTCTGCTGCATTTCTGGATGTCAATGCAGCAAAAGAAGATAAAGAAAAAGAAATAAATCAGGCCAAAGGTTATTATAACGGCTTACTGCCAGAAGCCAGAGGCAAGGCAGAGGCCCAGATTTCGCAAGCAGAAGCATACAAGATAGAAGTAGTCAATGAGGCCGCCGGTGACACAGACAAATTTAACAGTATGCTGGCAGAATATCAGAAAAACAGTCAGATTTATACTCAGGATACTACAAAGTACCGCCTGCTTTTGGAAACGTTTGAAAAAATATTGCCAAAGGTCAAAAAATACATTGTTAATTCCACAGATGGCAGCGTTGATGTGAAGCTGCTTGGTCAAGGGATATTAGCAGGAAGTGAACAGGTTGATGATGGAATAGAGTGATACCTTAACAGGAATACAATATGAGTGAAACAGCACTGCCAGAAATTGGAAGTGCTGTTTTTGGGTGCTCATAAAATCACCACATTACCTTAGTATAATAAGGCTGGTAATTTAGGAAGGAGAGCATGAAAGATGCAGGAACATCGAAATAGGGGAAGAGGAAGCAGGAAAAAAAAGATGGTACATCCGTATAAAGGGAAAAGACTTCATATCGGTATGATTATACGGAGTGTGGTTATTTTGTGCTTCATAATTGCTGCGTTCTTTTATATTTCATTATTGATTCGTAGAGGAAAAGATGTCATCAGTGCGGAGACACAGCCTTCTGCAGAAGAGACGATTGCAGAGTTTATAATCCCGGAGACAGAAATGGAGACCACGAGGGACGTGGTAAAGTCTGTTAAAATTGATGATATATCTATCGTTGGGTTGACAAAAGAAGAAACGAGAGAAAAACTCCTGAATACATATACCTGGAATATCCAACTGGAATATGATGATAAAGCTGAACCCTTAGAAAATCCTATGCAGCAGAAGGTGGAGGAAATAGTGGGAAAAATATATTCTGAAAATGAAAGTGACGGGAATGAGATATACAGTTTAGATTTATCAGATATTGAGGACAGTGTAAGGTCTCAGATAGAAAAAGCAGCTGCAAAATGGAACAAAGCTCCATTAAATGGACAATTAACAGGTTGGAATGAAGAAAGTAAAACATGGATTTACTCTGAAGGAGAGAGTGGCACAGAAGTCAATCAGGAAAAAGCAGTTCAGGATGTCATGAATGCAGTGAAGAACAAGAAGTTTGAAGAAACGATTCTTGTGGAAGCCAGTAAAAAGTCCCCAAAACTTTCAGCCGCCGGGGCCAAAAAAGAATATAAAGTAATTGGAACCTTTTCAACGATGACAACTGATAGCCAGAATCGAAACAATAATATTAACTTAGCAGTAAATGCTTTGAACGGATTGGTTATTTTCCCTGGAGAGGAATTTTCCTTTAATAAGACGACGGGCAATCGTACCATTGAACGAGGGTATAAACCCGCCGGAGCGTATCGAAACGGAGAATTTATTGAAGAGCCTGGCGGAGGTGTCTGCCAGGTTTCCTCTACGTTATATAATGCAATCATTTTTTCAGGTATTAAAACAACGGAACGCAATCCCCATAGCTTTGAGCCGTCCTATGTAATTCCAGGGGAGGATTCCATGGTCAGCTATGACGGCTTTAGCGGGCCGGATTTGAGGTTTACAAATAAACAAAGCACATCTGTTGCAATCCGTGCTGTTTTTGAAAGTAAAAAACTGACTGTTTCGATTATTGGCATACCAATCCTGGAGGAAGGAGTTAAGGTGTCGATGCGGTCAGAGAAGGTTAAGGAATATGATCCGCCGGCTCCAAAGTATGAAGAAGACCAGACCCTGCAGCCGGGGAAGGAGGTGGAAGCAACCAAAGGAGTGAAGGGCAGCACCTGGAAGACCTATCTGATCACATCAAAGGATGGGAAAGTAATTAAGGACGATTATTTCCATACCAGTACCTATAAAGGAAAGGCCGGTATTGTTAAGAGAAATACTTCTGGAATTGTAATCCCTTCTGAAACGGCAGTTCCTAATACAAAAGCGCAGCAGGCGGAATCCACAGCTGCTCCGGAGACTGTTTCACCGGAAGAAAGTGAGCGTGAGACAGTACCTGAAAGTCAGGCACCGGAACTTAATAGCAGCAGTGAAACACAAATTACATTTCCTGTATCCGTAGAGCCGGAAAAAAAGCCTGAAGGGCCGGGAGCAGCAGTCAATGAGATACGGTGAGGAACGGTATAAATGAAAGGAATTGAATACAGCATGCAAAAAATTATTAAAAAGTACAAGGTGGTCATATTACTGCTGGCAGTAATTACCATGTCAGTGCTTATTTATCAAACTATAAAAAATACAAAAAAGCCTGAGAATGCTGTTTCAGAGCGTGTGAAATACGAAGAATTAACGGAGAATGAGACAAACATCGTGATCGATCAACAAAAAGAGAGCGCTTCAGAACCGGAAACAGATGGCAGTACCGAGGCCCCGGCACCTGAAAACCTGAAGGAAGGCACCGAGCATTCTTCGGTAGCGGACCTTCAGGCAAGACTGATGGAGCTGGGGTTTATGGAAAATGATGAGCCAACCATGTTCTACGGACCGGTAACGGCAGATGCAGTGAGGGCCTTTCAGCGGCAAAACAATCTGGCGCAGGACGGAATTACAGGCCCTGTCACTCTTGCGTCAATCATGTCACCCGAGGCAAAATATTATGCAATTTCACTGGGCATAGCCGGGGAGGATGTAAAGAGGGTTCAGAACAGACTTTATGAGCTGGGGTATCTGACATCAGAAAATGAGGTAAATGCTACGTTTGATGCGTTGACGGAAGGGGCAGTGATTAAACTGCAGGAGGTAAACCAGCTTTCCGTGGATGGAAAGGTCGGGCAGAAGACTATAAACTTGCTTTATAGTGAGGAGGTAAAACCTAATTTACTGGCCTATGGCGAAAAAAATGAGGTAGTTCTGTCATCTCAAAAACGATTAAAAGAACTTGGATATCTGACGACAGTGCCGGATGGAGATTATGGAAAAGATACGGTTCAGGCAGTAAAGCAGTTTCAGTCCAGAAATGGGTTGGTTGTAGATGGATATCTGGGACCTTCAACCCGTGTGGAATTAAGAAATTTAGAGGCAACGCCCAATGGTCTGGTAATTGGTGAAGAAGGTGAAGGCGTTGAAAGAGTACAGAACCTGTTAAGTAAGCATGGGTATCTGCCCTCTGGTAACGTGACTGGATACTATGGAGAAATTACAGAAAAGGCAGTGAAGACTTTTCAGGAGAATAACAGGCTGACAGCCGATGGTACAGTTGGAATCAGAACCATAGCAGCGCTTACCGGTGATGATGTGGTAAAAGCTAAGGCAGGCAGTTCGTCGGGAAGCGGAAAGGGCAGCGCTGATAATAAAACTGGTGGAGGTGGTACATTCAGTGGTAATGTACAGGCTCTGTTAAATGTTGCGGCTTCCAAAGTAGGCTCAAAATATATTTGGGGTGCAAAAGGACCGAATTCTTTTGATTGTTCTGGTTTTATATATTGGAGCCTGAACCAGATTGGTGTAAGACAAAGCTATTTGACCTCCAGCGGTTGGAGAACAATAGGTAAATATAAAAAGATCACGGATTATGATGATATTCAGCCTGGTGATATTGTGATAGAGAAAGGACACATGGGGATTGCTGCAGAAAATGGTAAGGTAATCGATGCTTCTTCAGGTAATGGAAAGGTTGTGTATCGCCAAAGAACTAAGTGGTGGAGGGACAATTTTATCGTGGCATGGAGGATTTTCTAAATCCTGCCCTCTTAGATTATGGTAGGCAGTGTTCCAGCGGTCTGCTTCCTATGAAAGGATTTGACTATTATCAGATAACGGCATATAATTAAATAATCAAATATTCGTTTGATTTGAAAGGTGAGATTTCAATGAGTAAAACAAACTTGCCTCATGACCATGGGCAAAATATCGAAACAATTCTGGAAAAAATGCCCGAGGTGCAGTCTTTTTCAGAAGTTTCTTCTATATTTCAGCAACTATGTGATGGCACCAGACTCCAGATTCTATGGCTTTTATGTCACTGCGAAGAGTGTGGAATCAACATTGCAGCCGCGATCGGAATGAGTACGGCAGCGGTGTCCCATCATCTAAAATCCTTAAAGCTCAGTGGCCTCATCACTAGCCGAAGGGACGGGAAAGAAGTTTACTATACTCTGGCTGATACAGAAACAGCTTGTCTCATCCACCGCATGATTGACGATATTTTTCAGATTGCCTGCCCGGGCAAGGGGTTTGCCAATCACAAAGAATGCTGAACAAAAAAGTGCTGCTCACAACAAGGCGTGAACAGCACTTTTGAGATATTAAGCTGAGCACCATAAGGTTATAAAGGATGGGATAGCCGCTATTGGGTTTATCTTTTTGACTGGGTGAACTTCTTAACGTTTAAAGCGCGGATGGCGTTCAGGATGGCGATGATGGAAACACCTACATCCGCGAAGATGGCTCCCCACATATTTGCGATTCCGAATGCTCCGAGTACCAGTACGATGCCCTTGACCGCCAGGGAGAAAGTGATGTTCTGCCTTACAATGCGGAGCGTTTTCCGGCTGATTTTCATTACTGTGGCGATTTTAGAAGGTTCATCGGTCATGATTACAACGTCTGCAGCCTCAATCGCAGCATCCGAGCCAAGTCCGCCCATGGCGATGCCGACATCTGCTCTTGCCAGAACAGGAGCATCGTTGATGCCGTCGCCGACGAAAGCGAGCATCTTTTTCTCGCTCTTTTCGCTGATTAGCTTTTCAACCTGCATCACCTTATCCGCGGGCAGCAGTTCGGTGTATGCTTTATCCAGTTTTAAATGATCCGCCACCTTTTTCCCTACGGCGTCTGCGTCACCAGTGAGCATAACAGTTTTCTTCACCCCTGCCGCTTTCAGTTCAAGAATAGCTTGCGCTGAGTCCGGCTTGATTTCGTCCGCAATGACGATGTATCCGGCATAGATTCCATCTACAGCGACATGGACAACAGTTCCTACAGCGGAAGATTCCATATATGCAATGTTTTTCAGTTTCATGAGCTTTGCATTGCCGGCCAAGACGACCTTGCCACCGATAGTGGCCTGCACTCCATGTCCGGCGATTTCTTCAATATCGCTGATCAGGGAAGGATCAACAGCCTTGCCATACGCCTTCTTGATGCTTACTGCAATCGGATGGCTGGAGTAGTCCTCCGCATGTGCAGCAATTTTGACCAATTCTTCTTTGCTCATGCTAAGGGCACAAACTTCGCCCACAACAAAGTTCCCTTTTGTAAGCGTGCCTGTTTTATCAAACACAACGATTTCGGTGTCAGCAAGAAGTTCCAGATAGTTGCTTCCCTTTACCAGAACGCCAGCCTTAGATGCACCGCCAATACCTCCAAAGAAGCTGAGGGGCACTGAGATTACCAATGCGCACGGGCAAGAGATGACAAGGAAGGTAAGTGCACGTTCAATCCAGATCAAGAAGGACTGATCCGTTACAAGCGGTGGTATGATAGCCAGGGCAATTGCCGCAAACACAACAACCGGTGTGTAGTATCGGGCAAACCGGGTGATGAAGTTTTCGCTCTTACTCTTTTTATCCGAGGCGTTTTCAACCAGTTCCAGGATTTTTGAAACGGTGGATTCGCCAAACTCCTTTGTGACTTTAATTGTCAGTTTACCGGTCTGATTGATACAGCCGCTGATAACTGTATCACCGACACTGGCATCACGAGGGACAGACTCACCGGTAAGTGCCGATGTATCCAGAGCAGAACGGCCATCTGTTATAACGCCGTCCAGAGGAATGCGTTCTCCTGGCTTCACAACGATTGTATCGCCAACGGCGACTTCATCCGGGTCTGCCTGTACCAGCTGGCCGTCCCTCATTACATTGGCATAATCAGGACGGATATCCATCAGATCGGCGATGGAACGCCGTGAACGTGACACTGCGTAGGACTGGAACAGTTCTCCTACCTGATAGAACAGCATAACCGCGACGCCTTCTGCGTATTCTCCAAGACAGAATGCACCGATTGTGGCGATGCTCATCAGGAAGTTTTCATCAAACACCTGACCCTTGCGGATGTTCTTCAGCGCCTTTAATACAATTTCGCCGCCGATGATCAGGTATGAAATAAGAAATACCGGGAACACGATATAGTCAAGTGCAGGAGACCGGAACGGCCCCCAGCCAAGCAGATCAAACATCTGTTCTCTGCGTGTAAGCGGTATCGATAAAAAGAAGATGGCTCCTGCTATCAGAATCCGTTTCAAGAGATTTTTTTCTTTTTTATTCATTCATATAACCCTCCTTTTTAATAAAGCGGCAGCGGTTGTATGCACAGTCGCTGCCGCTTCCATTGTTAGTCTAAAAAGACGAGATCCGACTCAATCTTGTTTGCGGTTTTCTTAGCCTGAGCCAGAACTTCGTCAAACTTATCATCGGCAGCTTCCAACATCATTTTCTGACCCATAAAGTTTACCTTGCAGCTGATGACGCCTTCCAGCTTGGAAACGGCATTCTCGATTTTGGAGGCACAGTTTGCGCAGTCCAGATCCTGTAATTTAATTGTTTTTTTCATAATATATACCCCTTTCGGTTATTATAATAATTTGCAATCAAATTAACGATTAAGCAATCATTTGATTGTATACGCTCAGTATAAACATCTGTGCAGGTAATGTCAACCGGTATCCAGAAACCCGACTGATTGGGCGAAAACGCTGACTGTTTGGATCAAAAGTGTTAACGGAAGTCTGAGGTAATTTGCTTGCCATAAGATATAATCACATGAGTAGGAGGTGAAGTACAATGTCGCTTTTTGATAAGGAGATCCTTATGGATCAGTCCGAGGATTTCGTAACATATAAACTAAGGCTGTCGGAGGGAACAGGAACAGTACAGGTTTATCAGGTTTTTCAAGGAATTGAAATTGCAAAAGTAAATATTTCATCCAATCGGTATATGCCTGAGATAAGCAAGTCAAGGAGGATTATTGAAATCAACCACTGCCAGGCCGGCCGTTTCGAATGCCGAATGGACGACGGCTGCTTTCAATATGTGGGTGAAGGGGATATCTTCTTAAGCCCTTTGAAAAATCACTGCAACGGATTTGAACTGCCACTGGGCTATTACCAAGGCCTCGTTATCACCATTGATTTGGATAGTGCTCCAGTTCAATGGGACAGTGTCATTCCCGGTATGCCCAGCGACATATGCCGTACATTTGAACGTTTCTTTCTCTATGATGAGTGCTTTTTAATACAATCCAGGGATGAAATCAAGCACATCTTTTCCGGTATGTATTTCGTACCAGAGAAAGTCAGAGGCGCATATTACCGAATCAAGATTATGGAGTTGCTGCTTTATCTTTTCTGCTTTGACCCTGCAGGTGAAAAACGAAAACACATTTACGCAAGGCAGCAGGTAGATATCGTCAAACAGATCCATAAGCGCATAACGGAGGAATTCTCTTATCGATTCACCATTGAAGAGCTGGCCCGGGAGTACTGTATTAGTGCCACTGCTCTCAAACAGCATTTCAAGGGCATATATGGCCAGTCAATAGCGATATATATGAAGGAATTTCGGATACAGAAGGCGTCACAACTCCTCCGTGATACGGAACAGAGCATTGCAGACATTTCAACATCCGTTGGTTATGAAAGTCAGAGCAAGTTTACAGCAGCATTTAAAGACATTATGAATATCACTCCTTTAGAGTATAGAAAGTCACATCGGATTAATTAGTAAAGGATAATGTTTGAGCCGGTTGATACTTCTGTGTTTCATGACTTTATTCAGCTATTAGGCGTTAAGAGAAAAGCAAACAGAAAATAACAAATTACAATTTGAAATACAGATTATTTATATTTGACGAAAGAAAATAGGTGAATGCTATGGTTGAAACAACATATTTTGCAGGTGGTTGTCTATGGGGTGTATAAGTTTGATTCCGGGTATCAGGTATTCGCAATGTCATTAAGGTAAGGTTAAATCTTCACTAATCGTGAACTAAAAATAGCAGGGTATCAGAAATGGTACACTGCTATTTTTTGTGATAAGTGAAAGTGTCAAAATGCTAAGCGGGCATTGGCGGACTTTACTTACTTTTATGTTGTCTCTCGCTCCAATAATTCTGGTATCAAAGAAATATGATGTATCATATTTTTCTCTTCTCCGGAAATGAGTTTTAGCATCATATCCACACCCACTTGTGCCATTTTTTCTACTGGCGGAGATAGAGTTGTCAGCTTCTTGTGCAATGGTATCAAAGATGCATCGAAAGAATTTGGCTTTAAACTTAAAATTATTGGTCCATCAGTACTGGATGATACCCAGATGTATGAAGCTTTACAGAATGCACTGGTAGAAAATCCGGATTTGATTGTGACAACGCCTTATAATTTTTCCGCAATCCAAGGGCTTTATACCCAGGCAAAGGAAAAAGGCATCCCTATTATTAATATCAGTTCAGACTCTGATGAGGCTGGAAGGGTGAGTTTTATTGGGACAGATAATACTGCCTATGGCCAATTAGCGGCAGACTATATTAATTAAGAGAAAATTGGAAAGCAAATGTTATGATTATGATGGCAAATCTGGATACCAGTAACCAGCTGGACCAAAAGACTGCATTTGAGGAAAAGTGTAAAAAGGAATATCCTGGTATTAATATAGTTCTCACGGATGAGGATAAGGGTGATAGTTCAACAGCATTACAGAAATTTCAGGATAATTTAAAGGCTCATCCGGAAATTGATACAATCCTTTGCCTGGAAGCAATCGGAGGGGTTTCGGCAGCAAATGCAATTGAAGAGCTTGGAATTAAGAATATTACTATATTGGCTATTGATGATAATAAGGATACACTGCAGTATATCAGAGACGGAAAGATTTGGGGAACTATGGCCCAGAACTTTTATAAAATGGGATATACGGCCGGTGAGTTTGCCAAGGATTATCTGGAAAATAAAAAGGTAGATTCCGTAGTGGATTCAGGAACTATATTAATCACTAAGGATAATATTGATACTTATCAGGATGAATTTTATAATAAATAGAGTTAATCAATAATATTTTCGACTTATACTGCAATTGGAATTTGAGCATGGTGGTGAAAAACGAACTGATTCCTGTTAGCAGACAATAAAAAAAACTACCAGTAGGTGCAGCCTGCTGGTAGTTTTTTGTGCCATTCTAAAATAAATTACATGTTTCTCCATTGGAATCCCAAGTGGTATATAGAAAATTCTTAATACAAGTTATAAAAAACAGGGTAAAGTGCATAAAAAAATGCTGGAAGCTGAAAAAACTGCAAACATATTGACAAGAAAGATTAAGTATGATAGTTTTCTGTTATGAACATATTTTCAAAATAATGAAATTAAACAATAATAGTCGATTAAGATGCCAGAACTGCAAAGGACAAGGGAAACAGCTTGGCTCAGCGAAGGTTCAAGCAGTGCACATGAGTTCTCTGTTAAGGCAAAAAAAGATAAAAAGGAAAGTAGAACTATCGGGTGAATAGGAGAGAAAGCGTATGAGGAAGCCTTTGATTTTGAACATACAGAAATATTCTATACACGATGGGGATGGAATCCGTACTACTGTTTTTTTTAAGGGATGCATGCTGAACTGTTGGTGGTGTCATAATCCGGAAAGTCAGAAATACACGCCGGAGTTCATGTTTAACCAAGAGCTGTGCAAGGGATGTGGTTATTGCATAAAGAATTGTCCCCATGATGCGATAGTCATATCCGGGGAAGGCATTGCTGTGACAGATGCTCATAAATGTTGTCTTTGCGGAACTTGCCTGGATTATTGCCCTTATAATAACCGTGAAATAGTGGGAAAAGAATACACAATAGAAGAACTGATGAAGATTATTGATAAGGATTCCCGTTTCTATGAGGATTCCGGCGGAGGTGTGACTCTTTCCGGCGGTGAGGTTATGACCCAGGATATGGATTACCTGGAGGAACTGTGCAGGTGTCTGAAGGAACGTGATTACCATGTGAATATAGATACTTGTGGCTATGCACCTACCGGGAATTTTGAGCGTCTGCTGCCCTATGTGAATACGTTCTTGTATGACATCAAGACCCTGGATAACCGAAAACATATAAAGTATATGGGGCAATCCAATGAACTGATTCTCTCTAATCTGGAATATTTAGCAGACCATTGCGCCAATATCAATATCCGGATTCCGGTGGTGGAACCGGTAAACAGTGATGAGGATACAATCAATGCAATTATCGTATATTTGAAAGAGCGAATCGGAATCGTTAAGGTGAATCTGTTGCCATATCATAATACAGGAAGCAGCAAATATGAAAAGCTGGGAAGACAATATCCGGCTGAGGAACTGCATGTGCCTTCCAAAGAGCATTTGGAGAAGTTCAAGGCTATGTTCGAAGCTCAAGGCTTTATCAATGTAAAAATAGGAGGTTAGGTAATGGAAGACAGAGGTATGAATAACCGTATAAAAAAATTGAGAGCTCAGAGCGAGGGGACAGTTCCCCATATTTTTATGGAACGGGCCATGCTTATGACAGATGCGTATCGCAAATATGAGGGGGAAGTGTCGATTCCGGAGCTTCGTGCATTATCCTTAAAAGAAATTTTCGCTCGAAAAACCATCACCATCGAGGAGGGAGAGCTGATTGTAGGGGATAAGGGAAATGGCCCCCAATCAACGCCTACTTTTCCGGAATTGTGCTGTCATACACTGGAAGATATGAAAGTCATGAATGACCGTGAACTAATCTGCTTTAAGGTCAGCCCTGAGGATATGAGGAAGCAGAAGGAAGTAATCATTCCTTTCTGGGAGAAGCGCTCCATTCGCCGTAAAATCATTAATTCCATGTCATGTGAATGGAAGGACTGCTACGAAGCAGGCATTTTCACGGAGTTTATGGAACAGCGCGGACCAGGACATACAGTGGGATCGGAAAAAATTTATGCAAAGGGATTTCTGGACTATAAGGAAGATATTGAAAAAGAAATTGCATTGCTGGATTTTATGAATGACCCTGAGGCACTTGAAAAGCGTGATGAATTAAAGGCAATGAGCATCATGTGTGATGCGATTATCATTTTGGGAGAGCGGTATGCGAAGCTGGCCAGGAAGATGGCAGAAGAGGAAGACGATCCGATTCGCAAGAGTGAATTACTTCAGATTGCGGCCAACTGCGATGTGGTTCCGGCTCATAAACCCGGGACCTACTGGCAGGCAATTCAGATGTACTGGTTTGTTCATCTGGGAGTGACGACAGAATTAAATCCGTGGGATGCCTATTCTCCGGGACGTCTGGATCAACACCTGAATCCATTTTATAAGGCAGATGTGGCAGCAGGTAAACTGGATAAGGCAAAGGCGAAAGAACTATTGGAGTGCCTGTGGGTAAAATTTAATAATCAGCCTGCACCGCCTAAGGTAGGGATTACCCTTAAGGAGTCTTCCACCTATACGGACTTTGCCAATATCAATACAGGGGGAATCACTTCGGACGGTGAAGACGGAGTCAATGAGGTATCCTATCTGATTTTGGATACCATGGATGAGATGAAGCTGCTGCAGCCCTCCAGCAATGTTCAGATATCCCGTAAGACGCCCGCAAAGTTCTTAAAAAGAGCCTGTGAAATTTCCAGGAAAGGCTGGGGACAGCCGGCATTTTACAATACGGAAGCAATTGTACAGGAACTGTTAAATGCAGGTAAATCCATTCAGGATGCCCGCAAAGGCGGGACTTCCGGATGTGTGGAAACCGGTGCGTTCGGCCGGGAGGCATACATTCTTCAAGGATATTTCAATCTGCCGAAGATTCTGGAAATCACGCTGAACAACGGATATGATCCTGTGGCAAATAAACAGTTAGGACTTAAGCTTGGCGATGGGAAAGATTTTAAGACTTACGAAGAGTTATATGATGCCTATAAAAAGCAGATGAAGTATTTTGTAAATATTAAAGTTAAGGGAAGTAATATCATTACCAGAATTTATGCAAAGTATATGCCTGCGCCGTTTTTGTCAATCATCACGGATGATTGCATTGCAAACGGCAGGGATTATAATGCAGGAGGAGCACGCTATAATACAAACTATCTGCAGGGTGTAGGTATCGGTACTATTACAGATTCACTTGCTGCGATCAAATATCATATTTATGACAAACACAACTTTACCATGGCGAAGCTTATGCAGGCAATGGCAGAAAACTTTGAGGGAGAGAAAAATGTACGGATTCATAATCTCGTATCCCGCAAAGCGCCGAAGTACGGAAATGATGATGATTATGCAGATGCAATTATGAAGGATGTATTTGAGTACTATAAGGATACCGTAACGGGGCGCCCGAACATGCGGAATGGACAGTGGAGGATTAATATGCTTCCAACGACCTGCCATGTATACTTTGGAGAGGTCATGCTGTCCACACCCAATGGGCGCAAGGCACATAAGCCGGTCAGTGAAGGGATATCCCCGGAGAAGTCGGCTGACGTCAATGGGCCGACATCGGTTATTCGTTCTGCCAGCAAAATGGATCATCTTTCAACGGGCGGAACCCTCTTAAACCAAAAATTTGCGCCCGCAGTATTGGCGGGGGAAGAGGGACTTAACAATATGGCGAGTCTGATTCGTTCATATTTCAATCTGGATGGACATCATATCCAGTTCAACGTAATTGACCGTCAGACACTAATCAAGGCGCAGCAGAACCCATCAGAATATAGGGACCTGATTGTCCGGGTGGCAGGCTATTCGGATCATTTCCGTAACCTGAGCAAGGAATTGCAGGATGAAATTATCAATCGTACCGAACAGAGCTTTTAATTTCACTCTTGTGTAATGCTGGCAATGAAGACTTGCGCGGATCAATTAAGGAAGATGTCAAAATAGGAGAATCAGTATGAAAAACAATAAGGAAGCAATGGAAGAAGTCAGGGAGATTGTTTCAAAAATTCGGTATTTGGATAGTATGGACAGCCTGCTTTACTGTGACAGGTGGAGTGTCTGCCCGGAGGAAGGTTTTGAGTATGAAAACCTGATGAGCGGTTTTTTGACGGAAATGCGAAACTCTCTGCTCGTAAACAAGAAAGTGGCTGGACTTGTAAAACAGTTTTCTGGTTGTGCGCCATCTGATTTCGAGGACGACTTGCAGCGCGGTCAGGTAAATTATCTGGCCTGGCGGTACGAAGATGAAGTGCAGGTATCGGCAAAGCTTAGAGGCAGACTGAATACGGCCTGTACCCAGGGGCAACAGGCGTGGGAAAAAAGCTGGAAAGAAAATGATATGAAAGCTTTCATGCCCTACATGAAAACACAGTTTGAATTGATGGGAGAAATTGCTCATGCAATCAATCCCAATGAGCCGCCTTATCAGGTGCTGATTAATCGTTTTGACAGGGGCGTCAGAGCAGAAGACTTAAATCATATGTTTAAAAGCTTAAAAAATGAAATACTTAGTATTATGAAAGAGTCTGAGGAAGCATGGGATACGGTGGATTTTTCTATACTGGGTGTAAGTCCTGATAAGGAAACCTCAAGGCACCTGGTAGCGGCCCTGCAGGATCTTCTGAAGTTTGATAAAAGCAGAGGTGTGATGTACGAAGCCCACCATCCGGTCTGTTCCCTTGTAGGGCCCCGTGATTCCAGACCATCCACCAATTACACGGCCCTCTTTCAGGCTCTGGTCGGAGCGGCCCATGAGTCAGGACACGGAATGTATAATTATAACAGTCCTGAGACGCTTATAAAAGCTGGACTGTGGGGTGGAATTGAGGGAACTATGCATGAATCCCAGTCTAAGTTTTATGAGAACATGGTTTACTTATCTGAGGAATTCTGGACAGCATTTTTACCATTGGTTAAGAAATCCGTGCCCGAAATGCAGGGAATCAGCCCAAGAGAGGTGGCTTATGCCCTTGCAAAGCCTAAAAGACAGCCGGTTCGGTTGAAGGCGGATGAACTGACCGTTTCTTTGCATATAATCATACGATATGAGCTGGAACGGGATTATTATGAAGGCCGGATTAAAGTTGAAGATTTAGAAGAAGCCTGGAATGAAAAATATCAGGAATACCTTGGAATCAGGCCGGAGACCAGCCGCGAAGGAATTTTGCAAGACGTACACTGGGCTACCGGTTATATCGGGTATTTTCAGGGCTATGTGCTGGGCAGTATGTATGCGGCCCAATTCCGGCATAAGCTGCTGGAAGATGTACCGGATGCATGGGCATATCTTGCTGCAGGAGATATTATGCCGATCAACAACTGGCTTAAAAACAATGTCCATCAGTATGGCCAAATCTATACGGCTGAGGAAACTTTGAAGAAAGCCACGGGGGAATCTTTGAATTCCCAATATTTTATAGAGTATCTTCGTGAGAAATATCTCATAAAGGCACCAAAAGCATTGAATTTGTGACATAGTATAGGATTCAGTCAAATAGGATGTCCCCGTTTTGGATTGACAGAAGTAAAGATATGGACTATGATGCAATTGTGTTCATTATAATGAAAAGATGCATGGAGTTTCGTAAACAAATGAATGCATTGTATAAAAAAAGATGGGGAGATACTCTATGAATGAAATTAACTTGGAATCTATTGGAGAAAAAATCAGCCTTTTAAGGAAAGAATTGGGATACACGATGCGTGATCTTTCAGAGTATACAGGACTGTCCATCGGTTTTCTGAGCAATCTGGAAACTGGTAAAAATAGCCCTACCGTGGAGAATCTGCAGCGTGTCGCAGTAGCATTGCAGACAGATGTAGTTGAGTTGATTACTGATGAAAAAGTCAAGAAAGTTATAATAAGAAAAGATGAAAAAAATATTTGGGAATATGAACGGCAGAAGATGACAGTAGAAAGAGTCGATTTTGGTTATGACCGCCAGATGTATGAAAAAATAACGATAAAACCAGGCGCTAAAGAAAAGGGTGCGGTATCCAGACATCTTTATCCGGAAATCTGTATGGTGCAGAGTGGTATTTTAACGGTTGAACTGGATCATGAGGTTTATGACTTAAATGAGGGGGATTCCATCTATATTGAAGAGCGAAAACAACACCGCATCTATAACCGCCACGATATGGAAACTGTCAGTATCTGGGTTCATCAGAAGAATCGTAAAAGATAAAAGGCAAGTGCATTGGGAGGGGAAGAATGACAGCGAGAGAAATCGTTGATATGGATAAGGAAGCACTATATATAGGAAACACAAGGACTGTAGAATTTGATTTAAATCTTCCTGTTAAAGGGATAAATGGATCGGATATTCGCTGGGTAACCGGGCACGACCGGATTATCAGTACGGATGGAAAGGTGACCAGACCTAAATTTGGCATGGGGTCCCGTATTGTGAAACTGACAGCAATGATCAGTTTTGAGCAGGAGGAGGCTGTGCGTGAATTCGACGTGAGAGTTCTGGAAGAAGAGAATAAGATAAAAATTAAAACGGTTCATCCTATGCACCTGGTTGTCTGTGTTGGCAGCAAGTTCTATCTGCCGAGTGCGGCAATTGTGGACACCGAGGATGGAAGGACAATTGCACATGAGGTGGACTGGGACGGGAATGGGGAAATTTATTGCGAAAAATCAGGAACAGTGTGTGTGAAAGGCTTTATTTCAGGAACAAAAGTCCCCGTTTGTGCTGAGGTTGAGGCCAAAGTAAACGTGGATTTGGGAATTGTTGAACAAAAAACGAAAATTGAAGATAAGCCAAAGTGGAAAGTCCAGCTAAACGAGGGAAGCCTTTTTTATCGTGCTCAGGGCTGGTTTGAAGAATTCCTACTCTCTGTAAATGATGACCAGATGCTTTACAGTTTCCGGGATGTGGCAGGACTAGATAAAAAGGGGGCACCGGAGATGATTGGTTGGGACGCACCAGACAGTAAGCTGCGGGGACATACTACCGGCCATTATCTTTCCGCTCTGGCACTTTGCTTTCATGCTGCGGGGAACATAAAAATTGCGGATAAGGCACGTTATATGGTACGTTCATTACGAGAATGCCAGTTAAGTCTGGTGCGTAATTGCGGATGTAAAAAAGGCTTCCTGAGTGCGTATTTGGAAGAACAGTTTGATAAATTGGAACAGTATGTTCGCTACCCTGAAATTTGGGCGCCTTATTATACGCTTCACAAAATTCTGGCAGGCCTTTTGGATTGCCATGAATTCATTGAAGACAGGACTGCTATACAAATGGCGGATGAACTGGGAGAGTGGGTTTATAACCGGCTGTCAGCATGCAGCCACCAGCAGCGCAATAAAATGTGGAGCTTATATATAGCCGGAGAATTTGGAGGGATGAATGATGTGATGGCGCGGCTGTATGCTCTTACCGGAAAAACACATCATTTGGAGGCTGCA
The DNA here is from genome assembly GCA_002367105.1 of Hungatella sp. UBA3048. Classification (GTDB taxonomy): domain Bacteria; phylum Bacillota; class Clostridia; order Lachnospirales; family Lachnospiraceae; genus Lacrimispora. The sequence continues at coordinate 25,853 of DFCS01000020.1, forward strand.
AAGTTCTTTGATAATGATCAGCTGTTTTATCCCATGAAGGAGAAAGCGGATGTATTGGATGGCATTCATGCGAATCAACACATTCCTCAGATTGTTGGATGTATGAAACTCTTTGAAGCGACCGGAGAAAAAAGATATCATGATATAGCAGAGTTTTTCTGGAAGACTGTCACGGAAGATCATACCTATGTAATTGGCGGAACCGGAGAAGGAGAAATGTTCCATGCGCCGGGAAACATCGGCCGTCAGCTGACAAAAAATACGGCAGAGAGCTGTGCTTCTTATAATATGCTGAAATTAACACAGGAACTTTATAAGTATCATCCGGATGTATCTTATGCGGATTATTACGAGAGAACTCTCTACAACCATATTGCTGCTTCCTGTGAACATGAGCCTACAGGGGGAAGTATCTATTTTATGCCAATGGCACCGGGATATCACAAAGACTTTGAGGATGAGAATTCCTGCTGCCATGGAAGCGGATTAGAGAGCCATTTTAAATATGCAGATGCCATCTATGCAAAAGCAGGGCGGGAGATATTTGTTAATTTATTCATCCCTTCTGTCCTTAAGTCGGAAGACGATTCTGTGATTATGACGACTGAAACTGCTATGCCTTCCAAGATACATATTGAAGTGGCCTCTAAGACGGGATGTGTATTAAAGGTTCGCAGACCTTTCTGGAGCCGGTTGAGCAGTAGTATCACTGTGAATGGGATACATCAAAATGCAAAGCCAGATGCGCATGGATATTTCTCAATCCCCTGCGCCGAGGGAAATACACATGTTTTCCTGGATTTTGAATGCAGGCCGTACATGGAAGCAGTGCCGGATGTGGAGAATCTTGTAAGTATTATGTATGGCCCTTATGTGATGGCAGCTCTGACGGAAGAGAGCGAATTTTTGGAGCTGCCGTTATATGAAAAGAGCCTGGGAGATGAATTGAAGCCGGAAGGGGAGCTCTCGTTAATATATGAGAAAGCCGGGATTCGTTTTGTGCCGTTAAGTCAGATATGCCATGAAACGTATCAGGTTTATTTTAATGCAGTATAATAGATATGCCTAAGAAGGCCTGTCCATAATTGTATTTGCGACCTGCACCAGATAAATTTCCGGTATGTAATCTTTAAAAATAGTGGTAGTGGAAATAGAGAACGGAGTGGTAACCGTTCTCTATTTTTTATGGATAAAAACCCTATTTAAATTGCCTGATTTGTTTAAAATGCCAATAAAATAAGATTTAAATTTTAATTTTTAGAGGAAAATAATTAAAAAAGTAAAGTAAAAATGAGAGAGTAAGTATTTATTGCTCAATGTTAACTTTTAATTTCATAATAATATTGACAAAATGCATGAGGGAAAGTATAATTCATTTGTATTCATAATTGTGAACATCTGTTAAAAATAATGAAAGGAGAAGGGCGTGCTGCTAAATACATGAGACCATTGAAAAACTGAACCATGAGTGGTGGGGCACATATTGGAGTTTGTTCAGAAATTTAACGGAGAGGAAGTGGCTTCAGCCATACGATACCGTTGTTCTGAAATTAAAAAGGCTGTACGAAGTAATGAAAAATAAAACATGTATGGAAGTCATTAGGAGGGTGAACGTGATGTTAAATGAAAATGATGCAGTTTTGAAAAAACAGACCGCATTTTTGGGTCAGCCAAAGGGAGTAGGCACCTTAAGTTTTATGCAGCTTTGTAACTCTTTTGCAAGCTATGGCATGAGTGCCGTATTGATCTATTATTTATATGCCAATGCCCCGGAAGGTCTTGGATTCAGCAAACAGATTGCTGCACAGCTGCTGTCTTTGTATTCCGGAGCCATTGCATTGACTGCAATTGTGGGAAGTTATGTATGTGACCGTATTTTAGGATGCCGCAAATCATTGTTCGTTGCCAGGACATTTAACCTGATTGGTTTTATTTGCCTGTCATTGCCGCTGGGTGTGGCCGGGTATGCGATTGCAATGGCTTGTCTTGCCATCGGGCCGATGTTTGGTGGAAGATGTCTTGATGCGTTGCTTGGGAAATTCTATGATAAGACTGATGGGAGACGCGACAGCGCCTACACCATTACATATGTAATTTCCAATATTGGTGCAGCTGCGCCGGTGCTTTCCGGTGCGATTGCGGCCGCATTGGGGTATCATGCATCATTTATTGCATGTGCAATCCTTTCGCTTTTAAGCCTGATTGTTTATGCTTTGACATACAAGCCGTTTTTTGGCAATATTGGTATTGAGCCTGATGATCCGCTTCCAGATGATAAAAAGCGTTCCTTTATCATGAAAATGGTAGTGGTTCTGATCATTGTAATAGCAGCACTTGCAGTGCTGTTCATATCTGGTGCTTTAAGTATTCCTGCTTTTGCAAATGGAGTAAGTACAGCATCGATTATCATCCCGATAGCATATTTTATATATGTGTATACCAGCCATAAGACAGAAAAGCATGAGAAGAAAAAGGTGCTTTGTCTGATTCCTCCGTTTTTCTGCAATGCAATTACACTGCTTATCTGGACTCAGACTATCTCCATCCTTGCAATCTTTTATGAGGAGAAAGTAAATCGTGTGATTTTTGGTACAGAAATATCAGCTGCCTCTTTCCAGACGGTGCCAGCTATATTTGCGATTATCATTGGCAGCATACTGACAATGTTATGGACAAAATTGGGAAAGAAACAGCCTTACGGGACTACAAAGATGGGAATTGGAACGATGTTATGGGGTGCAGGTGCATTAATTATTGCATTTTTATATGTGGCATTTCCAGGTGATATCAAAATTAACGCACTTTGGATCCTGCTGTTCTATGCAGTGCTGATGCTTGGGGAAGGCTTCACATGTCCCGTAGGTTATTCCATTACAGCCGTAGCGGCACCAAAAGCATTTTTGACCCAGATGATGACAGTGTGGGGCATGTCCATGTCAACCGGAGCAGCACTAAACACACTGATTGTAAACTTTTACAAAGAAGGTAATGAGATTCCGTTTTTCCTTGCCATAGGCGGTACGGTATGTGCTATTGGTTTAATCGTTGCACTCTTTGGAAAAAAACTGGCGCAGGGAATGAGCCTGAATCAATTGGAAGATAAAGAAGACGGGGTGCAGGGATAACAACAATCATTGGGGAAAGGGTGAAATATTATGGAGCGGAGTAACACATTTGCAAAAATGCAGCGTGTGATATTGATTGATGACAGGCGGATTGAGTTGTACTGGAATTCTCAGATGCGGCAGGCTGACAATGAACAGGATTTTGTCGTGAAGTATCGGGGGGAGATACAGGAACTGGTTCATTGGACAAGTGATATGGCGTGGAATTATGGAACAGTATATCAGAAAGAATCCATGCGGACCACATTGGCTTTGGCTCATCCTGTTGATCCTGCTTGCGCAAAAGAACTGACAGTCCAGGTAGTTGGAAAACTGACGAATCTGATGGACTGCCCGGTTGATAACGACCGCATTTATCAGGCGGTCTATGAACCTTACTACACTGCTTATGAAAAAGGAAAAGCAGGAATTACCGTTAAGGCGGGGAAGTGCGTACAGCCAAATACCATAAATCTTGCTCTTTCAATTATTGATTTGATGTTGGAAAAAATCCCGGAAGTAACTGCGGAATTGATCCGCAGAGAGGCAGAGGTTGCGATCTTTGGTTTAAAGGAAAATGCATATGACATTCCGGAACATCGTATGGGATATTTGTTGGCGATCCGGCATGTGGCAGGATATGGCGGTGAAATGGAAAACCCCTTATCGTCTATTTCGGAAGCCAATGTTATCCGTCTGAGAAGCGGACGATATGCAACCAGCTACCCCCACGAGATGATACTGGTTCATGAATTTGGTCATGCTATCCACCTGGTTGGAATCAATGGCCTTAAGGACCGGACATTGGCCGCCGGTATAGAAGGCGCTTACCAGCGAGCCAGGGATAAGGGATTATGGCCGGATACGTATGCAATCAGTAACTACGAAGAGTATTTTGCGACTTTAAGTACGATTTGGTTTAATGTAATGCAGGAAGGTGTTGATGGACGCTGGGATGGCATCCGCGGGCCGGTAAATACCAGGGAAGAATTGCGGATATATGACACGGATGGTTATGAATTAATGAAAGGCATCTATTCTGAAAAATCCCTTCCTGAGCCTTGGAATTATAATAAAGATGTATATGGAATTGACGGAAAACCCAAGATCTACGATATTGGCGTTAAGTTTGACTGGGATTTTATTAAATAGAAAGGAATGAAACAATGAATGAGCGTTTACAGATAGTTTTAGATATCATGAAACAGAATGAACGAGAAGGTCTGGTAATAAGCAAAGGAACAGATATTAAATACCTGACCGGATTTTCAGGAGAATATGGAACTGCAGTGCTTTTACTGACAGAAAAAGCATGCTATTTTGTAACGGATCCACGCTTTGCATTTCAGGCAGAGCAAGAAACCGAAGGACTGGAGGTCGTGGTTTATGAGGCTGGCTTAAACTACTTCAAGCAGGTGGGACAGTTGGCGGCAGATTGTCAATTGGCACATTGTGCATTTTTTGGTTCGGATCTTTCCTACGACGATTATGAGGATATGATGCTCAAGGCACCACAGACAAAATTTATACGGGAAGAATCATATGTGGATGACTTACGGGCGATTAAAACGCCGGAGGAGATTGAAATCATCCAGGAAGCCTGCCGTATTTCTGAACGCTCATTTTATGCACTTCTGGATGTTATTAAGCCGGGGGTAACAGAGATTGATATTGCCAATGAACTGGAATATCAGTTCCGCAGACGCGGTGGTTCCGGATTTTGCTTTGAGACAATTGTAGCTTCCGGACCATATAACGGGGCCAACTGCCATGCAACCGCATCAGATCGAAAAATTGAAACAGGAGATTTTGTGACCATTGACTTTGGAACCTATTACCATGGGTATTGTTCCGACATTACACGTACGGTTGCAGTGGGTAAGGCGAAAAATCCGGAACTTTATAAGATGTTTGATGCTGTAAGGCGGGCAAAGGATGCAGGGGAAAAGTGTTTGAAGCCTGGCTTAGCCATGAGTGAATTACATCGTAACATATTTGGTGTAGTAGAGGCTGCCGGTTATAAGATTCCTCATGGACCTGGCCACAGTTTTGGGCTGGAAGTTCATGAAGCTCCCTACATTACGAGTAAAAGTACATATCATCTGAAGCCGGGCATCATCCATACAATTGAGCCGGGAATTTATATTCCGGGAACTGGCGGGGTTCGCCAGGAGGATGATTATCTGATTACGGAAGACGGGTATCAGAGGCTGACGAATATTACGGATGCGCTGATAACTTTATAAATTAGGGTGTGGCGCAGACAAGGTCTGATTGCAGGCATTATGATAATGGAAACCCAAAGCAAAGACATGCAGATATTTTGCCTACAATGTGATAAAGCGGGTATTTCGGTATATATGACCGAGGATACCCGCTTTTTTAATAAATTATTTTGCTGAGCGATATTGGCCTGGTGTTTTTCCCTTCTGCTTTTTAAATACCCGGATAAAATTTTGCTGCGAATTGAATCCTGTTGCTATGGCAATTTCACCAATGGTATCGGTGCCGGAGTCAAGCAGTATTGCTGCCTGATCAATGCGGTGGTGGTTTAAGTATTCTACGAAATTGATTCCAAAGCTCTCTTTAAATAACTTGCTTAAATAACTGGTTGTAGTACCGCATTCCTCTGCCAGCAGATTAAGGGATAGATCTGGATCGATATAATGCTCTTCGATCAATCGTTTCACCTTGATCAAATATTTATGCTGTTGCTTTTGATATTTGTTAAGGAGGAGTTGGATAGCGGCAATGCAGAATCGCTCCATATACTTCTTTACTGATTCAGGTGTTATTTCTTCATCTGTCTGATACGGGTACGCTTCAAAAATAAAGGCGTATTCTTTCTGGTTTGTTTCTGTAATATGATACGTTGTGAGAGCATTTAAAAATGCTTGATGATAGCTGGCAAAAGCACTATATATTTCATCGTTTGTTTGCCCCTGGCAGATGAGACTGCATAGATGCAATGACTTCTGCAGAGCCAATTCATCATTTCCAACCATCAGATATCCCACGATAGCTGAAAGCTGTACCTGGAAATAGCTATAGTTTAAGGTTACTGAATCATCAAAATCATCTAAGCTGTATTCCTGTTTGTTTTTAACCGTATATTTTTTCTGTGTAAGCCGCTTTAACGTCTCCATATATGAGACTGAGATATGTTGAAGGGAATTACATTTGGGCCCAACCTCCAGCCAAGCCTGGCCTTGTATATCGGTAAGTTCATAAAAAAATTGTTCCAATTTGATTTCCAGGTTTGTAATTTGATATTTGTTTGCATACGGGTTGTATTGGAGGATAAATACATAGAGACTTTTATCTACTGCCTGTAAAATATAATTGCATAAAGTGTCTTTGTAGTCATTTAATAACCGGGAAAGGTGCTCCAATATTTGGTTCCGTCTTGAAACGTCCAGCGTATCATTTGCTGTCAGAGCTATAATGCCAAAGGTTCCATAAGGTTTAATGGGGCTTTCTAAATTAGTAAGCATTGTTTCTATGTATTCTGGTTCCAATGGTTTGCCATTTAGTAACTCAAAATAAAATTCTTTGGAGATTTGTGGAATCATACTGCCTAAGATTTGATCCAATTCTTCCCTCTTTTGTGACATGCTGAAAAAACGATTCATTAAAAAATTCCATTCATTTGTGACAAAATCATGTTCTGTACTATCAGTAGAAACCATTTTTGTCAGCTTCAAAATAGGAAAATAACTTAGCTGGAGAATACAGTATGTAAGAATGATACTAAGCACCAGTATTAATATTAAAAAAGGAAACGTATTTCTCATTGTATCGCCAAAGCCTGGGGAAAAGTATGCGTCATCAACCGCCAGAACCAGGTTGACATGTGATTGCTCAGATGGATATAGAAAGTAATGATATCCTTCAATTTGTCTGGTATTTGCATGATCCATATCTGTTTCGGATAATAAGTTGAAAACATGGTCCGGAAGACTTTGATAATCAATTAAAATTGGGAAGAGCGGGTTCCAGTCATTGTCATAGGCAAGTAAATTGCTGTAAGCGGTTTGACTGGCAGATAAAGTACTGTCAAAAATCGTGTTGGAATTAAGTTTCATATATAAGGTTCCAAGACTTTTATCTTTATTTAACGGAAAGTCACGGACGAGATAAATTCTTCCATCGTACAGTTCAATGGAAGTGGTGCGGCCGCTTTTCAATAGTGAGGTGGTATGATAATTACCAATATGATTTTTTATAAGGTTCATTTCTGAAAATTGATCTAATGTAGTGGCAGTGTAGGTTGATGTGTGAATTTGGTCTGTTTTGCGTATATGCAGATAGATTGCTTCGATCGCTTCATTTTCCTGACAATAGCTGTTTAAAACAGACAGAACTTGATAGTTAGCGGCATGATCCTGAGTTTTAGGATTAACTACAGCATTGATAATCTCTGAATCATAAGTTATGTGTGTGAGAGAATCGTGATATCCGGATAGAAGCGTATCAAGAGTCTGCGAAGATACTTTTACCATATTTGAATAGGTTAAATTATTTTTTTGCATAATGGAGTTAGTCGTTTGATGATTCACGACTAAGCAAGTAACCACCATTAAAATGATACTAAAGCCCAATAGTACAGTGAAGAGCTGCGGAAGCAATTTTTTGTTTTTTAGTTTATTGAAAGCTGTTTCCTGATTCATGTATTCCACCTCCTGTTATTAGTATAACCAATAAGATTTCTCATCACAAGTACAACGTTTTAACAATAATTATCTTTTTAACAATTTTTATTTACTAAGGTAAAAATTGAACAAAAAGAGAAGAATGGCTTATTTACAGGGCCATATTGATGAAATATACTCAACATACAAGACAAGCTTGTTTATGAGTAACAAATTATGTGTATTGAGGAAAAAGAGAGGAATGTATTTTATGAGAAAAAACAAAAAACTATTATCCTGTTTATTAGCAGCAGTAATCAGTGCATCAGCACTTGCAGGCTGCGGGGGGAGCGCCAGCAGTACTGGAGCCGGAGGTTCAGGAGGAGAAACATCTTCCAATACAAATAATGGAAAGGGTGAAAATGTTGTAACCTTTTCAATGTCAGAAGATGTGTATACCTGGGATACCATGGGACAGCCCGTAGTGCCATTCTACAGCATCCAGTTATTGATTTATGATATGTTGGTAAGAACAGATCATGCCGGCAGCTATGAGCCTGGACTGGCGACTGAATGGAGTGTGTCGGATGACGGACTTGACTGGACCTTTAAATTAAGAGAAGGTGTCAAATTTCACAATGGCGAAGAATTTAATGCAGAGTGTGTGAAAGCTACACTGGAGCGTGGAGCTTTTGATTCCACACTGAATATGAATTTCCTCTGGTCTGATATTGAAGAAGTGGAAGTGGCAGATGAGTATACCGCAATTGTACATTGTAAAAAACCGATTGGTGACATGCTCAATCAGCTGACTTATATGCCGATGCTGCCGGCGAAAGCATTGGCAGAGCAGGGCGAAGAGCTGTTTAAGACCAATCCGGGAACCGGAGCATGGAAATTTGTAAGCTGGGATCCGGGCAACGAGGCTGTGTTTATAAGAAATGATGAGTATTGGGACTGGGGTGATAACAAATCAAATGTTGATAAGATTATCTACAAACCAATCTCTGAGGATACCACCCGTGTGTCCAGTATGAGAACCGGTGAATTTGATCTGATTTCCAATATTCCCCCGGATCAGGTGGATGTACTTTCTGGCAGTGAAGGCGTTGTGGTCGATTCACAGCCTGGGACCACCATTTCCTGGATGGCGCTTCAGAGCGGAAGCGGAAAGCCGTTTTCCGATAAAAATGTACGTCTGGCACTGACTCATTCCATTGACAGACAGTTGATCGTGGAGAGCATTCTTGGTTCCGGTTCACCGGCTTACTGGCCTGTTATGGAGGGGGTAACCGGTTATGACAAGGAACTGGAAGCAAAGTACAATCAGTATGATCCGGAACTGGCAAAAAAGCTTTTGGCTGACAGCAGTTATAATGGCGAAGAAATCTACTTTATGGCAATTGACGGAAAGGTACCGAGGACAAAAGAGGTACTTCAGGCAGTTATGTCCATGATGACGGAAGCAGGATTTAATGTAAAGCTGGAGATTATGGAGGGTGCTACTTTTGTTACCAAACGTTCCGCTGGAGATTATGATATTGCTTTTTCCAACGTGTTTTACAACAACGGTTCCCCATGGCGCCATATGATTACCCATTGGCTGTCTGACTCCTGTAATACGGAGATGGAGAATCCAGAAGTGACCGCACTGCTCACAGATGCAAAGGAAACCATCGATTTGACTAAGCAGAATGAATTGCTGAAGAAAGCATTTACTCTGATGATGGAAGACGGCGGCAGGATATGCTACTTTATTAACCTGGATACCATCAACGCTTATTCTGATAAATTGAATGGGGTGAATACGTATAACGATACTATTATTGATTTGTCCCGAGTTTCGAAAAATTAACACTATCTACGAGGAGGGATTGGAATGCAGAACTTTATGCGGTTTATGGCAAAGAGATTGTTGTCCGCCATCATTGTGCTTTTCGGTGTCTCCGTCGTAGCTTTTACGTTGATGCGTCTGGCCCCTGGCAATCCGGCAGCTCTCATGCTGGCGGATAATGCCACACCGGAGCAGATCGCAGCGGTAGAGGTTAAGATGGGGTTAGACAAACCGTTGATCCAACAATATTTGATATACATATCGGGCGTTCTGAGAGGAAATTTAGGCACCTCTATTTTTTTTAACCGGTCTTGCAGTGAATTGATTTTCGGGCGTCTGCCGGCTACCGGAATTTTGACATTTTCAGCAGTGCTGGTTTCGATTTTAGTCAGCTTTCCGATGGGAATTATTTCCGGAATTAAAAAAGGATCGGCCGTAGATTTTGGCTCTATGGTCTTTGCTCTTCTTGGAATGTCCATGTCACAGGTATGGCTGGGACTGTTGTTTATTCTCTTTTTTGGAGTTTACCTGGGGGCGCTGCCGACACAGGGGTATGGTTCCTTCCGCAATTTGATTTTACCGGCACTGACCCTTGGGCTGCCGCTGGCTGCGCTGGTGACACGAATGCTGCGTTCCGGTATGTATGAGGTTCTGCAGGAGGATTATATTACCGCTACGAAAGCGCGTGGAATCAGCAACTGGAAAGTATATACCAAATATGCGCTTAAGAATGCATTGTTGCCGACGATCACGATTATCGGTATGCAGATTGGCCAGCTTCTGGCCGGAGCGATTATCGTGGAGCAGGTGTTTGGCTGGCCAGGACTTGGAAGTTTGACTGTTAAGGCAATCAATATGCGGGATTTTCCGCTGATTCAGTCGATTCTCCTGGTTTCCGCAGCATTATTTGTGGCAATTAACATTCTGGTAGACATCATCTACGTGATGGTCGATCCCCGGATGAGTCTGGATTAGGAGGGGGATCGATGAAGAAAAGTGAATTATTCAGAAGGATGAAAAAATCCAAATTCTTTATTATTGGCTCGCTGATCGCAGTAATTGTTATTTTGGCAGCCTTTACTTCACCGCTGTTTGTGGTTCATGACCCGATTCAGTCAGATTTACGCAAGAGGCTCATATCGCCGGAGTTTTTGGCAGGCGGCATTCATGGACATATTTTAGGCACGGATGCCCTGGGGCAGGATATTTTCACCCGATTGGTTATGGGCTGCCGTATTTCCCTGTTGATCGCGGCTGCCGGCGTGTTGATTCCGGCAGTGATTGGAACGGCACTGGGAGCCATCGCCGGTTATTTTGGCGGAGCTATCGACAATGTGATTATGCGTATCTGTGACATACAGCTCTCGATTCCGACTATGGTGCTAGCGATTACGGTTATGGCAATCTTCGGCAATAGCGTCCCCAATCTGTTGCTGGTGTTGGCTGTTGTTGGCTGGACTTCTTATACCAGGGTTGTGCGGGGAAGCGTTATGGGCATCCGCAATTCGGAGTTTATTCAGGCATCCAGGGTGCTGGGGGCGTCCAATTCCAGGATCCTGATTACCCAGATTCTGCCCTGTGTACTGACGCCTTTGATTATTCTCATGAGCCAGCAGATCGGTTTTGTTATCCTGACAGAAGCAAACTTAAGCTTTCTGGGTATGGGAGTTCCGCTGCCGCAGCCGTCTCTTGGTTCCATGATTGCCGATGGCCGGGAATACATTGCGACAGCTCCCTGGACTGTTGTGGTTCCGGGTGTGACTCTTATGATTATCGTGCTGGCGTTTAATTTCCTTGGTGATGGAGTGCGGGACATCCTTGATCCAAAGAATAAAGATTAGGAACGGGGGAGTAAACGATGGCTAAATTATTGGAGATAAAAGATCTGCAGGTGGAGTACAAAACCGGGCGGGCTACTGCAAAAGCGTTAAATGGAATTAATTTGTCGATTGAAAAAGGGGAAGCACTGGGACTGGTTGGTGAAACAGGGGCAGGTAAGACAACCATTGCACTTTCTGCTTTGAATTTGCTGCCTGCGGATGTAGGTAAAATCACAGGCGGTTCTATCTGCTTTGATGGGGAATCGGTGTTGGATATGAGTGCAAAGAGCCTGGAGGGGATGCGGGGCAACAAAATATCCATGATCTTCCAGAATCCCCTCAGTTCCCTGAATCCGTTGTTTACCGTTGGGGAGCAGATTTCCATGGTATTGCGGAAGCATGAAAATCTGAGCCAGAAGGAGGCCCTTAAAAAGGCGGAGAGTCTGCTGGAGATGGTTGGAATTGCCAAATACCGTCTTGAGGATTATCCCCATCAGTTTTCGGGCGGTATGCGTCAAAGGGTAGGTATTGCGGCTGCTCTGGCCTGCAATCCTGAGCTGCTGATCGCGGATGAGCCGACAACGGCGCTAGATGTTACGATTCAGGCACAGATTCTGGAGCTGATGAAAGAGCTGCAGAGAGAACGTTCCAGTTCCCTGCTGATGATTACCCACAACCTGGGAATTATCGCTGAGCTGTGCCAGAAGGTGGCGGTGATTTATGCCGGAACTATCATTGAGTATGGTACGGTCAGGGAGGTATTTACCAATCCGCAGCACTGGTATACCAAAGGTCTGCTGGGAGCGATTCCCAACCTGACGGGGCCGCGCAGCCGGCTGGCATTTATTCCGGGGAATGTGGCCAATGCCAATGAACTGCCGACCGGATGTAAGTTCCATCCCCGCTGCAGTTACTGCACAGAACAATGTAAGCAAGAGATGCCGGCGCTGCATGAATTTTCTGATGGTCATTTCGTTACATGCTGGGAGCGGGAGGGGCAGTGAAGATGAATAATACAAATAAAAATCAACAGCAGCCTCTGATTGAGGTAGAGAATTTATATAAGCACTTTAAGGTGAAAAATAAAGGGATGCTGCATGCTGTGGATGGTGTCAGCTTTTCTGTCCGGCAGGGGGAGACCCTTGGTCTGGTTGGCGAATCCGGCTGCGGAAAATCTACGGTCGGTAATGTCATCATGCGCCTGCATCAGGCAACGGACGGAAAGGTGCTGTTCAAAGGAAATAATATACTTGATTCCAAAGGGCAGGAGAGTATGGATTATAAGAAGAAAATCCAGATTATCTTCCAGGACCCCTATTCCTCACTGAATCCGAAGAAGACCATTAACAGCATTATGCAGGAGGCTTACAGCATTCACAATTTAAGCTCCGGGACGGAGCGCCAGAAAAAGATAGAAGAGATAATCGAGCTGTGCGGCCTTGAAACGTATGTTTTGGAAAAATATCCCCACGAGCTGGACGGCGGCAAGCGGCAGCTTATCGGAATTGCCCGGGCGTTGTCACTGGGACCGGAGTTTATCGTCTGTGATGAGCCGGTATCTTCTCTGGATGTTTCGGTTCAGGCAACGATTATCAATCTTTTGATGGATCTTCAGAAAAAAATGAACCTGTCCTTTTTGTTTATCTCCCATGATCTCAGTGTGGTTCGTCATATCTCTCAGCGGGTGGCAGTGATGTATCTTGGGCAGATTATCGAGATGGCGGATACGGATGATATTTTTGCGGATGCTTACCACCCATATACGATTGCCCTGCTGTCGGCAGTGCCAAAGCTTGACTTTGATAACAAAAGCAGCCGTATTGTCTTAAAGGGTGATGTTCCAAGCCCGATCAATCCGCCGGAGGGATGCCGCTTTGCACCCCGGTGTTTTATGGCGGAGGAAATTTGTAAGAAAGAAAGACCGGAGCTGAAGCCGGTTGGAGAGGGTCATTGTGTTGCCTGTCATTTTTATCAGGAGTCACAGAAACGTGCCAGTGAGATTGAGCTTGGTACGGTGGCCAAAGTGGATGGAGGATCAGATGGATACAAGAATCAGTGATGTCAGAGTGATTTTTACCGCACCTGAGGGGATTAATCTGGCAGTAGTAAAGGTGGATACCAACCAGCCGGGACTTTATGGTTTGGGATGTGCAACATTTGCCTATCGGCATTTGGCAGTGAAAACGGTGGTTGATGAGTATTTAAAGCCGCTTTTGGTCGGGCGTGAGGTTGACCGGATCGAGGATCTGTGGCAGCTGATGCACCAGAATGCTTATTGGCGGAATGGACCGATTGAGAACAATGCGGTCTCCGGTGTGGATATGGCGCTTTGGGATATCAAGGGTAAGATGGCGGGGATGCCGGTGTATCAGTTGTTTGGTGGCAAATGTCGGGAGGGAATTCCGGTATACCGCCATGCGGACGGACGGGATGTGTCTGAGGTGTGTGACAATATCCTGAAGTTTCAGGCGATGGGAATCACCAATATCCGCTGCCAGTGCGGCGGCTATGGCGGCGACAGCTATGGAACGGTGCCGAAAACTGCACCTCTTGGAGCTTTGCCTGGGATTTATCTGGACTCAAAGGAATATATCCGCAATACCGTGAAGTTGTTTGAGGGAATACGGGCGGAGATTGGATATGAGATGAATCTGGTTCACGATGTCCATGAGCGGATTGCCCCGATTGAGGCGATTAAGCTGGCACGGGCGCTGGAGCCGTTCGATTTATTCTTCCTGGAAGATCCGGTTCCCATTGAGCAGCTTCCCTGGCTGCGGAATTTACGGGCACAGACCAGCATTCCGATCGCAGAGGGTGAATTGTTTAATAACGGTGTGGAGTGGAAGCAGATGATCGCAGAGCAGCTGATTGACTTTATCCGGGTGCATATCAGCCAGGTTGGAGGAATTACTCCTGCTAAAAAGCTGCAGGTATTTGCGGAGCAATATGGCGTGAGGACGGCATGGCATGGTCCTGGGGATATGTCACCGATTGCACATGCTGCAAATATTCATATTGATCTGGCGGCACCGAACTTTGGTGTTCAGGAGTGGTCAGGGATCGAACCGCCGAACTTCGTGATTCAGGATTTAAAGGGACCGCACGGAGCATTACTGGAGGTGTTCCCGGGATTGCCGGAATTTAAGGATGGGTATGTGTATGCCAATGACAAGCCGGGACTTGGTGTTGATATCAATGAGACAGAGGCGGCGAAATATCCGTGTGAGAACAGTGTTGTCACATGGACGCAGACAAGGCGCAGGGATGGTGCGCTGCAGACACCATAAGAACGAAGGAGGATAATAAGATGAAATCTTGTGTAATTACCAGTCCGTTTCACTTTGAAGTGAGAGAAGTACCGATTCCGGAACCGAAGGCGGGAGAGGTGTTGATTCAGATGAAGGCTGCCGGTGTATGCGGCAGTGATATGCATATTTTTAAGGGTGAGAATCCCTGTTCCAGTTATCCTCTGGTGCCAGGACATGAGAATGCCGGAGTCATTGTCAAAGTTGGCGAAGGTGTGGAGAATGTGAAAGTTGGCGACCATGTGGTGGTTGATTTGATTATTACATGTGGAACCTGTTATCAGTGTACTCATGGACGGGAGGAAGTCTGTGAGCAGGTACTGGTACGGGGAAGCGGAACAGATGGCGGCTGGAGAGAATACTTTACCGCTCCGGCAGATGATGTGTATAAGATAGAAGACAGTATTCCGTGGAAGGATGCGGCGCTGATTGAACCGATCGCCATCGGAGCACATTGCACCAAGAGGGCAAGAGTTGTGGCTGATGATACGGTATTTATCTTGGGAACAGGAACGATCGGGACGATTATTTTGCAGGCTTGTAAGGTGCATGGTGCAAAAGTGATTTGCTGTGATATCGATGATAATCTTTTGGAGCGTGCTAAGGGATATGGTGCCGATTATGTGATTAACAGCAAGAGGGAGAATATTATTGAACGGATTGCCGAGATCACGGACGGTCATGGATGTACCGTTGCTTTTGACAGTGCCTGTTTCCCGGGCAGCCTGGCACTGGTAATGCAGTACGGAGTTGTCTGCAATGCGGGACGGGTGGTGCCATTAGGCTTTTGCGATAAACCGGAGGCGATCAGCCAGGCAGATATTAATAAGAGGGAACTGGATATTATCGGCACCCGCATGAGTGCTTACCAGTTTGAACCGGTGGCACAGAATATGGCGGACGGCAAATATCAGCTGGATGGTCTTGCAACCACATTTGTAAAATTCAGTGAGATTGAGAAAGTGTTTGAGAATATTATCAATCCTGCTCCGGATGTGAAGAAGACCGTTATTTTATTTGATTAAGGAGGGATATATCGATGGTATCTGGTAAATTTGATGTAACAGGAAAACATTGTATCGTAACCGGCGGTGCACAGGGGTTATCCCGTGGAATGGCCGAGGGATTGCTGGAAGCTGGGTGTAAAGTAGTTATTGTGGATGTTCAGAAAGATAAACTGGCATCTGTGGTAGCGGATTATCAGTCTAAGGGATATGAGGCATTTGGTGTAGCCGGAAATCTGGCTGACCGTGCAGATATTGACCGTATTTTTGATGAATGTATGGAGATTCTGGAAGGACGCCTTGATGTGCTGATTCCGGCAGCAGGAGTACAGAGAAGACATCTGCCGGAGGAATTTCCCATGGAGGAGTGGGATCTGGTTATTAATATCAACCTGAATCATGTGTTTATTATGATCCAGAAAGCATTAAAGGTAATGCTGCAGCAGCCGACCGGAGGTAAGATTATCAATATCGGTTCTATGGTTACCTGGTTTGGAGGGACAACGGTGCCGGCTTATACTGCAACTAAAGGGGCGGTATCACAGTTGACCAAGAGCCTGGCGGTGGATTGCGCGGGGCGGAATATCAATATCAACTGCATTTGCCCGGGATATATGGATACAGAGATGTGTGCGAATATGACTCAGGAGCGCAAGGCTGAGTGTACACTGCGCATTCCTGCCGGGCGTTGGGGAACACCGGAAGATTTAAAAGGACCGGTATTGTTTTTGGCATCTTCTGCCTCAGATTATTTGAATGGTGCAACCATTCCGGTTGACGGTGGTTATTTAGTGAAATAGGAATGAAGATTGAAATGAAAAATTACAGGTGATTACAACCTACAGCCTTTATGTCCCTGCTATGTGGTGGATTTCTGGGGTTATTCAGAAGACGCCCTGTCTATCCGACAGAAGCGCCAAGGAGTGACCTTACGCTTGCTAAGGCTTGTACGATGGACGGCAGATGAAAAGTCTGCCGTTTTTTCGGTTTGCCAGGCATGGGCAAACTCTAGCAGGTGAAAGTCCTGAACATGCCCAGATAGTGGGGAGTGTATAGCTGAACTGCAGCAAAAATTATATCAATAGAAAAAACGGAATATTAACAAGCTATAATTGAATAAATTGCTTGTTAATATTCCTATTGTTGTGTATAATAAGGTTATTGGAACCGTACAAGGAGGTGCAATTATTTGGAATTTATTAGCGTAAAACAAGCAGCTGAAAATTGGGGAATATCTGATCGCCGGGTTAGAGTACTTTGTGACCAAGGAAAAATTCCTGGAATTATAAAAATAGGCCGTTCGTATCAGATTCCTGTGAATGCTGTAAAGCCTGTTGATGGGCGCCAAAATAGGCATAAGCAAATACCAAGTCAGTTTGCTCAAATATTTACTCAGGTTGATTCCTTGAAAAGTGAATTAAATCAGCGCCGTCCCCTCACACCAGGAGAAGTTAAACGTTTACGGGAAGAATTCTTAGTTGAATACACATATAATTCAAATGCCATTGAAGGGAATACTCTTACTCTTCAAGAAACTGCTATGGTTTTAGAGGGCATTACGATTGATAAGAAACCATTAAAAGATCATCTGGAAGCAGTAGGACATAGAGATGCGTTTATGTATATACAAGATTTGGTTAAAGATAAAACACCTTTTTCGGAGTATATTATCAAACAAATTCATACATTGGTATTAATGGATAGAGCAGAGGACAGAGGCATTTACCGTAGGATTCCTGTACGTATCATGGGGGCTTTTCATGTGCCGCCAGAACCTGTAATGGTTCCAGAATTGATGGAAAATCTTATTGGGGAATTTAGTAATAAAAGGTTGCATCCAATTGAGAATGCAGCAATTTTTCACCTGAAGTTTGAGGGGATACATCCTTTTGTCGATGGTAATGGCCGCACAGGCCGGTTACTTCTGAACTTATTTTTGATGGAGAACAGTTATCCGCCGATTAATGTGAAATTTATTGATCGCAAAAGGTATTATGAAGCTTTTGAAAGTTATTATCGTGATGGTTCATCACATGCAATGACAGAAATGATTGCTAATTATCTGGAAGAACAGTTGCGTAATATCTTAAGCTATTTGGATTACTAGCTTAAACCAATTCGTTTATAAAGTGGCTTCTTTTATGACCGAATCAGCTACTTTTTGATCAGATTGTAAACTGGATTTACAATCTGATGGTTGGACTCCTTGGC
This sequence comes from Hungatella sp. UBA3048, assembly GCA_002367105.1. Lineage (GTDB taxonomy): Bacteria > Bacillota > Clostridia > Lachnospirales > Lachnospiraceae > Lacrimispora. The sequence goes on from DFCS01000020.1 coordinate 43,762, forward strand.
GTCTTGGCTTCCGTCAACAGGGATAAAAATCGGTGCCTTGTTTTCTTTAATGTAGAGGAAATCAACAGCAAGAACATTTGTTTGCGTTATCCATAATAATATGGTATATTATCTCTAACGGTTGCAATAAATATTTGTGATGAAGATGATAATCGATAAAGTTTGTTTACATCTGTCAAAGATAGAAAGGAATAGTCTTTTAAGAGAGACAGCTTATATCAAAAAAAGGAGGTAGCGGGTATTTCTCGTAATTAAAATGCGTATGAGCAATATTGACAAGAAATATAAATCTGTTAAAATACCGGGCCAAATTTCTTTTTTTGAAGAAAAGGAAAACCAATTAAAACAGTTTCTGCAAAGTGTCACCTCTGATTCCTTTGAAGATGAGGTTTTTGCTGAGATTGAAATTGACGGAGGAACAAACAACAATCAGGCATTTTCTACACCTCAGCCGCAAGTAGTAAATCCTATCATAGATGAGAATCGTAAGATATTTAATGAAATGAGACAAATAGCAAGAGATACCCAGCTTCCTTCTAATTTCAATTCTCATTTTTATAACAAACAAACACGGATTAGTAATTCAAAAGTATTCTATAAACAAGCTGTTTTCATGAAGGATTACGAGGATGATTACAATGGCTATGTAGAATTTTCAAACTATTTTCCTTATTACCAGCAAATGAGCTATGCGCAGCTCAGAACATATTTTACATGGCGGACTGATGTAAGAAAGGGTAATGTCACAAATGTTGCATTATCATATGCCTTTGTTTATATTTACGAGCTGATTCATAACATCGGAGTGGTTGATTCTCAGGAAGGACTCGATAAGCTAATGTTTTTCTGGAGAGCGTTCAGGCGCTTTGACTCTTCGATTGATAAATATGTGATTAAATGGATAAAGGACTATCATATTTATTATGATCTACCGAAGCCATTCAAGGAATTTGTCTGCGAAAATAATCTACAAGCACATTATGCCAAAGTATTCATGTACGAAACAGACATGAACGACAACTTTGATTTGTTTTGCAATGTTTCAAAGTATGATATCAAAAAATCAGTTTTTTTTACCGATGATACAAAAGGGCAGCTCAGTGATTGCTTTTGTACTGTAATCCATAAACTTAGAGTTGTTTTTAATAGTTCTGGTATCATTTTTGACGATTTGATTTTTTATCCGACGAAAAAGATGTCTGTATGGACGCCTTTCAAGGATGCATTGTTTTATTCATCGATTAAGATACCGGATAAGAAAGTTGTGTTTTCCGATAAAGAAATATATATATGTTCTAAAAACAATTGGTCTTTTAGTTCCACATTATCTATGAATAGCGGTCGGCAACTCATTGGCTATATTATGAAACAAACAGAATCCGAGTTACGAAAAGTTACAAAATTCAAACACAAGCTGTCTGCTGATATTCATTTAGTTGACAGTGAGCTAATAAAAAAGCTTGAATCTGCGGGCCTATCCCTTGAAAATATAATTCATGAAGCGGTGATTGAGTATTACAAAGAAGCAACTAAAATTGTTGTATCCGTGGATGAAACTTCTCTTCATAAAATAAGACTAGATGCTGATGACACTCAGGAAAAACTAATCGTGCCGGATACTGAACCTATGATGTATTTTGAATCAAGCACAGCAGAGACTAGTCCTGTTATATCTCAAACTGTTTTTACCGATTCCTCTGTAGCAATGCAAGACAATTGGACAAGTCTATTTAATATACTCGGGGAAACTGAAGTGAATGCACTTAAATTAATACTTCAAGGGGATACAAATCTGAAACATTTTGCAGATGCCAACGGGGTTATGCTGGAAGTGTTGGCTGACAGTATTAATGAAAAGGCGATTGACACAATTGGTGATAACATTCTTGAACTTGACGATAGTCTGACTATATATGAAGAATATATAAATAAAATTAAGGAAATGGTGTAATCGAATGGAAAATAAATTACCGTTGAGGATAGCCAATATACTGATTAATGCATTAAAGGGTGGTGTCGTTCCCCGCGTTGGACTTGAATACATCACCGTAGGGCGAACACAGGAAATCGCAGCGATTTTACATGATATAGAAATGATTGAGGATGGAAGTGCTTCTTTTCGATTTATTGTTGGTAAGTATGGCAGCGGTAAGAGCTTTTTACTTCAAACCATACGCAATTATGCTACAGCAAAAGGCTTTGCAGTGGTTGATGCTGACCTTTCACCCGAACGACGGTTTGCGGGAACAAAAGGGCAGGGTCTTGCAACATACAAAGAACTTATCCAAAACCTTTCAACGAAATCTAAGCCGGATGGTGGTGCACTGCCGTTGATTTTGGAAAAATGGATCTCAGGCATACAGGCGTCTATAAGAGCACAGTCCGAAGCAGAAGGTGAAGCGTTCAATCTATTAGTTGAAAAACAGATATATGCCGTAGCTGGTTCTCTTGAGGGTATGGTGAATGGTTTTGAGTTCGCCAAGGCAGTTGCTGCTTACTGGAGAGCATACCAACAAGATGATGCCGCAATGAAATCAAATGTACTGAAGTGGTTTCGCGGAGAATATGCATCCCGCAAAGAAGCAAAAGCTGATTTGGATATTAATTTCATTGTTACGGATGAAACATGGTATGATTTTTTGAAATTATTTGCTGCTTTTTTAGTAAACGCCGGATATAAAGGGCTATTGGTTTTCATTGATGAACTTGTCAATATTTATAAGATTCCAAACTCCATCACAAGACAAAATAATTATGAAAAAATTCTGACGATGTATAACGACGTGCTTCAGGGCAAAGCAAAGCATATTGGATTTTTAATCGGCGGTACACCTCAGTGTATTGAAGATAAATACAAAGGTTTGTTCAGTTACGAAGCTCTTCGATCACGCCTTGCAGAAGGTCATTTTGCTACTGACGAGATGAAGGACTTAACCGCTCCCATTATTAGGCTGCAAATGCTTACGCAAGAAGAGGTGTATGTTCTCGTTGAAAAACTTCGGGACATTCATGCACAGCTATACAACTATACACCTACGATGAGTCACGAGGATTTACTGTACTTTCTGACAGTGGAATATAATCGTGTTGGCGCAGGCACACATATCACCCCGAGAGAAATCATCCGTGATTTCATCGAACTTGTCAATATTCTGTATCAGAACCCAAATAGAAGTGTGTCTGATATTTTAGGCAGCAACAGCTTTGAGATGGCCAAAGGTGGTCTATCCGATGAAACGATACACAGTGATTTTTTAGATTTCGAGGTGTAAACGAAGATGGATGTATTTAACAGACTTGCTCCTTTTATACAGGATTTCATATATCAGAACAAATGGGAGGAATTACGTGGAAATCAGGTTGCCTCTTGCGAGGTCATTTGGGGCAGTGATGACAATTTACTGCTTTCCTCTGGCACAGCCTCTGGTAAAACCGAAGCGGCTTTTTTGCCTGTGCTTACAGAGCTGTATGAGAAACCTTCCCGTTCGGTAGGCGTAATGTATATTTCACCGCTGAAAGCTCTTATTAACGACCAGTTCAAACGCCTTGAGCAGTTACTTGTTGATTCACATATTCCTGTCTGCAAATGGCACGGTGACGCATCTCAAACCAAGAAAAATGAGTTAATGAGGCATCCGGAAGGGATTATCCAAATCACCCCGGAATCACTTGAAAGCCTTTTAACCAATAAGCGAGGTGCTTGCCTTCAAATGTTCTCTGATTTGCGTTTTATCATTATTGATGAAGTGCATCAGTTTATGCGCGATGCACGCGGTATTCAGCTGTTGTGCATTTTAGAACGTCTTCAAAAGCTGACTGACGTAAATCCAAGGCGTATCGGCCTTTCGGCAACCCTCGGTGATGTGTCTTTCGCGCAGAACTGGCTCAACACAGGAACCGGCCGTATCTGTGCCGCTCCCATAGCGGAAGATGGAAAGAAGCGTATCAAACTTCATGTCGAACGTTTTGTTAACCTACACGATGAACGTGATATCGCTGACAGCGACGCAAGCGATAATAAGGTTGCAACAGGCGGAAATATGGGGGATCGCGAGCATTACGAATATTTATTTAAGATGACCCTTGACAAAAAGACTATCATCTTTACTAACAGCCGGGAAGAAACCGAACTTGTTATGGCGAATCTTCGTGAAATTGCGTTACAAAAAAAGGCGCCCGATGTTTACCGGGTCCATCACGGAAATGTTTCTGCGTTACTTCGCGAAAACACAGAGGATGAGATGAAATCAAGTGATGATAAAATTGTCACCGGTGCAACCGTTACATTGGAGTTAGGTATTGACATCGGTTCGCTCGATCAAGCGGTGCAGGTAGGTGCCCCGCTTAGCGTTTCCAGCTTTGCACAGCGGCTTGGCAGATGTGGACGCCGAGGTCAGGTTCCTCAACTGCTGTTCACATTTGTTGAAGATATCCGAATCAATCCAGCTGATACACTGGGGCCTATCAATTGGGAGTTTATCCGAACGATTGCTATTATTGAGCTGTATATAAAGGACCACTGGATAGAACCAATTTATCCCCATCATCATGCGTATAACCTTTTGTACCATCAAACGATGAGCCACTTAAAAAGCAGTGGTGAACTGTCCCCTGCAGCTCTTGCGCAGGCTATCCTTACTTTGGGCTGCTTTCGCCATATTTCCCAGGGGGATTATAAACAGTTATTGACTCATCTTATTAACATTGAGCAATTACAGAGAACAGAACATGGGGGCTTGATGATCGGCAGAGAAGGAGAAAAGATTGTAAATAGTCATCATTTTCTCACGGTTTTCCTTGCACCGGAATATTTGCTTGTTAAAGATGAAAACCGCACAATCGGTACTGTTGATAAGATTTACCCTGTTGGTACTCGCTTTGCATTGGCGGGCATGACATGGGAAACTGTTGATGTCAATACAAAATCAAAGGTTATTTTTGTTAAAAAAGTACCAGGCATTTCAGTCGTTGACTGGGACGTGGATTTCGCTGCGGAGCTGCATACTGTTTTAGTAAAAAAGGTCCGCAGTATTCTTCAAGGTGATTTGTCGTATCCGTACTTGAGTGAAAGGTGCCGTGAACGATTAACGGAAATACAATACATTGCTCGAAATAGCGGTATTTTAGAAAATCTGGTTACCCCTCTTTCCGATAAAAAATACGCGGTGTTCCCTTGGGTGGGGACACGGCAGCTATTAACTCTTCATTATGCGTTGTTGAAAAGGAAAATAAAGAGTAAACATCCTTGGATTACTTGCGTCTATTTAGAAGTAAATTTTACTGGAACGAAAGAAGAATTGGAATTTATTATTTCCGATATTATAAAATCTGATCTGGATTTATATGAGCTTCCTTTACCTGAGAAAGTGCAGATTAACGGTAAATATAACGAGTTTATTCCATTTAGCTTACTGCGCAAGCAATTTATTGAGGACTATTTGGATTTTGAAGGGTTAAAAGAGGCATTTGAGTACGAATTGAGGTTTAAAGTGTGAAAAATAGAGTTTAACCATAACATATAGTGGGTTTGAAAGCGAAAAAGGGGCTAAAATCGGGGCGAGAAATGCACGATTTTAGCCTCTTTATCCATTTTTCGGAGGGTTTAATAAAGTGCGCCAAGACTTTTCCATATGCGGATAGCCAATGGCTTTATTTTTTCATTATTTAATAGCAGTTCTGAATGTCAAGGCGATTTACCTAGGAAGAATCGCTCTGGTTTTCGTTTTTGGAGCAACTTGGACAATATAAACTTCGAGGACAAGCAGGACTTTAAGCCTTGATATATTAGAAGGCTGACATTTAGAAGTACAATTACCCTGGGCTGCTCACAATTCTAAAATTATCATACTATAATAATGTATAAGATGAAGGTAAAAAGTATTAAATTAGTTATTAAATTTAACCTTATCAATTAAGTCCCCCATTAATACGGGAAAGACATAAGTGGAGGCGGGGCCTTAATTGTGTCAGAAGGGGCTCACACCCCTTCTGACATGCTGGGATAGTATCTATGAGGTTATGCCCGGCGAAGCGGGGGACGCTGTGAGCAAGTTGCGAAGCGGATTGTGAATATCCGATTGACTTAAATATAATCCTAAACAAAGGAGATTTTTATATGAATCATGACTGTGAATGTGAATACTGCTGCGATGACTGTTGTTATGAGAAGAAACAAGAAGAATTTAACGCAACTGCATTAAATTGCGGAAGTCCAGGATTTGTTTCATTTGCTAATCTAACTGGAGTAGATATAACTCGTACTATTGCTACATTACAGGTTAATACTTCAGGTTTTGAGCACCCTTGTATCCTGCTTTCATTTACTGCGAATATCGTTACAGGTGTAATAGGCAGCTATAGATTTCAAATCTTTAGAGAGTGTAAAGATCAGTTGGCCCTTGTTCCGGTTAGCGGAATATACGAATATTCCAGATCGGTTGCTACAACGGTATCTGATACTTTTAGTTTTAATGTATGTGATTGTGATTCCTGTATGAATGATTGCTGCACCTATCTGGTTGTAGTTACGTTTAATGTCAGTCCTGTTATCGGTGGTGCAACACTTAGCGCCATTGTTACCGAAAATGTCTGCGAAAATTAGGTGGTTTATAATTCTTCTCTGCAAAATAAGTGACAAAGTGAATTGTATGTGGGGAGAGTAAAATAGAGCCAGTTCCTTTCTCGTGCGTAAACCATGGACGTGGATCCTAAAATAACAGAATAACAAAAGACCAAAGGCTTAAGAGGATTCGTCTGCTTAAGCCTTGTTTTTTTCTAGGAAAAAGAAAAAAAGCCGTTTCTGTTTCCTGTTTTTAGGAAGTTGGGAAATGGCTTTCTTTTATAACAAATCTTCGCTTAATTGTCTGTTCCCTCTATAAAAAAGTCCACCCGCCTGTTTTTCCTTTTGCCTTCATTGGTAGAGTTATCTTCGACAGGATAATATTCGCTGTAGCCTATGGCAGAAAATTTTTTCGCTTCAATACCGGAGGTATCCAGAAGCCACCTAAGAACGTTAACGGCCCGGCTTGTTGAAAGCTCCCAGTTGCTGGCATAGAGATAAGTATTGATTGGACGGTTATCCGTATGGCCTTCGATCCTGACCATTTTAAAGGAGTCCTGGTATGTTACCAATATTTCGGAAATTTTCTGAAGCACAGGTTCAGCAGCATCATCGATTTCGGCTTTTCCTGAATCAAAAAATACGGAAGCCGCAACACGTAACAAAATTCGATCGTTCCCCAGCTTTGTAACACTTAATTCATTGGTAAGCTGTTCTTCCTCTATATATGTTTTAATGTATTCATAGAGCTTGTTGAACTCTTCTACATTTGATACGAAATTGTTTTGCTGCTGGACCGAAGCAGCTTCTTTTTCTCTTTTGTTTTCCTGAATCGTAAGTGCTTGATTCATCATGGCAAATGCAAATAAAATTACGAAAATAGCAAGCAAATCAGTCATTAAATCACTGTAGCTGTCTTGCCAGCTTGCCTCTTCCTCCTCATATTCCTCTTCGATCCTATGGAATCTGCCCATAACTAATCAGTCACCTCCTTAATTTAAAACGGGATTTTGTTTTTTCAGCCTCTTCCCCTTCCGTATCCAGGGATATATTTGCAAATGCCTGCAATTCTTCTCTGATAAGCCTTGGATTTTTTCCCTGCTGTATTCCAGCCAGTCCCTCAATCAACAGCTCTCTTCTTGTTTCCTCTTCTTTATTCATAAATTTCAGCCTCTTAGCCAGAGGAGCAAAGATGACGTAAGCGACAAAAGCTCCGTAAAAGGAAGAAACCAGTTCCAGCGCCATCATTGGGCCCAGCGTACTTGCATCATCCAGATTATTCAGCATGGGGATAAGGCCTACATAGGTTCCGAGAAGCCCCAGTGCAGGAGCCGTAGCCGCTATCATATCCAGCATAGCGGCACCCTTTTGATGGCGCTGTTTCATGAAATAGGTAGAACCTTCCAATAAATTTCTCAATTGATCTTCGTCCGCACCATCAATGATATGTTGAATTCCCATCTTAAGGAATGCATCATCAGTTAAATCATCAATATGGTTATCAAGAGCCAGAAGCCCATCCTTCCGGGATATTTCAGCACATCTGACTAAAGAAGCAATATCCTTTTTTATGTCAAAATGTGAATTTGAAAATGCCTTTTTCGTTACAGTTCCTATGGTTTTAAGCCTTTGAGGAGGAAATGCCATTATAGTGGCTCCTATGGTTCCACCGAAAATAATAAATGCAGAGGGCACGTTCCAAAATAGTTCTGCATGACCAGATACAAATACAGATCCGACAATCAAAGATGCACCAAATACAAGTCCGATCAATGTTGAGCTTGTAAATTTAAACATTGAAAACCTCCTAACAGTAATTTTCAGAAGTATAAACCTCTTAGGTATTTTACATGACAATCTTATATCGGTTGATTAAACATAGGATTTAATGGCAGTTAAGGGATCAAATGTTTTCTTTATGCTATCTTTATATTACGACTGGAATTACTAACCTCTGTTAAGATTAAATGCTTTTTTTATGAAACAAATTTTGTTATAAAATCTTCCCAGAACCCTTGACACTAGGTAGTGTAAATGATATAGTTACAGTTATAAACTGTAACTGATAAAAGTACAGAATTAAAAAACTTTGCACTACAAAAGAGATGCCGCATTTGGCTATGTAAACGGACAGCTTTCCGAGATTATTATGAAGAGCATCATTGAGCAGACAATGAAAGGAGAGCGAAATTGAATCTATGGGTAAGTACAGGGAAAGAAGAAGAAAAATAAAAAGAAACAGAAATATTGCAGTGGGTGTGATGCTCTTATCAGCCCTGTCAGCAGGAGGCTATCTGTATTCCAGGGCCGGTTCCGGCAGCATGCAGACAGTTGTAGAGACGGAAGCGGGAACCACTGCAGATCTGACGGATAAAATCCTTTCTGCAGCCCGGGTGGGACAGACTGACTTGACCGGGCTTACGGTTATGGAGGCAGAAGAAACCCTGAAGGAACGTTATCAGTGGGAGCTGATTGTCAGTGACGGGAAGAATTCGGTTTTATTGGACAATCTTATAGAATCGCAGCTACAGGCGATTATAAAGCAATTGGAGGAAACGCCCCCGGATCAGACGCAGCAGTATGAAATTGATTATGAGGCCTTAAGAGAGCCATTGATCAGTCAGGCAGCTTCGCTTGCAGAACGTTGGAATAAAAGCGCAGTCAGCTCTGAGCTGGAGTCTTTTAATAAGGCAACCGGGGCTTTCGTGTATACAAAAGAACAGAACGGCCGGGTTCTGGATCAGGAAAAGCTGGTGGAGCAGCTCATGGATGCGGTAAAATCAGAGAACTACCAGGCTGAAATCATGGCAGGTTTTACGGAAACATCTCCTGAAAGGACTCAGGCCCAGGCAAAAGAGCAGTATGAGGTCGTCGGAACCTTTACAACGACGACGACCGATAACAAGAACAGAAATCAAAACATCCGACTGGCAGTAGATTCTCTCAATGGACTAATTCTAAAGCCGGGAGAAGAATTTTCCTTTAACAATACCACAGGGAACCGTACAAAGGAAAAAGGATATCAGCCCGCCGGTGCATACCGGAACGGAGTCCTGATTGAAGAACCGGGCGGAGGCGTGTGCCAGGTCTCCACCACCCTGTATCATGCCATCATTGAAGTCGGTTTTAAAACCACGGAGCGTAATGCCCACAGCTTTGCACCGTCCTATGTGGAAAAGGGACAGGATGCCATGGTCAGCTTTGACGGCTATGCAGGTCCGGATTTGAAATTTGTAAATACCAGCGGTCATACCATAGCGATCCGGGCAGCACTGGACGGGAAAAGCTTAAAGATTTCCCTGGTGGGGCTTCCTATCCTTGAGGCCGGGGTGAACGTGACAATCCGATCCGAGAAGGTTCGTGATTCGGAGCCGCTGGAGCCTGTATACGAAGAAAATCCTGCATTGCCCTATGGAACGGAAAAGGTAGTCGATAAGGGCACCACCGGCGGCGTTTTCAAAAGCTACCGGGTGTATAAAAAGGGAGATACGGTGATAAAGGAAGAGCCGCTTCATAATAGTACTTATAAAGGGAAACCCGCAGTCATTAATCGGAATACCAAGGTGCCTCCAGCGGAGACCGGGTCCCAGACGTCTCCGGAGACACAGCCTCAGACCACGCAAGTGCAAGAGAATTCTGAGGTCGGACCTGAGGTTGGAGGTTCTGAGACTTCTGTTCCAGAGACGGACATACCGGTGGTTCCGGCAGCAGAATAAGATATGGAAAAAGGTATTTCAACCGTTTTACAAACGGTTGGAGTACCTTTTTTTTGTGAATCTGCCGCTGTCAGTCGATAAAGCCTGGTATATATCCGGAATAGAATGCGGCTAGAATAAATGCAACAGCATACAGTCATAAAAATTAGTTGCAAAGGAAACTAATTTGTGTTAAGCTAGAGATAGTTTCCTTTGCAACTATATTAAAAGAGGTGATTAATATGGAAAATAACATAACCATAGGGCAGGTAAATGCCGCAATCTATCGCAATATACAAATTCTGCTTAGCAGTACGTTAAATGATTTAGATATAAAAAATGGACAATATGACTTTTTTCTTGTTATTTCTTTGAGAGAAGGTCTGTCACAAAAAGAATTAAGTGAGCATTTGCACATAAGCAAATCCACCACTGCAAAAGCAGTGAAAAACCTAACGGAAAAGGGGTATGTCATAAGACAAAAAGACAAAGAGGATGGCCGGTTAGAGCATTTGTATCTGACAGAAAAGGGTCGGGAAAAATCACCTTTTGTTCAGAGTATATTTCAGAAAATTATTGAAGTATCCACAAGAGAGCTATCTCAGACTGAAATTACACAACTCTTAACTCTCATGCAGAAGGTCTTGAATAATATTATTTCTGAGAATATGCTATTATCAGAGAAAGAGTACGAAAATGAATAAAACAAAGCTCTGGACAAAAAATTTAGTTATTATAACATTGGTAAACTTCTTTATGTTTTTTTCATTTCAATTATTTCCTTCGGCATTACCGCCTTATTTGAAATCACTTGGAGCGAATGACAGTGTTTTGGGCTGGCTGCAAGGAATCATGACAATTGCCACATTACTTATTCGTCCCTTTGCCGGCATTGCATTGGATAAATACGGGCGAAAATGGATTTTTGTTATGGGATTAACCGGTATGTTATTAACAACAACGGCATATTGGTTTTTTCCTTTGATCGAAATTATCATAGTCATCAGATGCGCACACGGAATGGTTTGGGGAATTGCCAATACAGCTTGCAGCACTGCAGCTTCTGATAACATACAAAAAGAACGTTTTTCAGAAGGTATGGGATATTTTAGCCTTGCGAGCAGTATTGCTATGGCTCTTGCTCCGGCGATTTCCTTGTCCCTAGGAATGAAGAATAATATTTTGCTGGCGGCTGCATTTTTAATAATTGCTATTTCTTTGGTGTTTATCATGAATTTTAACAACCGTCCTGCTGTACAGGCTTCATTGACTCCAAGACCATCTTTGTATGCGAAAGAAGCTGCGTTACCATCCGCCGTTATATTTTTAATTATGATAACATGGGGGGCGATCATTACCTTTTTAGCGCTGTATGGAGTACAAAAATCCATTTCAGGTACAGGAGCTTTTTTTACTGTATATGCTATAAGTATGCTGATTACCCGTCCATTCTTTGGAAAGCTCGTTGACCGCAGGGGCTTTGGTATGGGTGTCTGGTCGGGGGTACTTCTTATACCGATCGCATTGCTGTTGCTTTCGGTAAGTAACAGCTTCACTACTATTCTGATTTGTGCGGTGATCTATGGAACCGGCATCGGTGCAGCTCAATCCAGTTTACAGACAATGGCAATTATTAAAGTCCCTAAGGAAAGAACTGGTGCCGCAAACGCTACATTTTTTACGGGTTTTGATGGTGGAATCGGAGCCGGAGCAGTTTTGGCAGGAATCATATCTACTTATGCAGGATATGAGACGATGTTTGCATTGATGGCTATATTCCCATTTTTGGCTGGGATCCTTTACTTTATTGATTTAAGAATTAAAGGAGAGCGGAAAAGTAGCAGGATAGAATAGAAAGTTGCAGCCGCCTTTTAAATATTGAATAATTATCGATAATGGAGCGATAATAAATCAAAAAGCATATTCAATGTTAAAAAAATTATTATAGAAGCTGAAGGTGGAGAAGGAATGGAAGTTAAAGAGAGAATTGTTCAGGATAAAGGGTTAGATCACACTCTTAAATTATTGGAAGAAGGATATCTTTTTATCAAAAACAAAATGGATCTTTATAAATGCAATATTTTTGAAACCCATATCATGGGAGAAAAGGCAATTTGCATTAGTGGAGAAGAAGCATGTAAAATTTTTTATAATGAAGAGCTATTTCAACGAAAAGGTGCAATGCCGAAAAGAATACAAAAAACACTGTTTGGAGTAAATGCCATACAGGGGATGGATCATAAAGCACATATTCAGCGAAAGCTATTTTTTATGTCGTTAATGACTGAGGTTCATCAAAAGGAACTTGCGGAGCTTTTTGAGAAAGAAATGGAAGCTTCCGTTAATATATGGGCGAATATGGAAGAAGTTGTACTATTTCACGAAGCTAAAAATGTTATATGCAAGATAGCATGTTTCTGGACCGGAGTTCCATTGCCGGAATCTGATGTAGAAAGCAGGGCAGATGATTTTTGCGCTATGGTTGATGGACTGGGCGGAGTTGGCCCCAGATACTGGAAAGGCAAGGCGGCACGAAACAGAACCGAGGAATGGATAAGAGGAATCATAGACGATGTAAGACAAGAGAAGCTGATAGTAAAAGATGATTCTGCACTTCATTTAATGGCTTTTCACAAAGAGCCTGATGGCAGCCAAATGGAGTTACAAATGGCTGCAAAAGAGCTTATAAACGTAATAAGACCTATAGTCGCTATTTCAACATACATTACTTTTACAGCTTTAGCAATGTATGAACATCCTGAGTATCATGAAGAACTGATGCGTAGTGATGACAATTATTTTGAAATGTTTGTGCAGGAAGTTCGCCGATACTATCCGTTTACCCCATTTTTGGGAGCCAGGGTACACAAGGACTTTGTTTGGAATCAGTATGAATTTAAAAAAGGAGTACTTGTATTACTTGATGTTTACGGGATGAATCATGATTCTAAAATATGGGGTAATCCTGATGAATTTCGGCCGGAGCGCTTTAAAGAACAAAAAGACCGGACATTTAGTTTTATTCCTCAAGGCGGTGGCGATCCAGGAAAGGGGCATCGCTGTCCCGGTGAAGGTATTACGATTGAAATAATGAAAGCAAGCTTAAACTTTCTTGTAAATAAAGTTGACTTTGAAGTTCCAGAACAAGATTTAAGCTACAGCCTTTCTAGAATTCCCACTTTGCCTGAAAGCGGATTTATTATGAAAAACATCAGAAAGAAATTGTAACAGACACATTGTAAAGGCAGATTAAACGGATTGAAGACAAGGGATCTGATTAGTCAGTTATTGATTTGGGGAGTGGTGCGGGTAAGTTTTTGCTGCCGACTAACCCGCTCCCTGACCTGATTCAGAAATGAAGCCGGCCCCAGTACCCGTACCACTGGGCCAAAGGCCAGCACCTGAATTAACAGCTCGGTTTCCCTGGTTTTATCATAATAGATGGAACAGCGATACTTACCTGTTTCATCTACTCTTTCAACCTTTTTCTGATAACAGGAAAAATGGAGCATGGTTCTTTCCAGAGCATTTCGCTCATCTGATATTTCCATAACAATCGGTTCCTGACAGAGGGCATCTTCTGTAAATCGGTCCGTATCAACCGGCTCTTCGATACAATATCCCGTTTCTTCAATCTTTAATATTCGTCCGATATGTAAAATATCCACGCGCCAGCCGTTTCGCCGGCGATAAAGGGCGTAGAGCCGGAACTTGCCGTCTTTGGCGGAATATTCAATCCTGCAGGGTAAATAGGTAAACTCCAACATTCGTCCCCTAACCGAGTAATAAGAGATTTTAAGTGTCTGGTGCTGCTCTATAGCTTTCAGAATCAGCTGAAAGTGCCGCCGAAAAGAGGAGTTAATCACATCCCGATCCTGATAGTGATCAAAGTATTGAAAAGCGGACGGAACATACAGCGGGGCGGTATCTGTCAATAGCCGCTGGAGCAGTTCCAACTGTTCGTCAGTGAAAAACAGGCCGATCCGTTCATCTTCAAGAAGTGTCTTCAGCCAGGATTTCTGAAGCGAGGTAAGTGGAAAGCGGACTGGCCGCGACAATCGGGAAGTAAAATTCTTACCACTGTCGTCCGGTGTAAGCAAAGCCCAATCGCCATCAAGCAGATGAGGAATGATGGTAAGCACGCTTTCGTCGTAACCATATTTCTCAGCAATTCCAGTCATTTCGGCCGGACTGATCGGTTCCTGGGAGGCTTCCTCCAATATTCGGGCAACAACCTGATAATAACAATTATATATTTCTGAAAAGAGTTCCATGTTACTGCCCTCCTAAAGACTTTTCGCTGGTTTCGTCAGCATACATCTTTTGCATTCGTTTCATATCATGCCAGAAACGTAGTTCTACCTGCTTATTTGAACAGGTGAAATTAAGAATGCGTCCGGTAAAAGTTCTAATCCAGGGAATCATCTCAGCACTGTCCCAACACTCAATCGTATATTCATAGATATCTTGCTGGATTCGTTTCAACTGGCCCTGGCGGCCTTCCCGATTAAGCCTGTCGATCAAATAGCCTTCAGTCGTTTCAGCCAGGCTTATCTGCATGCAAACTCGTTCTGGCTCCCGGCGGCAGCCAAAGGAAACGCCCCAGGTATAGCGGCTGTTCTTCTCATAGCCGGTTAAATACCGGTCATAATCCGGTTCTGATTTAAGCGGTGAAACATTCTTAACACTGTCCAGCCGGTAAGTCGATAGACGCCCGTTTGCCATCCTACGGACGCACACGTAGCGACGGCCGGTCTGGGTGCTGACCCGGATTTTTAGCGGAACACACTCAAACTCATTTATATGCCCGCTTCTGGCATGCCTGATCTGTATTGAAATGGGCGGATACGCATAAACATAAATGACAGATTTCACAAATGGGCTGCCCTTGGCACGGAAAATGTGCCAGAGGTGCCTGTTTGTGAAATTTACGCCTTAAGCCGATAACCCGCACCCCGCACCGTCTGGATATACTGGGGATTGCCCGGATCTTCCTCTATTTTGTCCCTCAGCCGGTTGATGTGTACGGCAACAGTGGCATTATCGCCCATAGCTTCCATACCCCATATACGCTCGTAAAGCGTTTCCCGGTTGAAGACCACGTCTTCGTTGAGCGCCATAAACAGTAAAAGCTCATATTCCTTGTTTTTCAGTTCGATTTCAATATCATTCACATAGACCCTGCGAGTATCGGTATTGATGCAGATATTGCCAAAGGTAATCTGTATCGGCGCGGTCCTATCCGTTTTCTTCAATCTGGCATATCGTGCCAGGTGCGCCTTTACCCGTGCCACCAGCACGCTGGGAGAGAACGGCTTCTCAATGTAATCATCCGCACCGAGTCCGAGTCCGCGTATCTTATCAATATCCTCCCAACGGGCCGTGACCATCAGGATAGGAATATCCAGTGTCTCCCGCAGCTTGCGGCAGACGTTAAAGCCGTCAATACCGGGAAGCATCAGGTCAAGCAGGATCAGATCGTAACTGCCCTGTAATGCTTTTTCCAAACCGATATTTCCATTCGTCGCAATCTCCACCTCAAAATTATGGATCTCAAGGTAATCTCTCTCAATTGCTGCGATCGCTGTATCATCTTCTATAATCAGTATTCTTTCCATGTCATTCCTCCGCTTTTGGCAGCCAAATTACAATTTCCAAACCACCGTTTTTGCCAGCTTTTGCGTCAATCGTTCCATTCATGCGCTGCATCGCATTGGCGGCGATAGCAAGACCAAGACCGCTGCCGCGATGAGGGTTCTGCCGGGACGGATCGCTGCGATAAAACACCTCGAACAGGTGGGGCAGTGCCTCTTTTGGTACACCGGGTCCATCGTCACAAAGGGAAAGACAGTATCCGCCGTTTTCCTCCCACAGTGAGATGGTCAGGGTACCTTTATCCTTCCTTTTATATTTAGCGCTGTTCTCCATAATGTTGGTCATCACACGCCGAAGCTGGTCCGGGTCAGCCAACACCGTAGCCGGAACAAGTGTATTGGCGGATAAAACCAGTCCTTTTTCCTCGTACTCTGTCCCTAATGCCCGTATGAACTGCCGTACTTCATCGTCAATCCGCAGGAGCTCCGGGTTATCTGGGTATTCACCCAGCTCCAACTTTGAGAACAGGAAAATCTTGGACAGCATACGATCGATGTCTTCTGCCTTGCTTTTGATGATTTCTAAATATCCTTTTTGGGATTCCGGAGTTTTAGCAATACCATCCAGAAGCCCTTCCACATAAGCGCGTATAGAAGTTAATGGACTGCGCAGGTCATGGGAGATACCGGCCAGCAATTCCTTGCGGCTTTGCTCATGCTGGTCAGTCAGCTCTACCGAAGCTTTGAGCCGGGCGGCCATTTCATTAAAATCGGCACAGATAGGTGCGAACTCGTCCTGACAATCATATTCAATGCGGTGCTCTAAATTTCCATCGCTGATCTGTCTCACACCGTCAGAGAGAATGTTCAGCGGATGCTCGATTTTCTGGAACACAAACTTTGTGAGAAACCGGTTTGTAAGCAGAATGGAGACGAGTATGGCAAACATAAGGATGATTGCCAATAATACAAGAACAACTTTCAGGATGCTGTAGGAAAGCTCCGAAGGGCTGGCAAAAATGGCGATGCGGTAAACGGCGCCGCTATTTTCAACTAGCTGAACATATAGCTCACGAGTCCCGTTGGAAACAAAGCCTTTTCCTCCCAATATCGCTTCAGCTTCCATCAGAATTCCATCTGCTTCGGTTGCACTCCCATACTGATAGATCATTTTACCAGAGGAATCCACAGATAACGCTATGGAGTTTTTGTCCAGTATCCTGCTGATCCCAGCCAGATCTTCCGCAAGGTTTGTATGTTTATCTTCCTTCAATGATTTCTCGACGATCATGGAAATGCTCCGGCTGGCCTTATAAAAGTCTTCGCTGTCATTAAAACCAAGGCCCGTGCCAGATGTGACGACAAACCAGAGTATGCCCGCACAAACAATTCCAATAAATGTAGTAATGACTACAGGTACAATGATCATCAGGATATTGGAAATAACAAGTCGTTTTTTTATTGTTATATTTTTATTAAATATTGCTTTTATTTTCATATAAAACACCGCCTTGTAAACAATATTTAAAAGTATATCATAATTTTATTGATTAATCATAAACGCTGCATAAACAATTAAAAATTTTTGCTGCTTTATCATATCGCATAAAAAGTAGTTTTGCCTAATCGGTAAAACTGTTTAGTTTATGAAGAGTTTAACTTCAATTTAACTGGACTTTATGTTTAGATAATATAACTTACCTGAACTGGCATAGCAAGTGAAGATGAAAGGGCTGATGTTCGGCCTGTCCATCCGATGATCAAAAGTGTCCCGTTCGGCGATATGGTATATAAAAGGAAAATAAGACTGGATATAAATGGAGGAAAATATGGAGGCACCAATAAAAGGCCTGTCTGCGCAGGAAGTAATGGATCGCAAAGATCGGGGAGATTTGGGAAAACCGCCAGGTTCCATTACAAAAACAAAAGCGCAGATATTGAAAGAAAACATTTTTACATTATTTAATTTGCTTAATTTTATAATTGCGGCATTGCTTTTCGCTGTCGGTGCTTATTCCAATATGATTTTTATTGTCATTATTATTATCAATATTGTGATCGGGATTGCACAGGAACTGAAAGCAAAAAAGTTGATAGACGAGCTGTCGATCTTAAACCGGCCAAAGGCAAAATTGGTAAGAGATGGCAGAGAGATCGTCGTCGAAACCGAGGACATTGTTATAGATGATGTAATGGTACTGGAAAGCGGACATCAAATCTGCAATGACGGAATTGTGCTTGGCGGTATGGCAGAAGTTAATGAATCACTGCTAACCGGCGAGAGTGATGCCATTTTAAAGACAGAGGGCAGCGAGCTTTATTCCGGAAGCTTTGTCGTCACAGGAAAATGTTATGCGAAAACAACGCACGTAGGCAGTGAGAATTATGCCGTAAAGCTCATGGAAGAAACAAAAAAAGCCAAGAGAGAGTCGTCTGAACTGCTCGGTTCCATGAAACAGGTGACCCGCTTCACAAGCTTTCTCATTGTGCCGCTGGGGATTCTGTTGTTCCTTGAGGCAATCATGCTCAGGCATGTATTGGTTTCGGAGGCTGTCGTATCTTCTTCTGCGGCACTTTTGGGGATGCTGCCCAAAGGATTGGTGCTCCTGATTGCTGTTTCGCTTGCAAACGGCGTTATCCGTCTGGCAAATATGAAGATTCTGGTTCAGAATATCTATTCCCTGGAGACACTGGCGCATGTGGATGTTCTGTGCCTTGATAAAACGGGAACCATCACTGACGGTAAGATGAAGGTTAAGGAAGTGCTTCCGTTAATGGATTTTCTAAATAAAAAACTGTCACCGTTAATTCAGTCTTATCTTGCTGCGAGCGATGATAATAACGCAACCTTTCAGGCTCTTCAAGAACATTTTGGAACAAATTCCGTGTACCAGCAAACATATAAAATTCCTTTTTCCTCCCTTCGGAAGTGGGGCGCGGTCAGCTTTAACACTGCCGGAACAGTATTTATCGGTGCGGCTGAGCGGATTATGAGCGTTTTGCCTGCGGCTGTAGAACGTCAGATTGAACAGGGATGCCGTGCTGTTATAATAGGTTTTTACGATGGTGAGTGGCAAAATGAAAGAGAACTGCCGGATGAGATTGAACCGCTGTGCGCTGTTATTTTAGAAGATAACATTCGAAAAGGAACTGCAAAGACACTGGAGTATTTTCGTAAAGAAGGCGTCGACGTAAAAGTTATTTCCGGTGATCATATTAAAACAGTGTCTATTATCGCGAAGAATGCGGGATTAAAGGATTGGGAAAATGCAGTCGATCTGTCCTCCTTTGGAGAGGATACGGATTATGACAGCATATGCATGAAATATACGGTATTCGCCCGGGTGACACCGAAACAAAAACAGTTGCTTGTGATGGCTATGAAGCGTGCAGGACATCAGGTGGCGATGACCGGCGATGGTGTGAATGATCTTTTGGCCCTTAGAGAAGCAGATTGTTCTATCGCCATAGCCGAAGGCAGTGATGCCAGCCGCCAGATTTCACAGATCGTTTTGTTGGACTCAGATTTTGCAAATCTGCCGCAGGTGGTGTTGGAAGGAAGAAAAGTAATTAATAATGTAACCAGAACAGCAGGGGTATTTTTTATTAAGACGATCTATTCTTTGCTGCTGTCTATGTTCTTCCTGCTGTTTAATATGCCTTTTCCGTTTATTCCAATTCAAATTACGTTGATTGACGCTTTTATCGAAGCGTATCCATCGTTTCTGACGATCTTTGAATCGAATACAAAGAGAGCCCGCAGCTCTTTCTTAAGAACTGCATTGGCAAATGCAGCACCGTTTGCGTTTACAATTACAGCTGGAATCATTTTTATCAGCCTCACCTTACCATTTGATACACAGCAGAGGCAGACGGTTATGTACATGCTTTTAATTCTGGTATCTATGCTGTCGGTTATTAAAAGTTGTATTCCATTTACAAAGCTGCGTGTATTTATTTGTGTTACAATGGTATTAGGGGCATTTGGTGCGCTGTGGATACTGCCGCAGTTGTTTGAGGTTTCTGCCATGACAACGTCGATGTTTTCTTATATAGGGAAAGTATTTGTGGGGCTTTTGCTGCTTTTGACACTTCTGTTCGTTATAAAACAAAATATTGAGAAACGTGAAAACCTCGGCTAAATTTCAGCCTGACGCTAATCTTACGAGGAGAAAAGCATGGAAAATTATTCACAAAAGGAGCTGGAAGCTGCATTACAGCTCATATTTACTACCATAAATAATTGTGAAAAAATGCAGTTAAAATTTGCAGAGGGCACATCACAGCATTCTCTTTTAAAGAATAGAATTAAGGCTTTGTATATTTCAAAAGCTTTAATAGAAAAAGATCGTAATATAGGGTTGTATACTAAAACAGATTTAATTAAAGCATTACCGCCTGTTCTATCAATCATAAGCAAAACGGAGAAGGCTCAAATTAAATATGACAAAGAAACAATTCAATACAGGCGATTCACCCCTATCATAAGGGCAATGTATATCTCAAAAGATTTTATTGAGAACGAAATATCGAAACGAACACCGTAAATATTGCATATAATGCTGATGGTTATACTGACTGGGTATGATTTTGATGTCAGCATATAAGAAATAGATTTTCCTGAGTCACTCTTTATTGACTTTTCAAGCAAATAATAGTACAATAGTAAAAAATAATTCGAGGTGAAAAAATGATTAATTTTTCTTGCTAATTTTACCAGTACATTTAATACAAAGCGAAACAGGGCAGTCCTGTTTGTTTTGTTGTACTCTTGCAAGAAAAATATTCTTTTTTCTCTTAATTTATACACTTGTGTTGTGCTATAATTTTTAGCTTAACTGCGTATATTTATGAGCTGTAAGAATAATTAATTCTTGCAGCTCTTATTTTTTATATAATCGGATAAGGAGGATAAATAAATTATGATAAATACAGACACTTTGATAACACATGTTTCGATCCATATAGAGTCGGATACTGAAGGCGGCATTTATATGGAATAAAAATAAGGCCGCCGATTGTTCCGACTTTGTCATTTATATTTAAAATTCAGAGGAGGACAAAAATATGTCTTTAATAAATGTAGCAAACCTGACCTTTGCTTATGAAGGTAGTTATGATAATATTTTTGAAAATGTAAGCTTTCAGATTGATACCGATTGGAAATTAGGCTTTACCGGAAGAAATGGCAGAGGGAAGACTACTTTTCTAAATCTTTTGCTAGGGAAATACGAATATGGCGGAAGCATTTCAGCGAATGTGACGTTTGAATATTTTCCTTATGAAGTGCAGGAACAAAGTAATTTCACCATAGATATCATAAGAGAGATCAGTCCAAATTCAGAGGATTGGGAGATTGTTAAAGAGTTATCATTATTAGATATGGACTATGACACTTTATATAGGCAGTTTTATACACTATCGAAAGGTGAGCAGACGAAAGCTCTGTTGGCAGCCATGTTTTTGAAGGAGAAATCCTTTTTACTGATCGACGAGCCAACCAACCATTTGGATGCGGAAGCCAGGCAAAAACTGAGTGATTACTTGAAAAAAAAGAAAGGATTTATTCTGATTTCCCATGACAGGTCTTTTTTAGACAATTGTGTAGATCATATCTTGTCTATTAATAAAACTAATATTGAAATACAAAAGGGAAATTTTTCTTCATGGTGGAGAAACAAGGAATTACAAGATAATTTTGAACTGGCAGAAAATGAAAAATTAAAAAAGGATATTAACAGACTTTCCAGCTCGGCGAAACGATCTTCCACCTGGTCAGATAGCGTTGAAAGCAGTAAGTATGGAACCACTAATTCCGGCAGTAAATTAGATAAAGGATTTGTAGGACATAAAGCTGCAAAAATGATGAAGCGTGCTAAAAATATAGAAGCCAGACAACAAAATATGATAGAGGAAAAGTCAAAGCTTCTTAAAAATATTGAATCAAATGAAAGCTTAAAATTAGCACCGTCCACGTTCCATGATAAAAAGCTTGTAGAGCTTACTGATGTTGCAATTAGTTATGATGATAAAATTGTCTGTGAAGGAATAAGCTTCACCATTGAGCAAGGAGAAAAAATTGCTGTTCAAGGAAAGAACGGCAGTGGAAAATCAAGTATATTAAAATTGATTTATGGGGAAGACATCCCCCATAGTGGAATTGTAAGAAAGAACAACAAACTAATCATTTCCTATGTATCACAAGATACCTCGGATTTATATGGTGATTTATCTGAGTATGCAGATAAACACTGTATTGATGAGAGTTTATTTAAATCCATGCTTAGAAAGCTTGATTTTTCAAGAGAACAGTTTGAAAAGCATATCGAGGATTTTAGCGGAGGACAGAAGAAAAAGGTATTGCTTGCCAAAAGTCTGTGTGAACGGGCACATTTATATATTTGGGATGAACCATTGAACTTTATTGATGTCATTTCCCGTATGCAGATTGAGAAATTATTAATAGAACATGAGCTGACAATTTTATTTGTCGAGCATGACAGAACATTTTGTGAAAATGTAGCAACAAAAACAATTAAATTGTAAATGGAAAAGGAAATTAATATGTTTAAAGAGTTTATAATAGCAACACACAATAGGCTCCATGCAAAGCCGGATGTTTTGGGCGACGCTTGCATGGAGTAATATAAGTCGCTAATCATACTGGCTTTGCTTCCTAACGATTAAAAGTGAGGAGGAAGCCTGCGTGAAACAGACAAAAACAAAATATAAAATAATGAAACAAATAGTATCAGATTTGAAATTACCTGATTATAGATACAAACAGATTACAAATGCCATTTTTCATCAAAGAATAGATGATTTTGATAATATGCAGATACTGCCAAAAGCGTTAAGGATGGCTTTAGTAAATGAGTTTGGAAATCGTGTATCAAGTGTAAAACCTGTTTTTATACAAGATTCCAAACAAGCTGAAAAATTGCTGTTCGAATTAACTGATGGAGAAAAAATAGAAGCTGTTGGACTAAAATATAAGCAGGGGTGGGAATCGTTTTGTATATCTACCCAATGCGGCTGCGGTTTTGGCTGTCGCTTTTGTGCAACGGGAAGTGCTGGTTTTAAACGTAATCTTACTGCTGATGAGATAACTGACCAATTACTTTATTTCCTTTTTAATTCTCATAAGCTCAATAGTGTTTCGTTTATGGGAATGGGTGAGGCTTTTGCAAATCCGGAGCTATTTGATGCAGTAAAAATATTAACGGATCAAAGTTTATTTGGGTTAGGGCAGCGAAGGATTACAGTATCAACAATTGGCATAATACCGGGAATTCAAAGATTGACCAGAGAATTTCCACAAGTGAATCTGACATTTTCCCTTCATTCACCATTTGATAAGCAACGAAACGATTTAATGCCTATAAACAAACGATTTCCATTGAATGAAGTAATGAAAACATTAGATGAACATATCATTCATACGGGCAGGCGGGTGTTTATTGCTTATATTATGCTTGAAGGAATTAATGATACCAAAGATCATGCGGAAGCAGTTGCAAGTTTATTGAAAAGCCGCGGTTCATGGGGGCATTTATATCACATTGATCTAATTCCTTATAATTCTACGGACAAAACAACTTTTAAATTTCAATCTTCAAGTGCTATCAGGCAATTTGGGAATACCCTAAAGAAGGCCGGTATAAGCGTAACGATTAGAACGCAATTTGGTTCTGAAATTAGCGCTGCATGCGGACAGCTGCATTATGAAAATGAATGATGATGCCAGTCACAAATTTTATACCAAGCACCTGCACTTATGTTTTGTTCATGAGCCAATAGTAGAAAGCAAGGTACAGGAATAATAATCTGTACCTTGCTTTTTGTATGTAGGGATTCCGGGTTCGATTTATTGGTGACTGCTTACAGTTAAAATAATTCGTTTGGAAATATTTATGATTTCGTTATTCTTTTCATTCATTTTTGTGCTATCATTAAATAATACTATATGTTTTTGCGGGGGAGGAAGAATGAATAAAAAAGGCGGAGTAAAGTTAAGCAAAATGCGTTACTTGTATTATGGGTTGGGCATTTTGATCGGCTGCTTTTTATTGTGGATTTCTTTGACTGAAGGAAAGCGGCTGCATTATTTAGATATGGAAATTATGCCGGCAAAACAGAGCTTTGTAATTAATATCGGGGCAAATGGCGGGGGTGTTGATATCTTTGCTGCGGAAAAAGGCGTTCATGCTACGGTCAGCTATACCGGAAGACTGGAAGAGCAGCAGACGGGACTGACAATAGAGGGAAATATCAGAGGAAAAATATCAGACAGCACGCCAATCCATCTTTTTCTGCTTGGCCATGACAATACGGATAATTGGCAATGGGAAGTGTTAAGTTCAGTGGGGTTGTCTTCGATTCACTATAGTCAGGGAGAGACGGCAAATATTCGGGTGTACCTTTACCTGATTATCGTTGCCATATTGGGGATACTGGGTATCCTCCTGCTTGTTAAAAATAATGGTAAAAAAAGAAACTATGCAAAAGAAAGATTATTGGAATTTATGGATAACGCAGATAATCAGGCAGCATTTGAAGCAGGGAAGCGGTGGTTTTTGATTCATGACAGAAGACGATACTGGAACCGATGCCTGATATTATTATTTGCCTGGGGATCAGGTTTTTACATTTTTCAGGAATATTTATACAAATGGGTCTTTCTGAATTCATTAGACTACATAGGAACTGTTTTTATATTAACGCTGGTGATTCTGAGTTTAGGCGGTGCTTTGGAAGTTTATTGGGCAAAAATGCAAATGGAGGTACTTACAAAAGAGAACCGGCCCCTTACTGCGGCAGCAGCTTTTTTGATGGAGGCAGCCTATGGTTCCTATCGGCATCAGTCTTACGATAAGAAACAAATATATAATGCAGCCGCCGGACTTGCCAGGGCTGGAAGTTATGAACAGGCGCTGAAGCTGGCAGAACATGACTGGATGGGCGTTCGGGAGAAGAAACTGATGCAGCTGGCCCACAGCAATCTATGTTACGTATGCTTCACAGGGCTGGGAAGGCAGGAAGATGCCGAAGCAGAATATTCGTACCAGAAGCAGCTTGTTAAAAGTCATCCCCAATTAAAAAGGATGGGGGAGGCAATGCTTCTGTTATCTGAAATCAGGAAGGCTTATACAGACCAGAAATTTGGACAGGTGGAAGCCTATGGAAATGTATATTGTGATCGTTATCCAGATGCATATCATTGTATACCGCTCATGTCCATTCAGATGAATGTTTATGAACAAGCAGGTGAAATGGAGAAGGCAAAAAATATCTGTGGTAATCTGCTTTCATACAGCCCTGAAAATATTGCAGTGAGGGAGGCAATGGAATACGGAGCCTGTACCTATACGGAATCTCCCGGCTTTCTCAAAGATAAGACAGGGCTTGCGTGCTGGATTGTATTAACCGGAGTACTTGGTATTTACACGATGCTCTTTGGAATTCTTATGTTAATGGATTCACATCATTGGGAATCAAATAAAACGATAGTATATGAAGAGACGATAGCCGAAGAACTCATAACGCAAACAAATGCCACAGGGAAGGCAGAAGATGAGCCGATGGAAAAAGAGATGTCTGAAACGGAGCAGGAGCCGACTGTTCAGGCCTCTGACTCTCAGGCACCAGGCTTTGAGATGGATTTGCCGAAAGAATGGAACAGCCTGGCAGTAATAAATGAGTTTAACGGAGGGTGCAGCTACCATCAGAAAAAATCCTATGATTTGATGGGGGATGGAGTTCTATTCTTTATTCAGGCGTACTCGGACTGCAGCTATGTTAATTTGCCAGACTATGAAATATGGGGATATGATGGTCCCTATGTATATGTAATGTCACGGCCTACGGATGTGACATTTTATATGGAAGACAATGCCATAATGGAGGAATACAATAAAATGCATGGTGAAATCAGTCAAATCCGGGATACTTTCCGGATTCAGTCTGATACTGCTAAATATGACGGATTTGAATTTGTGTTTCCTAACAGCAGCGATAGCCTGTTGCAGGAGCCGGATTTATGGAATCTTTCAGCCAGTCAGCTGCGGATTGCAAGAAACGAGATCTATGCAAGACATGGCAGACGGTTTGCTGATGTAGAATTGCAGAAGTATTTTAATCAATGCAGCTGGTATAAAGGAACGATTGATCCAAAAGATTTTAAGGAAGAAGCGCTGAATGAAACAGAGCGATTCAATATCCGATTGATTCATGAACAGCAGAAACGTATGGAGTAGGAATTTGGAGGATGTATCCCATGCAAAAGAATAAAGGAAGAATGAGTTGGAAAGCATTTTGGCTTTTATTGATAAACCCTCTGACAACAGCGGTATATCTTATGTTTTTGCAGCGCTTATACCGATTATGCCAGTTTGGAGGAAAGCGAAGGAATATTCCGATATTAGCAGGCTGTTTGGTATTTTTCTGTGTAATTCTCTTGATAGCGATTATAGCGGCAGTGAAAAAAGGGAGAAGAGAAGAAGAACAAACTAATATTTTGAAAGAACCTGTATTACATAATAAGAATAAAAGCCGATGGTTATATAGAGGTTATATGTCCGTGCTTCTTTTATTCTATATAGGAACTACATTATTTTATGGTGAGAAAATTGTACATAGCGCCAGTAATTTTAATGGAAAATTATCATGGTTTTTATATGAAAGAACCCATAAAAGGACTATAGAGATTTCTCATGATAATGTATTTTCTGGTGGAGCAGATAAAATGATGGCCGATTTGGAGCAGAAGCTTCATATGCCGGAAGATCTATATGTTGCCACCAGCTTTAATCTTCATTTCAAACCAGATGGAACCGTAACTTCGTTGGAAACCTATTTGTATGGAAAAGATGATAAAGGAAAATTAAAGACCTATCTGATCAGCTATGATGGGAGCAAGTCAAACCGTGCGATTGTTTATTTGGATGGATCAGTATCGGAACAGGACAAAGACCGTAAGAAATTGCAGCCAATGCTTGACATTCTAAAACAAGTGAATCTGGAAGAAGCTGTGCAGCAGTGGGGGGAAGAAGAATACGGTATCGTTTATTATGGAGTGCGGGATTGGGAAAATAATACGACGGGAATTATTTGGATGGATTTAAATGAGGGCAAAGCGAAAGCTGAGACCGGTTCCAATATTCGAGGGTATACGGTATCTGTGTATGTTCCGGGCAAAGAAAATGAAATTACGCCTATACGCTATCTGGCAGCATCAGAAGAGGAAGAGCAATCTGGCAGCGAAGCAATGTCTGAAGATAAGCCTTCCGCAATCAATCCAGATGAAGAATTTCAATTTGAAAATGGTGACCGGTTCCGTCTGAATGTAACAGATGCCGCTCTTGGCAGCCGCTTTTACACCCTGGAGAGCAGTGATGATGGAGGAATAAACTGGAAGGTTGTGAATCAAGATCCGTTTTTAGGTCAGACAGGGGTGGCTGCAGGCATTGCCTTTATTGATGAAAAGCTGGGATTTTTCTGTCTTTCACATAATGGCGGCGATGAGGCAGAGCTATACCGGACTAATGATGGCGGAAAAACGACTGAGCCAGTAAAGCTTCCGTATTCCTTTATGGATAAAGATCCGGATCAGAATGCCCCGTTTGATTTCCCCCAAATGCCATATGAAGAAGATGGGATTCTGAAAATGGTGATAGGACAGGGGGCTGATGGGGGGCAAGAGGTACTTTACCAATCAGCAGATGGAGGAATCAGCTGGGAATTTGTTATGGAGAACAGATAAGGAAGATATTTTCTAAAGAATTTGGGATAAGTTTCAATAAAAGTAGCACCTATTTATGTGGGGGCTGCTTTTTTGTTCCTAGTTGTCACACGTTTTATCTGGTAAAGTATCTAATCCAATGATTCCAATAACCACAGTTATGCGTCAAAACGGCAAAACCATACCGCAGATTAAGGAACTGCCTCAGGAATCTGCGAAAGGACAGGAATAAATGAAATAGCTGCATTTCCAGAGCAGGTTTCCAAGACGGTTACCAAAGGTTACTGTGTCTGGAGTGGAACAGAGGAATATAAAGTAATTAAGATTGAAAGAAGGAGCAGATGTGTTTTGTCTGATAAAAGGGAGGAGCCGGCAAGATCGGGGGAATCCTGCCGGCTGTATGAAAAAAAGTTTTATTTAAAAGGGGTATTGGCCTCTTTACAGTTATTAATATACCTTTAAATTGTGACGGGAGTTTGATAAAACTGTGAAGAGTTTGTGAAAGGAGAAGAAGTGAGGTTCCTTTGTTTTTCTGAATCCCAGCTACGGAGGTAAGGAAATACAGGTTTCTTAAGAAATACCCGTAAGATAAGGATAAAAACTAAAAAACCAGCAGGCTGGCTAAGACCTGCTGGGCATTAAGTAATAGTTACAATACTTGGACATGTAGTGCATCAGCTTCATTTGGAATAATTGTATTTTGAAAATTGGTATGAGCCACGACCACGTCCACTAATAAACCAGGATGAAGCGAACGGAGAGGAACAGGGTTGCTGTCTTTGTCTCGGATTGTAGTGATATTGCTTATATTAAATTTAATTTGATTATCTGTATTATTGGGATCGCCAGTATAGAGAAACGAGTTATCGATATCTACTTTTGCGATTCGATCTATAACAAAGCTCAGTGGGGGCTGATTGTATGTTCTTGCAACAATTAAATCGGCATCAACCTGCGGCGGATTGAGCATTGCATTAATTGGTGAAAATAAGGAATCAACCAACATGCCTTTTTCGATGTCGGATAAGATTATATGATAGCCGTATGAATTTAGTATGACAGTATTAATGGTAACATTAAGCCTTAAGGACTCGGTTAAGGTTTCATCATGTTCATAATTGGCGTAGAGAATGTCTAGATATCCGGTATTATCAGTAATAAGAAAAACCTCATCAACCACTGCATTATGGATTTGCAGCATTCGTCCAATCTGCCTGATTGTACCTAAATTATATATGCGCATTTGTGGCCTCTTAAGGACTTTACTAATTTTTATAATATATGCATAAAAATATTTAAGATACGTGTTATTACAAAGAAAGGGGAAATGATTGATAAAAAACCAAGAGAGCATCGTGTTTTTTCAGCTTAAAATATGGGACAGCCTAAGAGGAGTCTATTACGGCTCCTCCTTTTTCTTTCCGCCACCTGTCACTTTCTAATGACAAGGAATGAATGGAAAGTTATACTGCTTAGGAGCATAATAAAACCAGAAGGAAAGTGATTGTATGATACAGGATTTGACACAAAAGCAGATACAGCTTTTGAATTGCCTGATGCATCAGGATAATGCTATTGATGGGGAAGAGTTGGCGAAACGGCTAGGAATCTCTTCCAGAACGGTAATGCGGTATCTCTCGGTTTTAAGTGGGGAACTGAAAACATTTGATGTGTCCATTTCCCGTAAGAGGGGACAGGGGTATGCTTTAGAGGGAAACAAGGCGGCATTAAAACCTCTTCTTACCCAGAAAGAATACCGCCAGAAAGATGGAGATAAACGGATTCATGAGATGATTCTGGAAATCATCGACCGGGATGAAATCACCATTGAGAAACTCAGCGAAATCATGTTTTTAAGTTCTTCCACTATAAATAAAATGACCGCCGATGTGAAGGAATTTTTAGGCAGATACAGGCTGACCCTTGCCGGTAAGCCTTATTATGGCCTCTCCATCACGGGTGAGGAAACAGATATCCGCACTCTTTTGGGGGACATTGGCCTGGATTACTGCAATACAAAGCTTGTGAATACAGGAATTTACAACATTTCTGAGGAAGAGCTTGACCGGACAGATGAGCTGGTGTTCGGATGCATTCAGGAATACGGAATGATAGTGGCAGATATGGATTTAAACAATCTGATTGCAAGAATCATCATCGCCCTTTCGCGGAACAGAAAAGGGCGTCAAGTCTGCGGAATGAAGCTTGGAGTCTCCATCTCCGGCCATAATTATCAGATGATACGCTCTATTATGGAGGCTCTGGGTAAGGAATTCCATATTGCGGTTGCAGAGGAGGAATGCTTCTATGTCATGGTTTGTTCCGGTTTTATGGGATATAACTTAAACCTTGCGGATACCGCTGGCTGTGAGGAAATGCAACGGTTCGTCAATGACTTTTTAGCGGAAATTTCCGAACTTACAGGGATTTCTTATAATCAGGATGAGAAAGTGATGAATGTTTTAAGCATGCACTTAAAGGCCCTGATGCAGAGGGCCAGAGCCGGAAACTACTCGCCCAATCCCATTATCGGACAGATTAAAAACAGCTATCCTCTGGAAATGAATTATGCCATCCTGATGGCACAGCGCTTTGAGGAGCGGTTCGGCGTTTCCATCAATGAGGATGAGATCGGTTATCTGACCGTTTATTTAGGAGTTTATGAGCCTAAGGCCGGAGAGCGGATTAAGGCGGTGATCCTATGCAATTACGGAATCGGCACTTCACAAATGATTCTGGAGAAAATTCAGAGCGAAGTTCAGAATATATTTATCTGCAGTGTGTATCCGGTCCGATATTTAAAGCTGGCTTTGGACCGGAAGCCGGATGTGATTATATCAGCGGTTCCTGTGGATGAGTATGAGGGAAATGTTCCTGTAATCGTTTCCCATGACTTACTGGGCGAGAAAGCGATTTCCGGAATTCAGGAGCAGATCTGGCAGAAGATCTGCATTGAAAAGGAGTTAATGCAGTATTTTGACCCGGACTGCTTTGGGTATATCAGTGCGGAGAACCGGTTCCAGGCCATTAAGAAGCTGGGTGCTATGCTGGAACGAAAAAAAGGTATTGGAAGCCAGATGATAAACGCCATAGAAAAGCGTGAAAGGATCAGCTCCACAGAGGTTGGAAACCTGGTGGCCGTGCCACATGTGCTGATGCAGGGAGAATTCTCTTCCTGTATTGCTATAGGTATTTTGGATAATCCCGTCCAATGGGGAAGTGAGATGGTTCAGATGGTATTCTTAGCCTGCTTTAACCAGTCTGGAAATCAGTATGCCCGGATTTTCAGAACGCTGTATAAAGTGGTCCACTCAGAGGAACTGGTGCGCCGCCTCATACAGGCGGATGATTTTTATACATTTCAAAACATTATGTGCGGGAGAGAGGTGTGATGATGACGAAGGAAGTAATCAAAAAGGATTATATTTTTACCGGGATGGAATTTGGGAGTAAGGAGGAAGCGCTTCGTTCCATCGCAGAGCAGGCGGTAAGCTTAGGGCTGTGCCGGGATGTGGAAGGAACTTATCAGGGCTTTTTGGAACGGGAGTCTCAGGGCCCTACCGGCATGGAGGACGGGTTTGCAATACCTCATACCCGTTGTGAATCCGTAATTCAGACGGGAATCATTGTAATGAAATCGAAAAATGAACTGGAGTGGGAATCCTTTGACGGCAAGCCGGTTCATATTATGATCGCCTTAATTGTTCCAAAGGAAAACTACGGAAATGAGCACATACAGATTCTGGCCTCCCTCTCCAGAATGCTGATGAAACAGGAATTCCGGAACAGGCTTATGGAGTCTGATTCCGCCGGGGAGATTTATGAGGTCATTCATCAGGCGGTGTCTTTAAACTGATGAAATTCATTTGAGAAGTTGATTCTTCTGGGGACGCCCGGATGTAAATATAAAAAATAATGAGAAAAGAGGAAAAATAATGGCAAAGAGAAAATTGGTAGCATTATGTGCATGTACCATGGGGCTGGCTCATACCTTTATGGCGGCTCAGGCCTTAGAGGATGCGGCAAAGGAGCTGGGATACGACGTAAAGGTGGAGACTCAGGGAGCGGATGGAATTCAAAATGAGCTGACCCCGGCAGAAATCGCTGAGGCAGATATTATTATTCATGCCGTTGCCATTGCGCCCCAGAATAATGAGCGCTTTGATGCTTATGATATTTACGAAATCGGCCTTCAGGACGCAATTAAAAATGCAAAGGGGATTATTCAGGAAATTGAAAGCATAGAAGATTGAAAAAACGAAAGATAAGGGGGATAAAAGAAGATGGCAATTACAAAGAGGAGTGCATTGACAGGACAGGCAGAAAACAAAAATACAGGCAGCTCCAATAAGCCTGTACAGCAGAAGCCGGATATTCAGGAGAAAAAGGGGATTTGGGATACATTGTCACGTCACGTAATGACCGGTATCAGCAACATGATTCCATTTCTGATCATGGGCGGACTGATTCTTGCATTTTCACAGCTTATTCCGTATGTAATCCTGAGCGTGGATCCGTCCATAGGCATTTTGGATGCCATGAACAGTGGGGCTTATGAAGGATTTAACTTATTTCTTTTAAAATTTTCCGAATTATGTGCGAACTTTGGAGGAACGCTGTTCGGATTTGCAATTCCTATGTTTGCGGCTTTTATGGCGAATTCCATCGGCGGCAAGCTGGCGTTTCCTGCCGGTTTTATCGGCGGCCTGATGGCCACGAAACCTACCGCAGTTGTGAGCCTTGTGGATGGAACCTGGACGGCTGCCTCGCCTGTAGCTTCTACATTTTTAGGAGCGCTGATCATCGCCATAGCAGCCGGGTATTTTGTAAAGTATTTGAACCAGAAGATGAAAGTGAGCCACAATATGCTGGCATTCAAATCCACTTTCCTGATTCCCATGCTGGCGGCTGTATTTGTCATGCTGGGCATGCATCTGGTGGTAACGCCTCTTGGGGGAATGTTGAATAGCCTGATCAAGTCGGGACTGTCGGCAGCCGGAAAGGCAGGGTCTTATGGGTATACCATTGCTCTGGCTGCTGCTACGGCCATTGACCTTGGCGGTCCCATCAACAAAGCAGCCGGGTTTGTGGCACTTGGATTTACAACCGAAAAGGTACTGCCCATTACTGCCCGTGTGGTTGCCATAGTCGTTCCTTCCTTTGGATTGGGACTAGCGACCTTGATCGACCGTCTGGTAGTAAAGCGCCATGTGTTTGACAAGCAGTTCTATCCTCAGGGGAAGACTGCCATGTTTCTGGCGCTGATGGGAATCTCTGAGGGAGCTATTCCCTTTGCCCTGGAAATGCCTAAGGTGATCATACCCTCTTACATGATCGGTGCCATATGCGGTTCCCTTTCTGCCACTATATTCGGTGCGGTGCAGTGGTTCCCGGAGTCTGCTGTATGGGCGTGGCCTCTGTGCCAGAACATTCCGGCCTATATCGCAGGAATCGTGGTCGGAGCCGTGGTGACGGCTTTGCTGGTCATCTTTATCCGCAACAACATGATACTAAAAGGCAGGCTGACGGTAGATTCCAACGACTGATAGGACAGGAGATGGCAGAATGGAATTCCATCTGAAAAGTGGATGGCAGTTTATGGAACGAAACGGTCTGGAGGGACTGTTGCTGGTATCCAGAGAAAATAAATTTTACACGGCGGGGCTATACAGCGGCAGCGGCTATGTGCTGCTTACTAAAAAGGGCTGTTATTCCATTGTGGATGGACGGTATTATGTCCAGCAAAAGGAGCGGATGGCCGGAGCCCTGAAGGAGATGAATGCCAGGGTTTTGCTGGCGGACAAAAACTGCGGGTACATAGAACACATAAACCGGATTGCGGAGGAAGAGTCTGTCAGAAAACTGGGCTTTGAGGCTGAGGCTGTCTCTTTTGCCCGGTACCAGAAACTGAAAGAGGGACTGATGTCAGAGCTTGTGCCAGTGTCACCGGATTCCATTCGCATGGTGAAGACGGATGATGAGATTTCCTGTATAAGCAGGGCCTGTGAGATTGCTGACCGGGGATATTCCTATATCCTCGGTCAGATCAAAGCAGGAATGACGGAAAAACAGGTGGAGAACCGCCTGATTTATTATATGAAAGAACTGGGAGCACAGAAAGAGTCCTTTGATGTGATTGTTGCCAGCGGGATCAATGGCGCTATGCCCCACGCCAAGGCAGGTCATAAGGTCATCGAAGCCGGAGATTTTGTTACCATGGATTTCGGCGTCCGGGTGGGCGAATACTGTTCTGATATTACCCGAACCATTGCGGTGCAGAGGGTTGATCCTAACATGCGTCAGGTATATGAGACCGTGAAAAAAGCCCAGGAGACGGCGATCCGTGCCACTCGTCCGGGAAAAAAATGCAGTGATATCGACCGGGCTGCCAGAGACGTGATTGAAAAAGCAGGATATGGCCCGGCATTTTCCCACAATCTGGGTCACGGTCTGGGGATTGCCTGCCATGAACTGCCTGATTTCGCACCTGGAGACGAAAGGGTTCTGGTGCCCGGTATGGTCATGACTGTGGAACCTGGAATCTATTTAGAAGGGCTTGGCGGCGTGCGCATAGAGGATGATGTACTGGTTACGGAAGAGGGCTGCCGCCTGCTCACATCCTCGCCCAGGGAACTGACTGTTGTGGGATAAGGAGTCTGGTTATATGGATAAAGAATTTTTAAAAGAATTATGTGAGGCCGGGGCAGTGGCATCCAATGAACGCCGGGTTAGGGAGGTACTTCGGAAAAATTGCATGCCCTATGCCCGGGAATTAACTTATGACGGTCTTGGCAGCATCATTTTCACCCAGAGGGGAGAAGGCCCGTCGGTCCTTTTGGCCGCCCATATGGACGAGGTGGGGTTTCTGGTGCGGTCCATTTCCAGCCAGGGGATGGTGATGGTGCTGCCCGTGGGAAATGTGCGGACCTTTTCCGGATTTATGCAGGAGGTGACGGTCACAACCGCCGGTGGCATGGATTATAAAGGAATATTAAACGCAGTATATGACGTAGATAAGAAAGAGGCAGCAGGCCTTTATGTGGATCTGGGGCAGGACAGTTTAGAGGAGGTTTTGGACCTTGGAGTACAGCCTGGAGACATGGTTACTTTCTCTTCCGTTTTCCGGGAATATGAAAATGGCCGTTTTGCCGCCAGGGCCCTTGATGACCGGGCAGGCTGCTGGGTGATGGGAGAATTAATGAAACGGATGGCTGGGAACGTTCATCCGAACCGTATCAGCTATGCATTTACCAGTTCCGAGGAAGTAGGTACAAGAGGCGCAAAAACAGCGGCAAGAGCAGCGCTTCCGGATATCTGTATTGTATTGGATGCGGCCTGCAACGGCAGCGAGTTCGTGCGTGACCACACCAATAACCGTCAGATTGGAAAGGGGCCGATGATCGTTCACTATGACAAAACCGTTGTAAGCAGCCGTGCCATGGTGGAACTGGTACGCCGTTGTGCAAAGGAGCTGGATATCCATGTGCAGGATGATATGTTCTTAAACGGAGGAACGGACGGCGGTGTGCTTCATCAGGATGGAACAGGACATCCAACTGTGGTGCTTGGCATTCCAACGCGCTATGGGCATTCTCCCTATTCCATTGCATGCTACCGGGATATGGAGCAGATGGTGGATTTGCTGGAATGCCTGCTTAAGAAGCTGGATAAAGAGGCCTGCAGGCAGATCGGATTTGAGGCGGAAGTGTATGAAGTATGATTTTGATCAATTGATTGACAGACGGGGGACATATTGTACCCAGTGGGATTATATAAAGGACCGGTTCGGTGAAGAGGATCTGCTTCCCTTTTCCATTTCCGATACGGATTTCATGGCGCCCTGGCCAATCAGGAAAAAGCTTATGGAAGTGGTAGAGCATGGAATTTATGGTTACAGCCGGTGGAACCATGAAGATTTTAAAGGTGCTGTGGCAGGATACTTTGCTGACCGTCATAAAGTTTTGGTCAGCCCGGATTGGGTGGTCTACAGCCCATCAGTGTTGTATTCCATTGCAGTGCTTTTTCGTCTGCTGAGCAGTGAGGGAGACAGGGTTCTGGTGTTTGAACCCATGTATGATGCCTTTTATCGCGTAATTAAGGACAATAACCGGGAAATGGTCCCTCTTAGGCTTACGACGGAAAACGGAAGATATGAAATCGACTTTGACCGGTTTGAGAACCTGGTTAAGAAGTGCCGGATTTTCCTGCTTTGTTCCCCTCACAACCCTACGGGCAGGGTATGGACTGCGGATGAAATGGACCGGATGGTGGAATTGTGCAGAAAGCATCAGGTTGCAATCATTTCAGATGAGATACACTCGGATGTGATTTTAACAGACCGGAAGCATTGCCCGGTTCTTAAATATGGGAATCAATACGACCAGCTGTATTTGGTCAGCTCCGCCAGCAAGACCTTTAACACGCCCGGCCTTATAGGCTCTTATTGTGTGCTTGCGGATGAGGGGGTCCGTAATCTGTTTATCTCCCGGATGCGCAACAGGGATTTTCTCAACTCCGCCAGCCTTATGGGGATGCACACCATGATGACAGGCTACGGGGAATGTATGGATTATGCAGACCAGCTGTGTACCTATATCAGAGGAAATATGAAAGAATTGTCCATTTTCGTGGAAAAGGAACTGATGAGTACCGGGGTGAGATTTCATATGCCGGAAGCCACTTATCTGGCCTGGATTGATATGAGCAGAGTGGGCGCGGACAGCGGTGCCATACAGAATGCTCTTGTTCATGAGGGAAAGGTTGGAATCATGCCGGGAAAGTCTTATGGGGATGAGAATTTCCTACGGATGAATCTGGGGTGTCCCCGGGGAAAGCTGATGGAAGGTCTTGATAGGATGAAGAGGGCTTTGGATAAGTTTTCCATGATATAATGATGAAAAGACGCTCATTTTGTAAATAATGCGGCGTCTTTTTTCTTCAATATTATTTGTTGTGAGACAAATTAAAAAATTACTATTGATAGTCAGCATTTTTTTCGATAAAATAAGCTTATAGAAGAATCTTCATGATTGTATCTCATTCAATGAGATACAGAAACTAACAACATATGAGGAGGTGCCTGTTATGCTTGATATTACAACAATATCGGCAGAAAGTGATTTGATTGATCAGGAGCTGAAAGTACAGCTGTCTGATATATTAAAAAAAATGAAAGACCCGGTGACGATTAAAGCGGTGGTGGAAATCTCACGGGAGAAAGATCTTCAGATGGCTTCATTTTTGAAAACGATTGTCTCACTCAGTGAAAAGCTAAGTCTGGAGCTGTACTCCCCGGAGGAGGGAGATCAGGTTTCGGAGCTGGATACCGCTTTTCTGCCGGTTACCGGTCTTTACAAGGCAGGAAGCTATGGCCGCTGTGCTTTTCACGGAATTCCGGGCGGGAAAGAGATCAATTCTTTTATTTTGGCTATATATAATCTTGCAGGTCCGGGGCAAAAGATATCGGGCGGCCTGCAAAAAAAGATCTTAAAGCTCAAAACAAAAACCAATATAAAGATATGTGTATCCTTGTCCTGTCATCATTGTCCAGGAGTAGTGGCGGCCTGTCAGCAGATTGCAATTTTAAATCCGGATATCGAGGCGGAAATGATCGATGCGGCACTCTATACGGATTTGGTTGCCAAGTATAATATTGAGCGTGTGCCGATGATCATATTCAATGATAAAGAAATCCATATGGGGAACAAAACAATAGAGGAAATTGTCACATTGTTAAAATAATAACTAAAAATAAAATAAAAAAATTAAAATAATATACAAATTGCACAAAAATGTAGTTTAAGATGCCGATAAACTGTTTGATTTTGTAGAAAAAAAATTGAACTATTGAAAGAATATATACAATGTGCTATATTGAGTTCAAGGTAATAATCATGCGGAGATGATGAGAGCATAGCAGGACAACAGAAATGTTGATTCAAAACTATGCTCTTTTTCCGTTTCGGATTATTACTGGCAGGCTTTTGCGGCCAGATGTCAAAAAGGATATCGATTCAAAAAAGAGAGGAGCTCCAATGGACCAGAAATATTACGACTTGTTTGAGAGCAATCCGGTTATCGCGGCGGTAAAGGACATGAAAGGTCTTGCCGACTGCTGTAGCATGGAGGAGATCCGGGTGGTATTTATCCTGTTCGGAGATATCTGCAATTTAAGTTCGATTGTTAAGCAGATCAAAGATGCGGATAAAGTGGCTATGGTGCATATTGACCTGATTACAGGTTTAAGCGGAAGAGAAATTGCAGTTGATTTCATTAAGAGTAATACGAAAGCGGACGGTATTATCTCAACGAAGCCGGCGCTGATTAAACGGGCCAAAGAATTATCATTATTTACAACATTAAGAATATTTGTCCTGGATTCTATGGCTTTTGAAAATATAGATAGGCTGATGAATGTAGCCAGACCGGATATCATTGAAATATTACCCGGTCTGATGCCAAAGGTGATTAAGAGGGTGTGCTGTCTGGTCAAGGTGCCGGTGATAGCCGGAGGACTGATATCGGACAAAGAGGATGTGATGGAGGCCCTCGCAGCAGGTGCGATATCCGTATCCACAACCAATCCGATGGTATGGAAAATGTAAGAAGGGACTGAGCTGTTTTTGCAGAAAAGCAGTTGAGTATAAATGACACTGAAGAATGGGATCAATGACTAAGAAGGAGGGTTTTTATGGCGAAGTATGTAATGGCATTGGACGCGGGTACGACAAGTAACAGATGTATCCTTTTTAACGAAAAGGGTGAGATGTGCAGTGTGGCACAAAAAGAATTCACACAGTATTTTCCAAAGCCAGGCTGGGTTGAGCATGATGCAAATGAAATCTGGTCATCACAGCTGGGAGTTGCAGTTGAGGCTATATCAATGATCGGTGCACGTGCAGAGGATATCGCGGCAATCGGTATTACAAATCAGCGTGAAACAACAATTGTATGGGATAAGGAGACTGGGGAACCCGTATATCATGCGATTGTATGGCAGTGCCGGAGAACCGCCGAATACTGTGATTCTTTGAAAGAAAAAGGCTTGATCGACACCTTCCGGGCAAAAACAGGTTTGGTAATCGATGCCTATTTTTCAGCAACAAAATTAAAATGGATCCTTGATAACGTAGAAGGAGTCCGGGAACGTGCAGAAAAGGGTGAATTACTGTTTGGTACGGTAGAGACCTGGCTGATCTGGAAGCTGACTAAGGGTAAGGTTCATGTAACGGATTACTCCAATGCTTCCCGTACCATGATGTTTAACATCAATACGTTAACGTGGGATGATGAAATTCTGGCAGAACTTAATATCCCGAAATCAATGCTTCCGGAAGCTAAGCCATCGAGCTGTGTATATGGGGAAAGTGATCCGCAGTTTTTCGGCGGCAGCATCCCGATCGGCGGCGCCGCAGGCGATCAGCAGGCCGCATTGTTTGGCCAGACTTGCTTTAATGCCGGTGAGGCTAAGAATACATATGGAACCGGCTGCTTTATGCTGATGAACACTGGTGAGAAGCCGGTATTCTCTAAGAATGGTCTCGTAACAACCATTGCCTGGGGATTGGACGGCAAAGTGAATTATGCACTGGAAGGTTCAATCTTTGTGGCGGGTGCTGCGATTCAATGGCTGCGGGATGAATTAAAGCTGATCGATTCTGCTCAGGATTCCGAGTATATGGCGAATAAGGTTAAGGATACCAACGGCTGTTATGTGGTTCCGGCGTTTACAGGTCTTGGTGCACCTCATTGGGATCAGTATGCCAGAGGTACTTTAGTTGGAATTACCCGTGGTGTAAACAAATACCATATTATCCGGGCAACTCTGGATTCCCTTTGCTATCAGGTAAACGATGTTCTGCAGGCGATGCGGGCTGACTCCGGCATTCAGCTGGCTGCTCTTAAGGTAGATGGCGGCGCAAGTGCCAACAATTATCTGATGCAGACACAGGCAGATATCATTGATGCACCGGTTAACCGTCCCCAGTGTGTCGAGACGACTGCGATGGGAGCTGCATATCTGGCAGGGCTAGCAGTTGGCTACTGGGCAAATAAAGAAGAAGTCATTAAGAACTGGGCAATTGATAAAACCTTTACTCCGGAAATCTCAGAGGATAAGAGGAATACAATGATAAGTGGCTGGAATAAAGCTGTTAAGTATTCTTTTGGCTGGTCAAAAGAAGACTAACAAGAAGACTAAGACGATTTTTGTAACTATTAATAGATGTGCAAAAATGAATAAGGGGGAAACATTATGTTGCCATATATAGCAGAATTTATTGGAACCATGATTCTGATTCTTTTAGGCGATGGCGTTGTAGCAAACGTAACTTTAAACAAGTCTGGTATGAAAGGTGCTGGTTCAATCCAAATTACCTTTGCATGGGGTCTTGCTGTTTTAATTCCGGCCTTTATCTTCGGGGCAGCTTCCGGTGCTCATTTTAATCCTGCAATAACAATTGCCTTAGCTGTGGATGGAAGCATGGCCTGGGCGATGGTTCCCGGTTACATAGTGGCTCAGTTTGCCGGTGCAATTTGCGGGGGGGTTCTTGTTTATCTTCTCTTTAAGGATCAATTTGACGCAACGGAATCTCCGGCTACCAAGCTGGGTGTATTTGCAACAGGACCTTCCATTCCCAATATGGGACGCAATATTTTAAGCGAAGCTATCGGTACATTCGTACTGATGTTTAGTATTAAAGGTATTGCACAGGTTGGCGGCATTGCTACCGGTCTGGATAAGTTCCTGGTATTTGGTATTATCGTTTCTGTTGGTATGTCTCTTGGCGGACTGACCGGATATGCGATTAATCCGGCTCGTGACCTTGGTCCGCGTATTGCCCACAGTGTTCTTCCGATTAAGGGCAAAGGCGATTCTAACTGGGGATATGCACCAGTTGTGATTGTCGGTCCGGTCATTGGTGCGATTGCTGCGGTACTGCTGTATCAGGCAATTCCCTGGGCATAATATTGAGATAATCATATAACCATCCTGATCGATAATATCATATATAGATTGCGGGAGAATGGAGCGGCGCAAATAGGCGTGGAAACACGTCTGGTTTGTGCCGCTTCTGGTAATATATGAAAGGGAGGACACAAAAGTATGTATGACGTAATTATTATTGGAGCGGGTGTATCTGGCAGTGCCGTCGCACGCGAACTTTCCCGATATAAGGTGAAGGCCTGTGTTCTGGAAAAAGAAGAGGATGTGTGCTGCGGTACCACTAAGGCCAACAGTGCCATTATCCATGCCGGCTATGATGCGGCAGAAGGTTCCTTGATGGCCAGGCTGAATGTAGAAGGAAATCAAATGATGCCGGAGCTTTCAAAAGAGCTTGATATTCCTTTTGAGCAGTGCGGGTCTTTGGTTGTATGCCTGGATGAAGCATCGCTGCCGAATCTGCAGGCCCTTTATGACCGGGGCGTTAAAAATGGTGTAAAGGATCTGGAAATCATTACAGACCAGGCAAGAATCAGGGAAATGGAGCCAAACCTGGCAGATGAGGTGATTGCAGTTTTATCTGCTCCGACAGCGGGGATTGTATGTCCCTTTCATTTAAATATTGCATTGGCAGAAAATGCTTATACCAATGGCATTGACTTTAAATTTGATACCGAGGTAGAGAGTATCAGGCAGATTGAGGGTGGCTGGAAGCTGGAAACAAGCAAGGGTGTGTTTGAGACCCGTTATGTGGTGAACGCGGCCGGTGTTTATGCAGACCGCTTTCATAATATGGTCAGTGAATCAAAGATTCATATCACTCCCCGGCGCGGCGATTACTTTCTGTTGGACAAAAACGCAGGAAAGCATGTGAAACGGACAATTTTTGCACTGCCTAGTAAGTATGGCAAGGGGGTACTGGTAACTCCTACGGTTCATGGAAATCTTATCATCGGCCCAACCGCTGTTGATGTAGAGAATAAGGAAGGCACAGCGACCACCAGGGAGGGCCTTGATGAACTTTCAAAGGCCTGTCTGAACGTGAAGAATCTGCCGTTTAGACAAGTGATCACCTCTTTTGCCGGCTTAAGGGCCCATGAAGACCATCATGAATTTATTATCCGGGAGCTTGATGATGCACCGGGTTTTGTGGACTGTGCAGGCATTGAATCGCCTGGTCTTACCAGCAGTCCGGCAATCGGCAAAATGGCAGCAGAAATTTTACGGGAAAAGCTGGACCTGGATGTAAATCCTGATTTTAACGGAACCCGCAAAGGAAATATGGATCTGGATACTCTGTCAAAAGAGGAGAAAGCAGCTCTGATTGAGAAAGAACCGGCATATGGCAATATTATCTGCCGCTGCGAGATGGTAACGGAAGGGGAGATTTTAGACGCCATTCACCGGCCTTTAGGCGCCCGTACCTTAGATGGTATCAAACGCCGGACCAGGGCAGGAGCAGGACGCTGTCAGGCGGGTTTTTGCACACCTAAAACAATGGAGATTCTGCACCGGGAACTGGGCATTCCCATGACGGAAATAACGAAATCCGGCGGGAATTCACAGCTGTTAGTCGGATATAACAAGGACAGTATATAAAAAGGGGGCGCGCTTCGGATGAAAGAATATGATATTGTGATAATTGGCGGCGGTCCTGCTGGCCTTGCTGCGGCGATTGCGGCCCGGGATAACGGCTCTGAAAGCATATTGATCCTGGAAAGGGATAAGGAGCTCGGGGGAATATTAAATCAGTGCATTCATAACGGTTTTGGACTGCATACATTTAAGGAAGAATTGACAGGGCCGGAATATGCGGCTCGTTTCACGGAACTAGTGGAAAAACATAAGATTGAATATGTTCTGAATACAATGGTTATGGAAATCAGCCCTGACAAGGTGGTTACGGCAATGAACAGGGAGGATGGACTGTTTGATATCCAGGCCAAGGCGATCATCCTGGCGATGGGATGCAGAGAACGCTCAAGGGGAGCTCTCAATATACCTGGATACCGGCCTGCCGGTATTTTTTCAGCCGGTACAGCACAGCGTCTTGTAAATATGGAAGGCTACATGCCCGGGCGCGAGGTAGTGATTCTTGGATCCGGTGATATCGGATTGATTATGGCCAGACGACTGACTCTGGAAGGAGCAAAGGTTAAGGTTGTGGCCGAAATCATGCCATATTCCGGTGGGCTTAAAAGGAATATTGTCCAGTGCCTGGATGATTATGGAATTCCGCTTAAATTGAGCCATACGGTAGTCGAGATCAGAGGCAAGGAGCGGCTGGAGGGAATTACTCTGGCGGCAGTGGATGACAGGGGGAAACCAATTGCCGGAACAGAAGAGGAATATTCCTGTGACACCTTGCTTTTATCAGTCGGACTGATACCGGAAAATGAACTCTCCGGAGCCATGGGAGTGGTTTTGAACCCAGTCACATCAGGCCCGATTGTAAATGAAAGTCTGGAAACGAATGTGCAAGGAGTCTTTGCCTGCGGAAACGTGCTTCATGTGCATGATTTGGTGGATTTTGTTTCGGAAGAAGCTGCTGCTGCCGGAAAGAATGCTTCAATATTTGTGAAAAACGGGACGCAAAAAACTGGCGGCCGGGAAATCAGTCTTCAGGGAACTGATGGAGTCCGTTATACGGTTCCAAGCACGATTAATCCAGAACGTATGGAGGCAACTCAAATCGTCCGGTTCCGGGTTGGTAATGTTTATAAAAATTGCTATATCGGTGTATACTTTAATAACGAGAGGGTATTGCATCGGAAACGGATGGTGATGGCACCAGGAGAAATGGAAGAAATAAAGCTGGAAAAAGAAAAGTTACTGTTGCATCCGGATGTTGACAGGATTACAATAAGGATAGAGGAGGCATAGGCCATGGAAAAAAGAGAACTTATCTGTATCAGCTGTCCTATGGGCTGTCCTCTGACCGTGGAACTGGAAGGCGGGGAAATCGTGAACATTACAGGAAATACCTGTAAACGAGGTGAGGTATATGGCCGAAAGGAAGTTACCAATCCCACAAGGATCGTCACATCCACCGTGAAGGTGGAAGGCGGAAAATCTGACATGGTATCGGTAAAAACCAGAGAGGATATACCCAAAGATAAAATCTTTGAATGTGTAAAAGCACTCAAAGGTATCACGGTGAAAGCGCCTGTCCGGATCGGCGATGTGATCCTGCCTGATGCGGCAGGAACAGGAGTAGATATCGTAGCGACAAAAGAGTGTAGATGACAGTGGGCCTTTTTGAGGCTCTGTGTTGCTGTTAATGATTAGTCGAAGGAGGACTTTCTATGAAGATTAAGAAAATGGATATCAACAATATGAACGGATTAACCGAAGATGAAGATACAACCTGCGGCTTGAATGACATGAACTGTCTTGGGGAAGAAGACGATACAACCTGCGATATTAATGATATGAACTGTTTAGAGGAAGAAGAAGAGGATACAACTTGCGGCTTAAATGATATGAATTGTTTGGGTGAAGATGAGTGAATTTATAATATAGTGAATGGACAAGGGGGTTCTCAATGAAAAAATTTATCAACGATACGGTTTTGGTGGAAGAACAGATGATTTTAGGGATGGTGAAGGCTTATCCCCGGCATTTGAAAAAGCTGGATTGCGGTAATGTTGTTGTGCGGGCCGAGAAGAAAGAGGGTAAGGTGGCTTTGATCAGCGGCGGCGGAAGCGGGCATGAACCGGCTCATGGCGGTTTTGTCGGAACCGGAATGCTGGATGCCGCAGTTGCGGGTCCGGTCTTTACCTCCCCGACTCCGGATCAGATCTATGAGGGCATTAAAGCAGTCGCTACGGATGCTGGCGTGCTAATGATCGTTAAGAATTATACCGGTGATGTCATGAACTTTGAGATGGCCGCAGAGATGGCGGAGATGGAAGGCATCACCGTGAAGCATGTTGTCACCAATGATGATGTTGCAGTAAAAGACAGTCTTTATACGATCGGCCGCAGGGGAGTGGCAGGGACCGTTTTTGTGCATAAAATTGCAGGTGCTATGGCTGAGACTGGTGCAGATCTTGATAAAGTGCAGGCAACTGCGCAAAAAGTAATTGATAATGTAAGAACGATGGGAGCAGCGATTGAACCTTGTACGGTGCCGGCAGCGGGGAAACCGGGATTTACCCTTTCCGATGATGAGATGGAAATCGGAATCGGTATCCACGGAGAGCCGGGAACTCATAGAGAGCCGGTTAAGAAGGCGGATGAGATCGTTGATATGCTGCTTGGCCAGATTCTTGAAGATATCGATTATGCAGGCAGCGAAGTAGCAGTTATGATTAATGGTGCCGGCGGAACACCGTTAATGGAGCTTTATATCATTAACAATCGGGTTTCTGATGTTCTGGCAGAAAAAGGGATACGGATACATAAAACCTTTGTC
Organism: Hungatella sp. UBA3048; assembly: GCA_002367105.1. GTDB lineage: Bacteria > Bacillota > Clostridia > Lachnospirales > Lachnospiraceae > Lacrimispora. The sequence goes on from DFCS01000020.1 coordinate 88,710, forward strand.
GGAGAATATATGACCTCCATCGAGATGCAGGGCTTTTCAATCTCTCTTCTTCGTCTGGATGATGAAATGAAGCAGCTTTTAGATGCGGCCGCAGATACGCCTGCTTGGAAATAAAGGGATATTTTTTGTATTTTTCAGTCCCCGCTTATTGCGGGGACTTTATCAATGTAAATATGGATCAGAAAGGTGGATTGCCATGGCAGACAGTAAAAAGGTATTAGAAATCATGAAAGCAATCAGTTTAAAAATGGAAGAACAAAAGGATTATCTTACGGAACTGGACCAGCCAATTGGAGACAGTGATCACGGTATTAACCTGTCCCGTGGGTTTGCTGCGGTAAATGATAAGTTAACCGGTTTGGAAGGAAAGGATATCGGGACCATATTAAAGACAGTAGGTATGACGCTTGTTTCTACTGTCGGCGGGGCTTCCGGTCCATTATACGGATCTGCTTTCATGAAGGCCGGACAGGCCATGGCTGGAAAGGAAGATATGGACATCACCGATTTTCTGACGGTTATAAAGACTGCTATCGAAGCCGTAGAACAGCGTGGTAAGGCAGTGGTGGAGGAGGCAACCATGCTGGATGCTATGGTACCGTCCTATCAGGCTATGGATCAGGCTGTCCAGGAAGGGAAAACAGTTGGGGAAGTTCTCAACGCAGGAGTCAAGGCAGCATGGTCCGGAGCAGAACACACAAAGGATTTAATTGCCACCAAAGGCCGGGCCAGTTATGTAGGTGAACGGGGCCTGGGGCATCAGGACCCGGGGGCTACGTCTTATTCTTTTATGCTGGAAGTAATTTCTAAAGCGGCAGGCTGAAGGGAGGTGTATTATTAATGGTTGGATTAGTCATCGTATCTCATAGTGATTCCCTGGCAAAGAGTGTTGTGGAACTGACAAAAATCATGGCGTCCAATGCCCGGATTGCCCCGGCAGGCGGGCTTGAAGACGGAAGCTTTGGCACCAGCTTTGAGAAAATCCAGGCTGCGATTGAATCTGTTTATACCGACGACGGAGTATTGGTGCTCATGGATATGGGCAGTGCCGTTATGACCACTGAGATGGTAATCGAAATGCTGGAGGATAAAAAGGTGGAAATGGTAGATTGCCCATTAGTGGAGGGCGCGGTTGTAGCCTCCATAGATGCGGCTGCCGGAATGGATTTTGAAGCGGTTAAGGGGGATCTTGCGAAAGTAGGAGGTACCAGGAAGTTTTAAATATGGCGATAAAAGAGCTATGAACCACCGTAAAAAATGGTAACATAGCTCTTTTGTATGATCAATGTTGGATAAAGCAATCTAAAACTAAGGACTCACGGAAAGGGGAGGCTGACATATATGAGACGGCAATTCGATAAGCAGGTGAAGCAGATAAAAAAAGAAGAAAATAAATTGCTTAACAAAAAGGAAAATCCATTATTAAAAGCTTCCATAGAGCCTGTTACTGATAAAATCCAAAGTTATATTCCAAACAAACTGAAAACTGCCCTGGAGACGGCATTCTATAAAGGCTTCCGGCTGGTTTTTGAAAAAGGATATATTTATATAGAGAAAACGTATGATAAAGATAAGATACAGTTGGAATATGATTTAAATAATTATGCCATTGACAAAGTAACCGAAAGAAAATATTTGAAACGTATGGACCGGCATTCCAAGCAGTCCCAGATGTTTAATTCTTCCATCTCTGTACTAGAAGGAGGAGTTTTAGGGGTATTCGGAATCGGCTTGCCAGATATTCCTCTATTTTTATCCTTAGTCATGAAATCTGTTTATGAAATTGCTTTAAGTTACGGATATCATTATGAAACAGAGGAAGAAAAAGCTTATATCCTGCTTTTAATCTGTACTGCAATGTCGAAACAGGAGCAGCAGAAAGAATTCAATCAAAAGCTTGAGAAATTAGGCGAAGACATAGATGCTAAGAAGATTCCGGAAATTGACTTGGAGGAACTTATAAAAACCACAGCAGGAATACTATCGGAATCGTTATTAGTCGCAAAATTCGTACAGGGGATCCCATTGGTAGGAGCGGTGGGTAGCTTTGTAAATTATAACATCATTCGTAAGATCAGCAAATTTGCCGGTGTGAAATATAAAAAGAGATATTACGTGAATAAACAAAAACGTGTGCTGCCATCAAGTGGGACACTGAATAATTAAAACTTTTAGGGTCAATTCATAGTGGATTGGCCCCTTTTGTTCTAAAGATTTGCAAGATTCATGTGTCATTCACATCAAACCGAAGCCGCCCTTGTATTACAAGAACTATGCACTATCATTAATTTTCAGCAATGATAAATTTTTATTGACAAAGAGGCAGAGCATAGAATATAATAAACAAAACTTATAAAACATATAGAATTAGTATGTTATTAAAAAGGGGGCGGAAGCTATTGCAACTTGTTCTGTCATATTTTTCCAATCATTTCTCTGACTATATCCTATTGGTAAGGGAACATATCTTAATTAGCCTCAGTACCGTTATCCTGGCGATGATCATCGCCATTCCTCTCGGGATTTTATGCACCTCCTGCGATTTCCTGTACAAGGGAGTCAAGGGGCTTTTCGGAACTCTTCGCATTATACCAAGCCTGGCCATTCTGGTGCTGTTCATTCCTATAATAGGAACAGGAATGAAACTTGCTGTCCTGGCGCTGACAATTTTAGCGGTCCCTCCCATCCTGATCAATACTGCACTGGCCTTTCGTACACTGCCTGAAGCTGTACTGGAAACAGCCCTGGGAATGGGAATGGGAGCATGGAGGACCTTTTTTATAGTAAAAATACCACTGGCTTTTCCGCTTATTTTTGCAGGAGTTAAAACCGCTGTTGTCGAAGTAATCGCAAGCGCTACTCTTGCTGCTTATATCGGTGCAGGGGGACTGGGAAGCCTGATTTTTACAGGTCTTGGACTGATGAGGACGGATCTGCTGCTGATCGGCGGTGTTTCTGTGGGAATCCTTTCGCTGCTTTCCGGATATCTTCTTAACCGATTGGATCATAGGATCACAAAATATAAAACGGTAAATAACTAGGAGGAAACAATCATGAAACATTCAATTTTTAAAAAGGTATCTTTATTTTTAATTTTGACAATCGTCATCTCTATGGCCGCAGGCTGCTCTTCCCAAAAATCCGGTAATGTAGGTTCTGGGGATCAGAAGGCGATCAAGATAGGATCAAAGAATTTCACGGAAAATTTAATTCTGGGCGAGATTTACGCACTGGCATTGGAAGACAAAGGCTTTAAAGTGGAACGGGTATTTGATATTGCAAGTTCTGTGGTGCATACATCATTGGTAAATGGTGATATAGATCTCTACCCCGAGTATACGGGAACCGGCTTGTTAGCCGTGTTGAAGCTTCCGTTGGAAACGGATCCTCAAAAGGTTTATGACATCGTTAAAGAAGAGTATGCGAAAAAATTCAATGTAGTTTGGTTGAATTATGCACAAGCAAATGACGGCCAGGGGTTGGTGATCACCACGGAAGCTTCGGAGAAATATGGGATCAAAACCATTTCGGATCTTCAGAAAAATGCAGCCAAATTGAGATTCGCTTCCCAGGGAGAATTTGATGTAAGGGAAGACGGCATTCCTGCACTGGAGGCCACATATGGGAAATTTGACTGGGCTTCCTCCAAGGTGTACGATAACGCGCTGAAGTATGAAGTTCTGGCAGCAGGAGAAGCCGATGTGGCCCCGGCATCAACAACAGAAGGAAATCTCATTGATCCTAAGTTTACTCTGCTGGAGGATGACAAAGCGGTCTGGCCTCCTTACAACATCGCTCCTGTAGTCAGAAAAGAGGTTTTGGATGCAAATCCTGATATCGCGGAAATCCTCAATGCTGTAAACACTAAAATCGATATTAAGACCATTACAGAACTGAATGCCGAGGTGGATGTAAACAAGAGGGAATATGAAGAAGTAGGAAAGAAATTTTATGATTCAATTAAATAATGGCGGAGGCAGAAGATATGAAGAACCTTGCATTTATAAAGAAATTTCAAATTCCGGAAGCTGCATATTCCAATTTAGATAAATTATTTACACCAGAGGAGATAGATTTTGTAAGCCGGATGGAACAGAAGGCTTTTTCGGAAGAAGATGTAAAAGCCATGGGCTTTCCCGATCCTAAGGGCTTTTTGGAGAACAGTTATAAAAGAGGTATTGTGTCTCTGACGGATGAAGAAAAAGGAACATACCGGATATCAGACTTTTATAACAGACTTGATATCTTTTCCATATCGGAAACGGAGACTTATCGAAGCTTTTCCAAAGAAGACAGAGAGGCTCTGGACGAATGGTATTTCGATGCCTACTGCAGCGGATTGGACCCGGACCTGGACCGTCCCCCTACGGCGGATGAAATAATGCCATTGGATGAGGTGCTTGATTTCATCGATAAACAGGATCGGCCGGTTTATCTCAATTACTGCGATTGCAGAAGCTTGAGGGGGGACTGCGGCTTGCCCACAAAGACCTGTATTACCTATAAAAACGGCCTGAATTCCTTTGCACACCGGGGTCTGTCGGAACAGATTGATAAGGAGAAGGCAAAGGAAATCGTAAGGAAGGCTGATCAGGCAGGGCTCATGCATACGGTAAATCCCAACGGGATTTGCAATTGCTGCGGAGACTGCTGCTACCTGTTTCGTGGCCAGAAGAAAAGAAACAGTCTGGGAATCTGGCCTAAGGCCTCATATATGATTAATTTCGACCGATCAAAATGCATCCAATGCGGCAAGTGCGTCAAACGCTGCAGCTTTGAAGTGTTTTATAAAGAAGGGGAAATCCGGAATGACGTGTCAAAATGTGTTGGCTGCGGGGTCTGTGTCCAGGGTTGCCCTGTAAAGGCGTTGTCGCTGAAAGGAAGATAAGGGTATGGCTATTGCTGTTGAATTTATAAATGTCAATAAACGGTTTCCCAAGGCAAACTATAATGCCTTGGAACATGTGAACTTAAGCATTGAGGAAGGAGAATTTATCACAATACTTGGAACCTCGGGCTGCGGAAAAACCACGCTGTTAAAAATGATAAACCGTATATTTGAACCCGACAGCGGTGAAATCAGATTGTTTGGCAGCAGTATCAAAGAAATGGACCCTGTCAAGCTGAGAAGAGGGATCGGGTATGTCATTCAGCAGATCGGACTTTTCCCTCATATGACCATCTATAATAATATTGCCACTGTTCCTAAGATTCTCGGCTGGGAAAAAAATCGGATCGATGACAGGATTGAAGAGCTATTCAATCTGGTGAATCTGGAGGCGAAGGAGTTTAAATCCCGCTATCCTGCACAGCTTTCCGGCGGACAGCAGCAGAGAATCGGGCTGGCAAGAGCGCTGGCGGGAGATCCGGCGGTCATGCTCTTTGACGAACCTTTTGGTGCCATTGATGCAATCAATCGGGAAAACCTTCAAGATGAACTTTTAAAGATCCATGAGAAATCGAAAAAAACGTTTCTTTTTGTAACCCATGATATCAATGAAGCCTTTAAGCTGGGCACACGGGTACTGATTATGGACAGAGGAAAGGTGAAACAATTCGATTCGCCGGGAGAGATTACAGCCCATCCTGCTGATGAGTTTGTTGAGGCTTTGATCAGGACTGCCGGAAAGAACTATATTCTTTCGGATAGGGGAGGGATATGATGATAGCCTACTTAAGTACCTATCAGGAAAAATTACTGACCGCTCTGGTGCAGCACCTGCAGATCGTAGGAATCACACTGCTTATTTCCATCCTGTTGGCTTTTGCCATCACCCTGCTGAGCATTCGGTCGGAGCGGCTGGTAAATGCGGCAATTCAGATTTTCAGCGTCATCTATTCCATACCCAGCCTTGCGCTTTTTGCAATACTCATCCCAATTATGGGAATCGGCAGAAATACGGCGATCTTCGTTCTGGTGCTTTATAACCAGTTTCTATTGCTTCGCAATTTCATGGCGGGACTAAAGGGGGTGGATGAGCCGGTTCTGGAAGCAGCCATGGGAATGGGAATGAACCAGTGGCAGATTTTATACAAGGTGAAGCTGCCTCTTGCACTGCCAGTAATTATGGCCGGAATTCATCTGGCAATCATATCTACGATCGGTATCGCAACCATTGCCGCCACCATCAATGCCGGCGGTCTGGGTACCATACTGTTTGACGGGCTTCGTACAATGAATACTTATAAAATCCTTTGGGGCACGATCTTTTGCGCCGGTATCGCATGGGCGGCAGATGTATTGCTTCAGATGATTGAATCAATATTATACAAAAAGGTGGGATTTAAACATGAGCTATGAAGCATACAAAGACAGTTCTCTCGGTTTTACGACCAGACAGCTCCATGCTGGATATAATCCAGGAGAGCATTACCGTTCTAAAGCGGTTCCGATTTATCATACCGCAGCCTTTGAACTGGGTGATTTTGACCGGTGCACCAGGCTTTTCGACTATTCGGAAGAGGGTCATTCTTATGTAAGATTCTCCAATCCTACAAATGATGTGCTTGAAAAAAGAATAGCATCCTTAGAGGGCGGAAGTGCAGCCCTTTCCCTAAGCTCAGGCATGGCAGCCATTTCCAATACATTTTTGAATCTTGCAGCAGCAGGGGATGAGATTGCGGCGGTTCAGACTTTATACGGCGGGAGCACTACACTGCTGAATAAAATCCTGCCCGAATATGGGATCAGAGGCCGGTTCATAGAGGACGAAAACGATATTGAATCCTATAAGCGGGCAATCAATGAGAAAACAAAAGCCATTTATATTGAAAGCCTCGGAAATCCGGGAATGAATATCGTAGATATTGAGGCCATTGCAAACCTTGCCCATGAAAACGGCATTCCCCTGGTTATTGACAATACCTTCGCAACTCCTTATCTCATCAAGGCTTTCGACTACGGTGCCGACATTTTATGCTATTCCGCTACGAAATATCTTGCGGGTCATGGTACTATCATCGCGGGGCTTGTGGTGGAAAAGGGAGGTTTCGATTGGCATAACGGGAAATTTCCTCAGTTTGATTCTTTTTATGAAGAGTATAAGGACTCAATCGGAGAGGAAGAGCTGAGAAAAAATATCTTTACCAAGAGGCTCCGCATCCGGTATCTGACGGACTTCGGATCCCATCTCAGCCCGACCAATGCCTTTTATCTCCTGCAGGGTATGGAAACCCTGTCCCTTCGCATGGAACGCCATGTGGAAAATGCCCTTAAGGTGGCACAATTCCTGGAAAGCCATCCGCAGATCCTGCAGGTATCCTACCCAGGATTGGAGAGCAGCCCATATTATAACCTGGCGAAAAAATATTTTCCGAAAGGTTCCGGCGCAATACTGTCTATCCGCCTAAAAGGAGGCCTGGAGGCAGCCAAGAAGGTGTTGGAGCGGGTTCGTATTTTCGATTACATGGTAAACGTGGGAGATGCAAAGTCTTTGATCGTACATTCCGCAACCTCCACACATTTCGGCCAGTCGAAGGAGCAAAGGGAAAAAGCAGGAGTTTATGACGATACACTTCGCTTGTCCGTGGGCATTGAAGATTCGGAAGACCTTATCGCAGATTTGAGGCAGGCATTGGATTCGTTATAGGAGTAAAAAGAAAAAAGGCATTAAATAAAAGGGGCTGTAAAAAAACTCCCCTGAAAGAAAGATCGCTGAAGTCGTGAGACTTCAGCGATTTTTTGGTATAATTAATTATACCGTGATAAGGTTTTTGAAAAACTTTCTGTATTGATTGATTCTATGAACATCAATTGATAGCTGCATAAAAACGGCATCAAGATGGGGGCTCTGCCTTGGATTCCCAAGGGTTACTTTGTGTACACATTTTTATCAAAACTGTAATAACATAATTATTTATCCATGCAAAATCACAAATAAATCTAAAAAAAGGATTCATTCCAGCGTTCACTGATATGAATCCTTTTTTTAAGGACTTATTTTACAGCCCCTTTTGTCGTGAATCTTATTTAATACATTGGTTTCCTTAGATTGTACGATAGACAATTTTGCCATCCACCAGTGTCAGGCATACTTTGATATCGCGCACATGTTCCATCGGGGTCTCAAATACATTTCCATCCAGAACTGCGATATCTGCCAGATTACCGGCTTTAAGGGTGCCCAGTTGATTTTCGCAGCCCAGGTTGTATTGACCGCCGTAGGTCCAGGCTTTTAATAGCTCAGCTGCAGTCAGGGTGTTCTCTTTGTTAAAGGGTGCACCTCCTTCGGGAAACAGGGCACCTACCGTGTGATAGATGGATTCTGGAATATCGTCATAGAGCAGCGGCAGATCCGTACCGCAGGAGATCATCACGCCGCTATCAACCATTTTCCGGCGGTTCCAGTAGTTTTTGCCGCGTTCCTGGCCTATATTCTTCTGAATCATTGCCAGTTTACCGTCCCGGTCTGCAATGGACATGATCTGGGGATAGACCTCTGCCACTATGCCGAGAACTCCCATACGCTCCAGATCAGCAGGATCCGAGCACTCTAAGTCTGTAATTGCATGACGGTTTTTTATCTTACCGTCCGGTCCCCTTTGGCACTGGTCAAAAATATCTATGGTCCTGCAGATGGCTCCGTCACCCTGGGCATGAAGAGAAAAGCGGAAGTTCTCACTGTCGGCTGATAGGGTATCCTTTCTTAAACCTTCCCAATCGATATCCTTGGTACAGCAGGTATCTGCACAGAGGTAAGGTGATTTCATTTCACCTTCCAGCTGACTGATGGATCCGTCGGTCATCTGGTTATAACCTGAGAAGTGTACAAAACTGCCAGAGAAGGAATCCCGCATCTCCTTTCCATATTCTAGATTCATGGGGAAGCCAACAGGCTGACTCATGAAATGCACTCTGGCGGTAAGGGCATTCTCCTGTTCTAATTTCTTAAATTCTTCTGTAAAACCGTAGAAATCGTCAAAGCCCATTTCTTTGATTGAAGTAATTCCCCTTGAATTCATCATGGACAGATATTTCCTGAATTCCGGAACGGAAAAGTCCTTCTGCCCTAGAATATACTTCAGAAGACGCCAGTAGCTTTCTGACCAGCAGGTGTCCGGAGTGAATCGGTAATCCCTATAGGCGGCGCTGTTCATATAGCAGCTTTCCCCTCCCTCCATAAAGAGGATAACAGGCGTGTCCCCGAATTCCTGATCCAGCCGGTCGCAGCTTAGCTCCGTGAAGCCGGGCTGCACCCCTCTTGCCAGAACTGTTGCGCCTGGGACAAGTGTTTTCTGATAAGCTTTAGCAGCTGCTATCGTCTGACCAGCATTTTGGCATGTGCTTAAATCAGCACCAGCGATGGTCAGCAGATATCCACTGAAGAAGCAGTGTACATCCGTAAAGCCCGGACAAATGAGCTTGTCTCGCAGATCCAGTACCTGTGTGTCCGGTCCGGCGTACTCCGCGCCGTCCGAGGGACCTGCGGCCATGATATGATTGCCTGATATGGCAACGAAACCTGCCTCCGGAGCGGAAGCAAGGCCTGAGAAGACAGCGTTGGAACGTAAAAGAATGTCAGCTTTCTGCATAATGCAGCCTCCTTTGAAAAAAAGTTGATAATACTGATGAGTTATTAATAATTTCAAACCAATTCTTGTGCCATCATAACACAGCAAAAATTTGTATTCAATCAAAAAAGCGATTTATAATAAAATTTGTTATAAAAGTATAAAAAATATGTAATAAAATATACAAAGTGCATAAAATAGAAAGACAAGTGGGCGAAAAAATCGGAATAACATAGATGCCAATTTTTATTTTTACAAGTTAAAAGTGGTATCTTAATAACGTTGACATATATATGTTTTATAAATGGTTGACGCTTGTGTTCTGATCAGAAAAATATCTCATACAAAAAAGGCTTATTGTCATGCCACGTCTCTATGCCATCTTGTGATGCCATGTATTTTCCGGATAATGGTAGGAAGATATGACACACAACAGAACGGATCTTTATTTGCTGCAAGGAGGCGGTGACGACAGATATAAAGCAGGCTGGATACGGACTAGCGTACATTGAATGACGGAAGGCATGTGCGTGAAGACTTATTAAAAAGATTAAGCTGGAAGCAGAGAATCCATCGTCACTGGGTTGTACACTACGGCGGACGTAGGGTGATGAAGCTTTGGTATAAATATTATTTTGACATATATACATTAATAGATTAATTGAGAGCGAAGGGCTTTGTAACATATGGTGTATGTGTAATATGCACTATTGTATGGGATAAAATATGTGAAAAATGATAAATTGACACTAATACATTGATTTGATATACTGCAAGTGGTATGAAAAAGATAAAACATGTATAATAAAAATTGGAGGAGAGGAAAAATGAGGGTTGCTGCAATGGGAGATAACTGCATTGATGTGTATGACCGGATTGGGAGGAAATATCCAACCGGCAATGTAGTAGACACTGGTGTCAATATTCAGAAGCTGGGAGTTCCTGTATCCATTATCAGTACCACCGGTTCCGATGAAAATGGAAAGTGGATGGTGGAGGCACTGTCCAAGGAAGGGCTGGATTTGAGCCGTTTCAAAGTGGGAGTCGGGCCTACTGCCATCACTTACATGGACATGGATGGGCTGGACCGGGTGCACGGTGATTATGTTGAGGGGGTGCTGGAACATATTGAGTTTGACGATGAGGATGTCCGCTTTGCCGCTGCCCATGACCTGGTGCATACCGCACTGTGGGGAAAGGCGGAGGATGCCTTGCCGAAAATCCGCCAGCTTTCCGGCGCGCAGATCAGCTTTGACTACGCAGACAGGCTGGACCACGAACTGGTTGAGAAAACCCTGCCTTATGTAGACTATGGATTTTATTCCTACCATAAGGAACGGGATGCTTTTATTGAATCCTACCTGAAGGATAAGGTGGACAGAGGTATGAAGGTTGCGGTGGCCACCTTTGGTCATAAGGGAAGCCTGGCCTATGACGGCTACCGGTTTTATGAGGGAGGCATTTATCCTGCAAGTGTGGTGAATACTGTGGGCGCGGGCGACAGCTTTATTGCTGGATTCCTCTACGAAATTCTTAATGGGTCGGACATTGAAACATGCCTGGACACAGGTGCGAAGATAGCTGCCAAAGTGGTCAGTACCTTCAATCCTTGGGAGGAATAAGAAGATGAGAAAACGGGTTCTCTGTTATGGTGATTCCAATACATGGGGCTGCCTGCCAAAGACCGGATCCAGATACGAGGAGTGTCCGGTATCCAGGAGTTATCGCTGAAACGCTGGGAGATCAATACCGTGTTGTGGAGGAAGGGTTAAACGGACGGACTACTGTTTTCTCCGTCCGGATGGAGCCGGAACGGAATCCATCTGAGTGTTCAAGGACACAAGGCATTGGGAAAAGCAATTGCAGCAATCATTAAAGAACATGAACAAAGTCAACTTACTAAGCTTCTTAAGTATCAGATTAATTAAGTTGGCATGTATCGCACATAAGCGGTCTACATACAACCGTAGCGTGCCCATAACAAAGGGGGTAATTAATAATGAAACTTGGAATGTTTACATCTGGTTACCAGCGCAATCCGCTGGAACACTGCTTTCTGGACGCAAAGCGTTTCGGCTATGATTTCATTGAGCTGTGGGGCGGGAGACCTCACGCCTTTGCACCAGATCTGAAGGCGGGAGAGATTGAGGACGTAAAGCGCTTAATCGATAAATATCAGATGCCGGTGCGGGGGTTCACGCCAGAGCATAACGCTTATCCTTACAATTTTATGATTGGAAGCGAGCGGCAGAGGAGTGACGCGGTGGATTATCTGAAGCTGTGTCTGGATATGGCAAAAGAAATGGGCTCTGATTATATGCTGGTGTCCCCTGCCCATGCAGGATACCTGGCAACCTATGAGGAGATATGGTCCCGCATGGTGGATACTTTAAAAGAGTTGACCGGACATGCAGAGAAGGTCGGTGTAAAGCTGGTGGTGGAGACACTCACACCCTATGAGACCAATGCGTTCAAGAGTGCCAATGACCTGATCGAGTTGTTCAAGCGCATAGATTCCCCCTATATTATGGGGATGTGCGATGTAGTGCCGCCTTTTGTCCAGCATGAAAGCATCATGGCATACATTGACAAGCTTGGGGAAAAAATGTATCACATGCACATTATTGACGGAGTTCAGGGGACGGACAGTCACATTGTTCCCGGCGAGGGCTCCATACCGCTTCCTGAGCTGTTTAAGGAGCTAAAGGATGCCGGATATGATAAGACCGCCACATTGGAGTTGGTGACAGGATATATTAACGAACCCAGGCTGTATTCCAGGAGAGCCATAGATAACGCCCGAGCCTATATGAGAGAAGCCGGCTTCTGACAGACAGGAAGGGAGACTTATTATGTTTATTGACATTCATGTACATCCGGCGTTTTATGAGCCTATCAATGAGGACGCCAAGGTGGAGGAGTTAAGGCATGACGCCCTGGACATCCACTTAAACGGTACGGCACCACTGAAGCATATATTCAACCAGATGTGCTGTGCGGGGCTGGACCGCCTTTGTCTGCTTCCAGAAGACTACACCACAGAGCACGGCAGGCCGCTGGTTACAAATGAGGAGATTAAAAGGCTGGTGGATATGGCACCAAACCACTTTATTGGTTTCGCAGGGGTGGATCCCCTGGCCGAAGGGGCTGCAGATAAGATGGAGCATGCATTCGGTGATCTGAAACTCAAGGGTTTGAAGCTTCATCCATCCAGGCAGCATTTTTATCCGTCGGATGAGAGGCTGAATCCGATTTATGACATTTGTGAGAAGTATCACAAACCTATAATCTTTCATAGCGGATTGTCCTGGGAGCCTAATACTCTTGCAAAATATTCCAGGCCAATAGAGTTCGAGGAACTGGCAGCCGCCAGGCCAGGCCTGAAGATCTGCCTGGCTCACTTCGGCTGGCCCTGGGTGCAGGAGACCGCTATGCTGATGCTGAAATATCCCAATGTTTATGCGGATACAGGGATTTTGTATTTTGATAATGCTTTGGAATTTTACAAGAGGGTATTTAACCATGACATCCCTGCCACGTGGATTGACCGCAGTCTGCGGCATCAGGTAATGTTCGGAAGCAACAATCCGCGTTTCGAGCAGATCCGCATGGCGGATGCCATTTCGCGTCTGGGCTTTAGAGAGAGTACCCTGGAACTGATAAAAGGTGGTAATGCCATAGAATTCCTGGGCGGATTAGAAGATACTTTCACTCCCGATGTTTCCGGGGAAAGGTAAGGAGGGACAACAGTGGTAAATACAAGTTCAATGACACTCCTGACAACGGAATACAACCAGATGATCCGGATCACCGGTGATATCGAACAAGCCGTGAAGGAAAGTGGAATTCAAAATGGAATTGTCAACGTAATAAGCAGACACACAACCACCGGAATTACAGTGAATGAGTCCCTGGAATGCCTGGAAAGTGATATATCGGAGTTTCTGGCCAGGATGGCCCCAGAGGACTGGCCATACGCCCACGCCAGGATGCTCCGTGACTACGGCTCTACGGCAGGCAATCCCACAGGTCACCTGAAATCACTTCTCACAGGGAATCACTGCCATCTTCTAGTAAGCGGGGGCTGCATTCAAAAGGGCGGGGCTCAGGAGGTTTACTTCTGCGAATTTGACGGACCGGCCCAGAGAACCATACTCATCCAGGTAATCGGGGAGTAGTGGTTTCAAACAACAGCTGCACGTCCATATGGACGTTAAGTGATATACAGTTAAGGGGAGCATATCTAGCAAAAATACAAATAAAAAGGAGAAAGAGTATGTCAAACGTTAAAACACCGGAACAAAGTGCCAACGAATTAAAGCGGAAGCTTGGTCTTGGCACCGTAATTGCACTCGGAGTCGGTACAACAGTAGGATCCGGGATTTTCTCTTCACTGGGTGAGGTGGCGGGAGCCGCGGGAAGCAGCCTGTTTTTGGTGATGTCTTTCCTGATCGGAGGAATGCTGCAGATTCCAGCCAACTTTTGCTATGCGGAGTTGGCCAGTGCCTTTCCTGAGGACGGCGGACAGTATGTTTATTTTAAGGAAGCAGGATCGCGTCCTCTGGCATTCCTTTGCGGATGGATCAGCTTCTGGGCCACCGATCCGCCATCCATTTCCATTATGGCCCTGGCCATTGCTAACTACCTGGCATTCTTCATTCCGGTACACGGTTTGATCCTCCGTCTGGTGGCAGTAGGTTTCGTGCTGATTTTTATGATGCTGCATCTACGCTCTGTGGAAGGTGGTGGTAAATTCCAGACAATAATCACCGCTTTGAAGGTTATTCCCTTTGTATTGATCATCGGCATCGGTATTTTCTTCATCAAAGGAAATTTATTCCTGTCCTCCATGCCGCTGGCAGGCGTGACCGCAACTGGTTTTACCGCTCTCCTGGCCGGTATCTCCGCAACTACATGGTCCTTTGACGGCATGGCAGCGGCTTGTTATATGTCCGGAGAGATCAAAGAACCCAAGAAGAATCTGCCCAGAGGACTGATCCTCACTGCATTTATCGTACTTGCCCTATATGTTGGCTTGACTTTGATCGCTTCCGGTCTGTTGTCTGTTGATGAGCTGGCTGCCTCTGAGGCTCCTATCGCACTGCTGGCATCCAAGATCCCGGTTATAGGAGGATATGCGGGAATCATCGTAGCGGTGATGGCAGTGATTGTGGTAATCGGATCTCTGTCCAGCTGTATCATGTTTCAGCCCCGTATTGAATACGCCATGGCAAAGGATGGCCTGTTCTTCAAATCTTTTGGCAAGGTACATCCCAAGTATGAGACTCCTTACTTCTCCATACTGGTTCAGTGTGCAGTTGCGATTGTTCTGATTTTCGCCACTTCGCTTTCTGACCTGCTAGGTTACTTCACTCTGGTAGCTCTGTTAAAGAACTTCCTTACCTTTGGCACGATCATCGTGCTGAGAAACAAGGCGCATTACAAACCTGCGTACAGGATGCCTGCAAGGCCTCTGATGGTGGGTGTGGCCATGCTGATCACAGGGACCCTGATCTGGTCAACCTTTATATGGGCACCTATGGCAGGTATCGCCTGTGCACTGATTGCCGTGGTTACAGGGCTTCCGGTGTTTTACTTCTGGGAGAGCAGGAATAAAAAGGCGGAGGCCGGTAAATAGCGGTTTTCTCCAATTAGAAAGATTGACACTTTGAGGCAGATGTTCTAAGATTAAAGATAGTGTAAGAAGATTTGTAATTCAAAATGAAAATAAAAGGAATGTCTGTCATGAGTTTAGATCGCCAGAAGCCCCGGGATGAGGCAATGGAAAAAATTGAAAATTATATCATTAAAAATCATTTAAAACCGGATGAGAAGCTTCCTTCCGAGCGGAGCATGTGCGAGATGTGGGATTTTAACCGGTCCACCCTCAGAAGTGCAATCAAGCAGCTGATTTTGGAAGGCAAAATATATAACAAAAATGGTTCGGGAACCTATGTGGCCAGGGAAAAACTGGTCCGTAACCTTCAGGATGTCTATGGTTTTTACCAGACAGCGCAGAGTGCGGGGCGGAGGGTTGATACAAAAGTGCTGCTCGTGGATTTCTGTGAGACGCCCAAGGATATTGGGCGCAAAATGAAACTGCCGCTGGGGCACAAGCTGATACGGCTTGTGCGTCTGCGCTATCTGGACGGGATACCGGTGCTGATTACTACCATCTATCTGGATGCCCAGCGCTTTGCCGGACTGGAACAGATCGATTTAAACAAAGTTTCTCTCTATGCTGTGCTGAAGGAACGATATGGTGTAGAGGTTTCCAGCGGTATGGAGAAACTGAGCATCGCCTATTGCGATGAGGAAGAAGCGGGCTATCTGGAAATCGAAGAAGGTGCTCCTGTGATTTATCAGTCAGGTGTGACGATGGACCAGCAGGGCGTGGTGTTTGAATATTTTAAGGAAATCACACGCTCTGAATACGTTTGCTTCGCAAGCGAGCTTACGAGAAGGTGAGTTTCTTTCCGGCAAATGGAGGGATAAAATATGAAACTGGCTGCAGTTGGCGATAACTGTATGGATGTTTATGATAATACCGGGAACGCTTACCCGGGCGGTAATCCTGTAAACGTAGCTGTGTATTTTGTGCGGTTGGGAGGCCATGCTTCCTATACCGGCGTGGTAGGTACAGATAATTACGGTGCGCTGATGAAGGAGAAGATCGCAGAAAAAGGCGTAGATGTATCCCATATCCGTTTTATGGAGGGGAATACGGCCATCACCCATGTGGACCTGGTGGACGGGGAGCGTGTATTCGGAGATTACGAGGAGGGCGTGCTGGCCGGTTTCAAGCTGACTGATGAGGAAAAGGATTTCATCTGTGAGCATGATATGATCGTGACTGGGCTATGGGGGAATATCCACAACGATTTGGTTCAGCTGAAGAAGCGGGGAATCAGGATTGCGTTCGATGCAGCCACAAGGCCGGGCGATCCGGCGGCTGTCGCTGCGATTCCCTCTGTAGATTACTTGTTTTTTGCCTCGGACGACGGAGATACCTGGGAACTTCGGGAGACCATGAAGGAGCTCAAGGAAAAAGGACCTGGCATGGTAATCGCCACAATGGGAGAAAAAGGCAGCATTGCCTATGACGGAACTGAGTTTACTATATTTGGGATTGTACCTTGCAATGTGGTGGATACCATGGGAGCCGGGGATAGCTTTATCGCAGGATTCCTGAAGGGTATTCTGGAAGGCAAAAATGTGAAAGAGTGCATGAGAATGGGTGCTGCTAATTCCAGTGTGACATTGGAGTACAACGGCGCCTGGTAATATAACAGATAAGTGATTAAAAAACAACGCTAAGTTCTTATAACAAGGAGGAATAAAGTTGGCCAAAACAGCAGAGATTGCTTACAATTCACCGATTTATCTTCAGCTTCGGGAAGTGGTACGTTCTAAAATCGAAGACGGGGAGTATGCTCCCGGTACGGCTATTCCATCGGAAAATGTTCTGGCAAGCACCTACGGAATCAACCGTCTGACCGTTCGCAGCGCCATTGATGCGCTGGTGAATGAGGGCCTGTTAAAGCGTGTCCAGGGCAAGGGCGTGTACGTTATGACCCAGATCGAGAGGGACTTAGAGGTGTTAGGCGGATTTACTCAGACTATGGAGGAAAAGCATGTTCAGAATAAACGCAAGATCCTGCTGAAAGGCCAGCGGAAGGCCGGAGAAAAATACGCGGCAATCTTTGGAATCGACGAGGAAGATATGTTGTACTATATCAAGCGTCTGGACTATGCAGATGAAGACCCCATAGCCATTCAGGAAATCTATATTCCCTATAATATGGCACCCAAGATGGAAGGTATCGACTTAAGCGTATTCAGCATGTTTGAAATCTATAAATTTTATGGGATTAACCCTGTAAGGGCTTGGCAGACACTGGACTTAGTTCAGCTGACCCAGTCCGATGCCAGGCTGATTAATATTAACAAAGACCAGACGGTATTCCTGTTCTCCTGTACTACCTATGACGAGGAAGACCGTGTGATAGAATATTCGAAATCTTATACCCGTGGAGACAAGTGCAACTTTAAAGTGCATTTCCATAAGTAGAAGGAAGGAGCAATTATGTTAAAGTTTGACGAACAAAAGCAGATTGACAGTGTAAATGGCGCTCTGGCACTGCGGCCGGAGATTGAGAAAGTTGTGGACGAAATCCAGCAGAGAGGTTTTGACGGAATTTATTTCATCGGTATCGGCGGAACCTGGGCTTCCGGCATGCAGGTGGAGGTCTATATGAGGGGCAGAAGCTCCATACCGGTATATGTGGAGAACGGCGCGGAGTTCATCACCACCGGCAACAAGCGTTTTACAAAGGATTCTATCGTGATCTTCTCATCTGTGACGGGAAGCACAGAGGAGATGGTAAAGGCCATTGTGAAGGTACGGAAAGCCGGTGCCAAGGTGTTTGGTTTCATTGACAAGCCGGATGCCCCCATGGTGAAGCTATGTGACTGGTGCATTTCCTACCCTATGAATGAGCAGCTGAAGTTTTATATGGTTGCCAACCGGCTGATGTTCAACAACGGGGAGTTCCCAGAGTATGACCAGTACAATGCAGAGATGGAGGCCCATCTGGCCCGTGCCCTAGCGGAGGTTGAGAAGGAAGCAGACCAGTGGGCGGCTGGATTCGCCAGGGATAAATATAAGTATTTTAAGGCTCGCCCGGATATACCCCACTATTTTGTAGGTGGCGGTAACCAGTGGGGAGCCACTTACTCCTATGCGATGTGCTACTGGGAGGAGCAGCTGTGGATCCGTACCAAATCCATTACCAGCGCTGAATTTTTCCATGGTATGCTGGAGGTTATAGACGCGGAAACGCCTGTGACTTTGTTCATCGGAGAGGATGAGCAGCGCCCCCTTGCAGAGCGCGTGAAAGGCTTCCTGCCCAAGGTCTGCAAGAACTATACTGTCATTGATACAAAGGATTATGAACTAAAGGGAATCAGCCGGGAATTCAGAGGTTCTGTTTCACACCTGGTTATGCATGCGGTGAACAACCGTGTGGATGCCCATATGGAGGAAGAGTTCTGCCATCCCATGGTGATCCGCCGTTACTACCGCCAGTTTGAATATTAATGACGGGAGGCGGGCGAAGATGTCTAACCAATAACCAGGTCTTGCAGCGGGAAGTACTTCGTAAATGGCAATAGGAGAGGCTTTTACAAATCCATAGAATATTTATATCATAATATTTTATGCCTTTAAATGCTTCTATGAAAATAATTAAGTTAAGTCTGAAGAACAGATCTTCTCACAATAAAGAAGGTCTGTTTTTTATTTGAGCTGTGAGAAGATTTAAATACGGTTATAACCAAAGATAAAAAAGTTGATAAATTTGAAATATACAATATACTTATTATAAAAGAAAACAGACATTTCTTACATTATGGCTAACGTTGCAATGGCGTTAGAAAAAGAAACCCGGTGAACTTTAAAAATATTTGAAAAATATGATGAGATACGGGAGGTTGATGGATGTATATTGTTGCATATCGTTTGTTAAATTTACTGAATGACTGTGAATATGGTTCTACGGATGCGCATATCGCGAAAAGTTTACTGGATATGATATACGAGGTTGAATTTATGCCGATTGACCAGGTCGCGGCAAAATGCCACATTTCCAAGTCAACACTTTCTAAATTCATAAAGCGTCTTGGTTTTGAGGATTATAAAGAGTTTAGGGATAATGTGAGGAATGAGAAAAAAAGAAGCAGATATACCGGAAACGAACAAAAATTGTCGATGAACGAGTTTATTGAAGCACAAGGAATTGAACGATATTTGAAGGTCCTTTCTGGCGATATTAAGAATTTTCTGTCCGGAATTAATATGGTACAGATTCAAAAACTGGCAGAAGCAATTTATGATTATGATAAAGTTGCTGCATTCGGAGCCGTTTATTCGGAAACGGTTGCTATGGATTTTATGTATATGTTTGCGGAGGAGAGGAAATATATAAAAACAAATCTCTTTGATACAAAGCAGGAGCAATTTATTAATCAGGCAGATGAGGATACTCTGATTATTATATTTTCCAATTCTGGACAGTATATTTATAGGGATGGAATGAAAGCTTTGAATTCATCCAAATTATTTATCAAAAAAACAAAAGGCCGGATAGCGCTCATTACTTCGAATAAAGAGGCGGCGTATGACCCCTGTATCACGTATCCGGTCTTATACCATTTAACGACGGTTGTGCAGAATCATCTGATGATTGAGCGTATCGTCGTGAATCTGATTGTGGACAACTACAGGAAAATCAGGAAAGAGAAAAGAGAAAAATAATTAAATTGAGTAAGACAGACTTTTATGAAGAGTCTGTCTTTTTTGTGAGAAATGATTAAATTATGTTTGTACAATTAAGAGGAAGTTGCTAAAAAAGTTTCCAAAAAGCGAAATTCAAAGATTTTTAAAGTATTTTTATTTATAATAAGTTTCAAGTTATTATGCATAATAAATTGTTAAATTCAGTCATGAAAGGAGTAAGAGATGTTCGGTTAATAATGACCGTAAATTGTGGGGAGGGTGACATAGCTAATAAAAAGTTTGTGAAAACGTTAGGAGGAAGGGTTATGTATTATATTATCGCTTCACATGGGGAATATGCTGAGGCTTGTAAAAAGAGCTGTGAAATGATTACCGGAGCAGCACCCCAGTTTTCAGTAGTGACATTTACAGAAGAAATGACGAAAGAATCGGTTGAGAATGCCTACAGAAAGATTATTGCAGAAAAAGGAGAAGAACAGTGTCAGGCGATTATTTCTGACATAAAGGGGGGAACGCCTTATAATGCAGCAATTGCTATAAGACATGAGTATCCAACGATTGCACTGGTATCAGGATTATGTCTGGGCATGCTGATTGCATTGAATGTAGGTGATACGCTGGAGAGTGCGATTGAACAGTCAAGGGAAATAATTACCGGAGAAGGAGTAGCCGCCGCAAAACAGACTATGAATGTAGTTGAATCTGCTAAGCCTGTGGAAAATAACGGGATTGTAAATTTCAGGCTGGATGAACGTCTGATTCACGGCCAGGTGGCAACCTACTGGACACGTACCCTTGGTGTTACAAGAATTATGATAGTAGACAACAATATCTTAATTGATGAAATTGGCAAAAATGCTCTGCAGGCAGCAGTTCCGTCAGGTATCAGGTTAAGCGTCCTGTCAGTAGCTAATGCTGCGAGGAGGCTGAATAAAGGTGCGTACGCAGGACAGAGGGTATTTCTCATTGTAAGGAGAACGGATACAATCCGTGAGTTGCTAGATGCAGGGGTCAAAGTAAAGGAAGTTAACATTGGAAACATGGGAGTGAAAGACGGAAGGAAGCAAATAACTAAATCCGTATACTGCACGAAGGAAGAAATTAAGGATATTCTGGATATAGAAAAATCCGGCGTGAAGGTATATGCCCAGATGGTACCGAATGACGATAAGAAGAAATTCACATCTTTTTTAAACAAGGAGGCATAGGGAATGGGAATTCAAGTGTGGAAGATTCTGGTATTGACATTATTAGCTTTCTTTTTTATTTGTGAAGGCTTATCTACTTCTATATTTGCAAACCAGCCGGTTATTATTGGGACAATTACCGGTATTGTTATGGGAGATATAGGAACAGGACTGGCAGTAGGGGCGACCCTTCAGCTGATGATCCTTGGAGTAGGTACATATGGAGGGGCATCCATACCTGATTATGTAACTGGTGCCATGATTGGGACCGTATTTGCAATCACGTCGGGAAAGGGAATGGAGTTTGGTATGGGACTGGCGGTGCCTGTAGGACTTTTGATGGTACAGCTTGATGTCCTTGCAAGATTTTCCAATGTATTCTTTTCCAAGAGAGTTGAGTCAGCAATAGAAAGACTGGACTTTAAGGGGATAGCAAGGAATACATGGCTGGGAGCTTTTTCATGGGGGCTTTCCAGAGCGATTCCGGTTTTCCTGATGCTAATTTTCGGACAGAATCTTGTAAATGCCATTACAGAGCATATGCCGGAATGGTTAATGAGCGGTCTGTCAGTTGCAGGAGGACTGCTTCCTGCAGTGGGCATTGCAATCCTGCTTAGATATCTTCCTGTAAAAAATTACATTGCTTATCTGCTCATTGGATTCATTGCAGCAGCGTACTTGAAAATACCAATGGTTGGAGTGGCAATCATGGGAGTTGCATTAGCAATCATCGCATTTAAGCAGGAGGCGGCGAAAAACCAGAACGTTGTTGTAGTAAATCAGGGTGCAGTTCAGGAGGGATTGTTGGATGGAGAATATGAAGACTAATCAGGAAAAGATTACTAGCCAGGATATAAATAGTGTAAGCAAACGATGGATACTGGCATCACAGATTACATGGAACTATGAAAAAATGATGGCAATAGGTTATCTATATTCCATACTCCCGGTTCTGCGTAAATTATATAAAAAAGAAGAAGACTTAAAAGCAGCAATGAGAAATCATGTGCAGTTTTTTAACACGACTCCCCATATGGGCGGATTTATATTGGGCATTGATGTTGCAACAGAAGCAGAAGGAAAAAACAGCAGCACAGATGGGGTCGAAACGGCAAATGGCATTAAAACAGGTCTGATGGGGCCTTTTGCAGGCGTTGGTGATACCATATTTGGAGTCCTGATACCAACGATTTGCGGTTCCATAGCCGCATATATGGGACAGCAGGGTAATGTGACAGGTGTCGTTATCTGGATATTGGTTAACATTGCAATCATGGCATTCCGTTATATCACAGTTGGAATTGGATACAGAGAGGGAACAAAATTAATTGTTTCTGCAAAAGATAAACTGGATGCATTGACAAGTGCGGCAACACTGCTTGGTATTACCGTGGTAGGTGCTTTGATTCCGACTGTTGTAAACGCGAATGTTACAGCAACGTTTATATCAGGAGATGTCACCTTGGCAGGACAGGACATTTTAGATCAGATCATGCCAAGCCTTGTTCCGGTTCTGATTGTAACCGCGATTTATGTTTTACTTGGAAAGAAAAAGATGACCTCTACGAAGGCAATCCTGATCGTTATGGCAGCATCCATCATTTTTGCTGCAATTGGATTTTTAGGATAAACAGACAACATACCGTTTCCGGCAGAGGACAGAAATGTTCCGGTCAGGGAATGGTGGATAAATTAAATAATACAGTTAGGAGAGATATTATGGGATTAGAGTTTTTTAACAAATCAAAAAAGATTATAGAACAACTGGAGGCAGCTGAACAGGAGCACATTCATGAGGCAGCCATCTTGGTTTCTGAGTCTATCAGAAACGGAGGAATCCTGCAGGCATTTGGAAGCGGGCATTCCTATGCAGGTGCAATTGAAGTATGCGGAAGAGCCGGAGGCTTGATTCCAAGCAAGCTTATCCGAGACAAGGCGGAAGGAATGTATGAGAGTGTGGAAGGAAATGCTCCGTTTTTAATGCGCCAGGTGAACATAGGAGAGAATGATATTTTCATTTTGATTTCTAACTCCGGCAGAAACCCGTTTGCAATAGAAATGGCTGACTATATAAAGAAAAAGGGCAACAAGCTGATCGTAGTAACTGCGCTTGAAGTGTCAAAAAGTTCAACCTCCAGACATTCTTCCGGTAAGCTTTTGTATGAGTTCGCTGATGTGGTTTTGGATAACCATTCCACATTTGGGGATGCTGCCCTGGAAGTTGAAGGGTTGGACTACAAAGTTTGCGGAACTTCTTCACTCAGCACATGCCTTCTTTTGCAGCAAATGATTTATGAAGCGGTACAAGATATGATGGCAAAAGGATATGAGCCTCCGGTTTACAAGAGCGCTAATATTGACGGTGGAAGAGAATTTAATAATATTCTTGAACAGAAATATGCGGATAGAATCTGGCATATTTAATAAGCGAGAGTGCCTGTGATTTACTTTTACGCTCATTTAAGGTAAGAAGTTATGGTCAAAACATATTAGCGATAGAATAGGTAGGCGAGTTTCTGGTAAAATAATGATTCTGAGAGTATGAGGTTATTATGAAATATTCGGTATTAGAAGTATGTGCAGATTGTGTGCAGTCTGCAGTAAATGCGGATAACGCAGGAGCAGACAGGATTGAGCTTTGCAGCAATCTGGTAATCGGAGGTGTGACTCCAGGAATGGCGCTGTTTAAGCTGGTAAAAAAATATACGGATATAAAAGTCCGCGTCCTTTTGCGTCCCAGATACGGTGATTATTGTTATAATGCCTATGAATTCGAACAATTAAAAGAAGAAGTACAGATGTATCGTGAGTTGGGAGCTGACGGTGTGGTAATGGGAATCTTAAGACCGGATGGCAGGCTGGATGTGGAAAGAATGTCCGAACTGAAAAGATTAGCCGGAAATATGGACACTGCACTGCACAGAGCATTTGATGCCTGCATAAACCCAATGGAAACGATGGAACAGGCAATTTCTTTAGGAATGAAAACCATTTTGACTGGAGGACAATGTGGAAGTGCATGGGACGGCAGAGAGATGTTAAAAGAGCTTTATGAGAAAAGTGCAGGAAGAATCGAAATCCTGGCAGCAGGAGGAATTAATGTTAAAGTAATGGATAAATTAATTCCGCTTACCGGAATCACCTCTTATCATATGTCCGGAAAAATTGAAGTGGACAGTATAATGACATATCGAAAAGCAGGAAGTAGCATGGGGCTTCCTGAAAGAGATGAATATGCCCTTTGGCAGACATCAGAGGAAAAAGTTAAAAAGGCTGTTCAAGTTTTAAAAAATGTTTCAATTAAGTAAAGCGGAAAAGAATTCCGGCAGGGGCTGTGTGCTGATTATTTAGCACACAGCCCTTTTTAGATAATAATAGATTGCGGATAACCGGCTATTCAAAAGAGTGACAGTATTGCTGTTTTTATATAAATCTGAAATAGAATCAATTAAAACCCAATGTATTTAAAGCATAAGCACCAAGCAGGATTTAGATAACATTTTTATAATTAAAAAAATGCCCATCTTTGCAGGAAATAAAATATTTGCTATAATAAAAATTACCATATTTTCAAACGCTCATTGCGCCGCGTATATGGAGCTGTTTTAAATGTTACCGGAAAGAGGAAAAGAGATGAAAAAGTCTTCTAAATTATCTGTTCGGATGTTTCTATTGTTACTGCTTTGCGTAGTCATGCCATTGGCAGGAACCTGTATTTACGTACGAGTCAGCATGGAACATTTCATCCAGGAAAAGCTGAGTGAAAAGGTCATTCAGAACATCTCAAGGGGAGAACGTAATATCTGCGATAATTTGCAGAACATTGCCGCCTTGACCAACGTCTTTGTATATGACGAAGAATTACAAAGGCGCATTACAGATCCCAATACGTCCGAATATGACAATACGAAGTACTTTGACCAGATGATACATAAGCTCAGCATCGCCAGCGGGTTCGATTTCGTTCAGGATATGAAGATTATCTTGTTTGACGATTACAGCAGGATTTACTCCAACTGGAGCATGAATTATCAGGATTACCAGTTTCTTCTGGATCAGGATTGGGTGAAAAAGAGCAGGGAGAATAATGGACATATCGTATGGGCCATGTTTAATCCGGCTTACATCATTGGTGAACAGAAAGACCAGACTTATATTTCCCTGGCGAAATCCCTTCTCAAGGATTATTCGACGGGAAATGTCATAGGAACGCTGATCATCAGCATTGATCAGAAAAAATTCAGTGACCTTTTGATGGAATACGCCTATGCCGGGGACATGGCTTATGTCTGTGTGGGAGACGGAACCGTGCTTATGCAAAATGACACACAGGGACTCATTCATGAAGAGGATATAAAGAATCTATTCCGGGAGACCGAGAAGAAAAAGAGCGGGAGCCTGCGGTATCAGTCTGCAGGAGGAAACTTTCTTATAAGCTATTACACCATACCAAAGCCGTGGGTGTTTAACGATCAGCAGATGAAAGTCTTTCATTTTACCAATTATCAGGAAGTGACCAATCAGGTGGAAATGATCGGGCACAGAATGAATCTGATTATCCTGATCGTCATATGCGCGCTTGTCTTAATTCTGTATCTTTCCATCAGGATGCTGGTAAAGCCCATTGTCAAACTCAGCGGCCAGATGGAAAATTATTCACTGGACATGGATTTAAAAGATATTGATACGAAGCGGTCCGATGAGATCGGCCAGTTAAACCGCTCCTTCCGGCAAATGTCCATTAACATCCGTCATTTGTTCGAAGAACTTAAAAATGAGCATGAGATAAAGGAAAAATACCGGTATGAATCCCTGAGGGCACAGTTAAATCCCCATTTCCTATTCAATACCCTTTCAACCATCCGCTGGATGGCGATCATAAGAGGAGCAGATAATATCGTAGATGGAATTGACGCTTTGGCCCATATATTAAAGTACAGCATGAGCAGGGAAAACTGCCTGGTAACGGTGGCGGAAGAGGTAGAGAACATCAGGAATTATCTTTATATCCAAAACTGCCGCTATGGAAATCATTGCAGGCTGGAAATGGATCTTGAGGAAGACATCATGAATTTGAAAACAGCTAAATTTATCCTTCAGCCCATTGTAGAAAATGCTATCATTCATGGATATGACAAGGAAAGGGAAGAAATCCTGATCCGGATTTACGGATCTGCAGAGGAGGGCAGCCTTAACATATATGTGGAGGATGACGGAGTAGGTATTTCCCCCAATGTTATCAGGCAATTTGAGGCCTCCAGAGAAGGCCGGATAAAAGAAAGCAAGCTGACAGGCATCGGAATCAAGAATGTGGATGAGTATATCCGAATTACCTTTGGCAATGAGTTTGGGCTGACCATAGAAAGTCTTAAAACAAGAGGGACGGTGGTATTGTTCACGCTTCCGGTAATCAGAGAGGAGAAGTCAGGGGATGAAAAGGGTAATGATTGTAGATGATGAGGTTTTGGTGCGTCTGGGAATCCAGTCATTGATCAAATGGGAAAACTATGGATACCAGATTGTCTGTGATGCCTCCGATGGGGAAGAGGCACTTCAAAAGATCAGACAGTACCAGCCGGATATCGTTCTTACGGATTTAAAGATGAGCCCGGTGGATGGTTTTGAACTGATCTCGGAGTGCAGGGAAAAATATCCTCACATCCAGTTTATTGTATTAAGCAGCTATAATGATTTTGACAACGTAAGAAGTGCCATGAAAATAGGGGCGTTTGATTATGTTTTTAAGCTGACGGTGAAACCTGAGGAGCTGCTTAAGATCATGGATGAAGCCATCACCGCAGGGAAAGGGACAGATACAGTCCAGGATGCCCCCACATTGGCGGATAGGAATCTGGAAGTCATAAAAAGAGGATTATTTAAAAGAATTTTAAATTCGGAAACCTTTTTGAAAAAATATTTGGAAGAGCTGATAAAGCTGCCCCTTGTCATAGACTTTGACCGTCCTTTTTATATCCTCTCCATTACCATTGATGATTTTAAGGTGGTGAGAAAAAAGGGAGATTTCATGGATCTGGAGCTTCTGATATTTACCATGGATAATATCCTTAGTGAGCTATTTAACCGTCATCACCGTGCAGAGGTATTCCAATATGGGGAATATGATTTTGCCGTTGCGGTAAACCGGGAAGAAGGTCAGAACCATAATATTTTTTTCGCGGCAATGGAAAAGGAATTCGGCATCTTTTCCAGTTGCGCCAGGCAGTATTACGGACTGGAGGTAAGCGGAGCATTGAGCATGGAATACACGGGGATCGAAGCGTTAAAGGATGCCATTGCCCAGAACAAAGATACGCTGAAAATGCGATTTTTTTCGGAACCAGGAAGACTTCATTCATACGAAAGGACCGTTATGGAACCTGCAGTTTTACCACCCGGTTTTCACAGCTCTGTCTTAGAGCGTCTGGCGGCGGAACATGATTTTTATGGGATCAGGAAGTTTCTTGAGGCATTTTTTGAATTTCTGAAAGAAAAGAAACAATGGGAGCCGGAGGAAATCCGCTATCTGCTGAGAAAGGCTTATGGAACTCTGGCAGCCTCCTTTGCCCGCAGCAGGGCTGACATCGACCTGTTCCTTGATAAAAACGGAATAAACATGGAGGCTTCTATCAATGATTATACATATCTTGAAAAAATCAGGAAATCCGTATTGGAGCTGGTGGAACAATGTAAAAAGGAGTATGAATCAAACAGCGGCAGGATATTGAGGAAAGAGGTTGCCGAAGCAAAGAGTTTTGTCCGAAGCCATATGAAGGAAGAGATGCAGGTTGCAGATATCGCGGCAATGGTGAACATGAGCGGCAGTTATTTTTCTCATGTGTTTAAAAAAGAAGAAGGGATCAGTTTTGTTGAATATGTTTACCGGGTGAGAATGGAGCATGCCAGATACTTACTGGAAAGCAGCGATTTAAAGGTAAATGAGATTGCAGATGAGGTTGGGATCTTTAATCCCAATTATTTCAGCACCCAGTTTAAAAAGAGCGTGGGACAATCCCCATTGGAATACCGTCAGACACGGCTAAAGAGATCAGAGAAAAATAGCAGGATGTGAAAGAAAATAAGCAGGATTTTAAAGCATTGGCAAAAATATGAAACCAGGAGAGCCGGAAATCGAAAAAATTGAAAGAAAGACAGCAGGCAGAGGGATATCACTTGTCTGCTGTTTTTGCTATAGTATAAACAGTTGTTACAGTTCTGCTGCGCCATTTATCATTTGGCGGCTAAGGCGGAACTGCAATCAAAATAATTGGAGGAAGGTACAATGAGAAAATTGAAAAAATTAGGGGCACTTGGCATGGCATCTCTGATGGCAATTTCAGTCCTGGCTGGCTGCCAGAGCGGCCAGAAACCGGCACAGGTAACTACGTCTGCAGAGACGGCAAAAACAGAAGAGTCGAAGACAGAAGCACCAAAGGCAGGAAATGGAGAACCTGTTGTTTTGCGGATGTGGGGAGGCGTTCCTGCAGAAGCAGGCCCTCAGGCGGTTTGTGATAATTTTAACCAGCTCTACAAAGATAAAGGGATACAGGTAGAGTACGAACGGTTTGTAAATGATGATACGGGAAATTTAAAGCTGGAAACAAATCTTCTCTCAGGAGACGGGGTAGATCTTTATATGACCTACAGCACGGACGTCCTGACTAAGCGTGCAGAAGGAAACATGGCACTGGATCTTTCGGAGCTGATCGCCCGGGATAATTTTGAACTGACAAAAAATTTTGGGACCCTGGCGGAGGCGTATTACATAAACGGAAAGCCTTATTCCATTCCCACAAAGCTGGATCAGTACGGAATCGTTTTAAATGAAGACATGTTTGAAGCAGCCGGGATTCCTATCCCTACGGAATGGACGTTTGATGAATTCCGGGAGATCGCCAAGAAGCTTACACACGGAGAAGGTCAGGATAAGGTTTACGGCATGTTCTGGAATTCCCAGCAGGATCTGACCTATCTTTTCACCTATCTGGTAGCTCAGACAAACGGCGGAGACCCTATGTATAAAAATGACAAGGAAACCAACTTTGATAATCCGGTGGTGCTTAAATCGGTAGAGCTGATCAATAACATGATGAATGTAGATAAAACATCTCCTACCCATACGGATTCCGTGACACAGAAACTGTCCCAGGAAAGCATGTTCCTGACGGGAAAATCCGCCATGACAGTTGGTCCATGGATTGTAAGAAGCGTTAAGGACCAGGCCAGCTATCCTCATGACTTTAAGACGGCTTTTGCTCCTTATCCGGTAGCGGATAGCGGACAGAGAAATTACACCCAGGGAGGCTATGGAGATCATCTGTGCATCAATCCAAAGTCCCAGAACATTGACGCTGCATGGGAATTTACAAAATGGTACGCCACCGAGGGAATGCTTCCCGTGGTGGAAGGAGGCCGTGTGCCAGCTTCCAATACCTATAATGCCATGGAGGTAACGGAGGCATTTGTCATGGGAGCTGAGGATTATCTGGATGCGGAAACCACCCAGAAGATTCTTATAACACCGGCAGACAATTACGCGGTTCCTTCCATTACCAACCATATTGCAGAGGTAAGGAAAATCGCGGTGGAAGAGCTGGAAGGAATCTTTATCGGAAAGCAGACTCCGGAGGATGGCATGAAAAAGGCCAAAGCCAGAGCTGATGAGCTTTTGCAGAAATAATCGGAGTAATAATTCCCGGGGCTGCCGTTTCTTTTGTGGCAGCCCCGGATAAATAAAAAGAGACATCCTTTGGGTGTACTAAGAAGAAAGGAGGGAACCGTTTAACATGAAGAAAATCAGGCTGAGCAGACAGTTAAAAACGGATTTGACAGGCTATGCTTTCATCCTGCCAAATATCATCGGTGTATGCCTTTTTACCTTATTTCCCATGATCTTTTCCCTGATCATCAGTTTTACGGACTGGGATTATACCAAAGGGATCGGCAACTGGGATTTTATTGGCCTTAAAAATTTTGCCGACATGTGGCAGGATGAATGGTTTACCAGTTCCCTGATTAACACCATTATTTTTGCGGTGGGAGTGGTGCCGGTGACAGTTTTCCTGGCGCTGGTACTGGCGGTCATCATCGATAAATACTGCGTTGCCAGACTTCCCATGAGGCTGGCGCTTTTTATGCCCTACATATCCAATATCGTAGCGGTTGCCATTGTTTGGGTGATGATGTATTCCCCCTGGGGGCCGTTTACCCAGCTGGTGAAGCTATTTGGAGTGGAGAATCCTCCCCAGTGGCTCGGAGACACAACATGGGCCCTTCCGGCGTTGATGCTCATGACCGTATGGTCGGGGGTTGGATATGCCAATATGATCTATACGTCGGCACTTCAGGGGCTTCCCCAGGACGTTTATGAGGCTGCGGACATTGACGGAGCAGGGGAGGTACAGAAGTTTTTTAAACTTACGATTCCGTTTTTATCACCTACTACCTTTTTCCTGATCATTACTACGTTTATTACCTCGTTCCAGGTGTTTGCGCCTATACAGATCATGACGAGAGGCGGCCCTGGAACGTCCACCAATGTACTGGTTTATTATATTTACACTTCGGCCTTTACTTTCTACAAGATGGGATATGCCTCTGCCATGTCGTGGATATTATTTTTGATCCTCTTTGGCATAACCATGTTCCAATGGGCGGGACAGAAAAAATGGGTCAGCTATTAAGGAAACAATGGTTATACCTATATGCCCAAGGGGCGTGGGCAATAAAGAAGAAACACCCTGCGGGTATACCTGTATGCCCAAGGGGCGTGGGCAATAAAGAAGAAAGGAGGCGCCTGAAATGAAGAATCATCAACGGATCATTCTTAGGATCCTGTTTACCGTAGTCATAGGGGCTCTGGCTGTCTCTATGGTCACCCCGTTTTTATGGATGCTTTCGGCATCAATGAAGCTTCCCTTGGATGTCATGAAGCTGCCGATTGAATGGATACCAAAATATTTTTATCCTGATAATTACAAGAAAGTGTGGAATATTGGAGGCCTGGCAGTAAGGGATTATCATTTCGGCCTGGCATACTGGAACTCCATAAAGATCGCCGTCATCAATCTGACGGGATCCGTGCTTACCAGCACTCTGGCAGGGTATGCCTTTGCAAAAATAAAGTTCAGAGGACGGAATATCCTCTTCCTGATCTATCTGGCCACCATGATGATCCCCAGTCAGGTGACCCTGATCCCTAAGTTTGTCCTGTTTAATAAAATGGGGCTCACGGGAACCCATTTAACCCTGATTCTTCCGGGACTGATTACCATTACAGGCACATTTCTCATGCGCCAGTATTTTATGCAGATCCCGGATGAACTGAGAGAGTCGGCAAGGGTAGATGGGGCCCACGAGTTTCTCATATGGCTAAAGATCATGGTGCCGATTGCCAAGCCTAATATGGCATCTCTTGCAATGGTGGTGTTCCTGTGGAACTGGAACAGCTATCTGGAGCCACTGGTATTTTTGAGCGATTGGCGATTGTATACAATTCCTATTGCCCTTACGAATTTTATTGAAGAAAGTGTGACGGAATATAATCTGGTCATGGCAGCAGCGGCCTCTGCCCTGATTCCGGCTTTTCTCGTATTTTTACTGGGGCAGAAGTTTTTAGTCAAGGGCCTGGTGGCTGGTGCAGTGAAAGGATAAGGTAGAGAATATGAAATATATAACGGAAAATAAGAGAGAGATACCAGTAATACGCGAGGTGGATGTGCTGGTGCTGGGGGCAGGACCGGCAGGAATCGGAGCGGCGGTTGCAGCGGCAAGAGAAGGTGCTGTGACCATGCTGGTGGAGCAGGCAGGAGATGTGGGGGGAATCGCCACGGCAGGACTTATGAGCCACTGGACGGGAAGTACGGAAGGTGGATTTTACGAGGAAATCCTGAGCCGTTCGGCAGAGTTTTCCGGGGAAGGACGGCAGATCATTAATCCTGAGCGCTTAAAGACGGTTTTTCTCCGCATTCTTATGGAGGCAGGGGTTAGTCTCAGGCTGTATACCTTTGCCAGTGATGTTGTTATGGAGGGGAATGTGATCAAGGGAGTGATCCTGGAAAGCAAGTCTGGCAGAGAGGCTGTCCTTGCGAAGATCGTCATTGACTCTACAGGTGATGGTGACATAGCGGCAAAGGCCGGCGCTCCCTATTTTAAGGGCAGAGAAGGCGACGGACTCATGCAGCCGGCTACGATCATGTTTAAGGTGGCAGGTGTTGATGAAGAGAAAGGTGTTTTTCCCGCCGGCTTTGAAGAAAGCTTTGACCTTCCTGACGGAGATTTGCAGGAGCTGGGGAAGAAGCATCTGCCAGAGCCTGCGGGACATGTGCTCCTTTATAAGTCAACGCTTCCAGGAGTGGTCACCTGCAATATGACTAACTGCACCGGAGTGGATGGTACAAGTGCCGAGGATCTTACTAAGGCTACCCTGGTATGCAGAGAGCAGATTGAGAAAATAGTTGCTTTCCTTAGAAGATATGTACCGGGCTTTGAAAACTGTTATATCATCAGCTCCGCCTCCCTGGTGGGAATACGGGAAACCAGGCATTTTAAGGGAGTAGAGACCATTCGTCCGCAGGATATCCTGGAGGCCAGGGTATTTGACAACTGGGTGGTGGCAAAGGCCTGCTTTAATTTTGACGTGCACAATTTAACCGGCAATGGCCTGGATGAAACCGGCAGTCAAAAGCATTTTCCTCAGACAAAAGGGTATACCATCCCTTACGGCTGTTTCGTGCCCTTGGAAATTGACAATCTGTATCTGGCGGGAAGAAATATATCAGGAACCCATATGGCCCATTCCAATTACAGGGTCATGCCGATCTGCGCCAATATGGGGCAGTCGGTGGGAATTGCAGCAGCCATGTGCGCCGCTTCTGAAACAGTGCCCAGAGACCTTGAAGTGAAAAAAATTCAGAGCCGTCTTATGGAACTGGGGGTGAATCCGTGAACACATATCATTATGACTTTGTCGTAGTCGGAGGTGGTATGTCTGGCATCTGCGCCGCCATTGCTGCTGCCAGAAGTGGAGTGAAAACGGCCTTGATTCACGACAGGCCTGTTTTAGGCGGCAATGCCAGCTCTGAAATCCGGATGCATATCTGTGGGGCAGACCATCACATGTCGGTTCCAAATGCCCGTGAAACCGGAATATTAGAAGAAATACTTCTGGAAAACAAGCGGAGAAATCCAGAGATGGTGTATCCGATTTTTGATTCCGTTCTATGGGAAAAGGTTCATTATCAGGAAAACCTGACTCTTTATTTAAATACTCATATGACGGAGGTCGTGTGCGATGGTGACAGGATCGAGGCAGTATGTGCCCTGCAGATGACAACGGAGAAAACGTTCCGCATTTTTGGCACTTTGTTTTTAGATGCCACGGGTGACGGCGTTCTGGGAGCTAAGGCGGGAGCGGAGTACCGGATCGGAAGGGAGAGCAGTTCCCAATATGGAGAGTCCCTGGCTCCGGAAAAAGAAGACCCCTATACCATGGGAAATTCCCTTATGTTCAAGGCTCGGGACATGGGACATGAGGTACCCTTTATAAAACCTTTCTGGGCCAATACCTATACCGAGGAGCAGCTTAGACTGCGGGATCACAGTGATGTCACTTCCGGGTACTGGTGGATCGAACTGGGAGGCGGAGAACGGGATGTGATTTCCCATGGAGAAGAGCTTCGTGACGATCTGTTAAAGGCTGTATTTGGTGTATGGGATCATATTAAAAACGGCGGAGAACACGGTGCGGAGTGTATGGAACTGGAATGGGTGGGCTTTCTTCCTGGAAAAAGGGAAAGCCGCCGGCTCATAGGAGATTATGTTCTGACAGAAAAGGATTGTCTTAAGAGCACCCGGTTTGATGATGCAGTAGCCTATGGGGGCTGGCCTATGGATATCCATACGGTAGAAGGCTTTTTAAATGAAAACGATAATCCAACGGTCTGGAACCAGGTAAACGGCATATACTCCATACCCTACCGGTGCTTGTATTCAAAAAACATCCGGAACCTGTTTTTAGGAGGCAGGGCAATCAGCTGTTCCCATGTGGCATTTTCCTCCACAAGGGTTATGGGAACTTGTGCGGTCGTTGGTCAGGCAGTAGGTACGGCCGCTTCCATGGCAGTAAAAAGGAACCTGGAGCCCAGGGAAATCCTTGATTGTGTGGGGGAACTGCAGCAGGAGCTTTTAAAGGCTGGCTGCTATATCCCCTTTGCTGTCAACCAGGATCCTGGTGATTTCGCCAGGCGGGCAGTGGTGACAGCGACTCACCATATTCCAGGATGTGAGCCGGAAAAGGTAGTAAACGGAGTGGCAAGAACGGTAAATGAAGAGTCAAACTGCTGGCGTGCCGCCATAGAAGACCGCCCTTCCCTGCTCCTATCCCTGCCAGGGAAGACGCCTTTACGGGAAATACGTCTGGTGCTGGACTCTAATTTAAGCAGAGAGATTACTCCTTCCATAAACCAGGGTGTGTTATCCGAACAGAAGTCCGGACCGCCGCCGGAGCTTTTAAAAGAATATGAAGTGGATATCCTTTTAGAAGGGGAAGTTGTGGAGCATATTGCGGCCCAGTCCCATGGACAGAGGCTTCAGCAGCTCTTAACCGGCGGTACGGTAGGAGACGCCATCCGGATCAGCCCAATTTCTACATATGGAAGCAGGGAAGCAGGGATCTTTGAAGTGAGGATCTATTCCTGCATATAAATTTCTTGGCACAATTGATTGAGACCAACGAATGAGAAATTAAAACAAGCTATTTTGGATGCGGGGAAGCAGAAATTTTAACCCAGGGATACCATATGTTCACCTGTTTCTGCCACCGGGCAGAAACTCAAAAGACGTTCAGAACCTTGCCTTTAGTACGGCATACCAGTAGGTATGTTATAAAGCGGGGGTTTGAACGTCTTTTATTTTTGGGATGAACTGGTAATTTCATTTTGAAGCAATTGAGGTTGTTTGTTGGCCTAACAGAAACTGTCATCAAAAATAATAGCTTTATCAAAAACTGGTTCATACATTGCGACGCCAATGGCCTTGGAAGAAATGAATCCAAATGAATCCGCCATATATCATAGTATAAAATGTCATAAAAACAAATGAAATGTTAATATTCTTTATTTATTATTTCGCATATGTCCAGTTATAATATTTATGGTTAATAAAAAATACTTAAATATTACAATTAAGAAGGAGGATATTTATGAAAAAGTTATTAAGCGTTTTACTGGCATCTGCCATGATATTTAGTCTGGCAGCTTGTAATAAGGCGGGGAACGGTGCAGAACCTGCTCCGACAGCAGCGAATCGTACGGAAAGCAGCGAAAAGGAGAATACCACAGGAACCGTTACGGAGAAGCCGTCTGAAACTATTGATAATAGCGCATTGAACGGCAAGGTAGTTATTTATACCTCCATGTATGAGGACATCATTGAAAACATTGATTCCAAGCTGGAAGAAGTATTTCCTAACGTGGATGTTGAATTTTTTCAGGGAGGAACTGGTACGATACAACAAAAGGTTGCAGCTGAAAAGGATAGCGGCAAGCTCGGTGCAGATATTCTGATGGTTGCTGAACCTGCCTATGCATTGGAGCTTATGGCAGATAATTACTTACATCCATACAAATTTTCTGAGACGGACAAGCTGATTGGAGAATATGACAAAGACGGTTATTGGTATCCGGTGCGTATTCTGAATATGATTTTGGCATACAATCCTGAGATTACGAATAAAGAAGATATACCGAATTCATTTGAAGATTTTGCGAAAGATACTGCAATGAAGAGTTCTCTTTCCATGAGCAATCCTCTTACCTCTGGCAGTGCATATGCATCCATAGTAGCACTTCATTCCAAATATGGGGATGATTATTTTAAAGAATTGGGTGCACAGCAGGTTATGGTAGAGTCTGGGTCTGTCGCTTTGACGAAACTGGAGACAGGCGAATGTAAAGAAGTCATGATTCTGGAAGAATCTGTCCTTAAAAAGAGAGAAGAGGAGGGCTCCAAGCTGGAGGTCATCTATCCTACGGATGGTACCATATCAGTGTCATCTCCTATCATGATTATCAATGATGAGCACAGTGCGAATGGAAATGCTGCTGTGGCAGAAGCAGTAGAGGAATGGTTTTTGTCCGTAGAGGGACAGGAATATATTGTTAAGGGTTGGATGCATTCCGTTCGTAATGATTATCCGAGTGCACCTTATGATGCTCTTGCTACGGCAGATATTATCAAATCAGCAATGCCGATCGATTGGCAGAAGTGCTTAAACGAGAGAGAAACTCTCCGTTCCTTATTCCAGGATAATGTTCAGATTCCTGAGAAGAAATGAGGAATAAGGAATTTAAAAAAGTTATCCGATAGAATGATGCAAGGTGCGGCTGCCCAGGATCTGCCGCACCTTCAACATAATCCAAAGGACGGTGACAGGAGTTGTCAAAAGACAAAAAGTTTTATTTTGATATAAAATGGTTAATTATTCTTGGTATTATATCCTTTCTTGCCATATTTCAGCTATTTCCTTTGGGATATCTGATCTATCGCTCTTTATTCCCGGATGGAAGCTTTTCGCTCATGGGAATAGGCCGAATTTATTCAGTCCCCAATAATTTGAATTCTTTGCGAAATACATTGATCTGTGCAGGTGCAGCAATGTTTTTTGGAGTGCTGATCGCATTTCCGCTGGCTTGGCTGGTGGGAAGAACCAATCTTTATTTTAAAAAGTTTTTCCGTACCCTGTTTGTTATGACCTATATGGTGCCTCCCTATGTAGGAGCTATGGCATGGCTGAGACTCTTAAATCCCAAAGTAGGCACTCTGAACGTAATGATCAAGGAATTATTGCATTTAAGCGAGAATCCTTTCAACATATATTCCATTGGCGGACTGATCTGGGTGCTGACCACGTTTTACTATCCATATGCATTTATAACGATCTCCCGTGCGATGGAGAAAATGGACCCCTCGTTAGAGGAAGCCTCACGCATTAGCGGAGCCTCACCCATTGGAACCTTGCTTCGCGTTACTTTACCGCTCATGATTCCAAGCATCATTGCCTCGGCTCTTTTGGTGTTTGTATCAGCAGCCAGTTGCTATGGGATTCCGTCAATCATCGGGGCACCAGGTAATATCTATACGGTTACGACAGCTATTGTGGATTATGTATCCATCGGTTCGGAACAGGGTCTGACCGACGCAACCAATCTGGCTGTATTTCTGATGGTTATGGCTCTTCTGATACTGTTTGTTTCTAATTTTGTGGTAGGGAAAAGAGATTATATCACAGTATCCGGTAAATCAACCAGACCGAATATTGTGGATTTGGGAAAATGGAGGTTTTTAATTACTGCCCTGGTTTCAATTTTTGCGGTCATTGTGGTAGTGATTCCATTCGTTTCCGTATTTATGACCTCTTTTACTGTTAATATGGGAAAACCTCTCTTTGAAGCAGGCAATTTTACATTCAAGAATTGGCATAAGATTGTTACAAATAATACCATTGTCAGTTCTTTGAAAAATTCGGTATTGTCAGCGATTGGAGCAGCAAGCTTTGGAATGGTGGTATGTCTGGTAATGGCATATTTATTAAAACGTACTACCGTGAAGGGGAAGGAAATACCTGATTTCCTGATTACGGTAGGATCAGGAACTCCCAGCGTAGTTATCGCCTTGGCGCTTATCATGACGATGAGCGGAAAATTTGGCATCAATATCTATAATACCCTGACAATTATGATTATAGCCTATATGATTAAATATATGCTGATGGGGATGCGGACAGTGGTATCGGCGTTTTCGCAGGTGAGCCCTTCCCTTGAAGAAGCAGCACAGATATCAGGTGCAGGCTGGATAAAAAGGCTGTTTGATGTTGTATTCCCGTTGATTGTGCCATCTATCGTAGCCGGCTGGTTTCTTATTTTCATGCCTTGTTTTTATGAGCTTACCATGTCAAATCTGCTTTATTCGAGCAAAACAAAGACCCTGGGTGTAGCGCTCTATAAGTTTCAGACAGAGACCAGCCAGCAGACTGCATCCGCGATGGCTGCAGGGATATTATTGGTGGTAATTATCTTAAATATAGTCCTGGATAAACTGACGAAGGGGAAGTTTTCAGTATAGGAAAGGAGCAGCAGAATATGTCTGTTATCAGTATGAATCAAGTTACCAAAAGCTTTGGTGACGTACAGGTTTTAAAAGAGTTCACACAGGAATTTAAGGACGGGGAATTTATCACACTGTTAGGACCTTCCGGGTGCGGTAAGACTACAATGCTGCGTATGATTGCTGGTTTTGAGAAGCCGACGACTGGTACAATTAAGATTGATGACCGGGTGGTAAACAGTGCGGATACTTTTGTTCCTCCGGAAAAAAGAGAGATTGGGATGGTATTTCAATCCTATGCGGTATGGCCGCATATGAACGTGTTTAATAACGTGGCATATCCTCTCAGAATACAGAAGCTTCCAAAATCCGTGATAGAACAGCGGGTTAAAAATGCATTGGAAACCGTACATCTATCTCAGTATGCCGACCGTATGCCTTCTCAGCTGTCAGGAGGACAGCAACAGCGTGTGGCCCTGGGAAGGGCCCTGGTCGCTGAACCGAAATTATTGCTGCTTGATGAGCCTTTGTCCAATTTAGATGCGAAGCTGCGTGAAAGTATGCGCTATGAAATCAAAGAGATTCAGAAAAAGCTGAAGATTAATATTGTTTATGTGACTCATGACCAGATTGAAGCAATGACAATGAGCGACCGTGTATTTGTTATAAATAAAGGTGTGGTACAGCAGGTAGGTTCGCCTATTGATATTTATAGAAACCCTGCAAATCAATTTATTGCGGACTTCGTCGGTAAGGTGAATTTTCTGAAGGGTATATCAAAGGCCGGAGTGATTCAGTTAAAAGGGACTAACGCTGAATTGAAATACGATGGAGAGCTGACAGGGGATGTGATTGTATCCGTGAGACCGGAGAATATCTCCATTGTGGAAGCTGGAGAGCAGATTCGAGGGCAGGTGGAGACTACGTTTTTCCTGGGTGATGTGACTGATTGTCATGTAAGAGCAGGTGATGCAAGGATAAGGGTGATATCGGATTCCCATTCCTATGATACGTTAGAAACCGGTCAGGAAGTAAAGTTGAGTATAAAGGATTATCTGATTTATCAGGATATGGGAAATGATGATTTTAACAAGATATTGACATGAGAATGAGAAAAGGAGGTTTGTCGGATGAGTCTCGATATGCAGGCCCAACATATAATAAGATTAGTAATAGCAGGGATTTGTGGAGGCGTGATCGGGTATGAGAGGCAGCACAGAGGCAAACCAGCAGGACTTAAGACCCATGTAATCATCGCAATGGCATCTGCGCTTATGATGCTGATTTCCAAGTATGGCTTCACCGATGTGACAGGTGCCTGGGT
Source organism: Hungatella sp. UBA3048 (assembly GCA_002367105.1). Taxonomy (GTDB): domain Bacteria; phylum Bacillota; class Clostridia; order Lachnospirales; family Lachnospiraceae; genus Lacrimispora. Next base: position 128,128 of record DFCS01000020.1, read on the forward strand.
ACGGGTGGATCCGTCACGGATCGCTTCCGGTGTAGCTACGGCCATCGGATTTCTTGGTTCGGGAATTATATTTTACAAAGATAAAAAAAGCGTCAGCGGTGTCACCACTTCAGCAGGCATCTGGGCTACGGTGGGAGTTGGTCTGGCAATCGGTGCGGGACAATTCCTCATAGGGATATTTACCGCCGCATCCGTATTATTTGTTGAATTAGTTGTAGGGCATCACATGTCAGCTGCACAAAAAAAGAGAGGAATGCAGTCAATGTATCTGGAGCTTCGGGCGAAACCGGCAGATATAGCAGACATAAAGGAATATATCCGTGAGAATGGCAAGATACTATCATCGGAATACCATGCCGACGAGGATGCAGATATGGGGATATTGTCTATGTTCTTCGAAATTGCGATTGACAGCACTGATGTAATACCGGCTGACAGGGAGATAACGGTACTCAAAATGACTGAAGGAAAATTGAAAAATGAGAATTAAGAAAGTACAGGAGAGAGCTAATTGCATCTCTCCTGATATTTTGTGGGTGACATTCCCACGATCTTTTTAAATTGGTTGCTAAAATAAGTAGTATCAGAATAGCCGACGGAATCAGCCACCTCATATACCTTCAGCCTATGATCTTTTAGTAACTGCATAGACAGCTTGATCCGGTAATAGATCAGATAATCGGTAAAGGTATAATTGGTCTCTTTTTTAAATATTCTGCTTAAATATCCCTCACTGATATCCAAATATCGTGCTACAGTAGTAAGGCTGATATCTTCCCGGCAATGGGAATCGATATATTTGATTGCTCCTGCAATATATTTATTGAACGTATGCTCGGAAAGCGGGAGATTGGGAACGGATAGCAATGTATTTTCACTTGATGATGCATGGAGTTGATTTTTGATATTGTCTATCACAGTTTTAACGGAGTTTTCCAGGTCTCCATTTTTCAGAGGCTTTATGAGATAATCTTTTACCCCTAGTCTGAGCGCGCTTTGTACATAGTTAAAATCATTGTATGCAGTCAGCATGATGATATGGGATTGGATGCCGGAATCCTTCAAGGCTCTGACCATTTCTGTGCCATTCATACGGGGCATTTTCACATCGGTGATAATGATATCAGGAGAAAGGTCAAGAGCCAGCTTTAACCCTTCTTCTCCATTGGGGGCTTCTCCGACCAGTACACATTCCAAGGATACCCAGTCAGTCGTCAATATAATTCCTCGCCTTACAGGAGTCTCATCTTCTATTACAATTATTTTATACATACATTAACTCCTTTTCACTGGGATATGTATTGTGACAACGGACCCGCCTTCTTTTAAATTGCTGGCAGAGATATCATAGTTGTCACCATAATATAACTTTAATATCTGTATGACATTATATAATCCCAGATGTCCGTGTTTCTTGACCACTTCTTTCTGATTCAGCCAATCCAGCATATCTGCATTGATACCACTGCCATCGTCAGACACAGAGACTGATAAGATGTCTGCTTCGCCGCCTTTTTGTATTTCGGCATAGATACATATATAACCATTTTCAAATCCTTCCAGGCCATGAAGGATGGAGTTTTCTACCAAAGGCTGCAAGATCATCTTAGGAAGCAGGCAGTCATAAATTAATTTTGGTATTTCTTCCGCAAACACAAATTGTCCGGAAAATCGGATTTTTTGTATTTCCACATAATATCGAATAATCTCTAGTTCCTGTCTCAATGTGACAAATGGCTGTGAGGAGATAGAGTGCCTGAGTATTAATGCCAGATTCTCTGCTAATGTAGTGACTTCATTGCTTTGGCTTATTTTCGAGAGCCATTTGATAGAATCAAGTGTATTGTATAAAAAATGTGGATTTAGCTGTGTCTGGTATAATTTCAGCGTGGTTTCGTCAAGGTTCTTTTGCCTGGTGACTGCAGATTTTATATATTGATCAAGTTCAGCTGCCATATAATTAAAGCTTTGGGATAGCCTGCCAAGTTCATCCTTCCTATTGGTATGCATACGAATGCTTAAATCTCCTGTTATTACCTGCTTCATTGCTTGATCCAAATGATTGATGGGCCTTGATATGCTTCGGCTAAAAAATAAGGACACCACAAAACAGAGAAACAGGCATAGAAGTGTAATGACCATTGTAATCAAATACATCATATTAATAGAAGTTTTACTGATTTGCGCCTGTTTTTGTAATAATATAGCATAGTGATATTGAGAACTCCTATAACTTTGGTATGTATAGCGTTCTGTATGATTTTTGCCCCGCCCATGATCCAGCATAGATAATATGTTCGAATTGTCAGCAAGCGGGCGTGATGTATAGATCGGTTCCAATATTGAATCAAATATCATCAGGCAGTCGGAGGCAATATAATCATTGCTTAAGAGATGTGTGAAGCTGTCTTTATTGAAATTTAAGACAATATATCCGGCTGCAGTACCCTGGCTGTTAAGTAGGGGCCGTGCGATTTGATATAATATATTGGTATTCCTGCTGACAAAAGTATCTGTTTTATAATATACCGTATCAGAGGTGAGAGAGAGCTTCTTGAGAAGTCCCCAGTACAAGGGTAAAGCGGACGGCACTTCTTCGTTATCAGAAGCTATTAAGAGGCAGCCATTTGCGTCATATAAGCTTATAGTCGCATAACCATAGATCTTATTAGCAGCCTGATATAATAAAATATATAAATCTTTTTGCAGATAAGGGTCTGTTGCTCCGGACATAAAACGGCAGGTAGTATCATCCTTTGTCAAATCTTTGAAGATATCTTCGCTGATGGAAAATATCTCATCCATATGATTTTTGATTTGGTCCATCTGCAGTTCGAGTTCCGATTCTGTACGATGTATCAGAGATTGATCCAGTATGCGTACGATAAATATATTTGAAAATATAATTGGTATCAGCGATACCGCCAGGCAAGATAAAAAAATATGATATTTAAATGGAATACTGAGGATAAATTGCTTCGTATTTTCACTACCTTTCAGGAATGTTCGCGTTTAAATGATTGTTCCATCCTATCAGCATGATCTTATACTGCTTCATGATTTCGTTAAAGGGAAGCGTAAACTGAGGCAGCTCTGAGAGAGGACGAAGGCCATCAGGGGCAGAAATATCTGTTCTAGCCGGGCGCAGGTGGTTGTTATCTGATAAAAATAAGGCTACATCTTCAGAGGAGATGAAGTCTATAAAAGACCTGGCGGTGTCGGTATTGGTGCATTCGTTACTTATGGCAGAGCCATAAGTAATGATAAATGTGCCTTCATTGGGATAAATATAATTGATATCGGGATTATTCCTTGTCAGGCTATAGGCATTATCTTCCGATGAAATTCCCAGATACATATGTCCTGTTTCAATAGAAGTATTAAGGGTCTGGTTAGAGTCATATGTTTGATATTCAAGATTCTCTATCAGTTTTTTTGTATATTCGCCGATATTACCGATGATGTTGTTGGATATTAATAATGCATAAGCAGAAATTTCCGAATCATTGGGACTGATAAATGCGATCTTGCCTTTCCATTGATCTGACAACAGACTTTCAAAACCCGTAGGTACTTCCTCGGAAGTAACCAGCCACTTGTTGTACATAATCACGATAGGCAGATGATAAAGAGGGATCCATGCTCCGTCATTTACAATCTCTGGGTTGCTGTCAAAGGCTGAGGTTTCAACATGATATGGTAACCACGCAGTACGATTAAGCTCCAGCATCACGGAATCTATTGCAAATACTACGTCAATAGTATTAGAAAGAGCACCAGACTGGATACGATCGGCAAGGTCAGTAGAGGAACCCGTGATTACTTTAATAGAAAGACCGGTTCTTTCCATGAATTCTTTGATAATGGGCTTATATATGGACTCATCGGCAGATGTAAAGACGATCAAATCTGCTTTTATATCTGAGGTAGAGTCGGTCTTGGTTTGACAAGCGTTTAAAAGCAGCAATACCGCTAAGTGCAGACAAATATATTTTCGTATTCTACTTGTATCGATGTGTATCCCCTCCCATTATCAATACAGATATCATAATTTGATATAATATACTGCAGATAGCATAATCTTACATCCTTATTTTACCAAAGAGGGTCATGTTTTGCAATCGCTTTGCCATTATTATACAAAATGTATCATATTGTCATATTAGCGAAAAAAAGTACTAGATAGTTATAGCAGCACTGGTTTTCTATCATTTTGATATTCCGTCTTATAATTTCTGTAAAAAAATGATGCATTTTTTACATGTGCCCCCAACTGATTTGGCGGCGGATGTCTGATCCATCCGCCGCCTGAAATGTTAACGATTTAACCTGTCAAATTATAATGATTGTTCCATAGCCAGGAGGTTTGCAGACAAGGTACTTCCCTTGCGCAGCTGCTGACGTGCAGCCTGTATCAGGGAATCCATCTTCTCAAGCTCCTCTAACAAGAGCTTTTCTTCCTCACTGGTATCCAGGACTTTGCTGATACCACCGTTTTTAATGATGATCCGCTTGTCTGCCATAAGTGCCAGAAGAGGGTCGTGAGTTGCCATTAACACGATTTTATCGGAGGAGATCAATAACTCAAGTGCTTTTTTGCGGTCAATTCCGGCATTTTCGATTTCATCGATAAGAACAATGGGAGAAGAGCTTAAAATAGCAGTATCTGCGATCATCAGTGCTCTGGACTGGCCTCCGCTTAAGCTGGTGACAGGAGTGGTTAAGTCAAATTTTTCTCCTGCCAGATGATTGGCGGCCAGGATAATCTGTTCAATAACAGTCTGGGGATTCTCTACCAGCCGGCTTACGGCATGCATCCTTAAAAATTCTTCTACCGTAAGGTCCATGACAAAATTCATATTCTGGGACAACTGCGCCACCAGCCGGTTGTTGGAGGAGAAACGCCATTTATTATCCGGCTTCTTACCGTTGATCAAAATGCTGCGGCCTGTAGGCGTATCCTTTTGCGCCGCCCATTCGATATCTGCCAAAAGGCGGCTTTTGCCGGACCCCGTAGGCCCTACGATGGATATAATCTGAGAGGTTTCCACCGTTAGTTCTGTAAAGCCTTCCGGATTGCCGGATTTGTCATTTCCAGCCAGGATTGTCATGGAAAGGACCCGGTTGCTTTTTTCAAGACCCAGAAAAGCACTCATCTGTTCTAAGTAAACAGGAAGATTGGACAGGAGTTTTTCCTTGTCAATGGCCTGGTCCTCTAATTCCTCCTCTGTAAAATGTTCTAAATATTCCCGGAAGGTCTTATCTCCATACCCTGCAATATCCAGTCTGTTTTGTTCAAAGTATGCGCTTACAAAGGGATATTCCTTAAGAAGCTGGTCTAAGCTTAATTCCATCATGTCTTATCTGCCCCCAAATTGATTTTTTTAACGTTTCCCATCTGAAATGCTTCTCCGATCCTTGTTTCTCCAAGACAATAGGAGCAGAGAGCAGAAGGCATAGGGAAGCGAAGCTGCATGCCCTGGACGGATTCAATGTTCTGGTTTTCATCATAGAGAAGGCTTCCAAGCTCGTAGGCTCCCTGCCCGGTTAAGCCGTTTACATGCATGGTGACGGCACGGGGATTTACGGAGCTTACACAGGAGGCGAAAACCTCACGTTCCGCCTGAGACACGATATCCCCCTTCGTAATCACCACAAAATCAGCGGATTTTAACATGGGGCCGATCTTTTTCGGAGTATTGATGCCGGAAAGATTGTCAATGACGCAAACTCCCTTGATTTCCTTTAAATAGGGGGAACAGCGGTTGCAAAGACCGGCGGATTCTGTGATGAGTAAATCCAGCTTTTCCTCATTGCCCCAATTTACCACCTCTTCAATATTGGAAGCAAAGAAATGATCAGGGCATAAGGCACCGGAAAGTCCCTTTTTAACCGGTATACCGGCTTTTTCATAGGCAGCATCGTCATCCGTATAAAGACAGTCAAATTTGACAACACCTACCTTTATATTTCTGCTCTGATAAGAGGCGATGGTTTTTAATATCACAGACGTCTTCCCGGAGGAAGGGGGGCCTGAAACAATAATCAGATTCATAAAGCCTCCTTTTCCGCTGCCTGATAAAACAGCTGTTCTGTAGTCTTGATAAGCGCTCCGATATCATGGCTGTGAATATAATCCCAGCCAAGCCACATGAATTTCTGATCTGGTTTTAAGTGGTTGTCTACCAGCGGATTGGTAGAAGGAAATTTCCCGTTAGAGGAAAGGATTTCACCTATTTCTTTGGAATACAGGAAGTCTACAAATGGTTTGACCTTCTCCCTGTTCTTTGTACTTGCCAAAAGGAAAATCGGGCTGATGATCGCGCCATCCTTTGGCCATACGGGCCGGAGGGGGCTTTTCTCATCTGCCATACTGGCAAAAAAGTAAGGGGAAATCGTAACGGCAGGAACCTTGTTTCCATCCTTTGACATATGGGATTTTACCATCTGGGCCGGATGCATGCTGCGCAAAAGAGCCTTTCCCATTTTTTCAATGCCCTCATCTCCATAATACCGGTGGATATGCAGCAAAAATGCGTTGAACATGTCCAAGTCCTTCATTGGCATGCTGACGCTGTTTTCAAATTCAGGCTTCATTAAATCCGCCCAGCTTTCAGGAAACGGACGGTCTCCTAAAACTGCGGTATTCACCATAATAACCGCAGGAACAATGCCGATGATGGCATATTGGTTTTTTGGATCCTTTAAAGAAATGGCGTCATTGTCAAAATCAGGATTTATTTGTTTCATATCAGAAATATCTTCAAAGGTACCGGAATCCCGGTAACGTCCCATCAGGTTATTATCAAAAAACAAGTCAAAGCCAGCCGAAAGATAGAGATCGGATAAGGCATCAGCGCTGCCGTCTGCGGCGATGATCCGTTCCTTTACATCATCAAGTCCAAGGTTGGCAGATTTTAAATTGTAGTCCACCTTATAGTCCATGGAATCCTTCTGGGAAGCCATCCAGGCTTCGAACTTTTCCAAAAGAGGAAGGCGAATGGGGCAGGGGAGTACCCCTTCAATGCGGATATCACCGCCTTCTTCTTTTCTCGTAGGGGTAAGTCCGGAAGTGAGGTCCGGAAGGTTTTGCTTAATGGTTTCTTCCAGTTTTTCTATGAAAAGCTCCTGATTTAGCTTTCTCATGGATAAGGCCATTTCCAGAGTGACCGTCTTACCAAGGGTGTTGCGCATGATTGGATTGTTTAATTGCTCAAAACCATTTGTAACAAACAGTCCGATTGTTTCGGGGAATTTTTCGGTTATATCGTAAATGGTGTCAGTAATATTTATATAATGTGCCATTGTTCTTCCTTTCTGTATGCGATAAAAGTCTGGGTTATTCGATATGTTTATCATAACATATGATTTCCCATTTTGTTGTTGTAATTACAACACATGAGGAATCCTTATTGATACTATTTATTAAAAACTAAATTATAACACCTGTTTCCCGTGAAAGGTTAAAAGAATTTATCTATATTTCCGCTGGTTTTGAATTTTTGTTTTTAATATAGCGGTAAAAATCAAAAAATTATGGAATGAAAAAGGGCTGATGGAATTATGATGAATTGAATGGTATAAAGAATAGTACAAGGAGAAAGCATATGATCGTTTCATGGATGACCACAAACCAGTGTAATCTTAAATGCAAGCATTGTTACCAGGATGCCGGCAGTAAAAAGGCAGATGAATTAACAACAAAAGAAGCCAAAAAGCTAATCGATGAAATCGCCAGGGCTGGTTTTCGCATTATGATATTCAGCGGAGGGGAACCGTTAATGCGCCCGGATATCTATACCCTGGTATCCTATGCAGCCGGTGCGGGCCTTCGGCCTGTTTTTGGCACCAACGGTATGCTGATCACGGAGGAAGCGGCTAAAAATTTAAAGAAGTGCAAAGCTGCAGTCATGGGGATCAGCCTTGACAGTCTGGATGAACAGAAACATAACCGATTCAGAGGAGATGAAAATGCATACCGGCTGACCTTAGAGGGAATCGGTAATTGTAAAAAAGCCGGCCTGCCCTTTCAGATACATACCACGGTCATGGACTGGAATCAGGAAGAAGTGGAAGATATTATTGATTTCAGCGTGAAATCAGGCGCTGTAGCCAATTACCTGTTTTTCCTGATTCCGGTTGGCAGAGGGCGATATCTTGAAGAAACCTCACTGAAAGTCATGGAATATGAAAGGCTTCTTCAGACTATCATGAAGAAGCAGAGGGAGGTTCTCATTGATATCAAACCCACCTGTGCCCCTCAATTTACAAGAGTGGCAAAGGAGATGGATGTTGATACCCGTTTTACCAGAGGATGCCTGGCCGGACTTTCCTACTGTGTGGTAAGCCCTGTTGGGAAGGTCCGCCCCTGTGCCTATATGGTTGAGGAAGCAGGAGATATCCGCAAAGAACCGTTTGATGAAATATGGAAAAACAGCAGCTTGTTTATAACCCTGCGCACCCGGGAATACAAGGGGACATGCCGTGACTGCACTTACGAAGAAGAGTGCGGAGGCTGCCGTGCGCGGGCAGGATATTATCATGACGGCGATTATATGGCAGAAGACAGCTATTGCGCTTACGGAAAACAATTGTGCAAAGAAGGTGCCTTGATAAATTGAAGAAAAAAACCATGGTGTATGCAGTGATGTTACTAATGATAGTAAATATGCTTGCCGGGTGCGGCAAAAGGAAAGGGGAACCGGCAGCCGTCATGCCGGAGGGTTATTGCTTTACCGATGCCCTTGGGCAGGAGGTGACGGTAAAGAATCCGGAGCGTGTGGTGGCGTTGATGGGGAGCTTTGCAGAAGTCTGGTTATCAGCCGGAGGCAGTCTGGCTGGCGTAACGGATGATGCATTTGATGAAAGAGGGATGGAGCTTTCGGCGGAAACCGTATCCGTGGGGAAATACAACAGTCCCAATGTAGAAAAAATCATAGCCTTAAACCCGGATCTGGTTCTATTGTCATCAGAAACAAAGGAACATGCAGCGCTTAAAGAAGTTTTAAAACAAGCGGGTATTACGGCTGCCTATTTTAAAGTGACATATTTTGAGGATTATCTGTCCATGCTTAAGACCTGTACGGAAATAACCGGGAGAGAAGAGCTGTATGAAAAAAATGGGCTGGCTGTAAACACAGAGATTGAGGAGATCCTTTCCGGGGCAAAAGCCAAGGAGCCTCCCTCTGTTTTACTTCTCATTACTTATTCCGGCGGAGCGGCGGCTCAAAATTCCAAGACTATGACAGGAAGAATGTTAAATGATCTGGGCTGCAAAAATATAGCCGACGAGAATCAGAGCCTGTTAAAGGAATTTAACATGGAAAGCATCGTAAAAGAAGACCCGGATTATATCTTTGTGATCCCCATGGGAAATGACGATGCTCTTGCCGTGAAAAATTTAAAGGAAAGCATTGAAAAGAATCCGGCTTGGAATGGCCTTGCAGCTGTTAAAAATAACCGTTACATCCTTTTGCCAAAGGAAAAGTTCCTTTATAAACCCAATGAAAAATGGGGAGAAAGCTATCAAACCCTTTCGGAGATTCTATATGGGAAGAAATAATAAGGCGCGGCTTCTGATCCTTTTATCTGCGTCAGGACTTGCGGTTTCGGTTTTGTTGGGATTATGCCTGGGAACCAGTAGCATCAGGCCATCTGTTCTCTTTGCCACCCTGTCTGCAGGAGAACCTGATGATTTTTTATACCGGATTCTTCTTACGGTCCGTCTGCCAAGGGTCACAGCAGCCCTTCTTTCAGGAAGCGCACTTGCAGTATCAGGTGCGATCATTCAGTCCGTGTTAAACAATCCTCTGGCAAGTCCGAACATCATAGGCGTGAATGCAGGAGCCGGACTTTTTGTTTTGCTGGCATCTGCATTTCTTCCGGCAGACCCGCTCTTCCTTCCTTTGTCGGCATTTTCCGGTGCTCTCCTTGCCTGTATGCTGGTTCTTATCATTACCATGGCCGGAAGATTATCAAGAGTTCTGTTGGTTTTGACAGGCTTTGCAGTAAACAGTATTTTCAGCGCAGGAATGAATACGATTATGATTTTATATCCCGATGCCTACGTAGGCGCTGGAAATTTTCTGGTGGGAGGACTTTCCTCTGTTACTTCAAATGTACTTGTTTATCCTTCGGTTTTTATTGCTGCAGGCTTTATTCTGGCGCTGCTTTGTTCCAAGGGGTTAAACATTTTAAATCTTGGAGCAGACAGCGCGAAAACCCTTGGAATGAATGTAAATGCATGCCGATGCGCCTATTTGGCCATTGCAGCCATACTTGCAGGTGCGGCTGTCAGCTTTGCCGGAATGATTGGATTTGTAGGCCTTCTGGTTCCCCATGGGGTGAAATTAATGATCGGTCAGGACAACCGGTATGTCATCCCCGCAAGTGCTCTGACAGGTGGTATCTTCGTAATTTTGTGTGATCTGCTTGCCAGAACCTTATTCCTGCCCTATGAGCTGCCTGTGGGTATTTTGATGTCCTTAATGGGAGGACCGTTTTTTCTTTATCTGATTCTAAAAAACAGGCGGAAGGAATGATGGAAATTATGATCAGACTTGAGGATGTGACTTATTCTTATAACAGGCAGCCGCTGATCCATGGGATGGACCTAACCTTTGAAAAAGGAAAGATAACCACCATCATCGGTCCCAATGGCTGTGGAAAAAGCACGGTGATAAAGCTTTCTTCCCGCCTGTTGCGTCCGGATAAGGGAAAGGTGTTTTTAGAGAATAAAGAGATCGGCGGTATGAAACGAAAGGAGTTTGCCAGGAATGTATCGGTTCTGCTTCAAAGCAGCTACATACCGGATATGGCAGTGGAAGATGCGGTAATGTCAGGAAGATATCCGCACCAGTCTCCAATCAGTTTTTCTTCTGCCGAGGATAAACGGCTGACGGAATATGCCATGGAAATGACATGCTGCCAGTCTCTTCGAAGCAAAAATATGCGCCAGCTTTCCGGAGGAGAACGTCAGCGAGTCTTTCTTGCTATGGTGCTGGCTCAGGATACCCCGGTTATTATCCTGGATGAACCCACAACGTATCTGGATATTAATGTTTCCTATGAAATTATGGAGCTTATAAACAGTTTAAACAGGAAGCTGGGGAAAACCATTGTTCTGGTTTTGCATGATCTTAATCTGGCTCTCAATTACTCAGACCGGCTGGCCGTAATGGAAAATGGAAAGGTGGTCGCTTATGAGGAAGCTTCCGATCACAGGGTTCATTGCTGCATCCGCGATATCTTTAAGGTGGATATCCGGCGCATGACGGAAAAGGGGAAGTCTTATTATTATTCCTTTAAAATATAATCCCGTGATATATCAAAGTTTGTCTGCCGAGGGAAATGGGGAATTACAATGGCTAAATTAGCTCTGCTGAATTATAGAATGCAGAAAAACATGCACTTTGAATGTAAGGTTTTGACCGCCTTCCGTTAAAAGTGCATGTTTTATTGACAGTTCTTCCTATAATTGCTTGCTGAAATACCGTAATACTGTTTAAATGCATAGGAAAAATGCTGGACAGATGAATAATTGAGCCGGTCGGCAATTTCTGAAATGTTTAAGCCGGCGTCGTTTAGATAAATTTTTGCCATGGACATCTTTGCCTCAGTCTTTTTCTGAAGAAATGTCTTTCCGTAGTATTCTTTTAAAAATCGTTCTGTCTGCCGGATGCTTAAGCCTAGGCGTGCGGCCAGGCTTTCTAAAGTAAGGGTCTCATATTCATAAAGAAAACTTTCCTCAACAATGATATATTTGCTGTCCACCAGATTGGACGGAGAAAAATGTACCTTTGACTGCCGCCTGTTTTCGTAGTTGCGGACAATTTTCACCACACACTGCTGAAGCAGGGTTTCTACCTGAATCATGTAACCGGTATACCGGTGCTCCAGTTCAAAGAAAATCTGCTGCATCAGCGGATATAGCTCCTGGGTATCCTGACCGAACCAGAAATGGGTATGCTGGAATTTATAAGCTACGGTTTCCGTTCCAAGATTCCCGGAACCGGAATTCCGGAGCTTAAAATAGATGCAATACTCTGTCATCGGATCATTTTTAATGGGGATCTGCTCATGCTCCACATGGGGACCGGTCATGTAAAGGGTATTAGGAGTAATGTCGTAAACCTGGTCATCAATATAGACAGTTCCGTGACCATAGGGAATGTAATGGATCTCGTAGCTGTTGTTCCCGTGGCTGTGTCTTGGCATGGAACGGAGAAAGCGCTCGAACACAATGTTCAGGACAAGGAATGTTGTATCATTGATTGTAATCTTAATATTCAGATCAGTATATACCGTTCTCATTGCACACCTCCTGTTTCCCGTTGCTATCACCAGTTTACCAAGAGAGGAGGCCCAAGTCAAGATGTTCGAAAACACGACATTATAAGCCTTAGGTTGTCTCATAAGGCACTAACTATTTAGGAAAATATCTTTATAATTAAATTCAGAACAAAAAACCATCACGTTTTAAGGAGGAAGTACAATGGCATTAGTTACGTCGAAACAGATGCTGCTGGATGCACAGAAGGGTGGATACGCAGTAGGAGCATTTAATGTGGAAAATATGGAGATGGTAAAGGCAGTCATTGCCGCAGCCGAGGAGCTGCAGGCTCCGGTGATGCTTCAGACTACACCGTCTACTGTAAAGTATGGAACCTTAAAAACATATCAGGCCCTGGTAGCTGCGGAGGCTGAAAAGGCAGGTATTCCGGTATGCCTCCATCTGGATCATGGAAGCAGCTTTGAGCTTGCGGTGCAGGCCATCCAGGCAGGTTATACATCGGTCATGATCGACGGCTCCCATGAGGACTTTGAACAGAATATTGCCCTTACTAAAAAGGTGACAGAGGTAGCAAAAGCCTGCGGAGTTACGGTGGAAGCAGAGCTGGGTAAGGTGGGCGGAAAAGAAGACGATTTAGAAGCCGAGGGAGATACGAATACCGACCCGGCAGAGGCCAGGGAGTTCGTTGAACGCACGGGGGTGGATTCATTGGCAATCGCCATTGGAACGGCCCATGGATTCTATGCAGATACGCCTGTTCTGGACAAAGAGAGAGTTTCGGAGGTAAAGTCGCTGGTTTCAATCCCCCTTGTACTACATGGTGCGTCAGGCTTAAGAGACGAGGATATCCGGGAATGTGTGCAGAGAGGCATGTGCAAGGTGAATTTTGCAACAGAACTGCGAGTTGCCTACACAGATGCAGGAAAGAAGCTGATTGCAGAAAATCCGGATATGTTTGATCCCAAAAAACTGGGAGGCGTTGGAATGGAGGCTGTAAAGGAACTTGTAAAAAACCGCATCCTGGTTTGCGGATGCGACCATAAGGCAAAATAGAAACAGGACGGAGAATGATATGGGACCATATTTATTGGGAATCGATATCGGTACAAGCGCCTGCAAGGTGGCTCTTTTTGACCAGGGAGGAAACGTCATTTCCTCTGCCAGCGAAGAATATGAGGTTTCTTATCCAAAGCCAGGCTGGGTAGAGCAGAACCCGGAGGACTGGTGGACAGGGATTTGCCGTGGGATAAAAGGGGTATTGGAACAAACCGAAATCCCGGCAGGGCAAATTGCCGGAATCGGAATCGACGGGCAGAGCTGGGCGGCAGTAGCAGTTGACCGGGAGGGAAATGTCCTGGCTGATACGCCGATCTGGATGGATACCAGAGCAAACGATATCTGCAAGGAATTAAATGACAGGGTGGGAGAAAAAAGAATCTTTGAAATTTCCGGCAATTCTCTTCAGCCATCCTATACCACAGCTAAAATCATCTGGTATCAGAGAAATCTTCCTCAGGTGTATGAGCATACATATAAAATTCTCCAGTCTAACAGCTACATCGCATGTAGGCTGACTGGAAAAATGACGCAGGATGTCTCTCAGGGATACGGACTGCATTGCTTTGATATGCATAAAGGTACCTGGAACCGGGAAATGTGCGAAGCACTGGGCATCCCGGAAGGGATCCTGCCTGAGATCTATTCCTGCCATGAAGTGATCGGAACAGTGACTGACCATGCAGCGGCACAATGCGGCCTCGTGGCCGGGACTCCTGTCGTTGCCGGTGGTCTTGATGCAGCCTGCGGAACCCTGGGCGCCGGTGTGATCCACTCCGGAGAAACGCAGGAACAGGGCGGGCAGGCAGGCGGAATGAGCATTTGTATGGATCAATATAAGGCAGATATGCGGCTGATTCTTGGTTATCATGTAATTCCCGGCCTGTGGCTGCTTCAGGGAGGTACCACAGGCGGCGGCGGGGTGATGCGCTGGCTGGAGCGGGAATTGGCTGATTATGAAAGAGAAGAAGGCAGGCGCTGCGGCAGAAGCTCATTGGAATTGTTTAATGATCTGGCTCAGGAAATTGCTCCGGGAAGTGATGGATTGATCTTTCTGCCCTATATGGCAGGTGAGCGTTCCCCTATCTGGAACCCAAAGGCAAAGGGTGTTTATTATGGCCTGGATTTCAGCAAGACAAAAGGCCATTTAATCCGTGCAGCCATGGAAGGCGTTGCCATGTCCTTAAAACATAATCTGGAGGTTGCCGAACATGCAGGCGCTAAGGTGAGCGTGCTCCGGGCAATGGGAGGTTCTGCAAATTCCCTTTTATGGACGCAAATTAAGTCGGATGTGACGGGAAAGCCCATTGCAGTTCCCTCTTCCGATACCGCCACCACCCTTGGCGCTGCTATCCTGGCTGGCGTAGGCGTAGGAATCTATGGGAGTTTTGAAGATGCGGTAAAGCTAACCGTTAAAAATAAGCGCTACCATGTGCCAAATGAGGACAATCGGGAGGTATATGACCGGAATTACCGGAATTATCTGGAGATATACGACTCCTTACAAACAATTATGGAAAAGTAGGAGGATGAAAATGAAAGCGGCAGTCGTTTGTGCAAATGAAATTGTAACATATCAGGATTATGAGGAACCGGTAGCTGGACCGGGACTGGTTAAGGTGAGAGTGAAAGCGTCCGGTATATGCGGTTCTGACATACCCAGAGTCCTGCATCATGGAGTTCACTATTATCCCATCGTGCTGGGACATGAATTTTCCGGTGATGTGGTGGAAGTAGGGGAGGGCGTAAAGAAAATCAAAGTCGGTGACAGAGTATCCGGTGCACCGTTGCTTCCCTGTATGAAATGCGATGATTGTCAGAATGGAAACTTTTCCCTCTGCAAGCATTATAGCTTTATCGGCTCCAGACAGCAGGGGAGCAATGCAGATTATGTGGTATTACCGGAGCAGAACGCGGTTGTGTTTGATAAGAGCATTTCCTATGAGCAGGGCGCCATGTTTGAACCATCCACAGTTGCCCTTCACGGGATATTCCAGAATGAGTACAGGGGCGGTGAGTATGTTGCAGTCTTAGGCGGCGGAACCATAGGCATGTTTACGATGCAGTGGGCTAAAATATTTGGTTCCAGAAAAGTGGTGGTATTTGATATCAGTCAGGAACGTCTGGAGCTTGCAAAACGGCTGGGAGCCGATGAAACCGTCAACACCACTGAAGATGGCCATATGGAAAAGGCCATGGCTATGACTGAGGGGAAAGGTTTTTCCTATGTATTTGAGACAGCCGGACAGATACCCACCATGCATATGGCCTTTGAACTGGCGGCGAATAAAGCTCATGTATGCTTTGTGGGCACTCCCCATGAGAAACTTGAGTTTACTCCGTCCTTGTGGGAAAATATGAACCGGAAGGAATTTCATCTGACCGGTTCCTGGATGTCCTACAGTTCTCCGTTCCCTGGAAAAGAGTGGAGCCTGACTGCACACTACTTTGCGACTGGACAGCTTAAGTTCGATCCGGGTTTTATTTATAAAAAGGTTCCCATGAGCCAGGCACAGGAGGCCTTCCAGATGTTCAAGATACCAGGCCAGGTCAAGGGAAAAGTTCTGCTTATAAATGAAGAATAGGAGGCAGCCATGATACTGACGGTGACACTGAATGCAGCAATTGATAAACGCTATGTAGTGGATGGATTTTGCATAGGAGAAGTAAACCGGGTAAAGGAATGTACTTATACTCCGGGCGGTAAAGGACTGAATGTTTCAAAGCCGGCCGCCATTGCCGGTGCCCAAGTGGTTGCTACCGGTTTTATCGGCGGCCATGCGGGAAGCTATATTGAGGATTCATTAAAGCCATTTGGGATTAAAAGTGCATTCTGTCATTTAAAGGAGGAAAGCCGTTCCTGCATTAATATCTGGGATGAGAATAATAAAATTCAGACTGAATTTCTGGAGCCGGGTTTTACAGTTTCAATGGAAGATTTCCAGCGGTTTACTGGGCAGTTTGAAGAATTGGCCAAACAGGCGGAGGTGGTGGCCATGTCCGGAAGCGTTCCAAAAGGTCTTAATGGAACCGCATACCAGCGCCTGATAAAGATTGGAAAAGACCTTGGAAAAAAGGTGATACTGGATACCAGCGGATCGCTTCTTAAGATGGGGATAGAGGCCAAGCCAACCATGATTAAGCCAAATTTGGACGAAATCCGGATGCTGACCGGAAATTCCTGTGACAGTCTGGAGGAGATGATCCGGGCAGCCGGTGAGATCCATAGGCGTGGCGTGGAAATTGTGGCAGTTTCTCTTGGAAAAGACGGATCCTTCGTTGTTTGTAATACGGGAGTTTACCGGGCCACAGTGCCAAAGATTCATGCGGTTAATACGGTGGGGTGCGGAGATTCCATGATTGCCGGTTTCGCCCTGGGGCTGAGCCAGGGTCTGCCTGTGGAAGAAATCTTAAGAAAAGCCAGCGCTATTTCAGCAGCCTCAGCATTAAGGGAAGAAACCGGATATTACAGACTTGAGGATATGGAACGGCTTCTGCCGGAGATTGAAGTATGCAGGATCGGGCGCTGAAGGAAAAACAGATACAGGTAACCTATGGGATTTGAGTTAAGTTATACAATAACGATTTTATAATAAATAAGAAAAATGAAGAGGAGAAGAAACAGATGGGAGAAGTTATCAATCCGGCAAATGTGCCAAAAGTAACACTATATACGGGAGAGCAGATTCCCTGTGTTGGAATGGGAACCTTTGGTTCTGACCGTTTTACCCCGGAAGAAGTGTCTTCTGCGGTGGCAGGAGCAATCCGCTGCGGATACCGTTTGTTTGACTGTGCCGCCTGCTACGGCAATGAGGACCAGATCGGAAAGGTATTCCACGATGCGTTTGAAGAAGGCGTGGTGGATAGAAAAGAACTGTTTATTATGACAAAAGTGTGGAATGATATGCATGAACGGGTAGAGGAGTCCTGTAAAAAGAGTATTTTGGACTTGCAGTGCGGCTATATGGACCTGTTTTTTATCCATTGGCCGTTTCCAAACTATCATGCCCCTCATTGTGATGCAGATTCCCGCAATCCGGATTCCAGACCCTTCAGCACAGAGGAATTCATCCGTACATACAGACAGTGTGAGGAGCTTGTAGAAAAAGGACTTATCCGTAACATTGGTATTTCCAATATGACCATACCAAAGCTGGAAGCAGTTTTACCGCTGATGAAAGTCATGCCCGTAGCCTGTGAAATGGAACTCCATCCCTGCTTCCAGCAGCAGGAGCTGTTTGATTATCTTGTAGCGCATAAGATCCAGCCTGTAGGCTTCATGCCCCTTGGTTCTCCCCAGCGCCCGGAACGGGATATTTGCCAGGAAGATATTGCAGACTTACAGCAGCCTGAGATGAAGAAAATCGCAGAGGCTCACGGATGCCATCCGGCCCTCATTGCACTGAAATGGGCCAGACAGAGAGGTCAGATTCCCATTCCATTTTCCATTTACGAAGCAGAGTATGTCAGCAACTTAAGAGCCATGACAGAAGATCCGCTTACAGAGGATGAGATGAAAACAATTGCAACACTGGAGCGCAATAACCGGTTGGTAAAAGGACAGGTGTTCCTCTGGGAAGGAGCATCAGACTGGCATGCCTTATGGGATGAGGATGGCTGCATTGTAAAATAGGGATAAGAAAAAGGCATTTTTATCTGGCTGAGGAGGAAGAAAAATGTTAAAAGGAATACCGGCAATTTTAAGCCCGGAACTGTTAAAAATACTTTGTGAAATGGGTCATACGGATGAGCTTACCATTGGTGATGGGAACTTTCCGGGCCATACCTATGGGCAGAAGGTGATTCGTATGGATGGACACGGCGTGGCTGAGATATTAACTGCAATCCTTCAGGTGTTTCCCCTGGATACTTATGAGGAGCACCCGGTGACTTTAATGGCGGTGGTTGCAGGTGATAAAGTGGAAACCCCTATTTGGGAGCAGTACAAAGAGATTGTGGCAAACTATGATGATCGGGGCGCTGGCTGCTTTGAAGAAATCGATAAGTGGAAATTCTATGAGAAGACAAAGGAGAAGTCATCGGTTGTCATTATGACAAGTGAAAAAGCGTTATATGCAAACATCATTTTAAAAAAGGGAGTGGTGGTATAAAACGAATGACATCCATTTGTTTCCATGGAGAAGAAAGGAGTAAAGGAGCCGGGGATTAATGGGCCGGTACGGGATAATCAGCTTTCTGAAGGCGAAAAAAATACTTTCGCTCTTTTTACTCAGACTGCCTTGTGGTATAATATTTCTAACGCAATGGTTGCATAGGGAGGTTGCCATGAAATATAAATTAACTGTTGAACAACGTCAGCTGTTATCTCAAAACCAGATATCTTCACTGGAATTGCTTGCATTATGCAATAGTGAGCTGAGCCGGTATATGGAAAATGAATATATGGAAAATCCTTTACTGGAACAAACAAGTTCCAGAGCCGAATCTTATACTCAGGAAGATTATCAAGCGTGGTATCAATCAAATTACAGCAAGCCTTTAAAAAATACTGCAGGTTTTTTAGAAGAAGGTAATGAGAGCAGCAACCAGGAGTTTGATACTTCAAATACGAAAAATATTTATACCTATGTTTATGAGCAGCTGGAGTTAGAACGTTACACGGATAAACAATTAAGAGTGATTGATTTTATAATTCAGAGCCTGGATCGAAATGGGTTTATCGATTTGGAGATTCCGGAGATTGCACAGTTAATCGGTGTGAATGAGCAGGTGGTCAAAGACTGTTTATCAGATTTGAAAAAGTTGGAGCCATACGGTATTTTTGCAAAGAATCTGTCAGAATGCTTATTAATTCAGAGCGAAATTCTGGGCTTGGATGATGAAATTTTTAAAAAAATGATTACCCATCATTTAACGGACATATCTCAGGGAAAGATCAGTTCAATCACCCGTGCATTGGACATTTCATCGGCTCAGGCCAGGAGATATATTGCTCTTATAAGTACATTAAATCCAAGGCCGCTGCAGGGGTTTGGAGAGAACGAAAAGCAATATATTGTTCCGGATGTTATCGTTTCTATGGGCCCGGATGGAAAATGGAATGTAGAAATCAATGATAATTGGTGCGGAGACTATCAATTAAACGATTACTATCTCCAGATGATGGCAGAAGTAAAAGAGCAGGAACTTTTTGAATACTTCAAGAAAAAGTTAGAGCGGGCGAAATTTCTAATTTATGCAGTTGAACAGAGGCGTAAGACGATTATTCAAATAACAAATGCAATATTGGAAGAACAGGATGAATTTTTCCGGTATTCCGGGAAGCTTAAACCGTGTACCATGACGCAAATGTCAGAAAAGCTGTCCGTTAGTACCTCCACCATAAGCCGTGCTGTTAAGGACAAATATCTTCAGTTTCCCGCAGGCTGTATTCTGATGAAAAACTTATTTTCTTCGTCTGTTCCTGTAAGTGACGGCAGCTTGATTAATTCGGATGGTGTCAAGGAATTAATACGCGAACTCGTGAATGAAGAGAAGAAAGAAAAGCCGTATAGTGATTCAAAACTTGCAGAATTGCTTAGCGAAAAGGGGTATCGTCTTTCTCGCAGAGTGATTGCCAAATACCGGGAAGAGATAGGGGTCCCTGGTAGTTTCGAACGGAAAATGAAACATGATATGAATAAAAGAGCCAACTAAACCTTGATTTTAGTTGGCTTTTTTTGGCAGCAATTTCATTTTGCTGGGTATGGCAGCTATCTGACTGACAAAGGATTTATGCAGGATTATTCAATCATAAAGTTTTCAGAACTGAAGTTAGCATAATACCTGCCTGTCTGGGCAATAAATTTCAGCACACTATAATCAGGATCCGTAACTCCCTTTGGATAATACATAGTATCTCCTTCCTGCCAGATCATTTCCTTGCTTGCTGCGTCCTCTAAAACCTCCATTGTTCCCTTTAGCATAACTCCGCGAAAAAACCGTTTGTCACAAAAATAGATACATGCTTTTGGGTTGCTGCGAAATTGATTGACACGCATGGAAGAGGTATTGGTAGTAAAATAAAAGGTCTTAATCCCATCCCGTTTTCTTGGCGGCAGCATTGCTTTCGTATTTGGGAATCCCTCATCATCCAAAGAGCTTATAAAAGAAACCCCCTGCTTGTCAATCAAATTGCCAATCGTTTTCTCTGCATTTCTCATCATTTTATATTCCTCCTTCGTTTATTTATGGAATCTGGATTTTCTGTGCATTCCCTCTATGCGAGATACTGTTTCTAGTATCTGGTCTGATTTCTTCCGTTCTCCTTTTATATTAATGACTTTAAAGCGAAGTATTTTGCCATGAATCTCGTTAATGGACTGTTTGACAGAAAAATTATAATCCTTTAATTCATGGACTAAATGAATGGAATCCCCAATTTTTATCTTTGCGAGAGAAGGAAAGAATCGTTTCGAAGCATGGTTAAAGTTAATCAGTAACTCATCGTTATCTACAACAAGAACCGCCTCTTCTATGGAATTAAATACCATTTCATGAGTGGCCGGAGCAAGAAATAATATATCATACCTTAAAAGACCGATGATTATGAAGGAGCATTTGCTCCTTTTAGCTGATTTGAGCTCCATCAGATCCAGCTAATACGAATTCCGATTACTCATAATTACAAACATCTTAATTCTTCCCATGGTATTTGTCAACGAAGAAGTAATTACGATAGGCCTGGCAAAAGAACGGAGAAATTTAGGTGTCGGGATCTGGACTGTGATAGGATACGATCCAGCCTGATAGTTTGGAGAATTCATAGAAAACAGAGAAAAAGATTGCAAAAATTCTACAAAATTGTATAATAAAGGGGAAAGATATGCTCAAAAGGTTTATGCCAATTACAATGCGGCGGTGTGCGTATCCGGACCCCAATTTTAAATATCATGAGTCAGACAGGGAATGTTTGAATAAAATAATAGCAGCAGACAAGGGTGCAGGGCTTCAGGAAATCACAATCGGAAGCAGAGCCTGTTCAATGATCCTGGGAGACAATTATTTGGAAGCTGTATTGAGACTTATGTTGCGATCAAAGCGCAGGGAGGTAATATGAAACGATTTAAACGTATATTTGTAGTTGTAATTGATTCTTTAGGAATAGGTGCTATGAACAATGCCGCCGAGTACGGCGATGTGGGCAGCGATACTCTGGGCCATATTGATGCCACAGTGGATCATCTTAATCTGCCTAATTTGGAAAAACTTGGTTTGGGAAACCTGCGTTCCTTAAGGCATGTAAAACCAGTATCAGAGCCTATGGCGTATTATGGAAAGCTTAATGAAGCCAGCGTGGGAAAAGACACCATGACAGGTCATTGGGAAATGATGGGGCTTTATATTACAAAGCCTTTCCAGACGTTTACGGAAACAGGTTTTCCAAAAGAACTGCTTGATGAGCTGGAAAAACGCACCGGACACAAAATTGTCGGAAATAAATCCGCCAGTGGTACGGAAATTATGGATGAACTGGGAGAGCATCAGATTGCTACCGGAGACATGATCGTTTACACTTCTGCAGATTCCGTATTACAGATTTGTGCCAATGAGGAAACCTTTGGCTTGCAGGAGCTTTACCGCTGCTGTGAGATTGCAAGAGAGCTTACCTTAAGGGATGAATGGAAGGTAGGCAGGGTCATTGCAAGACCTTATGTCGGCAGGAAGAAAGGCGAGTTTAAAAGAACTCCAAACCGCCATGATTATGCCTTAAAGCCTTTTGGAACCACTGCACTTAATATATTAAAGGATGCAGGCCTGGATGTGATCAGCGTAGGAAAGATCTATGATATTTTCGATGGCGAAGGGCTTACAGAAGGCAATAAATCCCAAAGCAGCGTTCATGGCATGGAACAGACCATAGAGATCGCGAAAAGAGATTTTAACGGTCTGTGCTTTGTGAACCTGGTTGATTTTGATGCCCTGTGGGGACACCGCCGGGATCCGATTGGCTACGGAGCCGAATTAGAACGGTTTGATGAAAAGCTGGGAGAGCTTTTACCGCTTTTAAATGAAGATGACCTGCTTCTGATTACGGCAGACCATGGCAACGATCCCACCTTTAAGGGAAGCGACCATACAAAGGAGCAGGTGCCTTTCCTGGCCTATTCGGCTTCTTATGCCAACTGCGAAGAATTAAAGGAACAAAATACATTTGCAGTGATCGGGGCAACGGTGTTGGATAATTTCGGTTTGCAAAAAGCTCAGGATATGATTGGAGAGTCAATAGAGGAATTGCTTTAGAATTCTAAAAGCACCGCTTTGTCTATGATGATTTCGCAAAATTTATCATAGACAAAGTCAGGCGCTTTTTTTGTTGTTTTTCATGTGGAAATATTCTTATTCCGATTTCTCACACAAAATAATCTCCGTAATTTTCTTTCAGATATGCTTCCATTTCAGCTTCGCTTTTTCCTCCGATTTCCGACACAAAGCTGGTGGTCAGGAATCGGTGCTTCCGTGTAGAAAAGCCGTTTGCCAGAAGGGTTTTCATATCACTATTGTCTACAAAGAAATTCATGCGGAGGACAGGAAGGTTATGAGCATGAAGGATATTAAAAATCCGGGATGAAAAGCAAAAGATATAATCATAATCCAAGTCTTTCAGTCTGTGGATTTCATTAATGTTTAAGGTCCCCATCCACTGCAGTTCCACGTATTCCTTAATCTGTTCCAGGAAAAAGCTGACCCGTTCAAAGTTGATGCTGGTCATCACAACGATTTTCTTATACTGGCGGTTTATGGTACGGTTGCGGAGGATGTGCTTTTGTACCAGCAGGGTCAGAGTAGAAAGATGCTCATCCATGAATGAAAAATTATAGGAAGCTTTAAAGTACACCTCGTACTTTCTGACAGTATCATACAGGTCTGAAAACTGCTCTTTCGTATTTTCTACGGTCTTGTCCACAAACGTGCAATGAAAGTGATTCAGGGTGATTTCCCGGTATAAATAGTTGTAAAGCTCATTGATGAATTCTTCCTGGATGGTAAAAGGGTGTTTTAAATGACTCACCACCTGCTCCGTAAATTCCTCGGTGGTATACCACAGCCGTTTGTCAAATGGGAAATCCAGACTGCGGGAAAAGTTCATCATGCTGAAGGCCACATTGTACAGCCTGTTTCCCTTGATGTCATCAACAAAGCGGATATTTAATGGCGCCAGGGGCAGACGGTAACAAAATTTCATGGATTCATCAACAGGCCGGATTTCCATGATACAGATAAACAGCAGAAGAAACTTTTTGGAAGGATAGTTTAAAGACAGATTGTATTCTGTTAAAAAGAAGTTCAGCCGTTTTACCGCCTGTTGGGAGACGGACTGGAAATCGGTATTTGCCAGATCGTAGCATTGTTTTTCCAGGGGTGTATTGGCTTTACGGACCGCAATCCGGTTTTCCGGCGTAAACTCTAACAAGGGATGAAGGATGTCGATGACAAGAAACCGGAGCTGCAGTTCATCGCCTTCAATGGTAAGCCCCTTTTTCTTTAAGGTCACAAGGTTTAGACCGTGCCCGGCCAGGAATTGCCTTAAATGGGCGGTATCCTGCTTTTTTGTAGTCAGGGAAAGTCCCCAGTTTTCATATAGAGAAGAAGCATTGACATAACCGTCGAAAAAAATGGTCACGATCATGATGCGGATCCGCTCGATGTAAGAACTGTTATAGTCAGTCATGGTGATCTGCTGGATAAAATCCACAAATTCCTTGTAGTTTAAGGGGCTTAAGCAGAAGCCCTTTTGTATTTCCACCAGAGGCTTGTGGGAGAAAAGATTGATCCGCTCGATGGTCCGGCGTATGGATATTTCATCCTTTTGAAACTGCAGGGCAACCTTTGATAGGGAGATGCGCTGTCTTTTTTGTATATACCGCAGCAGGCTTAAATCATTGTAGCTTAATCCCATGATACATACCTCCAGTACTGTGATGTTTATAATGGTTTCATTATAAAGTTAAGGGCAACTAAACGCAACAATAAAATGTTAATTTTTTGCCTTGAAGCAACTCATGGAATCTGCCATAATGTACACAGTTTAAAAGGCGCCTTAAACACACAATGTCATAACAAAGGAAGGGAAAAAATATGAGCAATAAAAAGTCTAGCTGGAAAGACAGCATCCAAACATTTGGGCGGTCTCTCCTTTTGCCAATCGCGCTTCTTGCACCTATTGGTATGGTTATGGGTATTTGCAGTGCGTTAGGGCAGTCCTACATGATAGAGAAATTCCCCTTTTTGGGAAACCAGGTTTTAAAGCTTATTTTATCCAGCTTACAAACCATTACAAGCATTATATTTAGCAACATTCCATTGCTGTTTGCCATGGGGGTTGCTCAGGGAATGGCAAAGAATGAAAAAGGAATTGCTGTCTTTTCTTCAGTAGTCGGCTATTTAACACTGAACGTGGTAATGGGTATTTATCTGAAACAGACGGGAACTCTGGCTGATCCGGAAGTCGCGGCTCAGGTGGGGCAGGGTATGGTTCTTGGTATTCAGACACTGAAGATCGAGGCGCTGGGGGGCCTGATTGCAGGCTTGGTGGCTGCCAAGGTAGCTGACAGGTTTTACCGCCTGGAGCTTCCTCTTGCATTTGCCTTCTTTGGAGGAAAGAAATCCATACCCATCATTACGTTTGCTTCAATGATCCCTATCGGACTGATTATTCCGGTGTTCTGGAATATGCTGACTAATTTCCTTATCAGCATTTCCTTTATCTTTACGACACCATACATAGGTAATGCGATTTATTATGCATTAAACCGTGCGCTGATTCCTTTTGGCTTACATCACGTTCTTTCTTCCATGGTTCGCTTTACTGAGGCCGGCGGAACCTATATGATTAATGGGACCGAATATGTTGGAATTTTAAATGCCACCAATGAAGTTCTTTTTAACTTAGGGCCCAGCAGTGAATACTGGGGTCAGCTGATGCCTACCCTTACCAGTTATCTGGGAGGTGCGCAGATGTTAACAACTTTATTCCGTGTACCGGCTGTGGGGCTGGCAATGTACCGAACCTCTTATTTAAAAAACAGAAAGATCGCAAAAGGTGTAATTCTTACCTGCTGCCTGACTGCGTTTTTAGGCAATATCACAGAGCCGCTGGAATTCTCATTCCTGTTTATTTCACCGTCTCTGTTTATTCTCTACTGCATTATGAGCGGTATTGGTGCGATTCCTTACCAGATGCTTCATATCTCCATTGGCTATATCCGCGGCACGATTTTTGACTTTGGTATTTTTGGACTTTTGTATGAAAATACACATTGGCTGAACCTTATCCTTCTGGGGATTGGAAACTTCATCGTGTTCTACCTGGTGTTCAAATGGTTTATTGTAAAATTCAATTTGGAAACACCGGGACGGGAAGAGTTTGAAATCGAAGAATCAGCAAGCATTCTTCTGAAGGAAAAGAACTGGCCGGCAATTGCGGAAGTTGTTATTAAGGGTTTAGGCGGAAAGGACAATATCCTGAGTGTTGAAAACTGCATTTCCCGCCTGCGGGTGGATTTAAAAGATCCGACCAAGGTGGATCAGATAAAAATCAAGGATTCTGGCTGTGCGGGAATTTTCTTCCCGTCAACGGATCACATTCATGTTGTATTTGGGCCTCATGTGGAATTTGTCCGGCATGCGGTAGATGATGCTATGAAGAAATAAGAGGTGTACGATGAGAGCTTTCTATGATTCTAAGAGTAAACTGGATGACAGAGGGATTAAAAGACTGTTAAGTGAAACATTCAAATATGAGACGTGGCTTAAAGTGGAGGCTGCCCTGGCTCTTTCCCAGGCAGAGGAAGGCTTCATACCGATGGAAGCCGCTAAGGACATTGGGGCGGTCCGGTTTGAAGATCTGGATCTTGAGGAAATGGACCGGATCAAGGCAAAGGTGGGCCATGGGTTTGTCCCCTTTGTAAAGGTGCTGGTGAAGGCATGCAGTGACGAGGGCGGAAAATATGTCCACTACGGGGTTACAACCCAGAACATCCAGCAGACTTCCCAGCTTTATATCGTAAAACAGGTAAATTCAGTTTTCAAAAGCTTTCTTGCAGATATCCTGGAGAATCTGGGCAGGCTTGCCCTGGAACATGCAGATACAGTCATGGCTGGGAGAACTCATGGCAGGCATGCCATACCCATCACTTATGGCTATAAGGTTTCCGTCTGGATCAGCGAGCTGATGAACACTCTGGAACGGCTGGAAGAAAGCGAGAAGCGGGTGTTTGTAGCCATGATGGGAGGAGCAGTAGGAGGTTTTAATTCTACAGGTCTTGCGGGCCGAAAAATCCAGAACAGGGTTGCCCGGAAGCTGGGTATGGGCTCGATGGAGGTGCCCAGCCGGAACATGAGTCAGATGAAGCTGGAGTATTTAATGAATCTGTCTCTTCTATGTAATACGTTTCACAAAATGGCAGAAGAGGTTTATTACACCGGTGTAGAAGAATTTTCTGAGGTCAGCGAATCCTTCACCCCGGGAACCATAGGCAGCTCCACCATGCCCCAGAAGATCAATCCCAAGTTAGCCAAGGGGATTATCGCCAATTCCCAGAAGCTTTACTCCCTTCCATCTGTCGGGCTTTATTCTGCAGTGCGGATGTTTGAAGGAGACAGCAGCTCCTATATGCTGTTTGAAGGAATCATGGAGGAAGGCCTTCAGCTGACGACCGAGGTCCTTATAAGAGCCGAAGAACTAAGCCGTACCTTACGGATCAATAAGGAACGTATGCTTAAAAATGTGAATTTAAATCAGGGCCTGGATAACAGCGAGCTGGTGATGATGAATGTGGCTGAAAAAATCGGCAAGGACAGAGCTCATGAACTCATGTATGAAAAAGCCATGATGGTGGAGCTTGACGGAAATGATTATTATCATGTGCTGACAGAGGATGAAACCCTTTCCTCCATGTTTACGGCAGATGAAATAAAATCCATGATCGACCCCGCAAATTATACAGGGCTTTGCAGTGTACTTGCAGAGGAGATGGCCCAGAAGGCTCTTAAAGGAGCAAAGAAGCTGAAGGAAAAACTGGAGTCAGAAAAGAAAAATGGCGTTACGGAAGCTGCGGCTGGCGAATAAAAAGCAGTATTTATTCAAACAAGGGGATGCGGCAATGATTTGCGGCATTCCCTTTCATGATTAAGAATACAAGGAGAGTAACATGAGAAAACAACATGTGATTACAATATCCGGAGCGGGAAGTGCCCGCGTTCCGGCACTTGTGGGTACGCTGGTCAATTATAAGGAACGTTTTCCCCTTTCAAAAATCATCTTCTATGATATAGATCAAGAACGCATGGGATTAATGGAGGCTTACGACCGTCTGGTATTAAAATCCTATTACCCGGAATGTGAGGTGGTATTTACAACGGATGAGGATGAAGCTTACAGGGATGTTGACTTTATCTTCTGCCAGATGCGGGTGGGAAAGACAGCGATGCGCTCCCTGGATGAAAAGATTCCCCTTCGCTACGGGCTGGTTGGGCAGGAGACCTGCGGTCCCGGCGGATTTGCTTATGGGATGCGTTCTCTGGGAGCTATGAAGGAGATGGTGGAGAAGGTCCGTTCCTATTCCAAGGACACCTGGATTTTAAACTATACCAATCCTGCCGCTATTGTGGCATTGGGACTTGACAGGCTGTTTCCTGATGATAAGCGTATTTTAAACCTGTGCGACCAGCCTTTTTCTTTGATGAAAAGCTACTCCAAAATTCTTGGAGTGCCCCAGGAAAGCCTTCGGGCACGTTACTTTGGACTGAATCATTTCGGGTGGTTTACGGAGCTTACGGACACGGAGGGAAATGATTACTTTGACACACTGCGGTCTTATTTAAAAGACCATGACTTTAAGCCCTTTAATGCGGAGCAGCGTTCAAAATCATGGCTGGATACCTATGTAAGGGTGAACAAATACATGAGATTAATGGATGAATATATCCCTACCACCTATATGCAGTATTACATGTTTCCTGATGAAATCGTGGAGGAAAGCGACCCGGATTACACCCGTGCCGATGAATCCCGGGATTCCAGGGAAAAGGAAGTGTTTGAACTCTGCGCCAGGGCTGCCAGGAAAGACCACATGGATGGACTGGAAATGCTTACGAACAGTGTGTTTGGAAACCTGATGGTGGAGGTTGCGGAATCCATTGCCTATGATCTGAACAAGGAATTTATTGTAATGGTGAAAAACCAGGGGATCATTGATAATTTTGAACCGGAGGCAATTGTAGAAGTAGCAGGAACCATTGGAAAGGACGGAGCAAAGGGGTATCCCTTTGGACCCATAAAACCTTATTACAAGGGACTGATGGAGGGGCAGTATGCCTATGAGCTTCTGACTGTGGAAGCATTTTTGGAAAAAGATTATACAAAGGCATTAATGGCGCTGACGCTGAACCGTACGGTTGTGGACCCTTCTAAGGCAAAAGCGGTATTAGATGACCTGATGGCTGCAAATAAAGATTATTGGACGTTAGGATAGGTGGATTATGATACTTTATTCAAAACATATAATTCTTGAGGATCAGGAATTTGACGGATTTTTAGAGATGGAACATGGGAAAATAAAGGCGCTGCATAAGGATTATACAGGGCAATACGAGGACTTTTCTGATTTTATCATCCTGCCTGGATTCATTGATATCCATATTCATGGCTGGGCGACTGGCTCTTTCTGGTTTGAGAAGAGTGCGGACGCATTAAAAGAAATGTGCCGCACCCTCCCCTATGCAGGAGTTACTTCTTATTTGGCGACCTCGGGAGCGGATACCATTCCGGAAATCGGGCGCTGTATCAAAGCTGCGGATGATGCCTATGAGGCGGAATATCCGGGGGCTGAGATGCTGGGAGTTCACCTGGAGGGACCTTTTATCAATCCCCTTTACCGGGGCATGCAGCGGGAGGAGTGCTGCATTCTGCCTAGTCTTAAGGTGATGGAGGACCTCTATAACAGCTTCCGGAACAAAGAGCTTTGCCGGTATATGACCATTGCTGTGGAACAGGACGGGGCAAGAGAGGTGCTGGAATTCTGCAAAGAGAAGGGAATACAGACCTCTGTCGGTCACAGCGGAGCCACCTTTTCCCAGATCAAAGAGATAAAGGATGCCGGCATCGGCGGTTTTACCCATACCTTCAGCGGGATGCGCGGATTCCATCACCGGGAGCTGGGAGCAGCGGGAGCTGCCCTGTATTTTGATGATATGATGTGTGAATTTGCCAAGCAGACAGGTATGACTGTGTCTCATGAGGCCTTTGACATCGCGTTCCGGATCAAAGGCAGCAAACGCATTATCATGACCACGGATTGCAGCGGTCTTGCCCAGACCCGGACGGAATTTGACCATTATGTCAGGAAAATGAAATTTATAAAGGAGGGAGATAAGGTACGGATCGCTCACTATGACGGAAGGGAGGAATGGATGGACCCCAAGGATTATCAGGCAGTCAGAGAACTGGAGTTAAGTTACATAGGCTCCATTCAGAATATGGCAAGACATACCTCTGTAGATTGGTTTGATATCATGAGGATGGCCAGCTTAAATCCTGCCCGGTATATTCATGCAGACGACAGGAAGGGCAGCATAGAACCCGGCAAGGATGCGGACCTGACGGTCGTGGATTCGGAATTGAATCTGGTCAGCGTATTTTGCCGTGGAAAGGAGATTCGGGAATAGATGAAATGTGCTGTGAGTGACTTTGACAGGACCTTATATATAGATGGCTGTATCAGCGCCAAAAACTTGAACGCAATCGGTGATTGGCAGGCAGCAGGAAACTGGTTTGTCATTGCCACAGGACGCAATGAATCATCAGTCCGTGTGTTTTTGGAGAAGTATTCAATAAAGCCTGATGCCCTTATACTAAACAATGGCGCTCTCTTGTTAGATAAAAGAGGAAAAGAACTGTTTTGCAGGACCATAGATGATCATACGGCCAGAGAAGTGCTTCAGTACCTTCACGGTCTTGGGGAAGAAGGAAGCGGTGTATCCATGCGAAACGGAAAGGTGAATGTGCTTTCAAGTACCGGAGCTACCACCCAAAAGCCCTGTGACGGGCAGGTTTCCATAGATCAGATCCATTGCCTGAAAGAGATCATCCAGATTCACAGGCGCAGGCAGGATGTGCAGTGGATCCGAACGCTGTGTGCCCGGCTGAACGAACGGTTCCCTTTGATATCCGCTTACGCCAATGTCTGGAATGGGGATATTGTGGCTAAGGGCGTGAACAAGTCGGCTGCTGTGGAGTGGATCTCCGGGTATTGGGGCGGGTTTGATGAGATCAGGACCATTGGCGACAGTTCCAATGACTTGCAGATGATTAAAGATTATTGCGGTGCGACCTTAAAAAGCGGGGATTCTGAGGTTCAGGCGGCTGCCTCATTGATCGTGGAAGATGTGGCAGAATATTTATCAATGCCTTAAAGAACGTTATCAATCACCTTTGAGAGGCTAAGGTTTTTATAGAATGGCTGGGGGGAAACAGTACCTTGCCGGTTAGAGACAGCTTTTGCTGGATCTGGCCTGCAGGCCGCTGTTTCCCTCTTTTTATTGTTGAAAATACAACTAATACTTTACTTTAAACATAAGCAAAACAGTGATAAGTTTGATTGCAAATACTTTTTATTATTTTAATACTATTTTATATGGAAGAAAATGGGTGAATATATATAATAATGAAAAATACATCCTGAATAGGACATAAAACAACATAAAACACAATGAAATACAATATAAAACAAAATAAATAAATAAAATCAAATAAAAATATTGCAAAACCGGATACAATATGCTACAATTTCTACAGGAAGGACAGGTTGGGTGTGTCCGGAATAGAAAACTATATTTTATATTCTTAAAGGAGGTTTACTTTATGAAAAAGAAGTTAGCAATGGTGCTTGCAGCAGCAATGGTATTATCAACAACTGCATGCGGAAGCAGCGGCACAGCTGCTACAGCTGCACCGGCATCCACAGAAGCAAAGACGGAAGCTGCTAAGACGGAACCGGCGACTACAGCGGAGAAGGTAGAAAACGCCCAGTCCACAGGCTCTCTGGCAGGAAAGAAAATCGCCGTTGTGCGGAACCTGGCAGCAGGAGACCATACCCAGCAGTTTTTAGATGGCTGTGTATCCGAGGGGAAGAAGTTTGGCTGGACCGTAGACACTTTTGTAACGGACGGCGATGATGCAAAGGCTCAGGAGACTGTGGCTCAGGTTATTGCAAAAGATTATCAGGGAATTATCGTATCGCACGGACAGCTTTCTTATTCCTATGATATGTTAAAGCCTGCCAGGGACAAAGGTATGGAGGTTGTTACCTTTGATACCATGCCATTTAAGGGCGGCGATGCAAGCGGCGAGCTTCTTTCCGGTGTAACTTCTACCGCTCAGAACGATCAGGCGCTGGCCGAGCTTTCCCTTGGCTACATGATGAAAGAGTTTGAAGCAAAAGGCGGAAAGTACCCAATGAAAGTTTTAAAGACCTTCATGGGCCCTGGAATCCCTCCGTTAGACAGACGTAACGAAATCTATACCAAGCTGGAAGCAGAAGGCAAGATCCAGACTCTGGAAGTGATTGCACCATCTGATTCAGCCAATGCCCGCGGCGATATGACCAACAAGACAGCTGCTATTCTTCCAAAATATCCGGAAGGTTCCGTAGATGCCATCTGGGGCTGCTACGATGAGCTGGCAAAGGGCGTATTACAGGCATTAAACGATGCAGGCCGTACCGATATCCCAATGTATACCATTGACGTATCAAACGATGACATTCAGTTAATGGTAAAGAATCCTGATGTATGGAAATCTACCGCAGCCGTTGATCCGAAACTGATCGGTATTGTAGATGCCCGTCTTCTGGCTCTTAAATTTATGGGAGAAGAGACACCGGATTACTTTAACTTAAATGCATGCAACATTGAAACAACCCAGCTTAATGCTCAGACAACCATGAGCGATTTGAGCAGCATCATTGACGGATGGGGCGATGCCGAAGACCCTAGGGGTGCTTTATATACTGACGCAATCAAGAACAAATATGTAAATTAAAGAAACAATCTGTATTCATTACATAATTAAGGAAGAGATGCCATGACCGAAGTAAAACTTGAAATGAAAGATATATCCATCGAATTTCCTGGAGTTAAGGCTTTGGATGGAGTTGATTTTGGTCTGAAAAGTGGTACGATTCATGCGCTTGTAGGTGCAAATGGCGCAGGTAAGTCCACCTTGATGAAAGTGCTTGCCGGCGTCAATACGCATTATACAGGACAAATTTACGTTGGAGGGGAACCGGTGGAAATCCGGTGCCCCAAAGACGCAAAAAATCTTGGGATAGAAATCGTATTTCAGGAAGTTGACACCGCGCTGATTCCCTATCTGTCCGTGGCTGAGAATGTAATGTTCAATACTCTGGTCAATAAAATGGGGCGAAAGCAAATCGTGCACTGGAAAGAGATCAGACAGGCAGCAGAAACGGTATTAAAGAAATTAAATGTAGATGTGGATATTAATAAACAGGTATCAGGACTTACCCTGGCACAAAAACAGATGGTTCTCATAGCCAGATGCGTGGCGGAAAAGTGCCGGTTCCTGATTTTGGATGAACCCACGGCCCCTCTTTCCAATTCCGAGACACTGGAATTGTTCCGGGTGGTGCGTGAGCTGGCGAAAGAGAATGTGGGAGTCGTGTTTATTTCCCACCGGTTAAGTGAGCTTTATGAGATTTGTGAAAATATTACCATTATGAGGGACGGCAAACTGGTGACCGAACTGCCGCTTTCTAGAGAACTGGAAGTAAATACTCTTGTCGAATATATGTTAGGCCGTAGCTATGAGGATAATTACATCAAGAAAAAGTGCGAGATCGGCGGGCCGTTGCTTGAGATAGAAAACCTCTCCGAAAGGGAAGGGAAAGTAAAAGATATCAACATGACCGTTTGCAAAGGAGAGATTATCGGCGTAGCAGGATTGGTGGGCGCCGGCAAGACAGAACTTTGCAAGACCCTGTTTTCCGCTTACCAGCAGTCAGGCGGCACCATGAAGTTAAACGGGAAAGTGATCAAGGCAAAAGGGCCTACCCAGGCCGTGAAACATGGACTTGCACTGGTTCCGGAGGAGCGGAGAAAAGAAGGTGTCCTGATTTCAGACCCGGTTGTATCCAATATTTCTGTGGCAGCCATGGAAAAATATACGAACCGGCTTTCTGTAGTAAACAAGAAGCGGGAAAAAGAGGATGCCAAAAATATGATTCGCGGCCTTGGAATCAAGACCCCATCCGAGAACCAGGTTGTTGCCCTGCTGTCCGGCGGAAACCAGCAGAAGGTGGTCGTTGGAAAATGGCTGAATAAGGATTCGGAGGTCTATATATTTGACGAGCCGACCAAAGGGATCGACGTGGGAGCCAAGCAGGACATGTATGAGTTGATTGAAGGCTTGGCAGCCAGGGGAAAAGGTATAATTTATGCCACCTGCGAATTCCAGGAAATATTAAGTATCTGCGACCGCATCTATGTGATGTATGACGGAGAAATCATTAAAGAATTAAACGCAGCAGATACGAACGAAAAAGAACTGCTTTACTATTCGACAGGAGGTAAATGATATGTCTGGTGCAGAGAAGGTAAAAAAGAAAAGGAACGTTGGGGATTTTGTGACAAAATGGGGTACCATCGCAACGATGCTTATCATGTTCATCCTGTTTACGTTTGGAAACTGGAGCAAGGATACGGGAACGAGCATGTTTCTGACCCAGTCCAATATGATCACGATCCTTCGTGCGGTATCCATCACCACCATCATTGCAATCGGTCTTACGTTTGCCCTGGCGGTAAACGGCATGGACCTTTCCATTGGAGCTACGGCTCAGTTTGCCAATGTTTTTGTTATGACGTGCTTTGTATGGCACAACATCAATATCGGTGTTTCCATCATTCTTACGGTGCTCATATGCTTAAGTGTTGCGGTCATCAACAGCATTTTGATCGTTAAATTCAAGATACCGGATATGGTTGCGGCACTTTCCGTAATGTTTATGTATCAGGGAGTTTCCATGACCTATTCCAAGGGCGGCGCAATCACCGAGCGTATGACACGCGCTGATGGTACCCAGGCTCCCGGCCTTGTTCCCGAAGCCTTCCGGGCATTGGGAAAGGAACCATGGCTGATTATCATCATGATCTGCGTGGTGCTGTTTGCATACTTTTTCTTAAATTACACCAAACACGGCAGATACATGTATGCGGTAGGAGGAAACCCTGAGGCGGCCCAGCTTTCCGGAATTCCGGTAGCAAAGTACAAGATCCTTGCATACTTTCTGTCAGCTGCCTTTGCTTCAATCGGCGGAATCTGTCTGGCAGCACGTGTGGGAACGGCGCAGATTTCAGCAGGTGATGCATACCTGATGCCATCTGTATGTGCGGCCTATATCGGGTTTTCTGTATTGGGCGCCGGAAAAGCCAACGCTTTTGGTACCTTTGCGGGAGCGGTGCTTGTAGGTATGCTGGAGAACGGTCTTATCATGATGTCCGTGCCTTATTACGCCATGAACATCATAAAGGGAGCAGTCCTTGCCATTGCCCTTGCCATGACCTATGCAAGCGGCAAGACAAAAAATGTAAACTAATAACGTTATATTGATCAGGGGAAGGTGACAGGAATGTCTAAATACGACAGTTATTTTTTGATGAAAGCGGAAGAGGTACCGGAATATGTAAAAGAGAAGCTTACCTATTTTAATGCGGATGCCAGGCTGGAATGTAAGGAGATCGGAGACGGAAACTTAAACTACGTGTTTCGCGTAAAAGATCCTGCAAGCGGGAAAACCATCATTGTGAAGCAGGCAGGAGAAGCGCTTCGTATTTCAGCAGAAATGCATGTTTCCACCGACCGCGGAAGAATTGAAGCAAAGATTCTTGGGATCCAGGATTCTTATGCTCCGGGGCTGGTTCCGAAGGTTTACCTGTATGACGGAACCATGTGTGCCATGGTCATGGAGGATATGATCGGTCATACCATGATGCGTACCGGTCTGTTAAAGCATGAGACTTATCCAAAATTTGCGGATCATGTGACTACTTTTATGGTTAATTCCCTTCTGCGCACAACGGATATTGTCCTGGGACACAAAGAGAAAAAAGAGCTGGTTAAAAGCTTTATCAATCCGGACCTGTGCGAGATTTCAGAGGATCTGGTATACAGCGAACCCTTTATTGATTACAACCACAGGAACAATGTATTTCCGCCCAATGCAGATTTTGTAAAGAAGGAACTGTACGAGGATCAGGCTTTGCATCTGGAAGCAGCCAAGCTGAAATTTGAGTTCATGAACAATGCCCAGTCTCTGATTCATGGAGATTTACATACTGGTTCTGTGTTTATCAATAAAGAGCACACTTACATCTTTGATCCGGAATTTGCCTTCTTCGGACCCATGGGCTATGATATCGGCAACGTCATAGCAAATATGTTTTTTGCATGGTGCAACGGTGACGCTACCATCGAGGATGAAGAGGAAAAGGAGGAGTTCTGCGGCTGGTGCTTAAGTACGATCTCCGACATTGTAGACTTATTTATTGAAAAATACAACAAGGTCTTTGATGAGCACGTAACGGAAACCATGGCAAAGGTCCCGGGATTTAAGGAGTGGTATCTGGAAGGAATCCTTTCCGACACTGCAGGTGTGGCAGGACTGGAATCCATCCGCCGGACCGTAGGAATGGCTAATGTCATTGATATTACCACGATTCCCGATGAGGAAAAACGGGCCAGGGCCGAAAAGACCGTCATTACGCTGGCAAAGAATTATATTATGAACCGCCGCAGCTTCCGGAGCGGAGAAGATTATTTGAATGCAATTAAAGCGGCAATAGATAAATTTGGAAGCCGGTAATACGGGATTGAAAGCCGGTAACAAGAAAGGGATTTTAGGAGGCAAAAATGAGCGAAGAAACAAAAAAATCCATCATGGACTATGATACCGTTGCCCTTGATGAAGTGAACAATGCCCTGGTCATCATTGACCAGACGCAGCTGCCATATCATACGGAAATCCTTTCCCTGACAAAACAGGAGGATATCTGGAATGCAATCTATCTTCTTCAGGTAAGAGGGGCACCTGCCATCGGTGTGGCGGCAGCCATTGGCATCTATCTGGCTGCGCGGGAGATCAAAGCAGATCGTTTTGATGATTTTTATGCAGAGTTTCAAAAGGCAAAGGACTATCTTGATTCCGCGCGTCCCACTGCTGTTAATTTATCATGGGCGCTTAAACGGATGGAACAGGTGGTTCTGAAAAATAATGAGAAAACTGTTTCTGAGATCATTGAACTCCTTCATAAAGAGGCGATCGAGATCCGGGAAGAGGATATCTGGGTCTGCAAGATGATCGGGGAATATGGTCTGTCTCTTGTAAAGCCGGGCGACGGCCTTCTGACTCACTGCAATGCCGGGCAGCTGGCAACGGTAAAGTACGGAACCGCAACAGCTCCCATGTATCTGGGACACGAAAGAGGCTATGGCTTCCGCATCTTTTCGGACGAGACAAGACCCCTTCTTCAGGGAGCGAGACTGACCTCTTTCGAATTAAAGGAGTCTGGTCTTGATGTTACGGTGATTTGCGATAACATGTCAGCGACAGTCATGAGAAATGGCTGGGTCGATGCCGTATTTGTAGGCTGTGACCGGGTGGCTGCCAACGGAGATACGGCAAACAAGATCGGAACCTCCATGGTAGCCCTGGCAGCCAAACGCTACGGTGTGCCCATGTATATCTGCGCCCCAACCTCCACCATTGATATGAACACTCTTACCGGTAAGGAGATCCACATTGAAGAACGTCCGGCAGAGGAAGTGGTGGAAATGTGGTATAAAAAACGGATGGCACCGGAAGGCGTAAAGGTATTTAATCCTGCCTTTGATGTGACGGATAATGATCTGATCGCGGGGATCGTGACGGAATACGGGATCGCCAGAGCGCCCTATACAGAATCATTAAAAGAAATATTCAGGAAAAAGGAAGAAGCCCTGAAAGCAAAGGAAATGTAATCGGTTGTTGGCAGAACCTTACATAGGAAAAGAGGATGTCTCATGGGAACTGGGACATCCTCTTGCCAAAATCAGATCATGCTTCCGCAGCTTCAAGAAGCTCTACGTTGTTTTTTAAGAGATATTCTCTCCATTGTTCATTCATCTGCTTGTCGGTGACCAGTCCTTTGATGGTTTCAAAACCGGATATCCGGATGAATGAGGTTTTATCGAACTTGGAGTGGTCGGCGATCAGATATACGTGATTGCTCCGGGTCATCAGTGTCTGGCGTATGGCGGCAATGGCTTCATTGGAATCGGTGATCCCATGTTCCATGGAAACGCTTCTGCAGGACATAAAGGTCTTGTCTAAGTAAAAGGATTCTAAGTTCCGGATTGCTGTATTTCCTACAAAGGCTTTGTCCCGGGGTGTATAGGATCCTCCGATGGAAATGAGGCGGATATCTTCTTTGTCATAAAGTTCATTGATGATCAGCAGGGAGTTTGTCACCACGGTAAGGCGCATCCCCTGGAGCGCTTTTGCCAGCTGCAGGGATGTGGTAGAGGCATCTAAGAAAATGGAGTCGCCGTTGTGGATAACAGACAGGCACTTTTTTGCGATAGCCTGCTTGCTTTCCATGTATGCGGTTTCCCGGATCGTTAATTCTACGTTATTCTCAACCCCATCTTGTATGAATGCACCGCCGTATGTTCTGGTCAGGAATCCGTCATCCTCCAATTGCTTTAAATCCCGTCGGATGGTTTCTTCGGTCACGGAGAAGATTTTGGAAAGTTCGGTCACCGTAACGCTTTTCTTTTCTAAAATAATATCTTTGATCTTGGCTTTCCTTGTTACTGCTAACATAGGCATGTTCCTTTCTTTATGACAATAAAAGTTAATTAAAATAAAATGCAATATAAAACCATAGAAATCAAGTGGTATATAAGTATATTGTATAATTATTTTGTTTAAATGTAAAGGAGAAATAGCTGAAATAAAAATAAAACAGTAAAAACAGAAATAAAACAACATAAAACATTGACAAACAGACACAAAAATGGTAAAAATACAGTATAAAAGAGGAAAGTTCGGACAGAGAGAACATGTAGTTGTTTGGACTTTGGAGGTAAAGATATGATGACAGTTCAAGGCGTAAAGTACATGTCTGATTTTGAGGCCAAAAAGGCAATTTTGGATATCGGCAGACGTATGTACGAAAAGGGCTTTGTAGCCTCGAATGATGGAAACATCAGCTGTAAGGTAGGGCCGAACACCATCTGGACGACTCCGACCGGGGTATCAAAGGGATTTATGACTCAGGATATGCTGGTGAAGATGGATTTAAACGGAAAAGTGCTGATGGGAAGATGGAAGCCCTCCTCAGAAGTAAAGATGCATCTGCGAGTTTATAAGGAAAATCCAGATGTGCAGGCAGTTACCCATGCCCATCCTTTGGTTGCGACCAGCTTTGCCATTGCCGGGATCAGTCTGGATGCCGCAATCCTTACGGAAGCGGTCCTGGGGCTTGGGTCTATCCCGGTTGCAAAATACGCCACACCGGGTACAGAGGAAGTTCCTGATTCCATTGCACCCTTTGTGAAATCTCACAATGGCGTGCTTCTTGCAAACCACGGAGCGCTGACCTGGGGAAAAGATATTCACCAGGCGTTTTACAGGCTGGAATCCATTGAATATTATGCGACTATATTGATGTATACGGGCAATATCATCGGACGCCAGAATCTGCTTTCCTGTGATCAGGTAGATAAGCTGCTGGATATCCGGCATAAGCTTGGCATCACGGCAGGCGGGATTCCGCCGTGTTCCGTAGAAGTAACGAATATGAAGGATGTGGTTACGGCAGCAGATGTCCGCCCGGCAGAGCAGACAGGATCAGGACCGGTACTAAAGGGGGTAACATCCATTGTGAGGCCGAGAGAGAGCCAGCCGGTCTCCGGCTGCGGCTGTACCGGCGTGATGCAGAAGACCTTGACCTCAGAGGCGCAAAAGCCTGTGGAGGCGGAAGCTTTAGGTAAGGCAAAGAATGAAATCATAGCCGAAGTAGTGAGAAGAGTGATAGAGCAGCTAAACTAGGAGGCAATCATGGAAATTGGGGCAAAAGAGATAGAACTGATTGTAAAGGAAGTGCTTGCAGGCATAGAAAGCAGAGGTGTAAAGCCTTCCTATTTTCCCTCTCCAAGTGAAAATGGGGTATTTGAACGGGTAGAGGATGCCATTACAGCGGCCCACACGGCCCAGCGTGAATGGGTAGAGCATTACAGGATAGAAGACAGACGGAGAATCATTGAAGCCATACGAATGACCGCAAAAAGCCATGCAAAAACCCTGGCAAAGATGGTTTGGGAAGAAACCGGCATGGGACGCTATGAGGATAAGATCCTGAAACATATGGCTGTTATTGAAAAAACACCTGGCGTGGAATGTCTGACTACGGATGCCATTTCAGGCGATGAAGGACTGATGATAGAGGAATGTGCTCCTTTTGGGGTAATCGGAGCCATTACGCCGTCCACCAATCCTACAGAAACCATGATCAATAATACTATCAGTATGATAGCCGGAGGAAATTCCGTTGTGTTTAATGTCCATCCGGGAGCGAAGAGGTGCTGCGCACACTGTCTGAAGCTTCTTCATCAGACCATTGTGGAAAACGGAGGTCCGGAACATTTAATCACCATGCAGAAAGAACCTACCATGGAAGCCGTGGGCAAAATGACGGCTGATCCCAGAATCCGCCTCATGGTTGGTACCGGAGGAATGCCAATGGTTAATGCCCTGCTTCACTCCGGAAAGAAGACCATCGGAGCAGGCGCGGGAAACCCGCCGGTCATTGTAGACGATACGGCGGATATAGACCTTGCGGCAAAAGAGATCTACCGTGGAGCTTCCTTTGATAACAACATTCTGTGCCTGGCGGAAAAGGAAGTCTTTGTCATGGAACGTGTTGCGGATGAGCTGGTGAACAAGATGGAAAAGGAAGGTGCATACCTGCTTAATTCCATGGAGTTAAATGAAATCCTTAAGTTTGCCATGATTGAAAAAGACGGCAGCTATGAAGTGAATAAAAAATGGGTAGGAAAGGATGCGGCCCTGTTTTTAGAAGCCATAGGCGTTTCCGGCCGCAAGGATGTCCGCCTTCTGATCTGTGAGACAGACAGAAGCCATCCCTTTGTAATGGTAGAACAGCTGATGCCCATACTTCCTATTGTACGCTTAAGGACTTTTGAAGAATGTGTGGAGTGTGCGGTGGCGGCAGAGTCAGGCAACCGACATACGGCATCCATGTTTTCCAGAAACGTTGAGAACATGACCAAATTCGGAAAAATCATTGAGACAACCATTTTTACGAAGAACGGCTCAACCTTAAAAGGGGTAGGAATCGGCGGAGAGGGCCATACGACCATGACAATCGCAGGTCCTACCGGAGAGGGCCTTACCTGTGCAAGAAGCTTTACCAGAAGACGCAGGTGCATGCTGGCAGAAGGAGGCCTGCGGATCATCTAGAGAGGGGAAGGTACATATGGCAATCGGCTTTTTGGAATGTGCAGGATATGGCGCAGTTCTTTATGCTATGGATAAGGCATGCAAAGCAGCAAATGTGAGAATCATCGGGATCGACACCATCAATCCAAAGGATGCGACTGCATTCATTCCCCTTACGGTCCAGGTGAAATTTGAAGGCGGAATCGATGATGTGAAAGAGGCCTGTGACGCAGCAAAAAGAGCGGCTCTTAAGTTTAACAGTCCGGAAGAGGTTTTGGTAGAGATGATCGAAAAACCATATGAGGGAACCAAGGCGTTGTCTCATATAACAAAGGTATCGTTCGAAGAAGAAAACATTATAAATTTCAGGAGGTAGCAGGATATGGCATCCACATCAATTGGGTTAGTTGAAACAAGGGGTTTGACAGCATCCATCGAAGCAGCAGATGCAATGTTAAAGGCTGCAGACGTTGAGCTTGTAGGGACAGAGAAAATCGGCTCCGGTCTGGTAACCGTCATTGTAACCGGAGAGGTAGGCGCAGTAAAGGCGGCCACCGAGGCAGGAGAGGCGGCAGCTTCCAGAGTCGGAGAACTGGTAGCAGTTCATGTGATACCAAGGCCGCACCAGGATATTGATAAAATTTTGCCAAGGATCAAATAGTCATCAGCAAAGGTGGGCGTCATGAAAACAAACCGAAACGCCATAGGGGTTTTAGAAATCAATTATTATGCCAATACCGTTGTGGTGGTGGACCAGGCCTTAAAGGCGGCTGAAGTGGAAATCGTAAGCTGCCACAAGAAGCTGGGAGGAAGGATGTGCCACACAGTATTAGCGGGTGAGACCTCGGCGGTTCGTGCCGCAGTGGAGGCGGCCAGAGAGGCAGGACGGATCGTGGGAGACGACAATGTAAAAGTATCCGTGTCCATCGAAAACCCTCATCCGGAGGTATTGAAGCTTTTAAATATGATAGACAGTCATGAAAACGAAAAGAATTCTGTAAAACCAGAGGAAGAAGAGCACAAACTCAAGGAGGAAAAGTAAATGGCAGAGACAGCAGTAAAAAAGGGAATGTTAGCACTGGGAATGATTGAGACAAGAGGCCTTACCGCATCAATCGAAGCAGCAGATGCCATGTTAAAGGCAGCAGACGTTGAAATGGTGGGTACCGAGAAAATCGGCTCCGGTTTGGTATCGGTTATGGTTCAGGGAGACGTAGGAGCTGTCAAGGCGGCAGTGGAAGCAGGAGAGGAAGCAGCATCCAGAGTGGGAGAGGTAGTAGCAGTTCATGTAATCCCAAGACCCCATAATTCCATAGGCGGAATCCTTCCATTCCTTAAATAAAAAGAACAGGAAAGTGTTTAAAGGCGGAGGCTTACAATGGAAAACAGGGAAGAACTGATTCAGAAGGTAACCGCACTGGTCCTGGATAACTGGAAGAGGCTCAGCACACAGCCTTACCAGGTTCCCGTAGGAATCTCGGCAAGGCATGTGCATCTGTCAAAGGAACACGTGGAAGCGCTTTTTGGAGCCGGCTACCGGCTGACTCCCATGAAAGCTTTAAGCCAGCCGGGACAGTTTGCCTGTGAGGAACAGGTTGCTGTCTCCGGTCCGGCAGGAACGCTTCCTAAGGTACGGATTCTGGGACCGGAGAGAAAACAAAGCCAGGTGGAAATGGCCTCCGGTGACTGCAGGATCCTGGGAATACAGCCGCAGGTAAGATCGTCAGGAGATTTAAAGGGAACTCCCGGGATAATCCTGAAAGGACCAAAGGGGGAGGTACTTCTGACTGAGGGTGTTATCATTGCGGACCGTCATATTCATATGACGCCGGAAGACGCCCAGTGGTTTGGGGTATCGGAACAGGACCGGGTGAGCGTTTCGGTCGACGGGCCAAAGGGCGGCGTTCTTGGTCATGTACTCATTCGTGTTACCCGTGACAGCAGGCTGGATTTCCATGTGGACACAGACGATGCCAATGCATTCCGGCTAAAGCAGGGACAGTGGGTAACCATTAGAAAGGAAGAGACTAAATGATATT
Organism: Hungatella sp. UBA3048; assembly: GCA_002367105.1. GTDB lineage: Bacteria > Bacillota > Clostridia > Lachnospirales > Lachnospiraceae > Lacrimispora. The sequence continues at coordinate 171,036 of DFCS01000020.1, forward strand.
AGGAACAATCATGGGAACTGTGGTTTCCACGAGAAAATGCAGGAACTTAGTTGGGTTCAAGCTTCTTTTGGTCGAGCCTTATTATGGGGATAAGAACAATATTTTTGTAGCTGCCGATACCATTGGTGCAGGGATTGGGGAACTGGTACTAGTAACCACTGACAATACGACTCAGTATGCGCTGGACCGTTCGGCGCCGGTTGATGCCTACATCGTTGGCATCGTAGATGCGCCGCCGCAGCCGGGAAGGTAAGGCTTACTGTAATAGGAGAGGTAATGCTTATGAAACAGGAAATGCTTAAGGTTTTGGCGGTGGCAGATCCGGCGGTGGAAGGATATCTGGATAAAGAACTGGGGATTATAGACGGGTATGGAGGAAACGTGGATTTTCATATCGTGCCCTGGGCGGATTACTATCCGATGATGATGAAAGCATTTGCCGGGGAAGCAGATTATGACATTGTCATGGTTGCAGGCCATTTATGGCTTCGTGACTTTGTGGAAAACGGATACCTTTCGGAGTTTGCGCTTGAGGAAGAAGATATCCTTCCGGTCATTGCAGAGGAAATGAAGTATAAGGGAAAGGCATATTTATCTCCCTCTTTCTGTGACGGACATATGATCGTTTACCGCAAAAGCCTGCTTAAACAGGTGCTGGGTAAGGAGCTTGGATGTGTCATCACTCCCCAGGAATACATAGAAACGGCAAAAGCTTACATGGCGGCCTGCGGGGAACGGGCAGTAGCCATGAAGGCTGATAAATCCGAGATATTTACCGATGCCCTTCCCTTCCTGCGCATGTACGGAGGAGATGCTTATGATCCTGATGGATCTGCGGCCTGCGGAAAGGAAGATGCAGTAAAGGGTTTAAAGTCCTATATGGAACTGAGAACCTGTGCAGTCAGCGGTACGGAAAGCTTTGGCAACGGGGAAATTGCAGAAGCTATCCGCCGTAAAAGTGCGGCTATGGCAGTTACCTGGAGCGGTCAGATGGGAGAAGTTTTTAAGGAGGGCTGTCTGGAACGGTCGGATCTGGGATTTTCCACTTTTTCCACGGCCTGGAACGTGACCTGGTCCTTTGGGATCTGTTCAAGCTGCAGGAAAAAAGAAGCTGCAGAGGAATTTCTTTCGTATCTTCGGTCACCGGAGGTGGACCAGAAGGTGGGAAAAAAGAGTGGTGCTCCAGTGAGAAGAGAAAGCTATCTGGAAGGGGCCGGTGACTGCCCCTGGTTTCCGGTGCAGCAGAAAATGATAGAACTTGCAAGGCCCCTTCCTGATCTGTCAAAGGCAGGAGAGAAAAACGGAGTCCTTTATGAGAAAATCTTTGAGGCATTTTCCGGAAAAAAGACAGCAGAAGAAGCCATGAAGGAAGCCGGGAAAATGATGAGTGGCATGACTGAACGGTAACGATATAATCAGGGAGAAAACATGAAGATTATTATAATTGGAGGAGTAGCGGCAGGAATGAGTGCCGCCTCCAAGATCCGCAGGGTGGATCCGGATGCGAAAGTAACGGTCTATGAAAAGGGAGGCTTTCTCTCTTATGGAGCGTGCGGACTTCCCTACTATGTGGGAGACTATAACGATGATTACCGCAAGATGATCGCCCGTTCACGGGAGACCTTTACCAAGATGGGCATAGAAACCTTCCTCCGCCACGAGGTACAATCTGTTGATGCAGAAAGGAAAGAGGTCCTTGTAAAGAATCTTGAAAACGGTCAGGAATTTACGGATTCTTACGATAAATTAATGATAGCTGTAGGGGCATCGGCTGTGGTTCCTCCCTTTCCGGGCAGGGAGCTTATGGGAGTCCATGTCCTAAAGTCCTTGGAAGACGGGATCTTTTTAAAAGAATATGCAAAAATGCCGGAAATCCGAAACATCGTCATCGTTGGAGGCGGATATATCGGAGTGGAGTGTGCGGAAGCATTTTTGAATCTGGGAAAGAATGTCCGCATGCTTGAGGCTGCTCCCAGAATTCTTATGCCCTTTGATGAGGAAATCGCCGTCCTGGCCCATGAAGAGCTGGTAAAGTCAGGGGTCCTGCTTAACACCGGAGAAAAGGTGGAAGGTTTTTATGGAGACGGTCTTTATGTAAAAGGTGTGAAAACAGATAAGGGAACCTACGATGCGGATTTGGTGATCGTTGCCGTTGGGGTCCGTCCCTGTACGGAATTTTTGAAGAACACAGGAATCTCCATGGGGAAAAACGGCGGACTCATCGTAGACCGGGAAATGAGAACCTCTATTCCGGATGTGTATGCGGCGGGAGACTGTATTTTAGTCTATAACGAAGTATTGGAGGAAGACAGCTATTTAGCTCTCGGAACAGTTGCGAACAAGTGCGGCAGAATCGCAGGCGTCAATTTAGCAGGGGGCCATGAATCGTTTATCGGTGCCCTTGGGTCTGCGGCGATCAAGGTGTGCGGGCTGGAGCTTGGACGTACAGGTATGGGAGAAGGAGATGCCATACGTCTTTCGAAGGATTATAAGACATTGATTGTCCAGGCAAATGACCATCCGGCATATTATCCGGATCCGACTCCGATCACCATAAAGCTGATTTATGAAAAAGGAACAAAAAGGCTGCTTGGCGCACAGACCTGCGGACAAAAGGGGGCTGTTTTGCGGGCAGATGTATTCGCTGTGGCGATTCATTGCAGGATGACAACGGCAGAGCTGGGAATGACGGATCTCATTTACGCACCTCCCTTTTCCGGCGTATGGGATGCCATCCAGATTGCCTGCAATGCAGCGAAATAAAGGAATCAGGATAGAAAGTGAGGTCTGACCATGAGTAAAATAATGACTTTGCAGGAGGCAGCCGCCCGGATCCATGACGGTGATATCCTTGGCCTTGGAGGCAATGTGCTCCATCGGGCGCCCATGGCAATGGTGCGGGAGCTGGTGCGCCAGAAAAGAAAGGATTTAAAGCTTGTAAAGACTGCGGGAGCCATGGATGTGGACATGCTTTGCTTCGGAGGCTGCGTTTCCAGCGTAGATGCCGGCTTTATCAGTTATGAAAGTGAATATTCCCTGGCCGGACATTACCGAAAGGCCGTAGAAAGCGGAGCCGTGAAGGGAAATGAGCATGCCTGTTATACGGTGATCTCCGCACTCCGTGCCGCCAGCTACGGAGTGGGCTTTATGCCTGTAAAGGGACTTGTGATCAGCGATTTAATCGATGCCAATGATTATTTTATCCGGGTCGAGGATCCGTTTACAAAGGAGCCGGTGACAGTGGTAAAGGCCATAAGGCCGGATGTTGCGGTTATTCATGTACAGGAGGCAGATGAAGTGGGGAATGCCAGGATCACAGGACCGTTATTTGAGGATGTTCTGTTTTCCAGGGCGGCCAAAAGGGTCATTCTGACAGCAGAGAATATCGTCCATGGATCTGCATTTACTGGCAGTTCAAAAAAGGCGGATATTCCTCATTTTCTGGTAGAAGCAGTTGTCAGGGTTCCCAAAGGGGCTGCACCCTGTTCCTGCCCGGGTTCTTATGATATTGACGGAAAAAATTTAAAGGAATTTAAAGGGCTGAAAGATTTGGACGGCTTAAATGCCTATTTAAAGGCATTTGAAAGATCCGATTACAAAGGATAAGGGGGACATGGCATAATGGAAGAAAAATACAGAGTCTGCGATATTATGGTCTGCGCCATGGCCCGTCTCATACCTGACGGCAGCAAGGTGTTTCACGGAGTGTCCTCCCATATGCCCATGATTTCGCTGCTGCTTGCAAAAGCGCTTCATGCGCCGGGAGCAGTGCATTTGAATATTCCGGGCGGAACAGACCCGGATCCGGTTAGGCTTAAAAAGTATACCAGTGCAGGCCCGGAGCTTTTGGAACGTGCCACTGCCTATTTTCCTTTAATGGAAGTATTTGACCTGGCCATGAGAGGGGAGTTAGATGTGGCATTCTTAAGCGGAATCCAGTTTGATTCCCACGGCAATGTCAATGCGTCGGTTATTGGAGATTATAAAAAACCAAAGGTTAGGATGCCGGGAGGAGCAGGCAGTGCCGTTCTCATTCCTACGGCAAAGAGGGCAATTCTCTGGAGGACAAAGCATGACAAGCGCACCTTTGTAAACCAGGTGGATTTTGTAACTACCAAGGGAAATGTGGAACGGATCATTACCCCCTTATGCATCTTCAAAATGGAAAACGGGGAAATGGTTCTGGATACCATCCACCCAACCTCCAGCTTAGAAGAGGTACAGGAAAATACCGGATTTCCCATAAAATACTCCCATATCGCCTATACTCCCCTTCCTACAAAGGAAGAGCTGGGTGCGCTGAAACGGATCGATCCGGGAGATTTCAGAAATATAGAATTCTAAGGAGGCCATTTATGGCACTTGAGAGGATCAATGCAGTAGGGACCAGCTTTTTTGGACGCGGTTCCATCGGACTGCTGCCGGATGAGCTTAAGAAACGGGGATTTAAACGGGGACTCATCGTTACGGACCCCTTCCTGTATAAAAATGGTACCGGAGACAAAGTGGGAGCCTGTCTTTTAAAAGCCGGGGTGGAATACGCCATTTATTATCTGGTTGAGCCCAATCCTACCACCATGGTTGTGGGTGACTGTCTGGAGGCTGCTAAGGCCCTGGAAGTGGATCTTCTGGTGGCAGTGGGCGGCGGCTCTGCCATAGATACGGCAAAGGCAGTCAGCATTGTGATGGCTAACGGCGGCAGGGTAGAGGATTATGAAGGAGTAGAGCGTTCTCTTAATCCGGGAATGCCCATAGTTGCGGTGAATACCACTGCAGGAACCGGTTCTGAGGTTACATCGTTCTATATTGTGACCGACCCTGTGAGACATTCCAAGATGTGCATGGTAGACCCGAACTGTATGGTCACCATTGCCGTTAATGACGTAGACTTCATGATGAGCATGCCAAAAGCCCTTACGGCTTCCACGGGAATGGACGCCATGACCCATGCCATTGAAGCGGCTGTGGCAAAACGGGCTACCCCATATACGGATAAGGATGCCCTTTGGGCAATGGATGTGATTGGTACATATCTTCCGGAAGCGGTGGCTGACGGAAGCAATGAAAAAGCCAGGGAGATGATGGCTTATGCGGAATACAGCGCGGGCATGGCATTTTCCAATGCAGGTCTTGGCATGGTGCATGCCATGGCCCATTCTCTTGGAGGGCTCATGAACCTGCCTCACGGCATCTGCAATGCGGTTTTGCTGCCTTTTGTCATGGAATTTAACGGAAGCTGGCCGGAAGCCGCAGAGCGGTATAAGAAGGTGGCAGAGGGACTTAAGCTTCCCGGGGCGGCTGCCATGACAGGGGAACAGGCCGTGAAGGAAACGGTGGCCTGCATCAGGCGGCTGTCCAGGGAGGTTGGGATTACACAAAGTCTTAAAGAGCTTAAGGTAAATCCTGAGGATTTTAAGGCTTTGGCGGAAATTGCACTTAAGGATTCCTGTATGGAGGACAATCCATTTAAACCGACACTCCAGCAGGTCATAGAAGTGTATCGGAACGCATATGGTTGAACTGCAATAAATTGTGGGAAGGAGAAGGAATAAATGAAAAAACTGATTAATGTACCGGAAAACTATGTAAATGAGATGCTGGAGGGAATCTACCTTGCTCATCCGGACTATGTTACTTATACGGAAGGTGACTTGCGCTGTCTGGTTACCTCCAATAAGGTGGAGGGAAAAGTAGGGATTGCAACCGGAGGGGGCTCGGGGCATCTTCCGCTTTTTCTGGGTTATGTAGGAAAAGGGATGTTAGACGGCTGTTCAGTGGGAGATGTTTTCCAGTCTCCCAGCGCGGAGCAGATGCTTAACGTAACGAAATGCATTGACTCCGGAGCCGGTGTTCTTTATATTTACGGCAATTATAATGGGGATATCTTTAATTTTGACATGGCCGCAGAGATGGCTGATATGGAAGAGGATATCCATGTGGAAAGCGTTGTTGCAGGGGAAGATGTGGCATCTCCCAAGGCAGCTCCAGGAGAGAAAAATACCAGAAGAGGAGTAGCCGGTATCTTTTTTGTATATAAGTGCGCCGGAGCAGCTGCTGCAGCCGGTAAGGATTTACAGGAGGTAAAACGGATTGCAGAGAAAGCGGCTGCCAATGTAAGGACGATGGGAGTGGCACTTACCCCCTGTACAGTGCCGAGAGTCGGTCATCCGGGATTTGAGATCGGAGAGGATGAGATGGAAATCGGCATGGGTATCCATGGGGAGTCCGGAATCCGCCGGGGGAAACTGGAAACAGCAGATGAGATCACAACGGAAATGATGGAAAAAATCCTTGAAGATATTCCATACTGCGCCGGAGATGAGGTTGCGGTTCTGGTAAACGGACTGGGCGCTACTCCTCTTGACGAGCAGTATATTGTGGCAAGAAAGGTCAATCTGATTCTGGAAGAGAAGGGAATCAAGGTACACCGTTATTATGTAGGTGAATATGTAACCTCCATTGAGATGGCAGGCTTGTCCATATCTCTTTTGAAAATGGATGAAGAACTGAAGGGCTGCCTGGATGCTCCGGCTGATACACCATTCTTTAAGCAGGGAATTGTTTAAAGATTCTATTGTAGCAGATGGAACAGGCGCATACCGTATGTCATGATAATTTATGCCGCCGGCATCAGCGGCAGAATGGAGGCTGATATGAACCAGCAGGAACTGATAGCCATGCTTGGCAGAATAAGTAAGATCATGGTGGAAAACCGAAACTACTTAATTGAACTGGACAGTGTTGTGGGAGACAGTGATCTGGGACTTACGATGACGGATGGATTCCAGGCGGCTTACGACGCGGTTTTGGATGGATCGGAGCCGGATCTGGGTAAGCTATTGTACAAGGCAGGAAAGACCATGGGAAATAAAGTTCCTTCTACCATGGGGACATTGATGGCGGCAGGACTGATGCGCGCCGGAAAGACGCTGAAAGGAAAGACAGAATTGTCCGGCACAGATGTTGCTGTCCTGTTTGAAGCCTATGAAGCAGGTGTTGCAGATCTTGGTAAAGCGAAATTAGGGGATAAAACCTTTTTGGATGGATTTCATCCCGGTGTGCAGGCACTAAAAGCTGGAGTGGAAGCCGGAGAGTCCCTTGAGGCAGTCTTAGAGAAAGCAGCAACAGCTGCATGGGATGGTTTTGAACGTACAACGACCATGATTGCCGTTCATGGAAGAGCGGCAACAAGAGGAGAAGCATCCCGATCCTTAAAAGATCCCGGGGCAGCTGTGGCAGCTCTTATCATGAAGGCAGTTGCAGTCAGATAAAATAAATAACCGGAGCAGACAGAAATGTTTGCTCCGGTCTAACTGTTTTTGTAAAAATTAGACGATTTTCATGATGAAAAATTGGGAAAAATGCAGAAAAATATAAAATTAGTTGCATCAATTTGCAAATAGTGTTATATTGTTCTCAGTTGAGTACAACTAAATAGCAAAACAGGAAGACGTGTTACTGGTAATGCAGGCAAGATCGGATTGAGCAAAGAGTTATAAGGCTTATTATTTTTAGTCTTATAATTTATATCGCTTGGTCGGGTCTTTTTTATTTTGTCATTCCGGCCGGATGATGAGACATGATAACACTTGAAAGGGGTTTGGATAATGAATTATAATCAAATAGCCAAAGACATCATAACAAATGTCGGCGGTTCTGATAACATAAGGGGACTCACCCATTGTTTTACCAGATTGAGGTTTGAGTTAAGAGATACAAAGAAGGCTAAGAAAGAAGTAATTGAGCATCTGGAAGGTGTTATCTCCGTAGTGGAAAGCGGAGGGCAGTTCCAGGTCGTTCTGGGAACAAAAGTCACAAAGGTTTACGAAGCGGTCCTTCCCATGATATCATTAGAGGAAAATACAGCCGGAAGCGAAGAAAAGGGTTCTGTCTGGAACCGGATTCTGATCGCCATTTCCTCCATGTTTACTCCCATGGTTCCTGCGATTGCAGCCTCCGGACTTTTAAAAGGTCTTTTGACCATCGCAAGAATTACTGCTTCCAACCACGGGATGGATATTACTGTCAACCAGACTTATATTCTTATTATGGCGGCCACAGACGCATTGTTTTACTTCATGCCAATCATACTTGCCTATACCAGTGCAAAGGTATTTAAGGCAAATGAATTTATTGCCATGGCACTTGGCGGTACCATGTGCTACCCGGCTGTTGTTTCCCTGATGACCGGGAGCGAAGCTGTCAGCATGTTCGGCATTGCCATTACAAAGGCAAGCTATGCGTCATCCGTGATTCCCATTATCATCGGAGTATTTATTCTTGCATATATACAGAAGTTTTTAGAAAAGATAATTCCTGAAGTTTTAAAAATCATACTGGTTCCAGGCATATCCCTGCTGGTTATGATCCCCGCGACCTTTATGGTGTTTGGCCCCATCGGCATCTACATCGGTAATGGCATTAATTTTATCTACACTGGGATGATGAACTTAAGCCCTGCTCTGTGCGGAGCTTTTGTGGGCGGCATGTGGTGTGTATTTGTTATTTTCGGAGCACACAGAGCCCTGCTTCCCATTGGGATCAACGATGTGGCCCAGTTCGGCCACCAAAACCTGCTGGCTTTTGCCGGTGCCGCAAATTTCTCCCAGGGCGGCGCAGCTCTTGGGGTCATGTTAAAAACAAAGAGCAAGGATTTAAAAACAGTTGCAGCTTCTGCGGCCATATCCGCTTCTGTTTGCGGCATTACGGAGCCTGCTATTTATGGTTGTAACCTGCGGTTAAAAAAGCCCATGATCTATGCAATTATCTGTGGTGCCATCGGCGGTGCGATCATGGGTGTGGGAGGCGTATACGGCGATTCCTTTGCCAATAACGGAGTGCTTACCTTTGCAACCTATGCGGCTTTCGGTATGAAGACCTTTATTTATTATCTGATCGGCGTTGCAGTATCCTTCTTTGGAGCAATGGGACTTACCTTCCTGTTTGGTTTTGATGATATCAGTGGAAAAGGTGAACGGGTTTCCGGTTCAGACGAAAAATCCGCCGAATCCCAGGATGTTTTAGGTGTTACTTCTGGAGCAGACATATTGATCAGCTCACCGGTGGAAGGCACTGCAGTTCCCATGACATCGGTAAATGATGAAGTTTTTTCCTCTATGGCATTGGGAAACGGGGTTGCGATTGTCCCGGAAACGGGTGAAGTTGTCGCTCCCGAAGACTGTACCGTGACCTTGGTTTATCCGACGCTTCATGCCCTGGGCCTCATGCTGGACAGCGGAGCTGAAATGATTATTCACGTTGGAATCAATACGGTCCAATTGGAAGGAAAGCATTTTGAAAAACATGTGGAAGAAGGCACCCATGTCACGAAGGGAACCAGGCTTTTATCCTTTGACTTAGAAGCCTTAAAGAAGGAAGGATATGATACGGTTGTTCCGATCATTATCAGCAATACCGCTGCCTTTCATGAGGTGACGGGAATTACCGGATCAGGGGCTTCTCTTCAAAAGCCGGTGATCGCTATCAAAAATAATCAGTAAAGGGAATACAGATATGGATATTACAAAAACAAATTTTCCAAAAAACTTTTTATGGGGAGCCTCCTCTTCGGCATTCCAGATTGAAGGCGGATGGGATGAAGGAGGAAAGGGCATTACCGTTGCCGATGTCAATTCCTTTAAGCGTTCAGATATCCAGGCTGACAGCAAGGTCGCCAGTGACTTCTACCATCATTGGGAGGAAGATATCCGGTTAATGAAGGAATTGGGAATGCAGATTTACCGGTTCTCCATTTCCTGGGCCAGAATCATACCGGATGGAGACGGAGAGATAAACCAGGCAGGGATTGATTTCTATAATAAAACCATTGACTGTCTGTTAGAACTGGGCATTCAGCCCTTTATCACCTTATATCACTTTGATCTTCCCTATGCCCTTGTTAAGAAATATAATGGCTGGGAATCCAGAGAATGTGTTAAGGCCTTTGAACGTTACGCAAAAATATGTTTTAAAGCCTTTGGAGACAGGGTCACTTACTGGCAGGTCCACAACGAGCAGAATCTTATGGTGAGAGTAAACGAACGGGTGAACATCAAAGCGGATGATGCATGGGAAGCCGACCGCCAGAGAGCCCAGATGGATTACCACATGTTCCTGGCTCATGCCCTGGCGGTGAAAGCCTGTCATTCCATCATACCGGATGGAAAGATCGGTCCAGCAGTATCCTCCACCTGTACCTATCCGGAAAGCAACAAACCGGAAGATGTCTGGGCGGCCCGGATGAATGACTGGTTTAAGACGGATTACTGTCTGGATATGCATTATTACGGCCGTTATCCCGGATATTACATGCGCTATCTGGAAGAAAGGAATATCGTACCGGTCATGGAGCCGGAAGACGAGGAAATTTTAAAAGGCGCGACGATGGATTTTATTGCCCTGAATTATTACCGAACCCTGTGTGTCCGGTACCTTCCGACTGATGAGGGGCACCAGGCAGGGGAGAGGGCATTCCCCATCAATGAAGTGGATTTTGACCAATATGGTTATTTTCATCATATTAAAAATGAGCATCTGGTTTCCAGTGAATATGGAGCACAGATCGATCCGCTGGGCCTGCGGACCGTATTAAACAGTTATTATCAGAAATACCACCTTCCCCTCATTATTACTGAAAATGGCCTTGGAGCCGCCGATACCCTGACAGAAGACGGCAAAGTCCATGATGAGTACCGGATCAGCTATTTAAAGGCACACATTGAGGTGATAAGCCAGGCAATCGAAGACGGGGTTTCGGTCATGGGATATTCTCCCTGGTCGTTTATGGATCTTCTCAGTTCCCATGAGGGTTTCCGCAAGCGGTATGGATTTGTGTATATCAATCGGGATGATCATGACTTAAAGGATATGAGCCGGGTGAAAAAGGACAGTTATTTCTGGTATAAGAGGGTGATTGAAACCAATGGAGACGAACTCTGAGTTTGCTTTCGTGAGAATAACAGAAATGGGGTTGGGTTATGAGGGTTGTAAAAGTTATGAATAATTCCCTGCTGCTGGCACTTGATGACAGCGGCAGGGAAGTGATCCTGATGGGAAAGGGAATTGGTTTTAATAAGTCCATTGGGCATCATTTAAAAAGTGAAGACATTGAAAAGGTATTTGTCTTAAAGGACCGGTCTATATCAAAAAATATCATCCGGCTTGCTTCCGAAATAGACAGTACCTATTTTGAACTGGCCAAACAGGTCATTGATTATGCCATTGACACCTATGGAATGGTACTGATGGAGCATATTTATTTAGGACTTACAGACCATTTGTCTTTTGCTGTAAAAAGGAACAATGAGGGGATTTTAATACAAAATTTCTATACACAGACCTTAAAGCGTTTCAATCCAAAGGAATTTAAAGTTGGCTTATATGCCCTGCAGCTTGTGAGGGAGCAGCTGTCAGTGGAACTGCCAGAAGATGAGGCTGGAAATATTGCCTTTCATTTTATCAATGCACAGACAAATAACTCAAACAGTACAGATAACCAGAAGATATTTGAGACAGTCAAGGGCATTTTGGACATTGTAAAATACAACTTTTCCATTCTCTACGATGAGGACGGAATAGGCTACACCCGCTTTGTGACTCATCTGCGCCTCTTTGCACAAAGGCTTATAAACGGCAGTCAGGATTTATATGATTATGAGGATTCCTTTTACACTCATGTCCTTGAGAGCTGTCCCAGGGAATATGAGTGTGTAAAGAAAATCGGCGTGTTTATCAGAGAAAAATTTGAATCAAAACTGTCCAAACAGGAAGAGATGTACTTAGCTGTCCACATTCACAGAATTTTAGAGGAATACGCTCAAAGGGAAAAAACATGAAAGAGAAGACTTTAAACCAGTATTCGTTTACGCGCAGACAGGAAATCCATTATCTTGCTATGGTATCCCTGTTCTGGTTTGCGCAATATGTATACATTCCATACCAGACGACTTTTTTAACTGCCAGTGGAGCCAGCAGCGCATTTACCGGAATGGTTGTAGGGGCTTATGGTATTTCCCAATTGGTGTTAAGGTTTCCCATAGGCCTTTGCGCGGATTCTGTCGGCAGACATAAATATTTTATAATGGCAGGGGCGATTGCCTCTGGAACCGCATCTGTTTTCCGGGTATTCTGGTGCAATGGCACAGGGTTTCTGGTTGCCAATTTCTTCTCCGGACTGGCTTCTGCCATGTGGATTTCTTATATGGTTTTCTATACCAATCATTTTTCTGCCGGAGATCAGCAGGCTGCCACCAGCCGGATCGTACTGTTCAATAATTTTGGAATGCTTCTTGGTTTTCTGTGCAGCACAATCAGCTATCACCGCATCGGAATGGCAGGAATCTGCATGTTAAGCATGTGCGCGGGCCTGATGGCTTTTCTGTTTTCGATTGGAATGAAAGAAACAGATGTAAAACCCGGCATACATAAGACCAGGGAACTGCTTTCTGTCTGCAACATCAGGCACTTGTGGCTGTTCTCTTTCATAGCGCTGATCCAGCAGGGGATCCAGCTGACAACTGCCATGTCGTTTACGAACCAGATATTAAAAGAATTGGGGGCATCGGACGGAATTGTGGGGATATCCTCTGTAATCTACATGATATCCTCCGTAGGATTTTCGGCTTTCGCAGCTTCCGGGATCTGCAGCCGCAAAGGCCCAAGATTCTGGATCCCGCTGGTATTTGCTGTTGTGGCTTTCTATTGTATCCTGGTTCCGGCCGCAGGGAGCATACCTGTTCTTTTACTGCTGCAAATTTTACCGGGGATGTCCACCGGTATCTTATTCTCGTTTGCAACCTCGGAAGCAATGCGTGGCATTCCCGCCGGCAGCAAATCTACGGCCATGGGAATGTACCAGGCTATATATGCGCTGGGCATGACCACCTTCCCGGTCTTTACCGGGGCGCTGGCCGCCAGGGCAGGAATACAGACCGGGTATTTGCTGCTGGCCGGGATCGCCTGCCTGGGTGGAATTGGAGCCGTGGTGTATTATAAAAAAGCAGCTGCCAACCATCGGTTAGGCAGCTAAAGCTGCTTATCACATTCTTTTTCCAAATTCATCAAATCACAGATATCCTTTGAAACAGTTTGTATACGTCTATCTGCCCATATCCACAACTTTCATTGGGATAAGTATAGGTGCTGTCTCTCTGTGCCCCCCGCATGATCATATGGTTGATCTGGACGCCGGTGACGGTAGTGTGGTTGCCTTTGCAGTACCCCCATTCCATGACCATGGCAGAGGCTCCCGCTGCGTGTGCGGCAGCGGCTCCTGTACCTGTAAGGCTGCCATATTGATTTCCTGGGAGTGCGCAGGGAATCTGGTATCCGGGAGCGGCGATATTAGGATTAATTTCCCCGAATCTGGAAAAGCCTCTTCCTGATTCCTCCAGAATACTGCCATCAAATTGGTTATAGGCGGCAACTGTCAGGGAATTTCTGGCATTTCCCGGGGCTGTGATGGTGGTGCTTGGGGTTGCTTGATAGAAATATGTTTCGTTTGAAATCAAGTTCCCTGACGGCAGCCAGGAATGGAAGGAAAAAGGTTCATTTTCTATGCTTGTGACCTGGAAATACCAGATCCCTGGAGTTGGATTGTCAAACCGCAATAAAATAACCTGATCCCCTGTTGAACCTTCCAAAAGAATGTTGTTGAGCCAAATGGTAGTTTGGCCCATGGCAAGGCTGAATTTTTGGCAAACTCCGGCAGGGGGGGAGATACTCTGAATGAATTCCTGGTTAGGCGGGAATATTTCAATGCTTACTTTCCCAGGAGGGAAGGGCCAGATTTCCATCGTGAATTTTTTATCATTTTTCCCTACTTTTAAGTTAAAGCCATTGCGGAAAGGAGTAGCCGCCGAATTATGGAAATAATGTCTGCGGCTGTCTCCTTCATTCCCTGCGGCTACCATTACGTCAGTTCTGGGCATTTGTACGATATGTTCTAAGTATGAGCTGATAACTCCCAATCCATCATGGCCTCCCTGGCTGCTTCCCAATGCGATGCATATAATGAGAGGAAGTTCTTTTTCTTTTGAAACGGAGAGCAGGTAGCGGATTCCCAGCATAATATCGGATTCCTGATAGCACAGGGCATGATCCGGAGCAAAGAACAGCTCTTTTAAATTCTGCTTCGCTTCTTTTAATTTTACTATGATAAGCTCGGTTTGGGGAGCAACACCGGTAAAAGAGTTTTTTTCATCGGGGCTGCCGGCGATTACACTGGCGATTGCAGTACCATGCCCATTGTTATCAACAGTAGGTACCATGGATAAGGGGTTCTTGGATCTCAGTGCGGTATTGATGTGTTTTTTCGTGTATTCTGAGCCGAAATTAAAGTTCTTGGGAGGCTTGCCGGTCTGGTCGGTCTGGTCCCATATGGAAAGAATACGGGTGGTACCGTCATGATATTTGAATGCGGGGTGCTGGTAGTCAATGCCGGTATCTATGATGCCAATGGCTACCCCAAGCCCCATCAGGCTTAAATCGGGATGTCTACGGACATTGGTAATGCCTGACTTTTCTATGCTCACTTTAGAAGTAAGTGTAAAAAGAGAGGGGAAATTATCATAAGGAAACCGTCCCAGGTCACAGGCGTCCATATTGTTTTTCCATATATGCATCAAAGAATATTTATCATTTAAAACCGTAAGATTATTACCGGTATCAAAACCTGGAACTAAAGAATTACTAATGATCAAGTCATAATATTCATTATCCAATATTTTATTCATGCTAAAGCCCCCAACCTGCTATTTTAAACGCAGTATATAGTTATCTTATGCATGCATACGGGGGTTCATGAAAGGTTACCGTTCTTTGGAGGAGTCAATGCCGTTAAAGGAGTTGTAGAAAACAGTATGGTCTATAGCAAACCGTTTCTCATGAAGAGGGTGAGGTGCGCAGCTTGAAACATCTCCTTCTGTTTTTTATAAGCTTACTATAGCATAAAAAGTAAAATAGGAAAAGACGGAACCGGTCCGTTAGGACTGTCCGTCTTTTTCGTGTGAAATCATCCCAGGGGAGTTGTCTTTCCTGTTACTTCATCGTACTGAAAGGCTACATTGCTGGTTTCATAGTCAAATAAATAGGTGGCAATATAAATCAGGGTGCTGTCAGGCTGGCGTTTGTATGTCCTGACTTTATAGTAATTTTTTCCGTCTATTTTAGATATTCCAGGTGAAACGATAAATTCATAAGAGTCGGAAGCCTCCGACAGGCCAAGCGTTTCCTGGCTCAGGGAGCGGACGGCATCCTCTGCCTGTTCTTTGGTATTGGTCGCTTTTGGCAATTTATCAAAATCCGCGATTATCTTTTTCTGCTGATTCCACTGGTCCTTAAAATAGGTACTCCAGGGCTGGTTTTCTTTACTGGTAGTTACGGTATAGCTGTCCGCTTCGGATTCCAGGGTAATGGAAAGATAGGAAGCGGAATCTTTAGACGGCCCGGCAAGCTGATAGAACTCTGAGCTTGTCTTAGGGGTTTCGTCTGCGGAAGGCTGTCCGGAATCTGACGGTTCGGACTTATCCGTTACGTTAATGAAATTCTTTTTTCCCTCCAGATAATCCATGTAGCTCTTTATATCAGCGGAAGTATCTTCTACATTAAGATATTTGTAACTTGCCTCCAGGCCGGATGTTCGTGAAGCAGTGTCGGCAGAAGATTCCGTTATCTGATCAACGGTTTCTTTCGTTTCTGTTTCAGAGCTGGCATCAGAAGTCTCCAGCTTTTCAAAATCGCGTTCACCAACTATTTCAGTAACCGAAGAAATATCTTCCTCTTTCGAAAAGTAGTAGGTTGGTGCAACTTCAGCATTTTCTTCTGGCTCACCCTTCTTTTGGGAGGTAAGCATAATAATGGCCTGAACAGATCCCATAATAACGATCAGCAGGGCAGCTCCCATCAAAACGAGAACTCTTTTATTTTTAGGTAATAGACCTTTTCCTTTGTCTTTTGGAGCTTTGGCCGGTTCCGCTTTATTTTGTTTATTATTTACTGCCTTCCCTTTTTGGGGGGGTGTCTTGGGAATCTTCTTATCTTTGGATTTTGTAATTTTTAGCATAAAGTTCATCCTTGTGTAATTATTGATGCAACATACAGCTAAATGGCTGTATGACATCGCTATCCATATATCGGTTGATTCCTGACGAAAAATAAGGATTCCAGACAAAAAATGATATGTTTAAATGGCAAGGAACTTTTGTGCAGTTCCCATGATCATCTTATCCACAAATTCGGCTACCTCTTCCTTTGGCTGCTGTATATCCGTATCAAGCCATTGTTTCAGTACACCAGTCAGTCCATAGGTGATAAATTCAAGGTAATAGTTTAAGGTCACTTCTCTGGCAGCCGGATACTGTTCCCTGACGATTGTTGTACCGTTTTTTAAGACAAGGGTATGGAAGCGGTTTACAAAATCGTTGGAGGAGCTGTTCTCAAAAAGGATCTTACATATCTTTTTGTTCTCCTCAATATAATGAATGATTGGTATGACAACGGGCAGGAGCGAACCCTTTTTAAAAGCATAGCGGCAGTTACTTACCATATCCTGAAAATCATCTAAGACTTCGGATTCCATTTCCTGTAACAGGCTGTAAGTATCTGCGTAGTGAAGATAAAAAGTACCCCGGTTTAAATCTGCCAGTTCCGTGATGTCTTTCACGGAAATATTCTTAAAGTCCTTTTCTTCCATGAGTTCAAGAAGACTTTCTTTCAATAGCTTCTGGGTTTTTCGGATACGGCGATCCTTTTTTTGAGTTTCCATACGATTCCTCCAATTGTGTTTCTGAGTTTGCTTCTTACTTTCAGAGCTTGAATCCCTGAAAGCTATGAACACTGCATCAAAGAGTGTTGAGTATTGCATAAAATAAGATCTTTTGATTGTTAATGGATTTTTCTTCATTCATTGATTATTGAAACTTATTTACAAGAGTATTATAATGTACACGTGTTCAAAAGTCAATTAAGGATCCGTTAAAAGAATAATGATGGGCAATGGAGGAAAATATGAAAAAAGACAAAAGTTTATTTGATAGAATCGTACATATCATTGTGTTCAAGGGAAAGGAAATAGAGATTTTTTTCTTTCTTACGGCTATCATCTGTGCAATCTGTTTTCCTTTTGTAAAGGTCAATTACGATTTAAGCAAATATCTGCCGCAGTTTGCCCAGACGAAACAGGCCCTTGATGTGATGGAGGATGAGTTTGGATATCCTGGAATGGCCCGGATTATGGTAGAGGATGTAAGTCTTCAGGAAGCAAAAAAAATAAGACAGCAGATATCGGACCTGGAAGGGGTGGATCTGGTCATAGGACCGGATTTAACCACGGATGTTTATATGGGAGCCTCTTTTGTGGATCAGGGAATTACTGATATGATGTCTGTGGATGCATTTTCCATGGAAGATTATTATCGTGACGGGTATGCTTTGATGGATGTAATATTTGAAAACGGCGATGATAGTCAGGTGACCCGGAAAGCGGTAGACGGAATCTATGAAATTGTGGGAAAAGACAGAGGCTATTTTGCAGGAAGTGCCGTTTCCAGTAAGGAGCGGGAAGAATCCATAACAAAAGAGATTACCATGGCGATTGGAATGGCGCTCGTAATCATCTGGGTGATATTGACTCTTACCACAACATCCTGGATGGAACCGTTTTTGTTTATCTTTGTCATGGTTGTGGCCATTGTCCTGAATATGGGATCAAACCTGATGTTCGGAACCATATCATTTTTTACGTTTTCCACGGCCGCCATTTTACAATTGGCGGTATCCATGGATTATTCCATTTTCCTTTTACATACTTTTACGGCAATTAAGAATACCGGCGTTGAGATCCATGAGGCCATGGAACTGGCAATAAAGGAATCCTGCAGTTCTATCCTGGCGAGCGGGGCGACCACCATTGTAGGGTTTCTTGTTATTGCATTCATGCGCTTTACCATTGGTAAGGATGTGGGATTTGTACTGACCAAAGGGATCATTTGCAGTCTGGCAACCGTACTGTTCCTCATGCCGACTTTGATCCTGCACTTTAATGATAAGATTGAAAAAACAGCCCATAAACCGTTCATCCCTTCCTTTGACCGGTTTGCAAACTTGATGAATCAGATTCGGAAACCTGTTTTTGTTATTGCCATTTTCCTGGCCGTTCCCTGTTATTTCGGTCAGAACATGAACGTTTTCTACTACGGGGATGATGCCATTGGAGCCGGACCTGGAACAAGAGTGTATGAGGACACCAGGGCTATCAATGAAGAATTCGGAAAATCAAACATGATCATTGGAATTGTTCCCAATGGATCGATTGTTACCGAACGGCAGCTGACGGACGCTTTGGAGGACCTGGATTTCGTAAATTATGCAATGTCCATGGCAGGGACGATTCCCAAGGGAATCCCGGAAAGCTTTCTTCCGGATAAAGTGACTGAACAGCTTCGGAGTGAAAAGTACGCCAGGCTTTTGATTTCCCTAAACACAGTCCAGGAGAGTCCGTATGCCTTTGAATGCAGCCAAAAACTGGAACAATTGATCAGGGAGTACTATCCGGAAGATGCCTATGTAATAGGGATGACCCCCACGACGATTGATATCCGCGATATTTTAACGGATGACTACAATAAGGTTTCACTGCTGTCTTTGGCTGGAGTGGCTTTGGTTGTTTTTGCAACCTTTAGGTCTGTTCTGGTACCGATCCTTGTAATTATACCGATTGAAGTGGCCATTTATTTAAACATGACGTTACCCTATGTGCTGGGAGACTACATGGTTTACATCGGATACATCATCGTAAGCTGCCTGCAGCTGGGAGCTACCATTGATTATTCCATCCTGATGACCAATAATTATCTTGGCTTCCGTAAAACCATGAATAACACGGACTCCGCCAAGGCTGCTATTTCAAAAAGCACCCTTTCCATTCTGACGTCAGGCGGTATTCTTACGGTAGTCGGTTATCTTTTGTATTTTACGTCGTCCATACAAGCGATTTCCCAGGTGGGACGCCTGGTGGGAAGGGGAGCGCTTTTAAGCATGGTTTTGGTACTTTCCCTTCTTCCGGCCTTGCTTAGCACCTTTGACAAGCAGATCCAGAATCAACAGTTTCGTGCGTCAAAGAGAAGAGAAAAACGACGTTTAAGATATGGAAAAGTGAAAATCAAAGGAGAGAACAATCATGAAGAAGTATAATAGAATCCTAAGTATGGGCCTGGCTGTCATAGTCTCCCTTGAGTCCGTACTGCCGGCCCTGGCCTCGCCTGATGTGCCCCAGTATGATGAAACACTTTATGTGACCCTGGACCCTTATGGGGAGATCAAGGAAAGCAGCATCGTAAAGAATTACCAGATGAATGGTAACAGCATGGTTGTAGATTACGGGGTTTACGATAAAGTAATGAACTTAACGGACCATTCGGAGCCTGTGATAGGAGAAGACGGTTCTATCACCTTTTCGCCGGAAGAGACGGGAAACCGGTTTTATTTTGAAGGCCGGACCCAAACAGAGAAATCCCAGCTTCCATGGGATATTAAAGTAAGTTATCGTTTAAACGGGGTAGAAAAAAAAGCAGAAGAGCTGGCCGGTGAAAAAGGTCTGATCGAAGTCAATGTAGATCTGGTTCCCAATCAAGGAGTTTCTGATTATTACCGGAATAACATGGCCTTAATGGCCAGCACAGTTGTTGATATGGATAAAAACTTAAGCCTGGAAGCGGAAGGCGCCCAGGTGCAGTCCATCGGCAATTTAAATATGGCTGTTTTCTTTCAACTGCCTGGAGAGGAAGGCCATTATTCCATCCGCATCGGTACAGATGATTTTAAATTTTCCGGCTTAATCTTTACCATGGTACCTTTGACGGTTAGCCAGCTTGATAAGATTGAAGATTTAAGAGATGCCAAGGAAACCATAGAGGATTCAGCAGATGCAATCAGCGACAGTCTGGATGTGGTTTTAGACTCTATGGGAAACATGCAAAAAGGAATCGCAGATACGGCGGATGGTCTCAGGGGACTTGACAGGACCAGGCAGATATTTACCGATTCCAAGGGTAAGGTGTATGAGAATGCGGATGAGGCTCTGGCCGCTCTTGACAATTTGTCCCAGACTATGAGACCCTTTTATAACCATACGCAGAATGCCGGAAATGCTTTAAATGAGATCAGGACCCAGACAAATCATATGGTGGGAATTCTTGATGACCTGTCACCGGATCTTGGAGATCTGCAGGACAGTGTCCGGTATTTAAGAAATGAAGTGGATGACCTGCGGATAATGGCGAATAATTCTCAGACGGATATGAAATCCCAGGCGTTTATGGGGCAGGTTAAAAAAATAGAAGGACGCTTAAATACCCTGACAACGGAGCAGCAGCAGCTGGCAAAGGAACTTGCAGCCCTTGGGCAGTCGCTGCCTAAGCTTGCCGCTCTTAGCAATACCCTAAGTACATCGGCGGCAGGGATGAAAAATACTGACTTACAGGATCTGATCCAGGAGATCCAGGATGAAGGTCTGATGGACGAAGACAAGATATCTTCCTATTTGTTTAACGAAAAAGACTATTCTATTCCGGAAATCAATGCTCTTACCGGTTATCTGTCTTCCGCTTTGGCAACCGGCGGTAAGGCCACCCCAAGCAATGGATCCAAGGAAATGTTGGAAGCATCCGCACCTTTAGCAGCCCTTCTTCCGCAGATTGTTAACAGCGGTGCGGGACTGACCGGAGATTTAGGAACAATGCTTGGGATGACCGGGATGCTGATGGCAGACTTACAATCCTTAAGGGGCCCTATAAACGGAACGATCGACGGAATAATTGACATAGCCACTGCTACCGGGAATATCTGTGATACGGCCGATGATCTGATCAACTCTGTGGATGAGTTAAATGGTATTTTAAACCGTCACCATGATGATATGATCGCGACCTTAAATGATATTGGAAAAATGACAGACAGCGCCTCCAGAGGCATTGATTCCATGAATGTATTTTTCCGGTCCCTTGAAAATCAGATGAAAGTGGTAGGCGATTCTTTAAACAGCAGTACGGAGAAAACTTTAAACGGCCTTGCAGGTACGTTAGATGAGGCTGGGAATGGGCTGAATCAGACCGAGGTTTTGAGAAATGCAAAAAATACCATTAAGGATATGATTGATGACAAATGGGATGAATATACGATAGAAGATACGACCATTTTAAGCATTGATTTGGAAGCCTCTCCGGTGTCCATGACCTCGGCAAAAAATCCGTCCCCCAGGAGCATTCAGATGATTCTGCGAACTGAGGAGATAAAAGATAAGCAGGACAGTGACGATATAGAAGTGGATGAAGACTTTCATTCTGACGGAAATTTTTTCCACCGCATCGGGAATATTTTCAAATATATTTGGAGCACTATCACATCTGTTTTTAAATAACCGGACAAAAGGACCTGTCCCATCTTGAAACAGGAAGAGAAACCATGGGAAGGTGCATTGAATCTATTATCGTATCCGTCTTTGCAAGGTTTCTAAGCTCCCGCCGATTGCTTTACTCAGATGGAAGAGATGGAGGGGGCGGAGCAGAACTTTGCGGATACGCAACGAAACCGGCAGATGGATCAACCGCAAGGGGGGGGGCGGGGCTGAAAGATTTCAGGTTTATGAATTAGCAGCAGAAAGAGAGCGTGTGTGTGCATTTCCGCCTCAATTCTGCTGCTTTTTTTATAAGCAGTTTTTTCCTAATTAAAAGATTCCATTTTTCTATTTCCGCGCTCGCATCTTATACATCTTCGCATCTTACGGCATTTTCATATTTAGAAATTTCATGAATCAGAATCTGATGAATCATGAAAAATAAGAACATACATTCGAAAATACTTGAAAAAAAGGTTTGCCTATGTTACAATAAAGAAAAAAGAACGTGTGTTCGAGGTGGAGAAATGTTGATTCAGGAAGAATTAAGTGTACAGGAAAAGCTTGAAATATTATCAGATGCCGCAAAATATGATGTTGCCTGTACCTCCAGCGGAGTAGAGCGAAAGGGAAAAGCAGGGACCCTCGGGAATACGGCAGCATGCGGAATCTGCCATAGCTTTTCTGCAGATGGCAGATGTATATCCCTTTTGAAAATATTGTTTACCAACCAGTGCGTCTATGACTGTAAATACTGCATCAACCGAAGCTCTAACGATGTTGTGAGAACAGCTTTCACCCCTGAGGAGGTGTGCCAGCTGACAATCCAGTTTTACCGCCGTAATTATATTGAAGGGCTGTTCCTCAGTTCGGGAGTCCTTCACAGTGCGGACTATACCATGGATCTGATTTACCAGACCCTAAAAAAGCTGCGGGAAGAATACCATTTTCACGGTTATATCCATGTAAAGGCTATTCCGGGTGCAGATCCGGTATTGATCGAAAAAACAGGATTTCTGGCAGATCGTATGAGCATCAATCTGGAGCTTCCGACTGCCGACGGACTTAAGAAGCTGGCTCCCGGTAAAAGCAGGAGCAAGATTTTAACACCCATGAAGCAGATTCAGAAAGGAATTACGGCTAATCGTTACGAGCTGATGGAATACAGGAAGGCTCCGTCCTTTGTACCCGCCGGTCAGAGCACACAGATGATCGTGGGAGCCACTGGGGAAAATGATTTTCAGATGATGATGGTAGCAGAGGCTCTTTATCAGAATTATGATTTAAAACGTGTTTTTTATTCTGCATTTGTTCCAGTTAATCAGGACAGCAGCTTGCCGGTTCTTCCGGGAGGACCTCCTCTTTTGCGGGAACACCGGCTGTACCAGGCAGACTGGCTCATGCGTTTCTATGGATTTCAGGCAGGAGAGCTGCTTTCCGAGGATCGTCCTAATTTCAATGTATTTCTGGATCCTAAGTGTGACTGGGCCTTGCGGCATCTGGAATTATTTCCAGTGGAAGTGAATCGGGCAGATTATTATACCCTTTTAAGAGTTCCCGGAATGGGAGTGAAGTCGGTGAAGCGTATCGTTGCAGCCAGAAGGAATGGCCCGCTTGATTTTGATGCTTTAAAGAAGATTGGTGTTGTATTGAAGCGTGCGCTTTATTTTATTACCTGTTCCGGCAGAATGATGTATCCGGTAAAGATCGAGGAGGACTTTATTACCAGTCACCTTGTGGGAGAGGAGCATAAAAAAGTATGGGACATCGGTTCCTCTGGAGCCTTCCGGCAGCTTTCTTTGTTTGATGACATGAATGTACCTGCTTTGGCAGAGTTGGGAGGAGTCCGGCTATGAAGACAGTCTATTTGTGTGAGAATAGCGTAGAAGGCATTCTCAGCGGCGTATATGCGGCATGGACCAGCAGAAAGGGCCATGCGAATGTGAAACTTGGACTTATAGGGGATGGGGATACCATGGAGCTATTCTGCCAGTATGAGGAGGTTCCGGTCAATGCCCAGAGTGTTGATAAGGTGGTACAGGCTATCAGGGGGAAGATTTCGGAGGAGGCCTATATTGCAGTATACAAGGCTGCGTTAAGTAAGGAAAGAGACCGTGGGGATAAAATATACCGTTTTTTAATTTACGGTTTTCATTTTGGTGCAAAGATAGTTCAAATGCTTCAGGTTCAAGAGGTATACGAAATATTTCAGATGTGCCGCAATATTGATAATGAGACTCATCTTCTTACTGGTTTTGTGCGATTTGTAGAGATGGAGGGCGATCTTTTGGTGAGCCGGATCGGACCAAAGAATGATGTACTTGTTCTTCTGGCTCCACATTTTATGGACCGCATGTCAGGAGAAAATTGGGTTATCTATGATGAAAACAGGAAAAAGGCAGTTTTGCACCCGGCATTTCGGCCTTGGTTTTTGGTGGATCTGATTTCGCCGGAATGGGAGAAACGAATGAAAAAGGCGTCGGATGAAGACGAATATGAGGAGCTTTTTCAGCGCTTTA
Source organism: Hungatella sp. UBA3048 (assembly GCA_002367105.1). Lineage (GTDB taxonomy): Bacteria > Bacillota > Clostridia > Lachnospirales > Lachnospiraceae > Lacrimispora. The sequence continues at coordinate 194,943 of DFCS01000020.1, forward strand.
GAAAAAGCGTTTCCATAAAAGAACGGACAAATCCGGTCTGTCAGCGTAATCACATGCCGCTCCGTTACCGGGCCTATATGCCTGAATTTTCCCATGGTTTAAAGGATGCCTGATTCTTTCGGAATCAGGCAGATGAGAGAAAAACATTGCCATTTTCCTTATTTTCGGTTATTATAAAATCAGGTTCCGGTTCAGGAACATTCCAGATGCGTTTCTGCATATTTTCCAAGCTTATTATTTATAAAACTGAATGATGAAAACCCCTGCTCTTAAAGCGTAGGCAGGAAGAATGAAAGGAGAGGCAATTTTTGTATAGTAAAGTTCATAGTGTGGGAATTAAGGGAGTAGAAGGGGTTCCTATCCTGGTGGAGGCGGATGTCAGTGATGGGCTTCCGGGTTTTTCCATGGTAGGTTATCTCTCCTCTGAGGTAAGGGAAGCTCAGGACCGGGTAAGAACGGCGTTAAGAAATTCCGGCTTCCGGCTGCCTGCAAAAAAAGTCACAATCAATCTCTCCCCCGCCGACATACGCAAGGAGGGAACTGCTTTTGATTTGCCCATTGCGGTGGCCATTCTGGCAGCTTCCGGCATGGTTAAACCTACTGGTTTAAGCAGTTGTGTGATTTCCGGAGAATTGGGACTAGATGGGGAGATTAAGCCTGTAAGGGGAGCCCTTTCCATTACGTCTGCTGCAAAAAAGGACGGAAAGCTCCAGTGTTTTCTTCCCAGAGAGAACGTCAGGGAGGGCTTAGTAATAGAAGGAATAGAAGTTATTGGAGTGGATCATCTGAAGGATTTAACGGACCAGTTGAACGATCCGGAGAAGCAAAATACAGGCTCCTGTGGAAATGGGGAGTTTATGGGGCGGCTGGAAACTTATAACGTTGATTTTTCAGAGATCGGAGGCCAGCTTTTTCTAAGACGGGCCACAGAGGTGGCGGTGGCAGGTATGCACAACATTCTTTATATCGGTCCTGCAGGGACCGGAAAGACGATGCTTGCGAAGAGGATTCCAACGATCATGCCGTCTCTGTCAATGGAGGAGGCAGTGGATATATCAAAGATTTACAGTGTATGCGGGCTGCTTTCCAAAGAAGAGCCTTTGGTGGTAAAAAGACCCTTCCGGAGCCCTCATCATACCATCAGTCCAACGGCTCTTGCCGGGGGAGGACGAATACCAAAACCAGGCGAGATCTCCCTGGCATCCGGAGGCGTTCTGTTTCTGGATGAACTACCCGAATTTCAAAGAACGACCATAGAACTTCTGAGACAGCCTCTTGAGGAAAGGAAAATAACTGTTACCAGAATATTCGGTGCTTATGAATTCCCGGCGGACTTTATGATGGCAGCGGCTCTTAATCCCTGTCCCTGCGGTTTTTTCCCGGATCGGACAAGATGCCGTTGTTCTGAACTGCAGGTACGCAAATATTTAAGCAGGATATCAAAACCGTTGTTGGACCGGGTCGATATCTGTGCAGAATCCAGGGCAGTCACATACGAAGAACTGCAGGAGAGAAAAGGCGGTGAATCCTCTGCAGACATACGGAGACGGGTTGAGGATGCAAGAAAGATTCAAAAAAAGCGGTTTAAAGGTTGTGGGATATACTTTAACAGTTCCATGAATAAGTCTCAGATTGAGAAGTTCTGCAGCCTTGGAAACGAGGAGCAGAAGTTTTTAAAGAAGGTATATGAAAATCTGGCTCTCAGTGTGAGAGGCTATGAGAAGATCCTAAAGGTATCAAGAACGATTGCGGATCTGAACGGATCTGAAAGGATAAGAAAAGACCATTTGGCAGAAGCGGTAGGACTGCGCAGTATGGAAGGAAAATATTGGGGAGGAATTTATGGACGGTCATGAGGAACGGGAGTATTTATACTGGCTTTGTCATGTCCCCGCTCTGGGAGCGGTAAAAATAAAACGACTTTATGATTACATTGGAAGCTATAAAGGAATATATAATATAGAAGGAAAAGAACTGGAACAGTCAGGACTTTTAAAACAGACAGAAGCTTCCATTTTTGAGGAGATGAAACGTAAAAAAGACGCTTGCATAGCAGAGCTGGAAAAGCTGGAAAATAGAGGAATTCATTTTGTTACACCTTATGACAAAGAATATCCAAAACGGCTTCTTTCGATTTACGGATATCCTATGGGAATCTTTTTTAAAGGAAAGCTGCCTGATGATGAAAGACCGGCGGTTTCCATAATCGGAGCCAGAAACTGTACGAATTACGGGAAGCAAATGGCCTCCTGCCTGGCCAGGGAGCTTTCCGGAGCAGGAATTCAGATCATAAGCGGATTGGCATGGGGAATTGACAGTGCAGGGCATCAGGGTGCATTGGAAGCCGGCGGAGATACCTACGGTGTTTTAGGCTGCGGGATCAATATTTGTTATCCTAAGGAGAATTATGGATTATATGAACAGATGACAGTCAAGGGCGGAATCATTACGGAGTTTATGCCAGGCGATGCGCCAAGACCTTGTAATTTTCCAATGAGGAACCGGATCATCAGCGGTCTGTCAGATGGAATTTTAGTGATTGAGGCGCGGGAAAAAAGTGGTTCTCTGATCACGGTAAACTTAGGACTTGAACAGGGAAAAGAAATTTTTTCTCTTCCCGGAAGGGTCACAGATCCTTTAAGTACAGGCTGCAACCGGCTTATTTCAGAAGGCGCAGAAATTTTGTTAGGTTCTGATTCTGTGCTGGAATATTTCAAATTGCAGAGTGGTAATATATTAAGAGTTCATGAAAAAAGTGAGAACGGACTTGTCAAAAAAGAAAAAATGGTGTATAGTTGCCTAGATTTGCAACCGAAGAATCTGGAAGAGATTATATCTTTAAGCGGATTGTCTGTCAGTGATTGTTTGAGCACTCTTCTGGAATTAGAACTCAAAGGCTGTGTTGTACAGACATCCCATCAATATTATGGTAAGAAACTATAGGCGAGGAGTTTGGTATGGCGAACTGTTTAGTAATTGTGGAATCACCGGCAAAGGTAAAAACGATAAAAAAGTTCCTGGGAGCGAATTATGAAGTGGATGCCTCTAACGGACATGTGAGGGATCTTCCGAAAAGCCAGATGGGAATTGATGTGGAGCATGATTTTGATCCCAAATATATAACTATCAGAGGAAAAGGAGATATTCTGGCCAAACTTAGGAAAGAAGTGAAAAAGGCCGATAAGATTTATCTTGCGACTGACCCTGACCGGGAGGGAGAAGCGATTTCCTGGCATCTGATGAAGGCTTTAAAGCTGGATGAAGTGAAGGATAAGCAGGTGTACCGGATCAGCTTTAACGAGATTACAAAGAATGCGATAAAGGCTTCCTTAAAAACCCCGAGAACAATTGATATGGATCTGGTAGATGCCCAGCAGGCCAGAAGGGTTTTGGACCGTATGGTTGGATATATGATAAGTCCCCTTCTCTGGGCTAAAGTAAAGAGAGGCTTAAGTGCCGGCAGGGTCCAGTCAGTGGCATTGCGTCTGATCAGTGACCGGGAGGATGAAATCAATGCATTTATTCCGGAAGAGTACTGGAACCTGGAAGCTGTTTTAAAGCAGGAAGGAAGCAAAAAACCTTTAACCGCAAAGTTTTACGGTGATAAAGACGGCAAGATTGCCATTGGAAAAAAAGAAGAACTGGATAAGATACTGAAAGGTCTTGAAAATCAGACGTATCAAGTAGAGGAAGTTAAAAATGGGGAAAGAGTTAAAAAGGCTCCCATACCATTTACAACCAGTACCCTCCAGCAGGAAGCATCTAAGGTACTTAATTTTTCAACCCAGAAGACCATGCGTCTTGCTCAGCAGCTGTATGAAGGTGTGGAGGTTGCAGGACATGGGACCGTAGGTCTTATCACCTATTTGAGAACCGATTCCACCAGGATCGCAGAGGAAGCAGACACTGCGGCAAGAGAATATATCGGAAAACAGTACGGCAGCCAGTACGTAGCAAACGGAGAACAGGCAAAAAAAAGCAATGCAAAGATCCAGGATGCCCACGAGGCAATCCGTCCTACGGATATTGCCCTTACTCCGGTAATTGTAAAAGAATCCCTGCAGCGGGATTTATTCAGGCTTTACCAGTTGATATGGAAACGTTTTACAGCCAGTAGAATGCAGCCTGCCGTTTATGCGACCACTTCAGTCAAAGTGGGGGCAGGAAACTATGTCTTCACACTTTCCGCTTCCAAACTGTCCTTTGATGGTTTTATGTCCGTATATGTTCAGGAAGATGAAAAGGAAGATACCAATGTATTGCTTGGAAATTTAGAAAAGGGAAGCATCCTGAAACTGGATAAACTTGAGAGCGGACAGCATTTCACCCAGCCGCCGGCGCACTTTACGGAGGCCTCTCTTGTAAAGGCTATGGAAGAACAGGGGATAGGACGCCCAAGTACTTATGCTCCCACCATCACAACCATTATTGCCAGACGGTATATAGCAAAGGAAAATAAAAATCTTTATGTGACGGAGCTTGGCGAAGTAGTTAACAGTATGATGAAGCAAAGCTTCCCAAGTATCGTTGATATTACGTTCACTGCCAATTTGGAGTACCTTCTTGATAAAGTGGGAGATGGTTCTGTTCCGTGGAAGACTGTAGTGAAAAACTTCTATCCTGATTTAAAAGAAGCGGTAGACAAAGCTCTTGTGGAATTGGAATCTGTGACCATCGCTGATGAGGTGACGGATGAGATTTGTGAAGTGTGCGGCCGGAACATGGTTATAAAGTACGGCCCTCATGGTAAATTCCTGGCTTGTCCCGGGTTCCCGGATTGCAAGAATACAAAGCCTTATCTGGAAAAGGTCGGTGTGCCTTGCCCGAAATGCGGAAAAGAAGTAGTAATAAAGAAAACTAAAAAGGGCAGAATTTATTATGGCTGTGAGGCAAATCCTGAGTGTGATTTCATGTCCTGGCAGAAGCCTTCCACCAAAGCCTGCCCTAAGTGCGGAGCTTACATGGTTGAAAAAGGAAGCAAATTACTTTGCTCCAATGAGCAATGTGGATATAGCACTGACAAATAGGAAAAAGAATAATTATTAAGAAAATCGAAAATCTTCAAAAAACTATTGTTATTTGAAAATAATAATGTTAATATTTAATCATTAGAGGTGTATTTTAGTTTTTCACATAAATTCTTAAGGAGGTTTTCGGCTATGAGCGTACAGTTGTTGGACAAAACTAGAAAAATTAACAAATTATTGCATAACAATAATTCGCATAAGGTTGTATTTAACGATATCTGTGAAGTGCTGACCGAGATCCTGAATTCGAATATTCTTGTGATCAGCAAGAAGGGAAAGGTGCTGGGCATAGGCCTGACACCGGACATCGAGGAGATTCAGGAGCTGATCGCGGACCAGGTTGGCGGTTATGTTGATACCATGTTAAATGAGCGTTTGCTCAGCATATTATCAACAAAGGAAAATGTTAATCTGGAAACGCTGGGTTTCACTGGTGACAATATCAGAAAATACCAAGCTATCATCACGCCGATTGATATTGCAGGGGAAAGATTAGGAACCCTGTTCATTTATAAATCCGATTCTCAATACGATATCGATGACATCATTTTAAGCGAATATGGCACTACAGTGGTAGGACTTGAAATGATGCGGTCTGTTAATGAAGAGAATGCGGAGGAGACCAGAAAAGTGCAGATTGTCAAATCTGCAATCAGCACTCTGTCTTTTTCCGAATTAGAGGCCATTACTCATATCTTTGAGGAATTGGATGGCAATGAGGGAATCCTGGTAGCCAGCAAGATCGCTGACCGCGTAGGGATCACCCGTTCCGTGATTGTCAATGCTCTTCGGAAGTTTGAAAGTGCGGGAGTGATTGAGTCCAGATCCTCCGGTATGAAGGGAACTTATATTAAAGTACTGAACGATGTGGTGTTTGATGAATTGAAAACCATTAAGGCCGGAACCATTAAAAATATACCGGAGCGCCGGGATATCAAAGATATATAAATCCATTGCCAGAAGAAAAAGGAGCAGAGTGAAAACTGCTCTTTTTTATATGGAAGGTTAAGGAAATAAACGTTCAGACCTGAATTTAGGGAACAGTTGAATATGCTTGTATATCCAATTGTTTCATCTGTACACAAAATATGGTAGGTTATGTTTAATTTGAACACAAAATGTAAAAAAATACTTGCATCGTGTAGAAAGATATGCTATACTGGCTAAGCTGATAAAAAACACGTCTGCGGATTCCAGAGGAAGGTGCCGGATACCGGTCTCCCTGGAAGCATAAGAAGCGGGCGGAAGTAAAAACCAAATGGAGGTAGTAACATGAGCGTTATTTCAATGAAGCAGCTTTTAGAAGCTGGCGTACACTTCGGTCATCAGACAAGAAGATGGAACCCTAAGATGGCTCCATACATTTACACAGAGAGAAACGGCATCTATATCATTGACTTACAGAAGTCTGTAGTTAAGGTGGATGAAGCTTATAAGGCAGTTTCTGATATTGCAGCTGAAGGCGGCAAGATCCTTTTCGTAGGAACAAAGAAGCAGGCTCAGGATGCCATCAAATCTGAGGCAGAGCGTTGCGGTATGTATTTTGTTAATGAGAGATGGCTTGGCGGTATGCTTACAAACTTTAAGACCATCCAGTCCAGAGTTGCAAGATTAAAGCAGATCGAGACCATGTCCCAGGACGGAACATTTGACGTTCTTCCTAAGAAAGAAGTTATTGCTCTTAGAAAAGAGTGGGAGAAATTAGAGAAGAACTTAGGCGGAATCAAGGATATGAAGAAGATTCCGGATGCGATTTTCGTTGTTGATCCAAAGAAAGAAAGAATCTGCGTTCAGGAAGCTCATACACTGGGAATTCCGTTAATTGGTATCGCTGATACAAACTGTGATCCTGAAGAACTTGATTTCGTGATCCCAGGAAATGATGATGCCATAAGAGCCGTAAAATTAATTGTATCCAAGATGGCAGACGCAGTAATCGAAGCAAACCAGGGCGAGGCAGTAGCAGAAGAAGCAGAAGCAGCTCAGGAAACAGAAGAGACTGTAGAGGCTTAATTATTCAGGCGATTGAATGCTTCGACCTGCTTTGAGAAGCGGGTCGAAGCTTTTTTTACTGGAAAAAATTTCCTGTGAATAAAACAGCCTTTGAAAATATCAAAGATTAAATGAATGTCCTGAGGGCATACCTTTATGCCCCAAAAGCATGGACAATAACGATGAAATCAATTGATGGAGGGAAAACAAATGGCAGCAGTTACAGCTGGAATGGTAAAAGAATTAAGAGAGTTGACCGGCGCGGGCATGATGGATTGCAAGAAAGCTCTTGCGGAAACAGACGGTGATATGGACAAAGCAGTAGAGTTCTTAAGAGAAAAAGGACTTGCAGCTGCTTCTAAGAAGGCAGGAAGAATCGCAGCAGAAGGTATCGTTACCACAGTTGTTTCAGAAGATGGGAAATCTGCAGCTATCGTAGAAGTAAACAGTGAGACAGACTTTGTTGCAAAGAACGCTCAGTTCCAGAACTATGTTGCTGATGTTGCAGATCAGGTGCTTACTTCCCAGGCAACAGATATGGAAGGATTCCTTGCAGAGGCTTGGAAACAGGACAGCTCCTTAACTGTTGCTCAGGCATTATCCAGCCAGATCGCAGTGATCGGGGAAAATATGAACATCAGAAGATATGAAAGGATCGTTACCGGCGGAGTGGTTGTTGATTACATCCACGGCGGCGGAAGAATCGGTGTTTTGATTGAAGCTGATGCAGAAGTAGTGAATGACACGGTAAAGGAAGCTTTAAAGAATATTGCCATGCAGATCGCTGCATTAACACCAAAGTATGTAAAGAGAGATGAAATTCCTCAGGATTTCATTGATCATGAGATGGAAATCTTAAAGGTTCAGGCTAAGAATGAGAATCCGGATAAGCCAGATAACATTCTTGAGAAGATGATTGTAGGCCGTTTAAACAAAGAATTAAAAGAATTCTGTCTGGTAGACCAGGCTTATGTAAAAGATGGTGATTTAACTGTTGGAAAGTACTTGGAGCAGGTTTCCAAGGAAGCCGGCGGTAAGGTAGATGTGAAAAGGTTTGTTCGCTTTGAGACTGGTGAAGGTCTTGAAAAGAAGGAAGAGAACTTTGCAGAAGAAGTTGCTAGGCAGATGCAGTAATCTTGTAGCAGGATTCTGGGGGGAATCCCATGGGTATCCATGGGATTTTTCTTTTAAAACAGTGTCCGTTTACCATTGACAAATGTTTCCATAACTGACGGACATCACTATACCAAAGGAGTTGAGGAAAGTGGCTAAATATATTATAAAGCGTATCGCTATGGCGATCGTAACCATCTTTGCTGTTGCAACGGTTACTTTCTTTGTCATGAATATGGTGCCAGGCGGCCCCTTCATGTCAGAGAAGGCTATCAGCCCACAGGCCCAGGCGGCCCTTAATGAAAAGTACGGCCTGGATAAACCGTTAGGCGAACAGTATATCACCTATATGAAGGATTTGCTTCACGGCAATTTAGGATTAAGCGTAAAACAGCGCGGCCGTACAGTAAACATGATCATTGAAACAAAATTTCCTGTATCTGCAAAGATCGGCGGAATTGCAATCCTGACCGCTGTTCTTGTTGGAGTTCCATTAGGCAGTATTGCTGCATTCAAGCGCGGAACCGCAGTTGATAATATTATTATTATCTTCAGTACATGCGGAATCGCAGTACCAAGTTTTGTGGTCTGTACTATTTTAATGTATATTTTGAGTCTGAAGCTGGGACTTCTGCCTACATTTGGATTGGCATCGTGGAAAAACTACATTATGCCTGTCATGGCTCTTTCATTTTATCCGTCCTCTTATATCGCACGTCTGATGCGTTCATCCATGTTGGATGTTATGGGACAGGATTATATGAGAACAGCCCGTGCCAAAGGGCTTTCCCAGATGGTCAGCATCTTTAAGCATGCACTTCGTAACGCCGTTCTTCCGGTTGTTACATATTTAGGACCGCTTTTGGCCTATACCGTAACAGGAAGTTTTATTGTTGAAAAGATATTTACGATTCCGGGCCTGGGATCTGAATTCATTGGTTCCATTACAGGACGTGACTATCCTCTTATCATGGGTACTACGATCTTCCTTGCTACTTTAATGGTTATCATGAATGTGTTGGTCGACGTTGCTTATAAATTCATCGATCCGCGAATTAATCTGAAGTAAGGGAAAGGAGAAAGAAATGCCAAAGAATAAATTATCATTACAGCTTAATGTAGAAGACTTTCTCCCGGCAAGTGATGCAGAAAAAGAAAGCCTGACAGTCATGCGTAAAAGCGTTGGATTTTGGAAGGATGGAATCAGACGCCTTAAAAAGAATAAGATTTCAATGATCAGCCTTGCTGTTATCATTGTTGTATTTATTTTGTCCTTTTTAGTCCCTCAATTCTACCCATATAGGTATGAACAACAGATCCGTGGAAGTGAAAATCTTGCTCCCATGCAGTATTCTGAAAAAGAACTGACTGCTATAGAATCAGGAGAGAAGGTATTTCCTCATGTTTTAGGAACGGATAACCTGGGTCGTGACTATGCGGTCCGTGTCATGATGGGAAGCCGTGTTTCCCTGATGGTCGGTCTGATCGCTTCCTGTATCATTTTGCTCATCGGATCCCTTTACGGTTCCATCGCAGGCTTTTTCGGCGGCTGGGTGGATATGATTATGATGCGTATTGTCGATATGATTTATACAGTACCTGATATTTTGATTATCGTATTGCTATCCGTTGCTTTTGACCAGCCTCTAAAAGCCTTGTCTCAAAGGCCTGGTTTTCAGTGGATCCAGGTCATCGGTGTTAACTTAATCAGTATCTTTGTTGTATTTGCCCTGCTTTACTGGGTAGGTATGGCACGTATTGTACGAAGCCAGATCCTGATTTTAAAAGAGCAGGAATACGTAACCGCGGCAAGGGCCCTTGGAGCATCCAGTGGTCATATCATTAAGAAGCATTTACTTACAAACTGTATCGGTACCTTAATTGTTACGACTACGCTGCAGATTCCATCATCAATTTTTACGGAGAGTTTTTTAAGCTTCCTTGGCCTTGGCGTTGCTGCGCCCATGCCTTCTTTGGGAAGTCTTGCAAGCGCTGCGTTAAATGGTCTGCAAAGCTATCCGCACCGTTTGTTTGCACCGGCTCTTATGATTTCTGTCATTATTCTAAGTTTCAACTTATTGGGCGATGGTCTGCGTGACGCATTCGATCCAAAGCTGAAAGATTAAGGAGGAGAGATTCGATGAACGAATATTTGGTTAATATTGAAAATGAACGTCTTTCCTTCTTTACCCCGGCTGGAGAAGTTAAGGCTCTTAATGATGTATCACTTCATCTTCGTGAAGGAGAGGTTCTTGGCATTGTAGGTGAGTCCGGTTCCGGTAAGTCTGTAACAGCTTACAGCCTTATGGGACTTACGGCTTATCCTGGACGCTTGATCGGCGGATCCCTTCAGTTTAACGGACACCAGATCGAGAAGATGACAGAGAAGGAAATGAGAAAGATCCGCGGAAATGAAATTTCTATTATTTTCCAGGATCCCATGACCAGCTTAAATCCGGTTTACACAGTAGGAAACCAGATTACGGAAGTGATCATGCTTCATACAAATAAAAATAAACAGCAGGCGAATGAACGAGCAAGGGAGCTTCTGACCCTGGTAGGAATCAATGAGCCGGATAAGCGTCTGAAACAGTATCCTCACGAGCTGTCCGGTGGTATGCGCCAGCGTATCATGATCGCCATTGCTCTTGCATGTGAACCAAAGCTTTTGATTGCAGATGAGCCGACTACCGCTCTGGATGTTACCATTCAGGCACAGATTCTGGAACTGATGATGGAACTGAAAGAAAAGCTTGGGATGGCGATCATCATGATCACTCATGACCTGGGTGTGGTTGCGAACATGTGCGACCGAATTGCAGTTATGTATGCAGGAAAAGTAGTAGAATACGGCAATACGGATGATATTTTTTATAATCCAAGCCATGAATATACAAAAGGTCTGATCCGAAGCATTCCTAAGCTTACGGAAAAAGAGCATAACAAGCTGGTTCCTATTGAAGGAAGCCCTGTGGATATGTTAAATCCGCCGGCTGGCTGTCCTTTTGCGCCCAGATGCCGCGCCTGCATGAAGATTTGCCTGCGCGAAATGCCGCCGTATACGGATATATCCGATATTCATTATAGTGCCTGCTGGCTGCTGCAAAAGCAGGAGTATGAACAGGCACAGAAGGGAGATGCATGATGGAAAATAAAAATCTTGTAGAGGTGCAGAATTTACAGCAGTATTTCCCTGTTGCCGGAAGCAAGTTATTTGAGAAAAAGGTCGTAAAAGCAGTAGATAACATTTCTTTTGGAATTAAAAAGGGCGAGACTCTGGGACTGGTTGGAGAATCCGGCTGCGGAAAAACCACCACAGGCCGTACTTTGCTCCGGCTTTATGAGCCTACCGCAGGAAAGATTTTCTTTGACGGAGAAGATATTACCAAGGTAAACATGCTCCCTTACCGCCGGAAGATGCAGATCGTGTTCCAGGATCCTTATGCCAGCCTGGATCCCCGTATGACCGTTGGGGATATTATCGGTGAAGCGATCGACATCCATCATCTTGCTTCTAATAAAAAGGATCGCCAGGACCAGATCATTTCTGTTCTGTCAACAGTAGGACTTAATTCAGAGCACGCAAACCGTTACCCTCATGAATTTTCCGGCGGACAGCGTCAGCGTGTGGGGATTGCCCGCGCTCTGGCAGTGAACCCTCAGTTTATCGTCTGTGACGAGCCGGTATCGGCTCTGGATGTTTCCATTCAGGCCCAGGTAGTCAATATGTTTGAACAGCTTCAGGAGGAACTGGGACTGACTTATCTGTTTATTGCCCATGACCTTTCCATTGTAAAGCATATTTCCAACCGGATCGGAGTTATGTACTTAGGAAAAATGGTAGAGCTTGCAGACAGCTATGAACTGACATTCCACAGCGTGCACCCATATACCAAGAGCCTGATTTCCGCTATCCCGATTGCGGATCCGGAAACCAGCCGTAAATCTAAGAGAATTGTACTGGAAGGGGATGTACCAAGCCCGGTAAATCCGCCATCCGGCTGCCGTTTCCGTACAAGGTGTCCTTATGCAGATGAACTTTGCGCTGCACAGGAACCGGAGTGGAGAGAGGTTTCTTCCGGTCATTTTGCTGCATGTCACCATCTGGACAAAGTAAACTGATTTTCATTGCCATTTTGTAGTTTTTATGCTATGCTGAGAATGAATCGGCACAACAGACGTCGGACGTATTGATGTGCCGATTAAATATATTTTATAGGAGGGAATTTATGAAAAAAATGTCACTTGTATTGGCTGCTGTTATGGCAACCGGCATGATCCTTTCCGCTTGCGGCGGTAATAAATCGGCTGGTCCATCTGCAGGCGGTACAACAACTGCAGCGAACGGGGAAGCAACTGCCCCCGGAGGAGAATCATCAGGAGGTCTTGACCTTGCAGTTCAGGTCGGTCCGAACCCGGAAACCATTGATCCCGCTTTAAATAGTGCGGCTGATGGTGCAAATGTGATCGTACATGCCTTTGAGTCTTTACTGATCGTAGATTCAGAGAACAAGATTGTAGGCGGTCAGGCGGAATCCTACGATGTATCTGAGGATGGGCTTACCTACACCTTCCACCTTCGTGATGGTTTAAAGTGGAGCGATGGTACACCTCTGACAGCCAATGACTTTGTGTATTCCTGGAAGAGACTGGCAGATCCTAATACAGCAGCTCCTTACGGGGCAGACATGCTTGGCTATGTAAAGGGCTATGAAGAGGCAGCTGCCGGGAATCTGGATGCCCTTGGTGTTTCAGCTCCCGATGACAAGACTCTTGTAGTAGAATTATCCGCTCCCTGCGTGTATTTTTCAAAGCTGGTTACTCACGCCTCCATGGTTCCTGTACAGAAGGCAGTTGTAGATGCAGCCGGGGATCAGTGGTGCTTAAAGCCAGACACTTATATCTCTAACGGACCATTAAAGATGATTGAGTGGGTACCAGGCTCTCATATTACTTTTGCGAAAAATGAAAATTATTGGAACGCAGATAAGATTACTTTAAATACTTTAAAATTCGTCCTGATGGAAGATGCTAATGCGGCTTACAGCGCTTATCAGACCGGAGAAGTATCCATGATTAAGGATGTACCTACAGAGGAGATCCCAGCGCTTAAGGGCAAAGAAGAGTTCCATGTTGAGCCGGGTATGGGTATTTCCTATATAGATTTCCAGAACCAGAAGGAGCCATTTAACAATCCGGATGTACGTAAGGCTTTAAGTCTTGCCATTGACCGTGATTATCTGGCTAATACCGTTATGCAGGGTATTGGTGCTCCTGCGGCTAACTTTGTACCACGTGGTGTATCTGATGCAGAAGGCGGAACCTTCTTTGAGGATGTAACACGTAAGAACAACGGCGGTGACTTCTTTAATATTGAAGATCATGAAGCAGATATTGCAAAGGCGAAAGAGCTTCTTGCAAAGGCCGGATATCCTGACGGAAAAGGCTTCCCTGTTACTGAGTATATGACTAATGATGCAGGCTATAACAAACCGGTAGCAGAATACCTGCAGAGCTGCTGGAAGGAAAACCTTGGCATTAACGTAGACATTAAGATCCTGGAGTGGGCAACCTTTACACCTACCCGCCGTGCAGGAGATTATCAGATTGCACGTGATGCCTGGAGTCTTGATTATGATGATCCTTCCAATCTTTTAAACCTGATGATATCTACAAGCGGCAATAATAATGCTTTGTACAAAAATCCGGAGCTTGACAAGCTGCTCAATGAAGCCAACTCCACAGCTGATGTTAAAGAGCACTATGAGAAGCTTCATGAGGCAGAAAACATGATCCTTAACGATGCAGCCATTGCACCGCTTAACTACCGGAATGAATTCTGGCTACAGGATCCTAAATTAAAGGGTACATGGTATTCTCCATACGGATACTGGTTCTTCCAGTTTGCTACCATGGACTAATAAGCTGTTATTTACAAATCACCCAGGAGTGTTTCCTGGGTGATTTTTTCTATTTAACCTCATCAGGTAAGTCCCCGTTTCAATGCCAGAAACGCATAATTGGCGGGTGGTGGCTTACTTGCGGATAGCGAATATCCGATTGACTGTAATCTTATTTAATATACCATTTTCTCATTGCTATTTTTCTGCTTTTATGTTATGCTAAAGAATAAGTCGTTGCAGTAACTGGTTAAAGCGTTATTGCGTTGATCGAATATAATTTTTATTAGGAGGACGGTCTATGAAAAAAATGTCACTTGTGTTAGCTGCCGTTATGGCCTCCGGTATGATTCTTTCCGCTTGCGGCGGAAATAATACTGCTGGCACGAAAGCAGGTTCTGACACCACAAAAGCTGCGGAGGCTAACAGCGAAACAACAGCTCCCGCCAATGGAACTTCTACAGCACTTGATCTTGCAGTGCAGGTTGGTCCAAATCCCGAGACCATTGATCCGGCACTAAACAGCGCTGCAGATGGTGCTAATATTATTGTTCATGCGTATGAACCACTGATGATCGTTGATCAGGAGAACAAGATTGTGGGCGGTCAGGCTGAATCTTTTGATGTATCTGAGGATGGCCTTACTTATACCTTCCATCTTCGTGATGGCTTAAAGTGGAGCGATGGCACACCGCTGACAGCCGAAGATTTTGTATATTCATGGAAGAGACTTGCTGATCCTAATACGGCAGCTCCGTATGCAGGAGATATGCTTGGCTATGTAAAGGGATATGAAGACGCAGCATCAGGCAATCTGGATGCTCTGGCTGTTTCCGCTCCTGATGATAAAACCTTTGTAGTTGAGCTGTCTGTTCCCTGTGTATATTTCTCAAAGCTGATTACTCATGCCTCTATGGTTCCTGTACAGAAGGCTACGATTGATGCAAATGGCGACCAGTGGACCTTAAAGCCGGAGACCTATGTAAGCAATGGTCCTTTAAAGATGGTTGAATGGGTACCAGGTTCACACATTACCTTTGGTAAGAATGAAAATTACTGGAATGCAAGCAAGGTTACTTTAAATACCTTAAAATTCGTCCTGATGGAAGATGCCAATGCAGCTTACAGCGCATACCAGGCTGGTGAAGTATCCATGATTAAAACCCTTCCTACGGAAGAAATACCAACCCTCAGAACTACCGAAGATTTCCAGATAGGATCTACTATGGGTACTTATTATATAAGCTTCCAGACCCAGAAGGAACCGTTTAATAACCCGGATGTGCGTAAAGCTTTGAGCCTTGCCATTGACCGTGATTATGTTGCCAATACTGTTATGCAGGGAATATATGCTCCGTCAACAAATTTTGTTGGACCTGGCATCTCTGATGCAGAAAATGGTTCTTCTTTTGAAGAAGTGACTCGTAAGAATAATGGCGGCGATTTCTTTAATGTAGCTGATCATGAAGCTGATATTGCTAAGGCAAAAGAACTTCTTGCAAAAGCCGGATATCCAGATGGCCAGGGATTTCCAACCATTGAATACATGACCAATGACCAGCTGTTCCATAAACCATTAGCTGAGTATTTACAGAGCTGCTGGAAGGAAGCACTGGGAGTTAATATGGACATTAAGATCGTTGAATGGTCTACCTTTACACCTACCCGTCGTGCAGGAGATTTCCAGATCGCACGTAACGGCTGGTTATTAGACTATGACGACCCATCCAATATGCTGAACTTATTTAAGTCCACCAGCGGTAATAACGATGGTAAGTACAATAACCCTGAAGTTGATAAGAAGCTTGATGAAGCAAACTCTACTTCTGATGTTGCAAAGCACTATGCATTGCTGCACGAAGCAGAGAATATGATTTTAGAGGATTCCGCTATAGCTCCGGTTGCTTATTACAGCCAGCCATGGTTACAGGA
Organism: Hungatella sp. UBA3048; assembly: GCA_002367105.1. Taxonomy (GTDB): domain Bacteria; phylum Bacillota; class Clostridia; order Lachnospirales; family Lachnospiraceae; genus Lacrimispora. The sequence goes on from DFCS01000020.1 coordinate 210,907, forward strand.
TCCTAAGTTAAAGGGTTCATGGTATTCACCATATGGATACTGGTTCTTCCAGTATGCTACCATGGAATAGTAAGGATTAACTGAATTTTAAAAAGCATCCGGGAATTATTTCCCGGGTGCTTTGCTTTTGCCCGGTCTTTGTTCCAACCTGCAAACTTCCTCTTTCCAACCCCAGGAAAGTATGTTATAATCTCCTAAGACAATACAAAAGTACAGGAGAGTTAAGGCTATGAATTCAAGACGTGTATTATTAAAGCTCAGTGGCGAAGCTCTTGCTGGTGCGAATAAGACGGGCTTTGACGAAGCGACTGTTAAAGAGGTCGCACGGCAGGTTAAAATATCCGTGGATGCAGGTGTCGAAGTAGGCATTGTTATTGGCGGAGGTAACTTCTGGAGAGGCAGAACCAGCGATGCCATTGACCGTCCTAAGGCGGATCAGATCGGCATGCTTGCTACAATAATGAACTGCATTTATGTTTCGGAGATTTTCCGTAATGCCGGGATGAGTACACAGATACTGACCCCGTTTGAGTGTGGTTCCATGACAGAACTTTTTTCCAAGGACAGGGCTAACCGGTATTTTGATGAGGGCAAAGTTGTTTTTTTTGCCGGAGGAACAGGCCATCCTTATTTTTCAACCGATACAGGCATTGCGCTTCGCGCCATTGAAATGGAGGCAGATTATATTTTACTGGCAAAATCCATTGATGGTGTATATGACAGTGATCCGAAGACAAATCCCAATGCTGTTAAATATGAGAAGATTTCCATTCAGGAGGTCATCGAGAAGCAGCTTGGTGTCATTGATTTAACGGCTTCCATCATGTGTATGGAAAATAAAATGCCCCTAGCGGTATTTAGTTTAAATGAAAAAGATGGCATTGCCAATGCAATGCAGGGAAAAATAAACGGTACCATAGTTACCGCATAAACCAGGAGGACGATATGCAGGAGAGTTTACAGGTTTACGAAGACAAGATGAACAAGACATTAAAAGCGCTGGAGAATGACTATATGACAATCCGCGCAGGGCGTGCCAACCCGCATGTTCTGGATAAAATAAAAGTGGATTATTATGGTACACCGACTCCTATCCAGCAGGTCGGCAACATTTCTATTCCGGAAGCCCGTATGATTGTGATCCAGCCATGGGAGAAGAGCCTGTTAAAGGCAATTGAAAAGGCAATTCTCACTTCTGATCTGGGAATCAACCCAACGAATGACGGCAATATAATCCGCCTTGTATTTCCGGAGCTTACAGAGGAACGCAGAAAAGATCTGGTTAAGGATGTTAAGAAAAAAGGAGAGGCTTCCAAGGTCGCTATCCGCAACATCCGTCGTGATGCCAATGACTTATTTAAAAAGCAGTTAAAGGCAGAGGATATTTCTGAAGATGAGCAGGCAGAGGCTGAAGACAAGATTCAGAAGCTGACAGACAAGATGATCGCCCAGGTAGACAAAATGATTGATGAAAAGTCAAAGGATCTTCTTACTGTATAAAAATTTTGAACAAGGGCAGGCATTATGCCTGTCCTGTTTTATATATCAGGAAATTCCTTTGGAATTCCATGCGCACTCTGCGCTAAGGAAGTATGGTTGCTAAAGAAACCGCGCTCTTGCGCAAGAGTCTGCTTTGCAGACTCTTTATACTGTTTAAAAGGAGCGGCATTATATGGACAAAATAAATGAGAATATGGTGATTCCGGAACATGTGGCTATTATATTGGATGGCAATGGCAGATGGGCAAAAAAACGCGGGCTTCCAAGAAGCGTGGGCCATAAGGAAGGATGCGTGACCGTAGAAAGAACGGTAGAGAATGCAGCAAGGCTTGGAATTAAATATCTGACAGTATATGGTTTTTCAACGGAAAACTGGAAACGTACCTCAGATGAAGTAGGTGCCTTAATGCAGCTGTTCCGCTATTATATGGTCAGGCTTTTGAAGATCGCCAAAGCCAATAATGTGCGTGTAAAGATGATCGGTGATAAGGATCGGTTTGACCAGGATATTATAGAGGGAATCGGTAAACTGGTGGAAGAGACGAAAGATAATACAGGTCTTACCTTTATCATTGCTGTTAATTACGGCGGCCGTGATGAGATTGTTCGTGCTGCCAGGAAACTCATGAAGGATTCGGCAGAAGGAAAGCTTTTGCCGGAGAATATGACGGAAGAAGTTTTTTCATCTTATCTGGACACGGAAGGACTTCCGGACCCGGATCTTCTTATACGCACCAGCGGGGAACTGCGGCTTTCCAATTATCTGCTGTGGCAGCTGGCCTATACGGAACTCTATGTTACGGATTGCTTTTGGCCTGATTTTAATATGGAAGAAATGAAAAAGGCAATTGCAGCGTACAATAGTAGGGAACGAAGATTTGGGGGAGTGAAGTGATTCGGAGGGAGGAAACACCATGTTTACAACCAGACTGATAAGCGGAGTCATTCTCGTTATCATAGCTCTTTTTACAGTTGGAAGCGGGGGAGTATTGCTTTTTGCCACAACCCTTTCCATATCTATGATTGGCTTGTTTGAGTTGTATCGCGTGATGAAGATACAGAAAAACCCATTGGGATTTATGGGATATTTAACGGCCCTGTCCTATTATGGGCTGCTGTGGTTTCATGGAGAGCAGTTTATGATGCTCATATCCATTGCGTTTTTGATGACCCTTATGAGTATTTATGTATTTGCCTTTCCAAGGTATCAGATGGAAGAGGTGACGGTGGCCTTTTTTGGAGTTTTTTATGTTACTGTCATGCTGTCCTATCTTTATCAGGTCCGTGCCATGGCAGACGGGAAATATCTGGTGTGGCTGGTATTTTTAAGCTCGTGGGGGTGTGATACCTGTGCTTATTGCGTGGGTATGCTTATAGGAAAGCACAGGCTGGCCCCTGTACTCAGCCCTAAAAAGTCCATAGAAGGGGCAATTGGCGGAGTGGCCGGCGCAGCTCTTCTTGGTATTCTTTATGCAACTCTTTTTGGAGGATCCATGACAGAGATACGCAATCCACAGGCAGCCTGTGGACTGGCTTGTGCCATTGGGGCGGTAATCTCCCAGGTTGGGGATCTGGCTGCATCTGCAATCAAACGCAATCATCAGGTAAAGGATTATGGAAAGTTGATTCCGGGCCATGGGGGAATTCTGGACCGTTTTGACAGTATGCTCTTTACAGCGCCTGCCATTTATTTTGCATTAACATTTTTACGTTAAAAGATTATTGGATTAAAAATTGGTAAATTGGAAAAGAAAAGGAGTAAGCAGCATAAGATGAGGAAAATAGCAATCCTGGGTTCAACGGGATCCGTCGGGAAACAAACTCTGGAGGTGGCTGAAAATCAAAAAGATATAGAAGTGACCGCCTTGGCGGCAGGCAGTAACATCCGCCTGTTAGAGGATCAGATCAGAAAATTCCATCCAAAGATAGCATGCGTATGGAGAGAAGATAAGGCCAGGGAGCTGGCGGCATCGGTAAAGGATTTGCCGGTCCGCATTGTTTCCGGAATGGAAGGCCTTATGGAAGCTGCCACAGAAAGCTCTGCAGAAATTGTGGTCACTGCCATCGTTGGTATGATAGGAATCCGTCCTACCATCGCAGCCATTGAGGCGGGAAAGGACATTGCTCTTGCCAACAAGGAAACCCTTGTAACTGCCGGGCACATCATTATGCCTTTAGCAAAGGAACAGGGAGTGAGGATTCTCCCTGTGGACAGCGAGCACAGCGCCATTTATCAATGCTTAAACGGAGAAGATAAAAAAGCCATACATAAGATCCTTTTGACAGCATCCGGTGGTCCTTTCCGGGGAAAGACCAGAAAAGAGCTGGAGTCTGTGCAGGTGGAGGATGCGTTAAAACATCCCAACTGGTCCATGGGCAGGAAGATTACCATTGATTCCTCCACTATGGTCAATAAAGGCCTTGAAGTGATGGAAGCAAAATGGCTTTTTGGAGTGGAAATGGATCAGGTTCAGGTTGTGATCCAGCCTAAGAGCGTGATTCATTCCATGGTGGAGTTTGAGGATGGAGCAGTCATGGCCCAGCTTGGAACGCCGGATATGAAGCTTCCGATCCAGTATGCCCTTTTCTATCCGGAGAGGAGATTTCTTCCCGGAGATCGTCTTGATTTCTGGACCATGAATCAAATAACTTTTGAAAAACCGGATATGGTAAATTTTCCAGGTTTAAAATTGGCATATATTGCCGGAAAAAAAGGCGGAACACTTCCAACAGTTTTCAATGCTGCCAATGAACGGGCAGTTGCCAAATTTTTAAACAGAGAAATTTCATATCCAACTATAACTGATATGATAGAGGGAGCTATGAACGGGCATACTGTAAAAGAGAATCCAACAGTAGAGGAAATTCTTGAAGCAGAGGCTGCAGCTTATGAATATATAGAAAGCAGGTGGTAAATTGTCCAGCGTTATCGTAGCGATTCTGGTTTTTGGGCTGATCGTATTAATTCATGAATTAGGGCATTTTTTATTCGCAAAAATGAACGGAATCGCGGTGGTTGAGTTTTCAATCGGCATGGGACCAAGATTGGTCCGTTTTAAGAAAGGTGAAACTATTTATTCCATAAAGGCGCTGCCCTTGGGCGGTTCCTGTATGATGCTGGGAGAAGATGAGGAAAATCCCGATGAGCGGGCATTCCAGAATAAATCGATTCCGGCCCGGATGTCAGTAATTGCAGCCGGTCCTATCTTTAATTTTATTTTAGCCTTTTTCCTGGCTGTTATTCTCGTAGGGATGAACGGATATGATACGACCTATATAAAGGAAGTAACAGAAAATTCGCCTGCTTATGAGGCAGGGATCCAGCCGGGAGATAAGCTGCTCCGGATCAATGGGGAAAGTGTATCCATGTATCGGGATTACATTCTTTATAAGCTTTTAAAGCCTGAGGAAAAGATGAATCTTGTGGAATACTCCAGAATGGATCCAACGACCGGAACAGAAAGCGTTCATTCTGTTTCCGTTAATCCACAGTTCTCAAAGGAAACCGGGAAATATCTGATTGGTATTATCATTGCTCCTGAGAATAAAAAGGCCGCCTCTTTTGGCGAGCTGGTAAAATATGGTTACATGGAAATGGAATACGATGTAAAGCTGACAGTTAAAAGCCTTGGCATGCTCTTTACCGGTAAGGCAAGTGTTAATGATTTAAGCGGTCCGGTAGGCATTGTAGTCATGATCGATGATTCTGTTAAGGCTGGGCTTACGGTCAGTGTTGTAGCGGCACTTATGAATGTGATCAGCATGTGTATCCTGCTTAGCGCAAACTTAGGCGTTATGAATCTTCTTCCGATCCCAGCCCTTGATGGAGGGAGGCTTTTGTTTCTGATTATTGAAGCCATCAGAGGCAAGCGTATGGATCCGGAGAAGGAGGGCCTGGTTAATTTAATCAGCATGGCAGCCCTTATGGCTCTTATGATTTTTGTGGTGTTTAATGATATCAGCAGGTTTACGTGAGAAAACCATAATTACTCAGGCAGCAAGCCAAAGGAATGTGCATGCATGTTCACTTGACGTCTGCCGCAATAACCGGATGGAACTCGCGCAGCGGGTTGCTTCCGGTTTTGAGGTATATGCAGAATGGAGGAACGTATGAGCAGAGAGAAAACAAGAGTAATCCGCATCGGAGACAGGGTGATCGGCGGAGGTAATCCGGTCCTGATCCAGTCTATGTGCAATACGAAAACACAGGATGTGGATGGGACAGTAGGTCAGATTAAAGCCCTGACAGAGGCTGGCTGTGATATCATCCGGGTTGCAGTACCGGATATGGAAGCGGCGGCTGCCTTAAAGCAGATAAAGAAGCAGATCTCTATTCCACTGGTAGCAGATATTCACTTTGATTACCGTCTGGCCATCGCTTCCATAGAATCCGGAGCGGATAAGATCCGGATTAACCCAGGGAATATCGGATCGGCCGACCGGGTCCGGGCGGTTGTGGAAAAGGCCAGGGAATATGATATTCCAATCCGGGTAGGTGTAAACAGCGGTTCCCTTGAAAAGAATCTGATTGAAAAATACGGCGGAGTGACTGCAGAAGGTATTGTGGAAAGCGCTCTTCAAAAGGTACGGATGATTGAGGAACTGGGATATGAAAATCTTGTCATCAGCATTAAATCTTCCAATGTGCTCATGTGTGTCAAAGCCCATGAACTGATTGCCAGGCAGTCGGATTATCCTCTTCATGTGGGAATAACCGAAGCAGGCACTTATGTCTCCGGAACAATCAAATCCTCGGTTGGTCTGGGAATCATACTTCATGAAGGAATCGGAGATACCATCCGCGTATCTTTAACCGGAGACCCGGTAGAGGAAGTGAAGACCGCAAAGCTGATTTTAAAGACACTTGGTTTAAGAAAAGGCGGTGTAGAAGTGGTATCCTGCCCGACCTGCGGAAGGACCAGGATCGATCTGATTTCTTTGGCAAACCAGGTGGAAAAACTGGTTTCGGAATTCGACCATCTGGATATTAAGGTGGCTGTCATGGGCTGCGTGGTAAATGGACCGGGAGAAGCCAGGGAAGCAGATCTTGGAATTGCGGGAGGAATCGGAGAAGGCCTCTTGATGAAAAAGGGAGAGATTATCCGTAAGGTACCGGAAGATGAACTGCTTCAGGCCCTAAAGGAAGAGCTTATGAAGATGCAATAGGTGATAGAATGTCAAAAAGATTTTTGGAGGTTTTTCCAAGTTTACATATTACAGAGGAATTACGGGAGCTTTTAAATCTGGTGGAAGTGGAGAAGGTCGCTTTAGGCAGGGATAGAAGCTCTATTCGTATTTACTTAATGAGCCCGAGGCTCATACATAAACAAAATATTTACGGGCTGGAAAAGGGGATCAAGGACCAGCTGTTTCCCTCTAAGCGGATCACCATAAAGATTATCGAACGGTTCCGTTTATCGGGCCAGTACACGCCTCAGAAGCTGTTAAAGGCCTATAAGGATAGCCTTTTAATGGAACTTAAAAACTACAGTATTATTGAATACAACATGTTCCGTAAGGCGGAATTCCAGTTTCCTGAACCGGATCTTTTAAAGATGACGGTGGAGGATACCATTGTTACCCATGAAAAGGCCGGGGATCTAAAACGTGTTCTGGAAAAGATTTTCCATGAACGGTGCAGCATGCCGGTAGAGGTCCAGTATGAATATGTGGAACCCAAGGAAAATGAGCTGGCTAAGCAAAAAGAGCTTCAGATGCAGCGTGAGGTAGCGGAAATTGTAAGCCGTACCTCCTTTGCGATAACGAACGATGAAGACCGGATTGAGTATGGCGCCGGGACCGGTGAGGGAGCTGGCGGTCCTTCCATGGCAGATGGCATTTCTTTGGATACCCTGACTGCAGAATATACGGCTTTTGCTCCAGCAGACCAGGCTTCTAAGGCCCCTGCGCCGGCGCTGCGTATGGGAGGGAAGAAGGAAGCTGCTAAGACCGGAGATACAGATTCCGGGAAAAAGGAGTGGAAGGACTTTAAGAAGGGCGGCGGTTCCTACGGACGCCGTTCGGACAATCCGGATGTATTATACGGCCGTGACTTTGACGGGGAAATAATTGAGATCGAAAAAATTGATGGTGAGATCGGGGAAGTTGCCATCAGAGGCAAGATTTTAACTGTGGACAGCAGGGAACTGAGAAGCCAGAAGACCATCATGATCTTTGATGTGACAGATTTTACAGATACGATCACGGTGAAAATGTTTGCCAGGGAAGAGCAGATTGACGATTTAAAAGCTGCAGTGGTGCAGGGAAGCTTTATACGCATCAAGGGCGTTACCACAATTGATAAATTTGACGGTGAGCTGACTCTCGGATCAGTGGTTGGAATTAAGAAATCCGAGGATTTTACCGGGAAGAGGGTGGATAACAGCCTTGAAAAGAGGGTGGAGCTCCATTGCCATACAAAAATGAGCGATATGGATGGCGTATCAGAGGTCAAGGATATTGTAAAACGGGCAAAGCGATGGGGAATGCCTGCGATTGCCATAACCGATCACGGCTGTGTCCAGGCTTTCCCGGATGCAAATCATGCTCTGGATAAGGGAGATACCTTTAAGCTGATCTATGGCGTGGAAGGGTATCTGGTAGATGATTTAAAGCAGCTTGTGGAAAATTCCAGAAACCAGGGCTTATCGGATTCCTATGTAGTATTTGATATCGAGACAACAGGGTTTAGTTCTTCCAGGAACCGGATCATCGAAATCGGAGCGGTAAAGATAATTAATGGGATCATTACGGATAAATTCAGCACCTTTGTAAATCCGGACGTACCCATTCCTTTTGAGATCGAGCAGCTTACAGGCATTAATGATAATATGGTTCTTCCTTACCCCAAAATCGATGAAATACTGCCGCAGTTTCTGGAGTTTTGCGGGGATTCGGTTCTGGTAGCCCATAATGCATCCTTTGATGTGGGTTTTATCGCCTATAATGCATCCAGGCTTAACCTGGCCTTTGATCCTACAGTCATTGACACGGTGGCGCTTGCAAGGCTTCTCCTGCCGAAACTTAACCGTTATAAGCTGGATACAGTTGCAAAGGCGCTCAATATTTCTCTGGAGAACCATCACAGAGCGGTAGACGATGCAGGCTGTACGGCTGAAATATTCGTGGCATTTGTGAGAATGATCCGGGAACGGGGCGTGGAAACCCTCGATGAGCTTAATGGTCTAAGCGCCATGACAGCGGATATGATTAAAAAGCTTCCTACCTATCATGTGATCATATTGGCTGCCAACGACGTGGGGAGAGTAAACCTTTACCGTTTAATTTCTTATTCCCACATTGATTTCTATGCAAGAAGGCCCAGGATTCCCAAAAGTGTTCTGAATAAATATCGGGAAGGACTGATTGTAGGCTCCGCCTGTGAGGCAGGGGAACTGTATCAGGCCCTCCTTCGGGGCGTTTCCGACGCAGAGGTTGCAAAGCTGGTTCACTTTTATGACTATTTGGAAATACAGCCTTTGGGAAACAATGCATTTATGCTTAGGGATGAGAAAAGTTCAATAAAGTCGGAACAGGACTTAATCGATATCAACAAAAGGATCGTAAGCCTTGGTGAGCAGTTTGGTAAGCCGGTTTGCGCCACTTGTGATGTTCACTTTCTGGATCCGGAGGATGAGGTTTACCGAAGGATCATTATGACCGGTCAGGGCTTTAAGGATTCCGACGATCAGGCGCCTTTATACTTACGTACCACTGAGGAAATGCTGAAAGAATTTGAATACCTGGGGCCCAATAAGGCTGAAGAGGTAGTAATAAAAAATACAAGAAAAATTGCCGATATGTGCGAAAAGATTTCTCCGGTACGCCCGGATAAGTGTGCTCCCGTCATTGAGAATTCCGATGAAGATTTAAGAAAAATCTGTTATGACAGGGCTTATGCCATCTATGGAGAAACGTTACCGACAATCGTTACGGAGCGTCTGGAGAGAGAGCTTCATTCCATCATATCCAATGGATTTGCGGTTATGTACATCATCGCCCAGAAACTGGTTTGGAAATCCAATGAGGATGGGTATCTGGTAGGTTCCCGAGGCTCTGTTGGTTCATCCTTTGTAGCTTATTTGTCAGGAATTACGGAGGTAAACTCCTTAAGCCCGCATTATTATTGTGCGTCCTGTCATTATTATGATTTTGATTCAGAAGAAGTAAAACAGTTTTCCGGTATGGCGGGATGTGATATGCCGGATAAGGTATGCCCGGTGTGCGGACGTCCACTGATAAAAGACGGATTTGATATTCCTTTTGAAACCTTCCTGGGTTTTAAGGGAGACAAGGAACCGGATATAGACTTAAACTTCTCCGGTGAGTATCAAAGTAAGGCTCATGACTATACAGAGGTTATTTTCGGCAAGGGCCAGACGTTCCGGGCAGGGACCATTGGTACCCTGGCAGATAAGACAGCCTTTGGTTATGTGAAAAATTATTATGAAGAGCATGGGGTAAGAAAGCGAAATTGCGAGATCAGCCGAATCGTGCAGGGCTGTGTTGGAGTCAGAAGAACCACCGGACAGCATCCGGGTGGAATTATTGTACTTCCTCATGGAGAGGAGATCTATTCCTTTACTCCGGTTCAGCGGCCTGCCAATGATATGACTACCATGACGGTAACCACTCATTTTGATTACCATTCCATTGACCATAACTTACTGAAGCTTGATATTCTTGGGCACGATGATCCTACCATGATCCGTATGCTTCAGGATTTAATTGGATTTGATCCGGTAAAGGATATTCCCCTGGACAGTAAGGAGGTCATGTCGCTTTTTCAGAACACCTCAGCTTTAAAAATCACGCCGGAGGATATTGGAGGATGTAAGCTTGGAGCCCTCGGGGTTCCGGAGTTTGGTACGGACTTTGCCATGCAGATGTTGATTGACACGCAGCCCAAGTATTTCTCTGACCTGGTACGTATTGCCGGTCTTGCCCACGGTACGGATGTGTGGCTGGGTAATGCCCAGGCCCTGATCCAGGAAGGGAAAGCAACCATTCAGACGGCAATCTGTACCCGTGACGATATCATGGTCTATTTAATATCAATGGGAATCGAAGAGGGACTGTCCTTTTCTATTATGGAGAGCGTCCGAAAGGGAAAAGGGTTAAAGGAGGAGTGGGAGGAGGAGATGACTGCCCACGGAGTTCCGGACTGGTATATCTGGTCCTGTAAAAAGATCAAGTATATGTTCCCTAAGGCCCATGCTGCTGCCTATGTTATGATGGCCTGGCGTATTGCCTATTGCAAGGTGTTTTATCCTCTGGCTTATTATGCTTCCTTCTTTAGTATTCGTGCCAACGGCTTCAGCTATGAGCTGATGTGCCAGGGAAGGGATAAGCTGGAGTATTATCTGGCTGACTATAGGAAGCGGATCGACACTCTTTCTAAAAAAGAGCAGGACACCCTAAGGGATATGAGAATCGTACAGGAGATGTATGCCAGAGGATATGACTTTATGCCCATTGATATTTACCGGGCAAAGGCAAGGCATTTCCAGGTCATTGACGGTAAACTGATGCCATCCTTAAGCAGTATTGACGGATTGGGTGAAAAAGCGGCTGATGCTGTCGTGGATTCAGTAAAGGATGGAGCTTTCCTGTCAAGAGAAGATTTCAGAAACAGGACAAAGGTCAGCAAGACCGTCTGTGATCTCATGGGGGATTTAGGACTTCTTTTTGAACTCCCGGAATCCAATCAGCTGTCCTTGTTTGACCTGGGCTGACAGGGGGGGATAAGATCCCCTCTGAGGCCCGGGGCTTTTTCAGACAAGGTAGTAACAGAAATTTATTGAAATTATTCCAGAATTTTAAAATAATAAAAAAATTTTGAAAATAAGGTTGACATTCGCTGGGATATGTATTATACTACCTAACGTAATCGAGGCGTGGCTCAGTTTGGTAGAGCGCTGCGTTCGGGACGCAGAGGTCGCAAGTTCGAATCTTGTCGCCTCGATTCTGTATCAATAATATGCTGTAAATGGCCTATTGGTCAAGCGGTCAAGACGCCGCCCTCTCACGGCGGAAACCCGAGTTCGATTCTCGGATAGGTCATAGTAAAAACCTTCAGGAACAGCCTGAGGGTTTTTGCGTTAAGCGGGATAGTTTTAAAACAGGAGCGCTGTTATTTTTTGATTGATATATAAAACGATTGGGAATACATAGGTTTTGCATCGGACAATGATGGCTCTTGTCTGCAAAATGACCGCAAAAAAGGACCAGGATTCTTTGACTGATGAAGACAAAGAGATGCTGGCAAGCTACGGAAAAAGTGTTGATTTTATAAATAAAGAAACGATATTGCCACTTATAAATTATATTCGGAATTTATAAGCATTACGGGGTTAAAATGGATAATATTTCGCTGGATGAGATAAAAGACAAATTGGACTTTTTTTATAAAATGTATGATATCGTACGTTTGGTTGATCCGCGTCAGAAAAGAGTGCTGGATTACCGCCAGTCATCTTTAACCGGGACACCGGATGTATGCTATCATTATTGGGAAAACAACAGGATTTGTGATAATTGTATTTCCATAAGAGCTTATCAGGAAAACAAAAGCTTTGTAAAAATGGAAAAAAGCAGGGAAGAGGTTCTTCTTGTTACCGCTATTCCCATTGATAACGCCGATAGCCCGGCGGTACTTGAGCTGTTAAAAAATGCTACCGACACAATGCTCGTGGGGAACGGTGATTATAATCAAGGAGAAATATTTACCCGCTTTATCAAGGAGCTTAATGATGCGGCAGTGAGAGACCCCCTTACAACCCTTTATAACAGGCGTTTTGTGGATGAGCGCCTTCCGGTTGATATTATTAATGCTTTGCTAAAGCATAAGCCATTGTCCGTTTGCTTTATTGATCTTGATAACTTTAAATCAATTAATGACCTTTATGGGCATAAGGCAGGGGATTCAACAATCAAAGAAGCAGGCGAAGCCATTTCCCGGAATATTTCTCATGAGGATGTTTGGGCGGCGAGATATGGAGGAGATGAGTTCCTTCTTTGCCTGAGCGGCGCCGATGAAGATCAGGCGCGGGCAATTGCAGAAGGCATACAAAGGGAAATTGAACAGATGCCGCTAAGCCAGGCTATAAAAGGGGGGCCTCTTTCCATCTCTTATGGGATTGAAACCATGAAGGACGTTCCTGTGACTGCGGAGGAGCTTATACGCCGGGCAGATGAAAAGATGTATCAAGCAAAAAGGGGAAAAAGTTCGGATATATGATAAAAATAAGATTAGTAAATGAGAAAAACCACCCTGTATAAGGATGGTTTTTCTATTTCTGTTTTTACTCTTTATCTGTGCTGTCAGCAATATCCTTGCTGATGTTTGCAACAATTACTTCGCTTGCCGGATCATTTATATTTGTACCGTCAGGAATTCCAGTAATATTTACATTTCTGGTTACCTTGGCATCATATGTATTTGCCTTCATGATCTCTGTGATGTCCAAACCGGTTGTTTCTTTTACAGATTCAATCGTCTTAGCTAAGACAGCAGGTACATAGCTCCCCATGGAAGTTACGCCTGTATCACCATTCCCGCTGTCAATAATAGTAACTTTATCAATTGCAGCTAATGGTTCAGCAATTGCCTTTGCCATCTCTGGCAATGCCTGCACGATCATTTCCATCATTGCGGCCTGCCCGTATTTCTTCATTGCGTCCGCTTTCTTTTCCATTGCTTCCGCCTCTGCAAGACCCTTTGCCTGAATCGCAGCAGCTTCTGCTTCTCCTTTGGCTTTAATACCCTCGGCTTCCTGAAGCATAGCAAATTTCTCTGCTTCCGCCTGGGCTTTTCTTGCTTCCGCCTCTTTTTCCTGCTCGTATTTCTTTGCTTCTGCTTCGCGCTGTCTTCTTGCCAAGTCAGCGGAAGCTTTCTGTTCTACTGCATAGCGTTCTGCATCGGCTTTCTTATTAATTTCGGCTTCCAATGTCTGCTGCATAACGGCAACTTCTTTATTCTTTAGTTCTGCTTCCCGTTCTGTTTTTGCAATCTGGGCATTTACCGTAGCCGTCTGAACTGTTTTTTGCTGTTCCTGGTTCTGGATTTCATAAGCTGCATCCGCTTCCGCACGTTTTGAGTCAGATTCTTTCTTTAATTCAGCCTTCCTGATCTCAAGTTCATTATTCTTCTGGGCAATTTCTGTTTGAGCGAGTACTCTTGCATCATTAGAGGATTTATCTGCTTCCGCCTGGGCAATTGCAATGTCTCTTTCCGCCTGAGCTTTTGCGATAGAAGCGTCTTTCTTGATTCTTGCCGTATTGTCGGCACCAAGATCCTTAATAAGGCCATTCTCATCGGATATATTCTGGATATTGCATGATACAATTTCGATTCCAAGTTTTTTCATATCTTTTGATGCTTTTTCCATTACCTGATCGGAGAAGGAATCTCTGTCAGTATTGATTTCCTTTAAAGTAAGAGTTCCGATAATCTCACGCATGTTACCCTGAAGGGAATCCTGTAAGTCTTGGGTAATTTGATCCTGGTTTTTATTTAAGAAGTTCTTAGCCGCTAATTTGATTCCTTCTTCCGTTGGTTCAATTCTTACTTTCGCAACAGCATCAACATTCACGTTGATGAAATCATTGGTTGGCACAGATTGTTCTGTCTTGATATCCACCGTCATCTGACCAAGGTAAAGCTTATCTAACCGTTCAAGAAATGGGATTTTAATTCCGGCGCGTCCAATTAAAATCTTTGGCTCTTTTTTCAAGCCTGAAATAATGAAAGCCCTGTCAGGCGGAGCCTTTACATATCCGCTTGCTAAGATACCAAGCAGGATAATTACAGCTATTGCAGTAAGAGCAAATGGTAAAATGATTTCTAACATAATTTCTCCTTTCAAACATAAAAAGTTTCAATTGCATCGTGTAAGTAATTCTTTATATGAAGAAAAAGCGATTTTGCCGTATGTAGTGGGAAAGTAGTAGGATGAAAAACTGCTTTCCCACTGCTTTATACAACTTGTTCTTCGGACTTTGTAGCAGGGCAAAGAACATTTTCCATAATATTAGCCGCTTCCTGATTTTTACTTTTGAAGAAGCAGGAAGAGATATGGGCTTCCTAAATCCATTTGTGTACCATTCCATTGCGTATAGATAAAATTTTTGTTAAACTTGGAACCGCGTTTTCCTTCCCATTGATCGCCCAGGGTGACAGCGGCTTTTTTCTGGTCCTTTAAAAGTTCTGCAGCAATATCCATTATAAAATGGGGGACCACTGGATTTCTTGTTCGAATTCCTTCGGATCTTTTGAAATTTCGTTATAATAATCCATCGGTTTATTTCCATGCCATTCTTCGCTTAAAAAAACTTTTTCAAGCATATTGTACACAGCATCTTTTGCACTTGGTTCGAGTGCCATAAATTCCCGGATAATAACATGATCTCTTTCTGTTAATCCGTTAGCCTTTGCGTATTCATCAAGGGAAAAAGTGCTTGGGGCATCAAACATTTCTCCAACCCCATTTCTGAGCCATTTTTCATTAACATTAAAAGCTGAACAAATCTGTGAAATGTGAATATCTTTTGGCACACGATCACCTGTTTCAAACATAGCCAATGTAGATTGTCCTATTTGCACTTTTTGGCTAAATTCTTTTTGGCTAAGTCCTAAATGCGTTCTTAATTCTTTAATACGTATGTTCACATTATTACCTCCTTGTTGAATTTAATATAACACAATGTAAATCACAAAGCAATTAAAAGACGCAAAAACTATTGATTTGATAATTGCATTACGATAACATTCAATTACAGAGAAATTAAAACGATTGTAAAGAGGAGGGTTAGCAATGGCTGATACAATTTATAGTATTAAAGCATTACCGGAATCTGATAAAATTGCGACGCTGCTCAAGAATACTGATGATAAGCAACGAGATCTAATGCAGCTTGTTATCCAGAGTGTGAACTTGGGAATTGCAATAATGAATTAAATTACTCAACCAATAATCTTACAGAAAATGATGTGAAAGAAATCAATAACTTCGTCAAAGGTATATGGGAACTGAAAGAAAAAGAGCTGGGCCTACAACTGTAACTTCTGCCGTAAGATCACCCCTTTTACCACCCCGCTGACCCTGGTTTTTATAAACTGTGAATGCGGCAATCGTACCAGATGCCAGACTAACAGAAGAGACGATATTTTTGATAGTATTGACTGCATTACCTGTAAAAGCCCGGTTGCAGTTAAATGGAACCGCAAAAAGAATATCTATGAGACCATTAAATGACCATGGAGAAGTCAACGGTTTTCCCGATGATATTAGACTATATACATTAAAGAAACAGTTATAATTTGTAGCAGAGATTATGAGAATAATGTAAAGCCAATAACATTAAATATGTAATGAAAACTACTAACTATCAGTATTAAACTGGTAGCTTTTTATTGTTGTAAATCCAGAAAACTGAAATTTAAGCAAGCTGACCAGGTAGGAAAAAAAGTACCATGAAGGCCTATATAAAAAAGGAACACCGCTGATTTCGGGGAAAACGGCGCTCCTTCAAGAAGAGTCGATTAAATTATAGTGCTTTAAAGTCATAAAGTAAAGCTGAATGATTTTTTGTGATTTAAAAAATTTATGAGAGGTCATGTAAAAGTAAGGTACAGGAAAATGAAATAAAAGAGGTGGATCGTGAAACTGAAATATCCTTATGCAATGTATGACAGCGGAGAGTTTCAAGGAGAGCATTATCAATATTCTAAAAGGCGCATATATGACTGTTGAGGCCCGTTAGTCAAGAGGATGGGATCGCAAAAAATGATGCGCTTCATTATAAAGGTGAACAATGTCATTCAAAAAAGATTTCTGCGTAAAATCCTTATGATAAACCATGTTTATTTCCCTAATCATGCTGAGATTTTCAATTGGAAGTGCAATCAGTTTTCCCTTGTTAAGTTCATTTTGACATGCACTTTTCCCCGGCTAATGGTCGTTTGTGGGCAGGGAAGTTGTATCACAATGAGGCAAGGATAGAATGGTTGGAAAAACAATCATTTATCCTTTTAAGCAAAAAAAGACTATATCCTGAGGCATATACAGAATATAGCTGATAAATACACTATTATTAAACCCTGATTGTTTTTAAAGTTTCAGAGCCTTCATCCTATGCCTTTGTTTTATTCAAATGAATTTGCGTATGCGCTTTCATCACTTTATAATAAGCTTCAATTTCATCAGGGGTAAAATGCTGGGAAAGAGTATTAAGCGTAGCAAGAACCGCCTCCCGATCATATGCCCTGTGAATAAAATCGGTCTTTCGACCTGCTTCAGTGGGAACGAGCAATACAAGCTTTGGGTTGGCATCGCTTTTCTTCCTAACAATTAACCCCTTTTTTTCTAACTTATCTGCCATTTGTGAAATGGCACCTTTAGTTTTATGAAGTTTTTTTCCAAGTTCTGAAATAGAGATTTCGTAGGCTTTACAAATATAACCAAGCGTGTGTATTTCCTGCATGGTCATAAGGGTTCCTGTTTCGTAATCCTTAGGTATATTGGCGTACATACTTAAAAGATTCATAAAGCTGTATACAGTGTCTACCTTGTCATACTTCAAAAACATTCTTGATTGGCTTCAACATTAAAAGGGCGTGTTGCAAAACCAATGTCATTAAGATAAGAAGAAAGTCGATAGATAAGATTATGAAGTAGGTGGCGAATTCAATTATGAGTTCGCCACTTTTGTGTAAAAGCACATGCCAAAAACTGATCAAGTGATTATTGAGACCGTAAGCACAAACAGCTAAATAAAACATTATAAAGAGCGAGGACTGAATCCCCGCTCTTTACTTGAATATTACTAAAAAGTATGGTATGTTTCATATATACGAATAGGGGGATGTGCTATGAAAAGGTGCCTTTTAGCAATGGCCTTAGTTCTTGGAAGCATTCTTATAACGAGCTGTTCAAAAGATGGCCGGGAAGTGCAAAATAATACTGAAACTAAGAACGATGTACGCATTTATGAAGGTGATAAGAGAGTAATATTTAATTTGGGATCTTTGCCTTATGATATGGAATACAAAGGACATGTTCTTCAATTTTCATCATGCGAACTATATCAGAAAAAATCAGACGTAGATAATTCATATACACCCTATGTAATTGCAAAAGTTAAAATAGAAGGAATTGATAATGATACATTGCATTTGTTTAATGAAAATTTATATGTTTACGGAAATATAAATAATGAAAAAAACCAATTAGGCAATAAGGCATTGTCAAAAATATGTGAGGTTGATAAAGATGGATACCGATATTATGTATTCTCGCAGTCATTACTTTCTTCTCATAATTATAAATACGATTTTTCAGAATCTAATTATAATGTGGGGTTTTTGATTCTTCAAGGTGAAGATTATAGAGCTTTGCAATTTATTTATAATGGATTTTTAAGTTCAAGTGTTAATGATTTGAAAGATGTAGGTGAAGAAGTATGGCAAGCAATCAAACAAAAACAACTTGAATCTGCGAAACCAAAGATTTAAGAATTTTTTTCATAAAGAGATAATATAATAGATAAGTCAACTGAATAATATCGTAGCACAGAGTAGCGGATATATGGAAGAAAGCATAAATGAGCAAACCTCTCCTGTTAACACCGACAGCTATGCCAAGCGTTGAAATGGAACGTTATGGAGCCTTGACCGATTTTTGAATCTTTGATATTAATGATGATAACGAGCTGGTTCTAACCATGACAGATGGTACACAGAAGGTGATTGACCTTGCCCGGTTTGTCTATTCCGTGGATAGTACCGCAACCGTTGCCATGAAAAACCTGAATCGGACTATTACCGCAGAGATCGTGGACGGATCTGTTACTATGGAAAAACTGGATGCTTCCATACAGATGGAGCTTAGGCAATATATGCTTTATGCTCAGGCAGCCAGGGATATGGCTCTCCAGTATCAGAACATTACTAAGACCTTCCGGGATCATACAGAAGTAATAGCAAACAATGCCGTAACGGATAAAGCGGCAGCTGGGGGCCGGGTAGATGAAACCCTGACAGAGTTTAACACGCTCTTCATGAATGGTAACTTTATTGGCCCGATGGGTCCACAGGGATTACAGGGAAACCTAGGGAGCTACAGGAGCCACAGGAAAACAGGGTCCACAGGGTATTCAATTCCATACGGGAATTTCCGTTTCGGTTGTAACATCACAACTTTTCGGGCCTGTAATTACCTGGGCCTTTAAATACAAAAAAATTAGATACTATACGGAATAATTATTTTAGTATTTTTTAGATTCTATCTTTGCTATAATATAACAAGCGGTAGATTGGAGGAAATATTCTATGAGAAAAAAATTAATCTTGTACATTATCTGCATGATGCTATTGGGACTAGTAGGTTGTTCTAAAAAGGATCCCCTTCACCTAGGTGTAAATGCTATTGTTGTTGAAGTTAATAAAGATACAGGAAGCATTATAGCAAGGGATCCGGATGAAATGAATTCAACTTTATTTGGAGAAGGTTGTTCAATTAATTGTAGTAAGGCACAAATAATATATTGCAAATTTGGCACCAAAGATTTAAAGGAAATAAGTTTGGGAGATTTGCAAGCTGGAGATGAAATTACGATTGATTTAAGGGAATCCGAAGTTAAAAGTGCTAAGAACGGATCTTGTAGTGCGGAGAAAATACAGCTGATTACTCAGCGCTTGAAGTAGAAAATTTAATAGGGATTAATTTGTATTCAAAATGTAGGCCCGGGAGATCATGGGCCTTTTTCAATTGGAGGAATGAAATATGAAAGCAGAACAGAAACGGCAGGTAGTATGCGATAAATACGCGATTCTGACAGGCCGAAACTTATACAACCAGACGTTACGAGATTACTGCTTCAAAAAGCATCCTGATGGCAATTATTACAGTGATTGTAGCAGTTCCATCTGCTATGCCTATAAGGAGGCCGGATACGACTTCGGAATACTCAATACAGCAGGAACATATCAGTCAGGTAAGCTGTCTACCGTTGATGTGGATATCGCCGCAGGAATCCCGAATATATCACGTTTGCGTAAGGGTGACATGTTGGAGTTTGCCGGATCAGACGCCAACAGACCACTTAAGATAGGCCATGTTGAAATGTATTGCGGTAATAGTATTATCTGCGGACATGGTGTATTCAAACTTTCGTAAAATTTTCTTAAAAACCTAAAAAACTTAAATATTGTTAATTTGACGGATGTAATATTTGTATTATATAATAATATTATGCAATGTGTTAAGGCTTCTTCTCTGTTTTGGGAGACGGGTTTTGGCATGGGGTATGGGAAAAACCATGTTCCTATACTATTTTTGGTTTGGGTTTTATATATTATAAAGAAGGTGGTCTGGGAAAAAAGTAAAAAACCGGAATTTATCTTGGTTACATTGAAAGGAGTTTCATCATGGATGAAATGAATAAAAGGTCAGTCAGTAACATCATTGTAGCGGTTATTCTTGTCATTGGTGTTATCGGAGCCGCACTGATTCTGACCAATGGAATTGTACAGATCAAAGCGTCAAAAACTAATATTGTTGTTACAGGTTCCGCAAAGCAGCAGATCACGTCGGATCTGATCGTGTGGACCGGCAGCTTTAATGCACAGTCGGAGAAGCTGCAGGATGCTTACAGCATGCTGGAGGACAGCAGGAATAAGGTATCGGATTATCTTATAAGTAAGGGGATCGGGAAGGATGAATTCGTATTTTCCTCCATTTCGACTATGATCAATTATGTTATGAACGATTATGGAAACAATACCAATAAGATCGATAATTATGATTTAAGCCAGACCGTTACCATAAGTTCAAGCGAAATTGATAAGATAACGGAAATATCCAGAAATGCTACGGAGCTATTGAACGTAGGTGTTGCCTTCCAGTCCAATCAGCCTCAATATTTTTATACAAAGCTTGCTGATTTGAAGGTGACGATGTTAGCAGAGGCAACAAAGGACGCAAGAAAGCGTGCGGAGATGATAGCGGAGAATGCAGGCAATAAACTGGGAGATTTAAAATATGCCGATATGGGTGTCATGCAGATAACTCCTTTATATTCCAATGAAGTAGACGACTATGGAATTAATGATACGTCTTCCCTGGAAAAAGAAATTACTGCTGTTGTCCACTGTCAGTTTGAGATCAGTAAATAGCTGGCATACCATTATTTGGGCATTGATATTGTACATAGGGTTAATAAAATGCCGGCAGCAAATTAATCTGCCAGGATAAGGGCACTGGATTTCTGATAGGAGGGATACGGTGCTATTTTCTCATGGGAAGTGTGAGGAAGAAGCGTCTTCACACTTCCTATGAGATAGAAAACGCTCTGCAAGGATTGCATTGTGGCGGAGTAGAAGGAACATTCACCACAACCCGGCTACTAAGATTGAAACAGTCGTCAATAATTTCAATGGCCCTGGGACTGGTCTGATTTCTTTTTATATTAGAAGAAAAACGTTAGTCAAATGTTAGTCATTTGGATTAAAACAAATTTCTTAAAAACAAATTTTACCTCTGTAACAAGAAAAAACCTCGTAAAAACGAGGTTTTATAAAGCTCCCGGGGGGACTCGAACCCCCGACCCACGCATTACGAATGCGTTGCGCTACCAACTGCGCTACGGAAGCAATCCGGTTATAATATTATAAGGTCTGAACCTTTGATAGTATAACAGCTAAATGGTAAAAAATCAACCCCTACTTGAAAAAAAACTTAAATAGCGTAAGGATTGCCAAACTCCCCATAAAAAGTTATAATTAGTAAAAGATTCCAGGAGAATACGCTTATTTTCAAGGAGTTTTTTTACACAAAATTGCGGAATGAGTCAGCCGGAAAACCGGTTCGTTTTTTATTATAAAATATATGAGACCATTGATGATACTATTATTAATAAAGGAGAAACCCTGTCACTAAGGAGGTCAGGGTGCAGGTGATTGCGATGGAAAAATGGGGTGAAATTCGAAAGCATGTTTATGTCAGCGGACGGGTCCAGGGGGTGGGATTCCGCTTCCGAACCCAGCAGCTCGCCCGGGGCCTTAACCTTACCGGCTGGGTGAGAAACTTAGATGACGGGCGGGTGGAAATGGAACTGCAGGGGCGGGAAGAAGAAATAGACCGCCTGTTTGACCATTTAAGACAGGATCGTTACATTATGATTGACAGCTTCCAGGCGGCAGAGATCCCGCCAGTGAAAGAAAGCGGATTCCGGGTAAGGTATTAAGTGAGAAAGATTGACAGCGGCTGCATACCCATGTTATACTACCAACACAATAGAATCGCTCATGAGGGAGTAGTTTGCGCGGACTGCCGCGTGTCAAGTCAACATACTGACCATGATGGTCTGGCTTGTCTTAAAAAACGAGACTCATGTATAGCCCAGGCTATACATAGGTCTTTTGCTTTATATTGGCTCAAGTATAACCTGAAAGGGTTGTACGGGAGTCTTTTTTTGTTAAATAAACGATTTGGTAGGAGGAAGTAAAATGAATTTAATCGAACTATTTATTCTCGCAGTGGGGCTCTCTATGGATGCCTTCGCCGTTGCAATCTGCGCCGGGCTGACACTGAAGAAAGCAACCGTAAAAAAGGCTATGATTGTCGGTTTGTACTTTGGTATATTCCAAGCGGTTATGCCGCTTATCGGGTATTTTGCAGCTACATGGTTTGCGGACAAGATTATCTCCTATGACCATTGGATCGCGTTTGTATTGCTCTGCTTTCTTGGCGGCAGAATGATTTTTGAAAGTTTCAAAGGAGGGGGATGTCCTGACAGAGTCTGTCCGATTGAAACGTGCAAAGACAGAAACTGCCCCGGAGGAAAGCGGCCTGACAACAAGGAAGCCACTTTAAAGCCCGACGAGATGCTGCCCCTTGCCCTTGCAACGAGTATAGACGCTCTGGCTGTGGGAGTGTCCTTTGCCTTCCTTCAGGTCAACATCGTTCCGGCGGTTTCTTTTATCGGGATTACAACATTTGTCTTATCCATGATCGGTGTTAAAATAGGAAATGTATTCGGCACAAGGTTCAAATCGAAAGCGGAGCTGGCCGGAGGTATTATATTAGTTTTGATTGGTTTGAAAATATTGCTTGGGCATTTGGGGATTATTCCTTTGTAAAATGCAGCGGGGATATGCATGGAGAATGTTTTGAAGGGATTAAAATGAATAAAGACCATGAGTGAATTACGAGAAAAGTCAGCGTAACTATTATTGCCTTGGAGCAAATAAGGTTTTGGAGGGTAGCAAGTTACTAAACACGGAAATGCAAAACTTGGGTTCCAGCCTATTCCAATGAAGGACTTAAGCAAAAGTTTGAAGAACTACAAAGGTCAAGTGCTCAGCAGGTTTTACAGACCTGGGCTCAAACTGGCATAATTAACCCGTTTACCAGTATAATGGGTATTTTATTTACTAATTGTAATTTGCACAGAATTAAGAATTCAATGCAAAACAACTTTAATTTGGAATTGGCCCGATACCTGTTACAAATGCTATGCAAAGAAAAATAATCCATGCAACCGGATAAAGCAAACAAACAGAAGCAACAACGAATGTAATGGTACAAGGCTTTTGCTGACGCTTATAATGAATTCCCATTGCCAGTAGTGCAACTCCGATTACTAAAGCAATTATTTGAAGCCATATAGTAGCGAAAGCAAACCAGCCTACATTATCTATGGCTAAAACAGATAGCATTATTAAACCTATAATTCCTGCGCCCCGAAGAATATCTCGTTTTTCTTTTCTGCGTTGTTCTTTTACTAAATCGATGGTATTCATCAGTACTTGAGATGCTCCATCTCTTGAAATTACTTCATCAGTTTTATGTTCGCATTGCATAATTTCAAGAACACTTACCCCCAAAGCATCTGCTAATGGTTCAATTGTTTTTATATCGGGAAATCCTAATCCACGTTCCCATTTAGAAATCGCTTTATCGGTAACATTAAGTTTTTGTGCCAGCTCAGCTTGTGTCCAATTTTTTTCTTTTCTCAAGGTGGCAATAAATTCACCAAATTTTTTATTATCCATAGATAAGCTCTCCAGTCTGTAATTACATTAATTATATAAGTTTGTTCAATGTAATCATACAAACTTATATTAAAAAACACAACCTACGGATTGTAGAAGTCGCAATCTATCCATATCGACTAAGCGTTTACTAACAGAAATCTTTAGAACAGGCCATTGTCAAGGCTGATATGAACCGTTCGTTTCAACATGGACATACAGCGAACATTTCCTTTTTGGAGTTTGTTGCAGTCTTCCTCAATCACTACTTTAATAGCGTATCACATATTTCTGCAAATTGCTATTTAATAGGGAATGAAAAAGGCAGGCTTTTGGGCCCGCCCTTTGGCAAGTGAATTATATCATTTCTGGCTGTGTGATAAAAATCTCATTTCTAATTTGCAATCCCTAGATAAACAAGGATTTCGTGTGATATTTCGTGTGATACTATGGTGAAAATAAGTGCTTTTTAGAGCACAATATCGTTTTTTAGTGTAATCCAAGAACAACAAAAACCCCAGCATCTACAAGGATTTCTTGTATTTACTAGGGCCTTTTAAAACAGCAGATAACGGGAATCGGACCCGCCTCCTCAGCTTGGGAAGCTGATGTTCTTTGGAATAAGGTTTACTGTGGTTTATCTTGCTCTATTTACTGGGAAAATCTCGGGTATATATTTATCGTTAATTACCTTTATTTATATAAAGTGGTGTCAAAGTGGTGTCAAAATAAAGTGTTGAAGATTTGAATGGCTAATTAAATATGGACGCTGAGTGACTAGAATGACTTAAGCAGATATTTACAGTTTCTATCTTAAATAGGGTCAACATTGTAAAACTGTTTTTACTTGACGGGACTATGTCTAATTTACTACTAATTGCAAGCGTAAAAGATTAATGTGGTGAACGCTGATGGGAAGACGGTATCAAGGAAAATAGTTTTAACAATAATTATAATTACTATACAACCATACGTTCCGTCTAGCTATATAAATAAAAATGTTATAGAATGAAATAAACAAATCTGGAGGTGTATTATGGGATCTGCGGGAAGTGGTAAATTTGGGAACTATCGTGGAAGTGGAGCGGGTTCGTTTTATGGAGACGGAAGTGGTGGAGATGGAAGTGGTGGAGAATTAAAATGTCCATTAACTATAGAAAATATTAACTTGGACGATGTAGGTATATGTGATTATTATCAAAATTACAATAAGGTACCTTTTGTAAGTGAAAAAATTGAAGTGAGTGAAAAACTTGTCAATAAGAGAATGGTTGTAGTGTTGTCAGATACAAAAGAAATTATAGGTAATCTACCAATTCATTATAATTACTTAAATTTGTGTTTAAAAAAGGGGATGCGATATTCTGGAGAAATAATATCATCTGGCTTATCACCAATTCCATACATTGTGGTAAATTTGTATGCTTAGCAAGAAAATGCTTATAATTGGAGAAGTTTTTGTAGATAATCATCTTGATTTAAAAGAAAATAATTCATATATCGTTAGGTTAGGCGGCATTTTTCATGCTATAAGAGCTTGTGCTGCTTTAAATCTTGATTATGTTTTCGCTTATTATGCACCGGATTACTTAGAAAAAGATATTAAAAAGTATTCAAAAATCCTTAATTCTTTTGGATCATATAGATTAGGATTAGTTGATAAAGCTCCAAATGTTTTCATCATTGGAGGGTCTGATGAGAGTGGAAAACAGGTATATAATAATGTATTGTGTGATCAAGCCGAATATATACATAAAAATAATATATCCGGGATATTGGATGAATTTAGCCCGACAGATATACTTATTTTTCCTGGGCGATACGGAACAAAGCAAATATTAAATGATTTAGTAGAGTTTGAGGGTTGTATACATATTGATTTTAATTATGATAGTGAAGATATCCTGAATTTTACTAACACTAATATTACTACAGCTATACTTTCAACATCATCGACAACCTTTAGTAATTATTTTAGAGATTATAATTATGACAAAATAGTAGATCTGTTTGATAATAGAAATATAAAAAAGTTATTAATTAAAGAGAACAAAGGGGGATCATGCTTATATGATTATGAATCTAAAAAGTGGCATCAAGCACCCGCCTATTTAGATTGTATAATGCATTCCGTGGGAGTAGGAGATGTGTATGATGTTGCTTATATTTATAACAAATTCCCGGGAAATATTGAAAAAACAATGAAATTTTGTGCTTGGAGTTCAGTATTTTATGCAAAAACAATGTGCTTTGAAGATTTTAAAGAACAATTGGATTTACTTTTACAATATGCAGATGAGCAAACAGAGTTAATGGGAATTAGAGTGCCATGGATTCTCAGAAAAAAAATCAATATTTATATGGCTGCGCCTGACTTTAGTTATGTAGATACATCGAAATTGGATGAATTAGTAGAAGCCCTTATATATCATAACTATAATCCAAGGTTGCCAATACGTGAGAATGGTCAAATAACTAAAAATATGAATTGTCATGAAGAACGTGCGATTTTTTCGAAAGACATTGAATTATTAGAAGAATGTAATTTTATGATTGCAACATTACTGTATAATGATCAAGGCACATTAGTTGAAATTGGAACATATCAAGCAAAACGGAAAAATGTGATACTATATGATCCATACAAATTATTAGACAATATGTTCTTAAAGTATTCATGTAATAAATATTGTCAAAGTTTGAATGAAGTTATCGATGCGGTGTTTGAAATTACAGGTAAGGTGGTAGAATAAATGAATATATACGATGGGTTGCTATTGGCTTCAGGTGGAATGGATTCTACTGTTTTGGCATATAAGTTAGAGAAGGAAAATAAAAATTTAATAATACTATTCATTGATTATGGTCAACATTGTGAGAAAAAAGAATATGAAACACTGTTGGAGGTAATACCTTTAAAGTATAAGGATAACGTTAAAACTATTAAAATAGGAGATGTATATAGAGAATCGAATTCTAGAATGATTATAGAAGCAAATTTATGGGAGGATACAGTGGTAGCTGAAGACATGTATTTACCATATCGGAATATACTATTTATTTCATTAGCTGCTGCTTATGCTCAGTCGATGGGGATAAAGGAAGTTTATACTGCTTTTATTAACAGTAATCATGCAAAAGAGATTGATTGCTCAATGGAATTCTTCACCAAGCTTGAAAATCTTCTTTATGATTATGGTTCTATTAAGATAAAAATGCCATTTCGTGAGATGACTAAAACTGAGGTGGCTAAATTAGGAATAAAATTGGGGGCTCCAATTGAAAAAACATATTCATGTCAAGTGAATTCTATGACACCTTGCGGTGCTTGTCCTAATTGTGTTGATCGTTTAACAGCAATTAATAATGTATTGGGAGAACGAAACAATGGATAATGTAGAACAATCTATTGAAAAAATTATTACGCAATTAAATAAAATTCCTAGCAGTTATCAGGAAGTAAGTCAAAGAACTCCATATCATAATATGGCAGCAACTTTAACGGATGCTGTTTTACAAGCAGGAATGAATTATAGAAATGTTGTTTATCCAAGAGTGTGCAATATTTTAGATAATTATGCGCATTATAAGACTACTTGTGATTTTATAATTTTATTTCAAACGTATCCAATAGAAAAAATTATACAATGGAAAAATAAAACAAAGCAAAACACTATATGTAAATTAACCTGGTTCTTATATGGCTGTGGAGTTAATAATGAGGAAGATTTGGCTAAATGGTTAATGATTGAAGAAAATCAAAACGAATTACTAAAAATAAAAGGAATAGGATTTAAAACAGTTGACTATTTAAAATTACTTTCTGGACAGCAGGCTATACCGATTGATAGGCACATGTTTCAGTTCTTGGAAATGTCCAATAT
The DNA here is from genome assembly GCA_002367105.1 of Hungatella sp. UBA3048. Classification (GTDB taxonomy): domain Bacteria; phylum Bacillota; class Clostridia; order Lachnospirales; family Lachnospiraceae; genus Lacrimispora. The sequence continues at coordinate 238,324 of DFCS01000020.1, forward strand.
AATTACGAATAATTATAAAGAAGCAAGTTTATTATTAAAAAAAACAGCTGATCACTTAAATATAGGTGAGAGTACGTTAGATAAAGTTATTTGGGATTTTATGTCATCAAAAAGTAATACAAGGCAAATTACTTTAGAAGATGTATTCGGAAAACTTGTCTAGTTATACAGATGTTAAAAAGAACCATGAGAGGTGAGTATTCCGGATACTATTGAACCAGCTGTCCGGTGAATGGGAGCCAGTACAAATAAGTGTGATTTGGCTAAGATAAATTTATTATTCAACATAAAATTTGTAAAGGTTGCTTCGCACCGCAGAAGCGGCAAGGCCTTGACAAATTTCCTGTTTCATAATTGATGGTAATTAAGCCAAATTAAAGTGGATCTGTACCGCCGGAACGGTGGCTCTCATCAACAAGAATATTCAAGAGGTTACCAAAGGTTAGTACCCCAGGTCTCAGCCTGTAAACCACATTAAGGCGTAGGAATAGGATAATCCAGTTTTGGATTCTCTTGTTCCTATGCCTTTTTTACTTTATAGGAAATAAAAGCCAGGTGGTGCATAACTCATATTTTAGAATGAATCTTTATTATCTATTAACCATTTCTTAAATCCTTCAATATCATTCTTGGTAGTAAAATCAGATAGTGCTTGCTTTGCAGCTTGTTCCCATGGCTTAAAATGGAGTTCCTCATAATTTGTAATATGAGAATTATATTTAATCCTAGCTCGCTGTGTTTTATATGCACTACGGTAAGTTGTTTTAAATTTGTCTTTTTTAAGTTTTATTTCATAACCAAGCTCTTTACAGGTTTTTCCATCTTTATAGTAATTGTCACAATATTTTTCATCAGATCGAGTACTAGGAATAAAGTACTTGCCGCAGTTCTCACATTCTTTAATTGGAATTTGAGAACTGGCCACTTTAAAATGCTCTAAACCAGCTATTTCAAACAAATCTTCTATACGGTAACTCATTGTTATATTATTATTGCAACTAAGCACTATGTCACATCTCAAACTCATACTTGTATGGCCAAAATTAATATTGTGTTTTTGGGTAACTAGACTACAATAATCACGACAATAGTTACAGGCATTTTCTAATGAATCTAACATAACACACTCATCAATAAGAACTTTAGCATCGCGAATACTGTTGTTAATACGCAATTGCTCTTCAGTCGACAGGTCATTGGTATTTAATCTAATATTTAATGTTACGATTTGATCTAAAAAAATTCTAATTCGTTCCAGTGCCCTTGTAAGCTCCAGCATCATAATTTGCATTGTGGGTCCATAGATAATTCCAAATTGTCTTTTTAAAATCTCTTCAACATCATAAAAAAGTATTTCCTCTTTAGTAGGTTCGTCAATATACAACTGTATTCTTTTTTTAAGTTCATTTATTAGTAAATTAGCCTCTATATTCGCAAGCTCAACAAAAATACTTCCGTAAGCTCTAGTTCCCATTACAGCTCTATATTTAGTAGGAAAATCAGTTTTTTTAAGATAGTTGCCTATATCATCTATTTCATTAGACGAGTTAATTGGATAATATTGGAACCTATACTGTTTAAGCTCATCATCGATTGTTAAATTAACACATGTTTGCATAAAATCCTCCTTTACTTAAATAGACATTTTGTATTTTACTAAGTTGCGCTCATAGACTGTCTATAAAAATTATATTAAAAGTCTATGAATGAATGGGTTTTTGTGGTATTATACCCATATAGACATTTTATATAATGTTTGATAAAAAGTCAATAGGAGGTATTTAATGAGAGAAAGAGAATGTCAATCAGCAACCGGAGGTCTAAATGACAAAAGGCTTTTAGACGCCAGCGAGGTTTGCTATTACCTAAGTCTGGGGAGAAACCGAGGGGTTGAGTTTGCTAAGTCGATTGGAGCGGAGCGAAAAATAGGCCGCCGATGCACCTATGATCGTGTGGTCATTGATCGCTATCTGGACGAGCAAACGGGGGTATAAGTCTATGCAGCAAAATAAGCGCATGGGGCTAATGAAAGAAGCCCAAGACCGCACACCGATGCAGGAGGCGGCGGCAACCGTACCTGACAGAACCATACCATTCGTGGTAATGGAGGCTTTACATACTGGAAAGGAAAATGCCATTAGTGCGCAAGCGTTATGTGATTTCCTTGGATTCAACAGCGTCCGGGAGCTGCAGCACGAGATTGCCAGAGAAAGAAATGCCGGAGCGGTAATACTATCTACCTGTCACGATGGAGGAGGCTATTTCCTGCCGAGCAGTGACCAGGAGGTGAAACAGTTTATAAGAACACTGGAATGCCGAGCCAGAAATACCTTTGCGGCTTTACGGTCAGCAAGAAACTATATAAGGCAACAGGGGGAAATAAAATAAATGGCTAATAGGCGCATGTTTAGTCTTGACGTGGTGGATACGGATAATTTCCTTGAGATGTCCGCCACTGCGCAAAACTTGTATTTTCATTTGGGGATGCGAGCAGACGATGACGGATTTGTGTCATCTCCCAAAAAAATAGCAAAGGTAGTTAATTGCGGTGAAGATGATTTGAGGCTACTCGTCACGAAAGGCTATATACAGCCATTTGAGAGCGGAGTTATTGTAATTCGGCACTGGGGGCAGAACAATTATATTCAGAAGGACAGATACAAGTCAACAATATACATAAAAGAGCGTGAAATATTGAGGGTTGACAATGGAATTTACTCTCTGGATACAGACTGTATACAAGATGTTTCCAAAATGGAAGCACAGGTTAGGTTAGGTAAGGATAATAAAAGCTTTTGTGCAGCAGAAGCCGCACGAGATACTCCAGTGCTTGAAAAACAGAGAGATGATTTCGAGAAAATTTACACCATATATCCTAAAAAGCGGGGAAAGGCAAAAGCATTTGAATATTATCGCGGCTTTGTCGGAAAGACCGGGAGGTTGATTAATGGTCAAAGGTATCGCCTGGACCGGCGGCAGATATATATAGCTGTTGCTAGCTATGTGAATGAACGGCAGCAGGAAGGAACCGAAGTCGAATTTTACAAGAACTTTGATACCTTCATGAACAAGAATATCCTTGACTACATAGAGGGGAGCGAAATATGAGCAGATTAGCAGAACGATCAATTATAGGTGCGCTGCTGATGGATATCAACTCAATTAACACCGTTTATGATGAACTCAGGCCGGAGATGTTCCGGGAGGAACTATACCAAAAAGTTTATATTGAAATTGTCAGGATGTATGATACTGGTGAACGAATTAATCTTGTAAATCTGTCTCAGGGGCTACAAGGATATGGATATCCTGAAAACATTATCCTTGATGGACTGAGAGAGTGTATCAACTCAACAATGACCACAACAGAGATCAGGAGTTATGCGGATGTACTTACCAGTAATTACAAGGCTGCACAGTTATTGACTATATTAAACTCTGTTAAAGTATCGCCAGTTGATATTGAAAACCAAATTGGATTATTAATGAATGACCTTGAAGCCCTGAAAAGTTCAGAACATACAAAGCTGCGGAGCATGGTGCAGATTGTAGCAGAACATGAGAGGAGCCACTTTGCAGAGCATGAATCAAATGGTATCAACCTTGGATTCCCCCGGCTAGATGATATGCTTGTGGAACTGGAAAAGGGGGATATAACGGTTATAGGTGCGCGTCCGGCAGTTGGAAAGTCAGCTTTTGTGACGCAGATTATCCGGAGCCTGTCAACCAGCGGCAAACGTGGAGCATTTTATAACCTGGAAATGTCCGACAAGCAGATTTATGAGAGGATGCTATCGTCAGAAACCGGTATCGGGCTAAAGCGGATACGAAAAGCGCAGGCTTATATAGGTGATGAACAGCCCAAGGTATCCGCGGCCAACAGCAAGATTAGTCAGTATCAGGTGATGGTTCGCAGCGGCTCGGTGAAGCCAACCGACATCAGGAATGAATGCCGACATCTGGATTTGGATTACATAGTTATTGATTACCTGCAATTAATGAAATCTGATACGTGGTATAGCAATCGAGCAAGCGAAGTCGGTGCCGTATCTAAAACGATTAAATCACTTGCAATGGAATTACAGGTACACATAATCTTATTATCCCAGCTAAACCGGGTAAGTGAAGGCAGGGATACCAAAGAACCGTCAATGGCAGAAATTCGCGAATCCGGGGACGTGGAGCAGGACGCAAGTACTATAATTCTGCTATGGAACACTGATCCTGATGATATTAGTCAAAAGGGAGTCAAGGTTGAGAAGAACCGGCAGGGCGAACTTGGAAAAATACCTTTTGGATTCGATGGGGCTACAATGCAGTTTGTTGAGAGAGAAGGTACCATAATAATGCAACAGGAGTGCTTTAAAAGGACTAAAAAGACACCATTTGATGATTAGGGGAAAATATGTTGAAGAATGAGCAATTGCAGCAAGAATTTGATTTATTTGCAGATGTGTGGAAGTTATTCAAATATGCGCAGCCGGTCGGCTCCAGGACGGATGTTAAATATTGGGATTCTGTAAACCAAAAAGTCATCGAGATTATGGAGAAATATCCAGGCGAATTTGCAACAGAACTATCTTTGACAATCCTAAACGAACTGGAAAGAAAGGGGAATCTTTATGAAGATAAGGACACAGGATGCAAGGCGATTCCTTGAATTAAGCGAGTGCTATATCGAAGATTGTATGAATGGGTGTGGTATTTACGTAAAGAGTCGCTACAGCCGAAATTCGGTACTGGCTGGAAAGTATGAAGACGAAGCTAGGGCAAAAGGGGTAATGCATGAGATTTGTATCGCAGAGTCCAGGCTGGAGCGGATTTTCTATATGCCGCCGGACTGACAATATGTTAACTTATTAAACATTTGGGTGTGGATGTTGATAAGGCAATGAGATAGGGTGGTTACTGCACACTAAAAGGTAGTAACCACAGGAAAGGAGGGAGTCCGGTTGTATTGCGTAATTCAGCAAGTAGAGATTAAGAAGCTTCCCAAGGGAGAGCCCAAGCGGATAGAAACCCATGAAACCACCTGGACTATGAATGGGGTAAATGGCTCCACCTATGGATACCGCTATAGTGACGATTGCTTTGACCGCCAGATCAGGAAGGCATACCGTATCAGCATTCATGAAAGTTACCGGGAGGGCGGTAAGGTTCGTAAGAAGCAGACGGTAATATGCACCATAGGTTATTATTCAATCATAGATTGGGGAAGTTGGATCGGGGACTACATCACTGGCAGCAGATGGGAAGATAAAGTGGAAGCCCTGGGCCTGCCGGAAGAAGAACTTACAGATATGATCTATAAGAAATTCCAACCTATCATTGACCAGGTGGAAGCTGAATTTCAGCAGACAGAGGAATATAAGGCTAGAGAAGAACACAGGCGCATTTTAAAGGAGCATCAACAAAGGGTAGATGAGTTTACGGAGATATACGACACCAGCCGGAACGAATATGACCATTGTTACGATGTGTATGGGAAGCTGCGGAACCCTGAGCAGTTGAAGAAGGTTAAGGCGGACTATAAGGCAAGGCAAGAGTATGAAAGGAGGAGCCAGAAGCAGAGCCGTAGTTATTACGAGAATTTCTACAGTAACTACAACAGGAGTAGTTCCAATAGCTTTGGTTCTGCAGGCGGCCAACGAAATGAAGAAAACAAATCCACTCTTAAACAGTTTTACCGGACGCTTTCTAAGGCATATCACCCGGATAGTAATCCTGGGAAAGATACATCTGAGGAAATGAAGCTTCTGAATCAGATTAAAATTGATTGGGGGCTGTAGTGGTTAGGTATGATGGGATTTATAAATCAAAGGCGCAGACCTTGAAATTAAAAAGAAAGGATTTTAGACGATTATGAATGATAACACAGGAGCAAGTAAATTACATGCTGTAATAAAAGAAATTGCGGTTAGATGCCTCGAAAACCGAAAGATAACTGGGGTTAATACTGGAGTATATAACGGTTCTGCTATTGTAATAAGCGAACAGCTTCCAATACCGATGAGTATGGTTACAGGTAATCTGAAGAACAAACTTGTAAGCGGTGATAAAGTGGTACTGTTGCGTAACAACGGAGGGCAAGAGTATTACATATTGGAAATAACAGGAAAACCCTTTCTTATTAATAGCGGAGAGTATTAGAAATGGAATTATTAGTAAAAACACAAGGTCAGATTTATGATATATCCGAAACCTGTACAGAACTTTCATGGAGTGATGTTCTGAACGATGGGGCGAGCAGTTTAGATGTTTCTTATATCAGTGATGGGTTTATTGTAGAAAATGGTGATATTGTTCGATTATCAGATAACAATGGGGCTAATGGTATTTTTATGGGGAGAATATTTACAGTATCAGGAAGCGAGGATGGAATTGTAAAATTTAAGGCTTATGATCAGCTCCGTTATACAAAAACAAAAGCAATTATTGTCCTTGAAAATGGTACACTTAAAAACCTAGTTCAGAATATGTGTGCGTATCTTTCCTTGTCAGTAGGAACAGTGGAAGATTCGGGATATATTCTTGATCCTATAGCTGTCATGGATAAGTCGTGGTTAGATCAGGTCATAGAGTCAATATATAAGACGTACCATGGAATGGAAGCTCATGATTTATTCTGCCTGCGTGATGAATACGGTTCTATATGCCTCTGGAACATGCGAAATTTACAACTTCCTCTAGTACTGGGTGATAATAGTTTGTGTACTGGGTACACTTGGAAGAAATCCATTGATGGTAATTTTTATAACCTCATAAAGATTGGTTGGGGTGATGAATCAGCTGGTCAGATTGATATCAGATCTGCAATAGACCCGGAGTCGGCAAAAAAGTATGGCATCCTACAGCTTTTTGAAATATCCTCCAATATTGATAATGCTGCAAAAGCGCAAGATCGTGCCAATAAAATGTTAGAAGTTTATAACCATGAAGAAGAAACATTGGAATTAGAATGTTTTGGAGATTTAAGGATACGTGCAGGAAACAGCTTTTATGGAAGCATAGAGGACATTAGTTTGAACCGGCGGTTAATTGTACAAAGGGTCACGCATAATTTCATGCCTATACATACTATGTCCTTGGAGGTAATGACAGGAAGCTAATAAGACATATTCCCCAATATATAGAGGGAAGAATGGATTTGTATGGAGAGGACAATGAAGACAAGCCATGCCCCCCCCCCAACCTCCTAGACGACTACACCGACCACAACCAGTCACTGGCCCTTGAAATAGTGAAGTACATAATGCCACGAATTATATTCGTTACGAGTTGCGGGCTGATATTAGCGGTGTGTGCGTATTTAGAGGTACTTTGAAAGGAGGTAAGAAAGATAGAAGAATGGGAAAGAGTATGCCAACGAGCTGACCGATTGGCAAATATGGCGTACAAAATAAGCATAATCGGGGTACTTCTGACTATAGTAGCGAACTTAGATAAGATAGTATTTTTTGTACGTTATGTACTAGCTTATCCGCATTAGCAAACAACGATATTAGAACGCCAATCACTGAAATTATAAATGCCTTATTAGATCTCAGCACAGCAGATAATGATTTATCCATTGCCTTGTCAGCCTGACTTTTTGCTAAAGTAGCAAGCGTCTCTGAGGAAATTGCCTGTTTTTGAGCGCTCTGAGCAATATCTTCTATGGCAGAGATCTGGCGGTCCATATTTTCAGAGAGCCCAGTAAATTTTGAATCTAAATGCCTGTTGATTTGGGTGGCATCGCTGACGCTTGATTCCTTAAGGGCTTTTATATCTTCCTCTGAAGCTTTGACAGTTGTGTTTGGCGAAGGGGACTTAAGAAAAATATCAAGTGACGACATATATAATCTTCCTCTCATGTATATTTAGCTCAATTTCTGAGCTTGTAAGTACATTATAAGACTGGAAGAATATGGAATCAATCCCAAGGAGGTATTTTATCGAACGAAATAATTCAGATCAATTACGAATCTGAAAACCCAACGATATCATCCCGAGACCTGCACGAAGGGCTTGGAATCGAAAAAAGATTTAGTGCATGGTTTGATACAAACAGCACTGGATTTATTGAAAGCGAAGATTATACCCCGTACCTTTGGGTACACCCCCAAAACAAGCAGGAATTTACAGAAGAAGGAACAGGCTATGAGGTATACAACATTGATGTTGAAAACCCACAAGGCGGCAGACCTACACGGAAGGAATCCTTCTTAACTTGGGTTATGCGAAACAATCTATCACTCAGGCTGAACACATTTACATCTTGTCAGAACGTGGCTATGCGAAACTGATTAAGATAATGAATTAGATTCACGACAAACTGTAAAATTATTCTACCAGAGGCAAGCCACATAAGCAGGCTAATAAAGGAGGTGAGACTAATAGCAAAATATGAATACTGGCTTACGCCTGAGGGATTGCTACTGATAGAAGCGTGGGCGCGTGATGGATTGACCGATGAACAGATCGCTCATAATATGGGAGTAGCTTACTCTACGCTGCGTGTATGGCGTGATAAATATCCGGCACTTTCGGCGGCCCTAAAAAGAGGGAAAGAAGTAGTTGATATACAGGTAGAAAATGCCCTGCTAAAACGCGCACTTGGGTATCAGTACAAAGAAGTGAAGACGGAAGAATATCGGGTGAAAGACGGACCGGTTAAGAATGTTACAACAACCATAAAGGAAGTTGTGCCGGATACCACAGCCCAGATATTCTGGTTAAAGAATCGTAAACCGGAAGTATGGAGGGATAAACAGAACGTGGAATTATCAGGAGAGATTAAGACAACCAATCCTTACGAAGGTTTAACCACGGAAGAGTTAAAGAAGCTGATACATAATGGATAGAAAAAGCTTAATCAGAAACACAAAAACAGAGCCGAAAATTCGGCTGAGTTAACTACTTTTTAGGGTGGAGAACTCCACTCTGGAAGGGAGCCGGTCTGTAAAATATAAGATGATTTACCAGAAAGTAAGGTGATATTATGAAAGATACTGTCACTACTGTTGGTACACTTGATCCCTGGAAAGCTTTTGAAGCCCTTGGAAGGATCATCGGTGATAAATATGGGGTGGAAGTCAAATTATTGAGCCTCAGAGATAAGAATGAAACTGCTAAAGATGAATCTGGAAAAACTAAGGGAAAATAGAAGTGCTATGTAGAGGGTGTCCGAATGAATGAAAAATGACATTAAAGCATATTGGAAGCGAGGAGGCAACAGGATATGACCAACGAGGAACTTGTGATCAGAATCAAGACTGGTATAGACCCGGAGGAAAATATGCTTGTCCTGTATGAGCAGGTAAAAGCCTTTATTAGCTCTATTGCCTGGAAGTATCGGGGACGGGAAGAAATAGAGGATTTGGAGCAGGAAGGGTATCTTGCTTTGTACGATGCCATTGACGGTTATGATCCGAATACAGGATATAAATTTCTTACCTATGCGGAGAACTGGATTAGACAGGCCATGTGGAGATACATAGAAAAAAACTCTAGTAGTCTGCGGATTTCTTATCAAAGCCAGGCAAGATTACGGAAGTATAACCGGTTCCGTGATTCCTTTGTAAAAGAATATGGTCATGAACCTTCAGAAGCCGAAATAGCCGCTTCTATGGGTTTAAGTATAGATCAGGTAAGAGATATCCATAAGAATGCCTGCATGGAGAATTTGGTAAGCCTGGACGCTCCTATAAAGGGCTTTGAAGAGGAAGGGTTTTCAACGGGTGACGGTATTCCATCGGCTGAAGATATGGAAGAGGAAACGCTTGATCGGTTGCAGCAGGAGCATCTTTCTGCGGTACTGTGGGAGTGTGTAGATGGTTTGCCAGGGCGACAGCCGGAAGTTATCCGTAAAAGATTCCAGGATAATATGACTTTAGATGCAATCGGGGAATCTTTTGGGGTCTGGCGTGAAGCTATTCGGCGAGATCAAAATAAGGCACTACGAGATCTACGCAAACCTAGTAATACAAGAAAGCTACGGCCATTCCTCTCTGAGACAGAAGAAATCTATAGCATGGGAATAAGAGGAACTGGTTTAGATAGGTTTAATCACACATGGACCAGCGCAACTGAAAGGGCAGCTTTGAAGTTTGACGCTTAAATTATAAGCTATATAGTGCTACAATCTCCTTGTAACATAATTATAAAATATAATTTTAAAGGAGAAAAACAAATGAAAAAAAAGTACATGACACAGCAGGGGCCCAGTAATAGAAAGGAGTTCAGATGATACAGCCATACAAACCGTTGTACACAGTGAATGAGGCCGCAAAAATTCTCATGGTAAACAAGGATTTTGTAAACAGGGAGATAAACAAAGGTCGGATTCCGGCTTTAAATTTGGGTCGTAGAAAGATTCGTGGAAGTGATTTGGAAAAATACATAGAAAACTACCCGGCAGACAATCTGGTAATAGAGAAGGGCGAGATGAAATGAAAGTAGGGAGAAAATAAAAATTCCCATTAAGTTGGGAAAAGGAGGAAGATATGCATTATTTCATTGATGTAAAAGCCGTGCTGGAAGTTATGAAAGGATCAGAGTTCCTAAGGGCAGACCAACCTGATGCATATCTTTCCATTGACGATCAGCCATTCCATGTAAAAATAACATATCAAAAAACTGGATTCGGAGAAAAGCCTTTTCTATGTTGCCCTGAATGCGGCTGCAGGCGCGTAAAGCTCTATTTGTTCGCTGGAATGCTATTATGCAGAGATTGTCTTCCATATTCGATTTATAGGGGGCTTACACATACAACGAAAGGCGGACACAAATACATAAAATACCGAATGCAGAGATTGGCTGCGAAAAATGGGATTATTTTAAAGGGCCCATTTCATTATGCTAACTATCCAAAACCAAATGGGAAAAATGATGATGCCTGGGAAATGGTTCTAAAGAAGATTCAAGCATTGGAAAATATGCGGAATCAGGCGCTCTCTTTTAATAAAAGGTATTCAGAGAAAACTATTAGGAGTGTGTTACAGGAGAGGAACATTCTGCTTTATGTCTTTGACCTGTATGACATTGATAGATACTTCTATAACTGGGACGAAGGTTATTTAGCATTTCCGGGAAATCCAAATGATATAGAAGCGTCTGGGCTTACCAGTAGTGCGAACGCATATCAAAGGGCAGCTCTAAAATTATCTTAGTATTTAGTAATTTTTAAAAACAACTCAAAGGGACAATAATTTTAGAGTATTTTTTGAAAATAACTTAGAACCTTGATTTTTCAATGGTGTAAGCCTTTAGTTTGTTAGATTCGGTATTAAAGACGTTCGCTTTGTGTGCAACAATCGAATGCAACGTTCGGGAATTAATGTTGCAACGTTCGGTATTCTCGTAGCGGAAAATTCCGCTACCAAATGAGAACATCATCAACATTTTTATAGTCATCAGAAAATCTTGCGGCCGAATTTTCGGATGTGAGAATGTAGAGGTAATCAAAAAGAAGTAAATAGAAGTATAACTTGGTAACTCTTAAATTTTCTCTTCGGTGATATACTATAATTATCACAAATGAAGGAGGCAAAAGTATGCCAAAAGTAAAACTTACTGATTATGCACAAAAAAGACTAATTGCCCGTGCAACAATTAAAAATCGAATGGAGATTAAGCAAATTAACGTGAAGGGAATAGCAAAAAGGATAAACATGCCAGCAAGCACCTTGTACAACCGTTTTGCACATCCTGAAATTATGAGGTTAAACGATTTATGGACCTTGGTATCAATCCTTGGATTAAGTAATCAAGAGATTTTACAGATCGTCAGAGGGAGGGAAGATGTATAAATAGGATAAGTCGCGGGATGTTGTACAACAAAGAAAGTACAACAAAGAAATGTAGAAAATAAAATCCTGTACTTGGAGAACTACTGAAATTTCAGCTCCGTATCTTTGAGAAAGAGCATAATTGAATGTGTTATATGATGCTTGTAAATGATAACATTTTAAATGAAACCAATGTTAGGAAATGTTAGGGTGTGTATCTAAAGACATTATGCAATGTCACGCTCTCCAATATAGGAAATTGTATGCAAAGGCCGGCACACAAAACCCTCGGAAATCCTTGTATAACTTAGTCAACATGCTGGAAAATGGAGCGTTATAGAGGCTTTTCTGAAAAAAGAATGAATGTAGCGCAAAGCGAACGTTGCAAAATGAACGTTGCGAACGTTCGGTATTCTCGTAGCATGGAAAATTCCGTTGTACTGGCGCCGGTCCTTGAAGTTGACTAAGGCCTATTACTCCCGGCCAATTTTCCCAATTTAATGGGAAAGAATCAAAAGCAAGTAGAGCCGTAAAGCCGGCTGTATGAAGAACAACGCAAATTTGCACAGTCAGAAAGGAAGGGTGGCAAATTGACCTTCGCTTCGAGGTAGCACCAGAATACAAGCGTAGGAGCTGACATTTGAATTGAATGGACAGGCATTATTTAACCCTTATCATGTTGGGGATTGTCTGGAAATTAGCCCGGAGGGTGTCCGTAAAGCAATAACAAGAATGAACAAAAAGCAGGCCATAAAGCTGAAAAATTCAGATGTGACAATTAGTAACATCCGAAAACTGAACAATGCCGGAGGGATCTTCGCAGACATAACAACGCGGTTTTGCACGGCCCAGATAAAAGGACAGCTAAATTTTGAGCTGTCAGGGCTGAGTTCTCCACCGTGAAATTAACCGGTAGCTTTTGACATGCAGTGGGAAAAGTAATTGGAATAGAGCCGAAAATATGGCTGTATAAAGGACCGCGCGATTTTGCACAGTCATAATTAGAGGGATGGTAAATTGACGTTCCATTTCAGTGGGAGTATATTGATAATTAGAAATAATGTGAAAAAAGGAGTGATTAATCCGTGAGCAAGTTAATGATAAAAGCGTCGGAAGTTGCTGAAATCATGGAAGTATCTGAACGTACTGGATACAGCATAATAAAACAACTAAACAGCGAATTGGAATCAAAAGGTTTTTTAATCAGACCTGGAAGGATTCCAAGAAAGTATTTTTTTGAGCGGACAGGTTTGGAGCCTACATCTGAACCGGAAGATGATAAAAGATAACCGGGAGTTAAAGACAGTAGCTACTTTGGACTCCTCAATTTTGAGGAGTCCTATTATATGAATTCGCAAAAAAAAGAGCAATTGATGTGTTAAGATATTACAGCATTATAATATTCCGTGGAATTCACTGAACGCAATTTTGCGTTGAGTACTTATAACGCTCCTGCCTATGGCAGGAACATGCCCGTATTTCGATTTGCAGAACACATATAAAGTTATGGACAGTGTTGTCGCGAAGGAAAGTCGAGAAAAAGGCAGCAGAACCATTACGGCCTGCGGCCTGTAAAAGTAATTGCACATTAAAATGGGATATGCTACCATAGTGTCATGGAACAATCGTGTTACAGGGTGTGTTGACCTCATTCTTTGATAGAATGGGGGTGATGCTGATGAAGTTCGACTTTAAAGATCTTATGACCTTTGGTCTTTTCCTTCTGGCATTACTTACGTTCGTTTTTACGTTTAGTAAGTAGCAATACATAAGAAAAACCACCCTGATACTTGACCGGTACGGGTGGCTTCTCTATCCTAATTCGGGTCAACCCCTTGTGGGCGGTTGTTCCTCTTGTAGTTTCAATATAGCATATCTGGGGCGGCATTTCAAGCCTAATCTTCCTCATCAGGTGCATATTCCAATAAATCCCCGATCTGACATTTAAGTAATTTACAAACAGTTGAGATATTATCCCATGATACTGGATCGTTATTGCGGAACTTCTGTATAGTTGCCTCACCTAATAGCTTTTCTTGCCTAAGTCTGTATGTTGAGTATCCGGCTTCCTTAAGCGCAGAAATAACATTTATTTTATAGTGAATCGGCATATAGATGCCTCCTTTCTCAAGTAATATTGGGATTAAAAAACATACTTCTTTCAGTATATCTAATTTTAACACAAATATACACAAATAACAAGTGTACAAATTGAATAAGATATACACTTAAAATATGTGTATAGTGCCAATATACATACACCTGTAATTGGTGTATAATAAGTACATAAGATAACAAAACAACAAAGTACCGATAACCTCGAAAAGGTTATGAAATACCGGTCAATATACCTGTGAGTGAGCCAAGGCAAAACCAATAGTCAGGAAGATTACCGGGACAGTGCAAGGATTCAATCCCGGTGAGGAGGTGCCAAGAATGGCGAACAATAGCCCGGTAAGAATCCACTAAAATTGAGAGGAGATCAACCAAATGGGAGAAAAAGCTATTGAAAACAGAGTGAAGAAGCTCAAAGCAATCGAGGAGCAGATGAAAGCCTTAGAAGTTGAAGCGGACAAGTTAAAAGAGGAGATAAAGAAGGAAATGGAAGCTAGGGGAACGGAGGAGATGCAGGCCGGAAACTTCCTTGTAAGGTGGAAGAGTGTTATAGGCAGCAGGTTTGATAGCAAGGCCTTCCAGAAGGAGCATGAAGCACTTTACGGACAGTACCTAAAGCAGACAGAGGGTAAACGCTTCACCGTGGCATAGCAGTTCAGATAAGCGCCCAGGGCTAATAGAAGAATAACCGGCAGTAGCGAGTAACGGCAATTACATAGACCTGCTGCCGGATCACACACCAAAGTAAAAACCCCATGCATCGGCAAACGCACAGGGCTAATAAAAAAATATAACCCGATCACACACCATGCAAAAGGGATATTTTGATTATAACACAGATTTATCCCTTTGCAAACTGTAAAAGAGAGGATTTCGAAATGAGTAAAGCAGATGAAAGAATTGTGGAGCTCCTTAAATCACTAACGTGTTACAGTGTGAAGGAACTTGGAATCATGAGAGAAATGTATCTTAAAGATATAGAACGTGTTGCTGATAATGGTATGTTTGAGAAGCTGAAGTATTCAGGGAGCAAATGCTTTGATTTTGCTATTAGAATCAAGATGGAGGAGTCGGGGGAAGAGTTGAAAAGCACCATCGGTATTAATGTTGACGTAGTAGATACTCTTGTCCAGTCTCCAGAGGAAGAACGGGGTATTTGAAATGAATAAAGAAGATAGATTAACCCGGAAAATGATTGAACAATTATTTGGATTAAGTATAGAAGAACTAGAAACTCTTAGGCCTCTATGGTTAAAAGAAGTCGAGTATTCTGATTGTAGCGTGGAGTTACAGGAATGTTGTAACGGACTTATTGATCTGGTTATTCAATGTAAGCGGGAAAGGGGGGTGGAAAAGTATGCAGAAAATGATTCTTGTACCGGTTGAGCAGTACTACCGCATGATAGAAAGCTATGACAAGGCCATGGAAGAGCTGCATGAGGTAAGGAGCTGTAAAGGCCATGAAGACCCAGGACGATGATGTAAGCCAGGAATTAAAGCTGTATGACCTTATGGACAAGCATAACTGTGATAGGGACGTTGCGGAGCTTCTTCTACAGGGTCAGGAGAAATAAGTGCCGGCTTAGAAAAGCTTTCGATAAGATTTATGCTATAGGCCGGGTGGTATGTGGCGTTTTGCCACCCACCCGGTAGTATAAACCAGATACCTGTATAAATTTTGAAGGTTCACCCTGGTGTGCTACCAATACCACCAGGAAAGCGAGTTGCGATATGGCAACGGAAAGAAAGAGGAATTTAGATAATGTCAAAGGAAGATGTGATTATAAATATAATGTCAAACTACGGTAGGTACGGGGTAACAATGGAATGGTTGGAGGAACAGATCAGGGGTGGAGAGCAGCGAGGGTTTTCTTATCAGACCATATACACGGGCCTTAGAATGGCTTTAAGCAGTACCACAGATCATGAGGCACTGTTCAGTGTCGGGGATATGGCAGAAGCGTTTGGTGTTACTGAAGAAGAGATTATTCAGCAGATCGAGGAGTTAAGGGGAGGGATGGAATCTGCCGGAATAGATACAGACCAGTATTTTAAACGAATTGAACCAGGGAAAATACAGCGTTTTATTATTCCTCCTGGAGGACTTTTATCATAAACGGTTGTGCCGGGGCAACAGATAAAGAGGAATGCGTGAATGTTATATTTTACAGATTTTCTATATAAAGGAGCGAGACGAAATGGCAGTAAATAAGAACGGGAAGACGTTACCGAAAGGGATTATCCTGCGTTCTGACGGGAGATACATGGCCCGCTTTCAGTATGATGGGGAGAGGTATACCATATACGATATAAATATGAAGGACTTGCTGGAGAAAATGGAAAACATGAAATATGAGTTAAAGCATGGTATTTTCTGCAAGCCTAAAGATATTACGGTTTCTGCCTGGTTTGAAACATGGTTGGAACAATATAAGAATAATACAAGCAAAGCTTCAACGATACAGACGTATAAGCAGACATATTCAAGCTACATTGAGCCGGTTCTAGGGAAAAGGAAAGTGACAGATATACAGCCCCAGGCCTTACAGAAAATCATTAATGACCTTTACAAAAAGGGATTTTCTAAGTCACGTGTTAATTTTGTATTTGTTATCCTATCGGGAATGTTCAATCAGGCACAAAAAAATAAGCTGATAATAAGTAATCCGGCTGATGCTTTGGTTTTTCCTAAATACAGGAAAAAGAACCAGAATGAAAAGAGAGTAATGTCACTGGAAGAGCAGCATACTTTTTTGAAATATGCAAAAGGATCCGTATACTATAATTTCTATGTATTAGCTTTATCAACGGGCATGCGTGTCAATGAGATAACTGGCTTGCAATGGTCTGATATTGATTGGAAGAATAAGTTGATCCATGTTACCGGCACGCTGGTATACCTTCGTACAGGATCAGGCCGGTACAAGGATAGCCCGAAGACAGAAAGCAGCCGGAGAGATATACCGATGCTTAATAATATAGAAGAACTTCTGAAAAATATCAGGCATAGACAGTTAGAAAATCGCTTGAAACTGGGCGAAAAATGGAAAGAAGAAGACGCATTAAAAAATATGGTCTTAACTTATGAAGATGGTGGGGCCATTTGGGATACAGGTATTCGGGTGGATATGAAGAAAATTGCTAATCAAATAAAGAAAGACGGTATGGAATTTGACCCCATTACTCCACATACCTTACGTCATACATTTGCTACAAGAGGCCTGGAGCAGGGAATTCCTTTAAAGGTTATGCAAGTAATCTTAGGTCACAGTAGCCTGGCAATGACTGCAGATTTGTATTCTCATGTATTACCGGATACGAAAGCGGAGGAAATGAAAAAGATAGAAAAGATACTGTAAAAAAATAGAAGTGGTGTCAAAGTGGTGTCAAAGTAAAAAAAGAGGACTCTCCAAATTATATCGGAAGCCCTCTTTTTCCTTGTAAATAAAAGGTTTAGAGCAGATAACGGGAATCGGACCCGCCTCCTCAGCTTGGGAAGCTGATGTTCTACCAATGAACTATATCTGCTTATTTTATTTGATACGTTTTATATTATAGCATAGGGTATTGGAAAAGTTCAATACTTTTTTATGAATTTAGCAAAAAAAATGCCAGAAACTTGCCAAAACTGGAAAAGGCATTGTATAATGGGAAATGACAATACCAGATGTGGAGGAGTAACATGGCAAAAGCACAGTATAATGCGGATAGTATTACCGTATTGGAAGGCCTTGAGGCGGTTCGAAAACGTCCGGGCATGTATATAGGCAGTGTTGGGACAAAGGGATTGAACCATTTGATTTATGAGATTGTAGATAACGCGGTGGACGAGCATCTTGCCGGTTATTGCAGTCAGATATGGGTCACCCTGGAAGCAGATGGATCCTGTACCGTAAAGGATGCAGGACGAGGAATTCCGGTGGAGATGCACAAAAAGGGAATGTCGGCAGAGCGAGTCGTACTGTCTACCCTTCATGCAGGCGGTAAATTTGATAATGACGCCTACAAGACCAGCGGCGGCCTGCACGGAGTCGGTTCCTCGGTTGTGAACGCCCTGTCTGCCCACATGAAAATTAAAATATATAAGAATGGTCTTATTCATTACGACGAATATGAGCGGGGCATACCAACGGTAGAACTGGTGGATGGCCTGCTTCCCACGTTAGGAAAAACAAAAGAGACAGGAACAGAAATCAACTTCCTGCCTGACGGGGAGATTTTTGAAAGAATCCGTTTTAAAGCGGAGTGGCTGAAAAGCCGTCTTCATGAAACCGCGTATTTAAATCCGGATCTTCATATCACCTATGTCAACAAAAGGCAGGGAGAAGAGGAAACCGTCATTTACCATGAACCGGATGGAATCATCGCCTATGTAAGGGAGTTAAATGCCGGAAAGGATGCAATTCACGATCCGATTTATTTTAAGGGAACCATGGATAAGGTTGAAGTGGAGGTTTCCCTGCAGTTTGTGGATACCTTTGAGGAGAATATCCTGGGCTTCTGCAACAATATTTTCACCCAGGAAGGGGGAACCCACCTGGCTGGATTTAAGACCCGTTTCACTCAGATGATCAATAACTATGCAAGAGAGCTGGGGATTTTAAAAGAAAAGGATGCTAATTTTACAGGAGCCGATACGAGAAACGGTTTAACTGCAGTGGTTGCGGTAAAGCATCCGGATCCCATCTTTGAAGGACAGACAAAGACAAAGCTAGCAAGCGCCGATGCCACTAAGGCGGTATTCACTGTGGCAGGAGATGAGCTGCAGCGGTATTTTGACCGGAATCTGGAAGTCTTAAAGGCAGTGATCGGCTGTGCGGAAAAATCTGCAAAGATCCGTAAAGCAGAAGAGAAGGCAAAGACCAACATGCTTTCTAGGTCAAAGTTTTCCTTTGACAGCAACGGAAAGCTTGCAAACTGTGAAAGCCGGGACGCTAAAGAATGTGAAATTTTTATCGTAGAGGGAGATTCTGCGGGGGGGTCTGCAAAAACGGCCCGCAACAGGCAGTACCAGGCCATTCTTCCGATCCGTGGTAAGATATTAAACGTAGAGAAGGCCTCTATGGACAAGGTTCTGGCCAATGGGGAGATCAAGACCATGATCAATACCTTTGGCTGCGGCTTTTCCGAAGGATACGGCAATGATTTTGATATTTCAAAGCTGCGGTATTATAAAATCATCCTTATGACTGATGCCGACGTGGATGGAAGCCATATAGATACCCTTCTTCTCACCTTTTTGTACCGGTTTATGCCGGAGCTTATTTATAACGGCCATGTGTTTATCGCCATGCCGCCTCTGTTCAAGGTAGTTCCAAAGCGGGGAGAAGAACAGTACCTTTATGATGAAAAGGAGCTGGAGCGCTACCGCAGGACCCATACGGGAGAATTTACCCTGCAGCGGTATAAGGGACTTGGAGAAATGGATGCAGAACAGCTGTGGGAAACCACTCTGGACCCTGAAAGGCGGGTGCTGAAGCAGGTGGAAATCGAAGATGCCCGTATGGCTTCGGAAATTACCGAAATGCTCATGGGAAGCGATGTGCCTCCAAGGCGGCAGTTTATCTATGAGCATGCGGATGAAGCTGAGATTGACGCGTAAGGAGAAGGAGTAATGGCAGAAAAAATCATTAAAACAGAATATTCCGAGGAAATGCAGAAGAGCTACATGAACTATTCCATGAGCGTGATCACAGCCAGAGCGATCCCGGATGCAAGAGACGGATTAAAGCCGGTACAGCGGCGAGTATTATATGACATGAGTGAGCTTCGATTAAACCATGATAAGCCCCACCGGAAGTCGGCACGTATCGTGGGAGATACCATGGGTAAATACCATCCCCATGGAGACAGCTCCATCTACGAAACCTTGGTAGTCATGTCCCAGATATTTAAAAAGGGGATGCCTTTAGTCAACGGCCACGGAAACTTCGGTTCCATAGAAGGAGACGGAGCGGCAGCCATGCGTTACACAGAAGCCAGGCTGGAAAAATTCGCAGAGGAAGTCTATTTAAAGGACTTGGACAAGACGGTAGATTTTGTCTCCAACTACGATGAAACGGAAAAGGAACCGGAAGTTCTTCCTGTGCGGGTTCCAAACCTGCTGATCAATGGGGCGGAGGGGATTGCGGTAGGTATGAGCACCAGCATTCCTCCCCATAACCTGGGGGAAGTCATAGATGCGGTCCGTGCGTATATTGATAATCAGGATATTACCATAAAGGAACTAATGGAGTATTTGCCAGGACCGGATTTTCCCACTGGGGGCATTATAGCCAACAAAAGTGACCTGCCTGCCATTTACGAAACCGGCGTAGGAAAGATCAAGCTCAGAGGGAAAATAGAAGTGGAGCTTGGAAAACGGAAGGCAGATAAGGATAAACTGTTAATCACAGAGATCCCCTATACCATGATCGGAGCCGGAATTAATAAATTTCTGATGGATGTGGCAGATCTGGTTGAGAGCAAAAAGCTTACAGATGTGGTGGATATTTCCAACCAGTCCAACAAAGACGGGATCAGGATCGTTCTGGAGTTGAGAAAGGATGCGGATGTGGAGAAAATCCGCAACATCCTTTATAAGAAAACAAAGCTGGAAGATACCTTTGGAGTCAACATGCTGGCCATTGCAGGCGGGCGCCCGGAAACCCTGGATTTAAAGGGAATCCTTAAAAACTACCTGGATTTCCAATATGAAAATGCCACCAGAAAATATCAGACCCTTCTGGAAAAAGAGCTGGAAAAGAAAGAGATCAGGGAAGGTCTTATTAAAGCCTGTGACGTCATTGATTTGATCATCGCAGTATTAAGAGGTTCCAAGAACTTAAAAGACGCAAAGAACTGCCTGATGACCGGAGATATCTCCAATATAAAATTCCGGGTCAAGGGGTTTGAGGAGGATGCGAAAAAGCTGTGCTTTACGGAAAAACAGGCGGGAGCCATTCTGGAAATGCGCCTATATAAGCTGATCGGCCTAGAGATCCTCCAACTGGAAAAGGAGTATAAGGAAACACTGGCTAAAATCGCTGAATATGAAAAAATCCTGTCCAGCCGAAAAAACATGGATGCGGTCATAAAAAAAGACTTGGACAATATCAAAGCTGAATATGCGACTCCAAGAAGGACTCTTATTGAGGATGGCAGGGAAGCAGTTTATGAGGAAGATGCAGTCGCCGTATCAGAGGTCACCTTTGTCATGGACCGTTTTGGCTACTGTAAGGTGCTTGATAAGAATACTTATGAAAGAAATAAAGAAACCATTGAAACAGAGAATCCTTATGTGGTAAACTGTTTGAATACGGATAAAATATGTATCTTTACCAATACGGGAAACTTACATCAGGTGAAGGTTCTGGATATTCCAGGCGGCAAGCTGCGGGATAAAGGGACACCCATTGATAATTTAAGCAAGTTTGATGGGACCAGGGAAGAGATCATATACCTGGGCCATGCACAGAGCTTCAAGGGCCGTAAATTTTTGTTCGCTACCAGACAGGCTCTTGTAAAACTGGTACCGGGAGAGGAATTTGAAACAAATAACAGGACCGTAGCGGCCACAAAGCTTCAGGACGAAGATGGTGTCATCAGCGTTCAGCTTGTGGATGGACAGGCGGATGTGGTGCTGCAGACGTCGGCAGGTGTATTTTTACGTTTCCAGACGGAAGAGATTCCTGAGATGAAGAAGAATGCAAGAGGCGTGCGGGGAATCAAGCTGGCGCCTGGCGAGGAGTTAGAGACCGTGTATCTTTTAGGAGAGGATCCTATTATTCATTACAAGGAGAAAGAGGTNNAGAGGTTCATTTAAACCGGCTGAAGATAGGAAAACGTGACGGAAAGGGCAGCAAGGTTCGCCTTTAATGCTTTACAGCAGCATACATTTTAAAGAAATGTATGCGCGCGGCGTACAAATGTATTTTTCTGACGAATAAATATTGATTTTTTTTTCACTTTGTTATAGGATAGTTAAGAATTTAGCATAAGATAAGATTACAAAATGAAAAGAAAAGAGGAGAAAGCGATGGAAAAAAGATTGCGAGTTGGCGTTTTAGGAGCAACCGGTATGGTGGGACAGAGATTTATTTCTCTTCTGGAGAATCATCCATGGTATGAAGTGGTGACAGTGGCAGCAAGTCCTCGTTCTGCTGGCAGAACTTATGAGGAAGCAGTGGGCGGCCGTTGGAAAATGACCACTCCAATGCCTGAGTCCGTAAAAAATCTGACTGTCATGAATGTAAATGAAGTGGAAACGGTTGCTGCCAGTGTTGATTTTGTTTTCAGCGCTGTGGATATGACCAAGGAAGAAATAAAGGCCATTGAGGAAGCATATGCAAAGACCGGGACACCGGTTGTATCTAATAACAGTGCTCATCGGTGGACACCGGATGTACCTATGGTGGTGCCCGAGATCAACCCTGAGCATTTTGAAGTCATTGAGGATCAGAAAAAGCGTTTGGGCACAGACCGTGGATTCATTGTGGTAAAACCCAATTGCTCCATTCAAAGCTATGCACCTGTTTTGACAGCCTGGAAGGAATTTGAACCCTATGAAGTGGTGGCTACGACCTATCAGGCAATCTCCGGAGCAGGAAAGACTTTTAAGGACTGGCCGGAGATGGTAGAAAACATCATTCCTTATATCGGAGGAGAAGAAGAAAAGAGCGAGCAGGAGCCTCTTCGCCTTTGGGGAAAGATTGAAAACGGAGAGATCGTAAAAGCAAGTGAACCGGTCATCACCTGCCAGTGCATCCGGGTACCCGTATTAAATGGACATACGGCGGCTGTATTTGTAAAATTCCGCAAAAAGCCTTCCAAAGAGGAATTAATTGACCGCATGGTGAATTTTAAGGGCCTTCCACAGGAACTTGAGCTTCCAAGCGCACCCAAGCAGTTCATACAGTATCTGGAAGAGGATAACCGCCCTCAGGTAACCCTTGATGTAGATTTTGAAAAGGGAATGGGAATTTCAGTAGGACGTTTAAGAGAAGATTCGGTTTACGATTATAAATTTGTGGGTCTGTCCCACAACACGGTCCGCGGAGCGGCCGGCGGTGCGGTTCTCTCAGCAGAGCTTTTAACCGCAAAGGGATATATCAAAGCCAAAGAATGATTGGATTATAGAGCTCTCGACCTTCAGGGAGAGAGCTTTAAGTAAAAAGGTATATGGAGGAAGGAAAATGGCATACAAGAAAGAGCTTTGGGGAAACGTGCAAGGTGGAAGGGAAGTGTATTTGTATACACTGGTAAATAGAAACGGTGTTTCCGCTTCTTTCACAAATCTGGGTGCAGTTTGGGTCAATATGAATGTGCCGGACAGGGATGGGACTGTGGTTGATGTGGTCCTGGGCTTTGACAGTGCGGATGAGTATCTTTTAAATCCGCCTCATTTTGGAGCCCCTATCGGAAGGAATGCCAACCGTATCGCAGGTGCAAAATTCAGCATTAATGGAAAAGAGTACAAACTGGAACCAAATAACGGGCCTAACAATCTTCACAGCGGCCCGGATCTTTACCAGAGCCGTCTTTGGGACAGTGAGGCGGAGGAAAATGATCTTGGAACCAGTGTCAGCTTTTCCCTGTTTTCACCAGACGGAGATCAGGGATTCCCAGGGAATGCAAACATTACAGTAACCTATACACTTACACCGGATAACAGCCTTGAGATTTCCTACCATATGATCTGCGATGCAGATACCGTAGCAAACTTTACCAATCACAGTTATTTCAACCTGGACGGACATGACGGCGCAGATGCCATGAAGCAGCGTGTCTGGATTGATGCAGATACATATACAAGGGCGGATGAAGGTTCGATTCCCACCGGAGAGTTCACCCCTGTTAAGGGAACTCCTATGGATTTCACTGTGATGAAACCCATAGAGCAGGATATCAATGAGAACTATGAGGCATTGATATTCGGCGGAGGTTATGACCATAACTGGGTCTTAAACCATCCGCAAGGTGAGGTTTCCCTGTGTGCCGCGTCTGAATCAGATAAGACAGGCATTCGGATGGAGGTATATACAGACCTCCCTGGAATGCAGTTCTACACTGCAAACTTCTTAAAAAATGGAATGACGGGCAAAGGCGGTGCGGTATACGAAAAGCGTTGCTGCTATTGCTTTGAAACCCAGTATTATCCTGATTCTGTAAATAACCCGAAATTCCAGTCTCCAGTCTTAAAAGCCGGCGAAGAATATAAGACGACAACCATTTACAAGTTCTCTAATATAAAATAGAAATGAGCAGGTAAAATAAACCAGGGACGCAGAATACTGCGCCCCTGCTCTTTTGTGAAAGGACATCTAGGTGTACATATGAATAAACAGGACGGAAAAGGGATTAAGGCATTATCTGCCTTGGGTCTGATTATAACAACCATCATATGGGGCAGCGGCTTTGTTGTGATGAAGAATTCGGTGGAAGTGGTTACTCCGGCTTACTTGCTGGCTTTACGTTTTACCATTGCGTCTGTTGCGCTGGTAGCCGTATTCTGGAAGCGTGTGAAAAAAGTCAGTAAATCGGATATGATGTGCGGCGGACTTTTAGGTATTTTTTTGTTTGTCAGTTATTTTTTTCAAACCTATGGCCTCAAATATACCACTGCCAGTAAAAATGCTTTTATCACCACACTGTACGTGATCCTGGTGCCATTTCTTCATTGGTTTTATAACAGAAAAAAGCCTTCCAGGAACAATGTGGCAGCAGCAGGTATCGCAGTGATGGGACTTGCGCTGTTGTCCCTGGAGGGAGACCTTTCCGTGAATACTGGGGATTTGATGACTTTGGTATGCGGCTTCTTCTTTGCGTTTCATATTGTTTTTATTGATCGTTATACCGAAGACCATGATCCCATTATTCTGACTGTGACCCAGATGGTCATGGCATCAATCCTAAGCTGGGTAATTGCTCCTCTTTTGGAAGGTTCCTTAGATGTAACCGTGATTGACTCTTCCATGGTGACTGGTCTGCTGTATCTGGGAATCTTTTGCACGATGATCTGTTTTCTTCTCCAGAATGTGGGACAAAAGCATCTGACTCCCAATACTTCCTCCATTATTTTATCCTTTGAAGCTGTATTCGGCCTGATGTTTTCCGTTCTGTTTTTAGGGGAGCAGGTGACGATAAAACTGGCTGCAGGATGTGTGCTGATGTTCACCTCCGTCATTTTATCTGAATATAAAAGGAAAGGTTCCGCAAAGGCATAGTTACCAGAAAGATTTGCCATTCATGAATTTTAGTGTTATAATGAACAGGTTACTATCATAAGGCGGTAGGGAGATATATGTCGAAATCGTTATACATTGCAGAAAAACCAAGTGTGGCCCAGGAGTTTGCCAACGCTTTAAAGGCGAATGGAAGGCGCAGGGATGGATATATAGAATCGGATCAGGTGATCATAACCTGGTGCGTAGGGCATCTGGTAACGATGAGCTATCCGGAAAGCTATGATCCTAAATTCAAACGGTGGAGCCTATCCACCCTTCCTTTTCTTCCCAAGGAATTTAAGTACGAGGTGATTCCAAGCGCTGAAAAACAATTTAAGATTGTAAGCAGTCTGCTGAACCGTCCTGATGTGGATACCATTTATGTATGCACGGACTCCGGGCGGGAAGGAGAGTACATATACCGCCTGGTGGCACAATTGGCAGGAGTGGGGGACAAGAAGCAGAAGCGCGTGTGGATTGATTCCCAGACTGAGGATGAGATTTTACGAGGCATCCGGGAAGCAAAAGATGAATCCGATTACGATAATCTTTCAGCATCAGCCTATTTGAGGGCGAAAGAAGATTATCTCATGGGAATTAATTTTTCCCGATTGCTTACACTAAGATATGGGCAGCATATTTCCAATTACTTAAAAAGCGGGAAAAATACGGTAATATCCGTCGGCCGGGTCATGACCTGTGTCATGGGGATGGTGGTACGGAGAGAGAGAGAGGTCCGGGACTTTGTTAAAACTCCGTTTTACCGTGTTATCGGAACCTTTTCCAAAGAGGATGCAGCGAACCCTGAATTAACGGGCATGGATTTTGACGGGGAGTGGAGAAGCGCTCCTGGATCCAAATATTTTGAATCCCCGTTTCTTTATAAGGAAAATGGATTTAAGGAACGAAAATATGCGGAAGAGCTGATAAACACCCTGTCTCTCATGGATCCCATGGAAGGAACCGTTGCTTCCATAGAAAAGAAAAAGGAAACAAAGAATCCTCCCTTGCTTTACAATCTGGCTGAGCTTCAGAATGACTGTTCCAGAATGTTTAAGATCAGTCCCGATGAGACCTTAAAGCAGGTTCAGGAGCTTTACGAGAAGAAACTGGTCACTTACCCAAGAACTGATGCCAGAGTTTTATCCACGGCGGTTGCAAAGGAGATCCATAAGAACATATCAGGGCTTAAGGGCTTTGAACCTTTGGCAGAAGCAGCGGCAGAGGTTATGGAGAAGGGCTCTTTTAAGACCATTGAAAAAACCAGGTACGTCAATGATAAGCAGATAACGGACCACTATGCCATCATACCCACCGGTCAGGGACTTGCCGCGTTGAGGGGACTGTCTCCCCTGGGATTGAAGGTTTATGAAGTTATAGCAAGAAGATTTATAAGCGTCTTTTATCCTCCGGCTGTTTATCAGAAATATGCCCTGGAGCTCGTGGCGGATACAGGGAACCCCGCTGCAGAACCCGCCCCGAATCAGGTGACGGGTAAGGAACATTTTTATGCCAATTTCCGGGTCATGCTGGAAGCGGGTTATTTAAAAGTTGCAGAGGTCTCCTGGGGGAAAAAGAAGCAGCAGGATGAAGGAAATGGTGAAGCGCCTTCTGAGGACAACGGACAAGATGAGAACAACCAGGAATCCTCTCAGAATCAAATGGATAATCCCGCATTCGTTGCCATGCTTGGCACCCTGAAAAAGGGAATGAAGCTTCCTCTTAAAAAGCTGACGATTAAGGAAGGAGAAACTTCCCCTCCTAAGCGCTATACCTCCGGTTCCATGATCTTGGCCATGGAAAACGCCGGACAGCTTATTGAAGATGAAGAACTCCGCGCCCAGATAAAGGGAAGCGGAATAGGAACCAGTGCTACCCGGGCTGAGATTTTAAAAAAGCTGTGCAATATCAAGTATCTTTCCCTAAACAGCAAGACTCAGATAATTATTCCCACTCTTTTGGGAGAGATGATTTTCGACGTAGTCAATGCTTCCATC
The DNA here is from genome assembly GCA_002367105.1 of Hungatella sp. UBA3048. Classification (GTDB taxonomy): domain Bacteria; phylum Bacillota; class Clostridia; order Lachnospirales; family Lachnospiraceae; genus Lacrimispora. Next base: position 265,408 of record DFCS01000020.1, read on the forward strand.
AGACAGCTTCTTAATCCGGAATTGACGGCAAGCTGGGAAAAAGGGCTGACTTATGTGGCCGAGGGGTCCATAACCCCGGATGAATATATGCAGAAGCTGGAGAATTTTGTTGCCGGGCGGACCGCAGGAGTTTTAAGACTCAACAATCATTACGATCTGCATGGTGTATTTGATGCCGCGGCAGCTAATTATAAAAAACAAAAATAGGAGATTATAAAATGAAAAAAGATGATATGACAAACCAGGACTTATTTGATACTACCCATACCATAGCAAAATTATTATTTGAACAGACTACTTACCCATGGGAAATTATTCCGAAAATCAGTGAATTCATTGTTTCTCTGGGGGAACGCCTTCCAAAGGATGAGTTCGTTCACGTGGGAAAAGCAGTATGGATCCATAAATCCATCAATCTTCCGCCAACAGCATGTATGGGTGAGAATGTGATCATCTGTAAGGGCGCACAGATTCGTCATTGCGCATTTATCAGGGGCAATGCCATCATTGGAGAAGGTGCTGTGATAGGAAACTCTTCTGAAATTAAGAACTCCATTCTTTTTGATGGTGTGCAGGTTCCTCATTATAACTATGTAGGAGATTCCATCTTAGGCTATAAGTCTCATATGGGTGCTTCTTCTCTGGCTTCCAACGTAAAATCCGATAAGTCTCTGGTTACGGTTCATGCAGAAGACGGGGATATTGAGACTGGTCTTAAAAAATTTGGTGCGATCATAGGCGATTTCACAGAAGTTGGCTGCGGTGCAGTCTTGAATCCAGGTACCGTAATCGGACCAAAATCCAATATTTATCCTCTTTCCTGTGTCAGAGGCTGTGTTGATGCTAATTCCATCTATAAGAATCAGGGTGAAATCGTAGAGAAAAAAATGATTGAGGAATAAGGAACAGTACAATGGATAAACAACACACTGAGGCGAAGAACGGAACCTTTGGTTCGCGTTTTACTGGTGTATTTCGGCTTTGTTTTTTGTTCGGTATGGTCGGGCTTTCCGGTGCAGCGTTAGTGTTCGCACTTAGTATTCCATATAAAGGAATCGGATAAAATATAGTCAAAAAGAGACGCGCTTTGAATCGGCAGGATATGCCGGATCAAGGCGCGTTTTTAATGGTCTTTAGTCGTCTGTTATTTTGTACCGAAGATTCTGTCTCCTGCATCTCCCAGGCCAGGACAGATATAAGCGTTATCATTTAACTGGCGGTCCAGATGTCCGATATAGATCTGTATGTCCGGATGTGCCTCACGAAGTCTCTTTAAGCCTTCCGGAGCAGCGATAATGGCCATGAATTTGATGTTTTTTCCGCCATGCTGTTTGATGAAGTCCACAGCGGCTACTGCGGAACCACCGGTTGCTAACATAGGATCTGTCACAACAATGGTTCTCTGCTCGATTGGGCTTGGCAGCTTACAGTAGTATTCGTGCGGCTCATGGGTAACTTCATCCCGGTACAGGCCGATGTGACCTACCTTAGCGGAGGGAACCAAAGCCAGGATTCCGTTGACCATGCCAAGTCCTGCACGAAGGATAGGAACGACAGCCATTTTTTTACCGGCAATCATAGGAGTCATACAGGTCTCAATGGGAGTTTCCACCTCTACATCCTGTAAGGGGAGATCTCTTAAGGCCTCAAATCCCATCAGCATAGCGATTTCTTCGATGAGGGCACGGAATTCATTGGTGCCTGTCCTCTTATCTCTTAAAATAGAGATCTTGTGTTGAATAAGCGGGTGAGTAAAAACGGTTACATTGTCCATTGAAAAGTCCATAATTGTTTTAAATCCTTTCTTTATTCTCTTAGAGTATCAGGGTTTCCGGTAATATGAGGTTCATGAGAACAACGATTATGACTGCAAGAAACAATGCTAAAATGTTTCTTGTAATTGAGCCTGCTATAACATTAAATTCTACAATATGCTATCCTTTAAAAGTTTTTCCATGCAACAGTACCGTTAGTCGTAATGTTCCAAATATACTTCATAAGGATTACGCAGGTAATGGGAGCGAAAGAAGGGAGGGCTCCCAGGGCGAAAATAATTCCACCCTGTGCTAAAGGTATGTTTCCTGAGATCATTACGGCCGGATAACTGCGGTGGCAGCGGCCAGAAAAGCGAATGAACCAGGAAATACAGGAACCTTGAATTTAGTACAGCAGTGGAATATTAAGTTGCCGGCACTTGTGGAAAGTAATGCCAGCGATGGATTGTGAGTTGTCAGTAAGACTATGCACGGTTGCACCGAAGGCGGCGAACAGATGCTTATTACTGAGCAGATAATCCCGGGTTGTCTGTTTTACGTTGTTACTCATTTTTCTACCCCAATTCCTTTTATTTTCCGTCCTATTTTAACAGAGAACGAGGTAAAAGGCAACTATTTTTCCTATTTTGTCTCAGGAGTATATTTTATCAGCGCAAAATCACCCAGGCTATGGGGGACTGGAATGGAAACAATAATAGTGCCGCTGTCTTCATAGCTAAAGGATTCCGGAAAGGCAGGAGTGTGGCCTGAGGATGCGTCCTCCATTGGAAAATCGGCCTTTTGGAACATTTTGGTATAGGTTTCCAGGCTGGTTTGAGCCAAATAAGGAATCAGGGCTTCTTTAAGTTCAGGAGTGGCATCATAGAGCTGACAGTCATCAGAGCGGATGTATTCAGCCAGCGCATTAGGATCCGCATAATCCGTGAGTCTTAGATCCTTTGTCAGAGACAGATCAACCGTGTTGGTAAAAAACACATTGACCGGATGCGCTGCACCATCCCCGGAAAAAAGTCCTGTGTATACTACTGTGATGCGCTTCCTGTCTACGGAGTTTACTTTTGCTGTAAGAGAAAGGCTGTCTTTTTCCTCATTGACGGAATAGGCTTTTAATATCTCAAGGGCATTGCTTTTTAACAGAGCGTTTATTTTTTCTTCCATAGCCCCATCCTCCAATCCAGAGACGGCCGGATACTGAATGGAAACTTTTCCTTCCTTATAGGTGTGGAGGGCAGCAGTGATGCCGGCGGCAGAGGTGTTCTTGACAGATTCCTTTTGCTGAGCCTGGGTATCCGGGTTTTCGATTTTAACAGGTTCGGATGCTTCTGTGGCAGCGGACATGGTTTCTCCGGATGCAGCGGCAGAGGTGGCTGGTAAGTCGGTTTTGACATAATTTTTTTGACCGCAGCCGCTTAAAATCAGGGTGCAGCCGATGAAAAGGGCTGGGATAACATTGTGTCGTTTCATAGGATTACCTCCCTTTCGTTTTGCGGATTTTTTTACAGTATATCACAAATATTGCAGATGTGCCCGTGATTTTCCTCGAATTAAGAAAAATATAGGAAAATTTTGGAAGGTAAAGTGCTGCAGAAGATATCGGAAGATGCAAAGAAGTACAAGCCGCAGAATAGAGAAAAGGCTCTGGAAAACTGAATAATTCAGCTTTCCAGAGCCTTGCTCCCTGCCAAGGGTGTAGTGCCGGCAGTGGGACTTGAACCCACACGATGTTGCCATCAACGGATTTTGAGTCCGCCTCGTCTGCCATTCCGACATGCCGGCCTTTCCTTACAACGCTCATTATTTTATCATAGGATTTTCCATTTGGCAAGTGTTTTTTTGCGATTATTAAATTGAAAATGAGCAAAATATATTGTATGATAGACAAAAGATATAATTAAGGAGGTGTCTGGACCATGACGTGTAAGGAAGCAGAACGTCTGGTTATGCCATACATCAATGATGAACTGACAGACGAAGAGCTGGGTGAATTTCTGGAACATATGGAATCCTGTCCGGATTGCCGGGAGGAACTGGAAATATACTTTACTGTTGACGTGGGAATCAGGCAGCTTGATTCCGAAACGGGGAATTATAATATAAAAGGAGCGCTGGAGGCAACCATAGAACAGTCCAGACAAAGGCTTCAGGTTATACAGTGTATTAAAATTGCCAGGTATGCGGTGGCTACAGTAAGTGTAATGGCACTGTTTTTTACGGTCCTTCTGCAATGCCGGATATGGCTGCAGTGGGGCTTATCATGATGGGAGAAAATGCCTGAATGGGTATACCTTTGTGCCCAAAAAGATGGGCAGGAAAGAGGAAACATGAGCAGAAAAAATATCGTTTTATTAGATGGAAGCAGTATGCTGAGGAACGCCTTTTTTGGGCTTCCTTCCAATGGGGCGAGAGGGATTCAAAGCCTGATCGCGAAGCTTTTAGAGGCAAAAGAAGCGGACTATCTGGCAGTGGCCTTTGATTCCGATCCGGAAGGCAGTCATAAAGAAATGTATAAAAGCACAGCGGTGTACGAAGGAATTTTAACGGAGGAAGAGCGCTTAAGGGAGGCGATGCTTTCTTTGGATATTCCAGTTCTTGATAAGGAGGGGTATACTTCCGCCGATATTCTGGCCTCATTGGCAAAAAGGTGTCAGGAAGAGGAAGGGGAAATCCTGCTTCTGTCTGGGGAACGGAGGCTTTTGCAGGCGGTGGAAGAACATGTTACCCTTAAGATACCGGTAGTCAGAGAAGAGGGGCTGGAGTTTAAGTCCTATTCCACAGAGCTCATACGGGAAGAATTTGGCCTGGAGCCGGAGTCCCTGGCCGGAGTTTTTGCGCTTTCCGGAGCATGGGGGATTGGTGAGAAAACGGCATGTCAGTTGATAAGGGAGTACCAAAGCGTAGAAAATATTTATGACCACATAGAAGAAATCGGGTCTCAGAGAATCCGGGAGGCGCTTACCGGGAATCAGGAAGCGGTAAAGCGGAAGGAAGAACTTGCTGCCCTTCACAGGGATTGTGATATCTACCTGGATTACACAAAAACTCCCCAGCAGGCAGAGATTCAGAGAATAATTGATATGGATTTCGTCCCAGCCGTTTTCCCTGGAGAAGATGAGGAACCGTCCTTGGAATCTGGCTTTCATGCTGTTACAGACCTTTCAGAAGCTGAAACCATATTTTTAAAGTGCAAAGAGGGTTGTCGGTTGGGGCTGCAGCTGGTAATTGAGGACAAGGCTGTGTCAGCCCTGTCTCTTTGCCTCAGCGAGACAGAGTGCTACTGCTTCATTCCCCAGGGGACTCTTACGCCGCAATATCTGGCAGAGAAAGCGGAGGAGGTCTGTAAAAGAGCGGGACAGACAACCGTTTTTCACTTAAAGAACCAGCTTGCGTTTTTAAAGCTTATGCCGGAACAACCGGTGTTTGATGCAGGAGTCGCCGGATATCTGCTAAATCCATTAAAGGATTCCTATGAATACAATGATCTGGCGGAGGATTATCTGGATATCTCCATTCCATCTAAAACAGAGCTTTTAGGAAAAAGTTCCTTTAAGCGTGCACTGGAAGGTGATAAGGAAAAAGCCGTTACCTGCATCTGCTATATGTCATATGTCGCCTTAAAAAGCAATGACCTGCTTCGTGAATCATTGGAACAGGCGGGCATGGATAAGCTGTTTTACGAGATCGAAATGCCTTTGATCTACAGCCTGTTCCATATGGAAGAAGCAGGAATCCGTGTGGAAAGAGAACGCTTAAAGGAATATGGTGACCGATTAAAGGTCCGCATCACAGAACTAGAGCAAAAGATATATGAAGAAACGGGAGAAACCTTTAATATCAATTCCCCTAAGCAGTTAGGAGAGGTTCTTTTTGACCATATGAAGATTCCGGGAGGGAAAAAGACCAAAACCGGTTATTCAACGGCAGCGGATGTATTGGAAAAGCTGGCACCTGACTGGCCTGTTGTCAACCTGATTCTGGATTACAGACAGCTGACGAAATTAAATTCTACCTACGCAGACGGGCTGGCAGCTTACATTGGGCCGGATGAGCGGATTCACGGAACCTTTAACCAAACCATTACAGCCACGGGAAGAATCAGCAGTACAGAACCTAACTTGCAGAACATTCCGGTCCGCATGGAGCTTGGAAGGGAAATCAGGAAGGTTTTCGTTCCTCAGGAAGGATGCCAGTTTGTTGATGCGGATTATTCTCAGATTGAGCTGAGAGTACTGGCTCATATGTCAGGGGACCAGCGTCTTATCGACGCTTACCGGCAGGCAGAGGATATCCATGCCATCACGGCTTCCCAGGTGTTTCATGTTCCTCTAAATGAGGTGTCGCCACTTCAGAGAAGGAATGCAAAGGCCGTAAACTTTGGCATTGTTTATGGAATCAGCTCCTTTGGACTAAGCGAGGGCCTAAGCATTACCAGAAAAGAAGCTTCAGAATATATTAGTAAATATTTTGAAACCTATCCGGGTGTGAAGTCGTTTTTAGACGGCCTTGTATCTGAAGCGAAAGAACAAGGTTATGCGGTCAGCATGTTTGGCAGACGCCGTCCCGTCCCGGAGTTTAAATCCTCTAACTTCATGCAGCGCTCCTTTGGAGAGCGGGTCGCCATGAATTCTCCCATCCAGGGTACTGCGGCAGATATTATCAAGATTGCCATGATACGGGTGGATCATGCTTTGAGAAAACAGGGATTAAAATCCAGGATCGTCCTTCAGGTTCATGATGAGCTTCTCATTGAAGCATTTAAAGATGAGGTTAATAAGGTAAAAGAGCTTCTTGTGGAAGAAATGAAGCATGCAGCAGACCTTGCAGTTTCCCTTGAGGTAGAGGCCAATGTAGGAGACTCCTGGTTTGATGCAAAGTAAAATACCTTACTGCAAAGTATTTGATGGGCTGTCGCCAGAAGGACATGCAGGCATGTCCTTCTGGACTGCTGCCTTTACGACAATAAAGGGTTGGTGACAGGATGAGAGTGATTGGATTGACCGGAGGGGTCGGAGCCGGAAAAAGTCTGGTTCTTTCTATTTTAAAAGAGGAATACGGTGCGGAAGTTATCAAAGCGGATGAAGTGGCCCATGAGCTCATGGAGCCGGGAAGGGAGGGCTACCTGGCTGTTAAGTCAGCCTTGGGGGAAGACCTTCTAAAACCTGATGGAACCATTGACCGCAAAGCTTTGGCCGCACGTATCTTTGAGGATGACAGCGCAAGAAAAACCGTTGATGGAATCATTCACCCTATGGTATGGAAAACCATTGAGGATAAAATTTCTGCTTCCCAAGCAGGGCTTATTGTGGTAGAATTTGCAATTATGAATGAAAATACGGATGACAGCTGGGATGAGATGTGGTACGTCCATGCATCTAAGGAGAACCGGATCCGCCGTTTGGCGGAGAGCAGGAGCTATACGAGAGAGCATTCGGAGCGTATCATAGCGAGTCAGGCCTCTGAAGCTGAGTTTTTAAACCGCTGTACGCGGGTGATTGAAAATAACGGTTCCATAGAGGATGTAAAGCAACAGCTGGCTGAATTATTGAAAAGCAGAGGGTAATACCCTGCGGGTATCCCATTACACCCGGAAAAGCGGGGGGATCATCCAGAATGCAGGGCTGAAAAGAGGAAAATATGAGATTGGTAAGTATTGCAAGCGGAAGCAGCGGAAACTGCATTTATGTGGGCTCCGATACCACGCATATCCTGGTGGATGCCGGGATAAGCAACAAACGGATCGAACAGGGATTAAATGAAATCGGAGTAAAGGGCAGTGAACTGACAGGAATCGCCATTACCCATGAACACTCCGACCATACAAAAGGACTGGGAATTCTGGCCAGGAAATATGGGGTTCCTATTTATGGGACCAGGGAAACCCTGGAAGAGATATCAAAGCAGAAGTATTTAGGGGAATACCCCAGGGAATTATTTTGTGCCATCAGGCCTGATGTGGATTTTAATGTTGGGGATCTGGAAGTAAAGCCTTTTTCCATTGATCACGATGCGGTAAAGCCGGTGGCTTACCGGATCCAGCATGGCCGCAAATCTGTTGCGGTTGCCACGGATATGGGACATTACGACCAGTATATTACCCAGCATCTTCAAGGACTTGATGCGGTACTGATCGAGTCTAATCACGATGTAAACATGCTGCAGGCAGGGCCTTATCCCTACTATCTGAAACGCCGGATCCTGGGAGATCACGGACACCTTTCCAATGAGAATGCAGGACGGCTTTTGTGCTGTATACTTCATGAAAACTTAAAGAAGATTTTGCTGGGCCACTTAAGCAAGGAGAACAATTATGAAGAGCTTGCTTATGAGACGGTAAAGCTTGAGATCACAGAGGGAGATAATCCATTTAAGGCATCAGATTTTTCCATAGCGGTTGCAAAAAGGGATCAGATGTCTGAGATTATTACGATATAATGGGCGCAAGAGAGCGAAGATGAGCTTGCTCATCGGCGCGAAGATTGAATGCTGCTCATGAACCGCAGGTCCATGATATAATCTAATGAAAGAGGAGAAACATTATGAACAAAACGATTATTACAGTAGTTGGAAAAGATACCGTAGGGATCATAGCAAAGATTTGTACTTATTTAGCAGGCAACCACGTGAACATATTGGATATTTCCCAAACCATTGTCCAGGGCTTCTTTAACATGATGATGATCGTTGATATCAATGATGCAACAAAGCCTTTCGGTGAGCTGGCTGATGAACTGGAACAGATTGGCGATGAAATCGGAGTAAAGGTAAAATGCCAGCGTGAAGAAATTTTTACCAGCATGCACCGTATCTGATGACAAGTTCAAGGCATAAGAAAAGGATGGGTTCCCGATATGTTAAATATGTTTGAAGTTAATGAAACCAATAAAATGATCGAACAGGAGCTGCTAGATGTACGTACCATTACTATGGGCATCAGCCTTCTTGACTGCAGTGACAGTGACTTAAAAACGGTGAATGAAAAAATTTATAATAAAATCACTACCGTTGCAAAAGATCTTGTGGCAGTGGGAAAGGAGATTGAAAAGGATTTTGGAATTCCCATTGTAAATAAAAGAATTTCTGTAACTCCCATTGCCATAGTCGGCGGTGCGGCCTGCAAGAGTCCGGAAGATTTTGTGACCATTGCACAGACCCTTGACCGTGCGGCCAAGGAAGTGGGTGTTAATTTCATTGGCGGCTATTCTGCCCTGGTGAGCAAGGGAATGACCGCTGCGGATAAAAACCTGATCTGCTCCATACCAAAGGCCCTCGCCTGTACAGACCGTGTATGCAGCTCTGTGAATGTAGGCTCCACAAAGACAGGCATTAACATGGATGCAGTGGCTCTTATGGGAGAGACCGTAGTGGAAACGGCAAAGGCCACCAGGGACATAGATTCCCTAGGCTGCGCCAAATTGGTGGTATTCTGCAATGCGCCGGATGATAATCCTTTTATGGCAGGGGCGTTCCACGGAGTGACGGAAGCGGATGTCATCATTAATGTGGGAGTCAGCGGTCCTGGGGTTGTTAAGACTGCCATTGAAGCAGCCAGAGGAAAGAATTTTGAAGTTCTGTGTGAAACGATTAAGAAAACTGCATTTAAGATAACCCGTGTCGGCCAGCTGGTTGCCCAGGAGGCGTCAAAAAGGCTGAATGTTCCTTTTGGTATCATTGATTTATCTCTTGCACCGACTCCAGCCGTTGGCGACAGTGTTGCTGAAATCCTGGAAGAGATCGGACTGGAACGGGTAGGTGCACCAGGTACCACGGCTGCCCTTGCCTTGTTAAATGACCAGGTAAAAAAGGGCGGCGTTATGGCCTCCTCCTATGTGGGCGGTTTAAGCGGTGCGTTTATTCCGGTCAGCGAAGATCAGGGAATGATCGATGCCGTAGCCATGGGAGCGTTAAATATCGAGAAGCTGGAAGCCATGACCTGTGTATGCTCGGTAGGACTTGATATGATCGCAATCCCTGGAGACACACCTGCCACTACCATTGCAGGAATTATTGCAGACGAATCTGCGATCGGAATGGTAAACCAGAAGACAACGGCAGTCCGCATTATTCCGGTTATTGGAAAATCCGTGGGAGAGACGGTGGAATTCGGCGGTTTGTTGGGATATGCCCCTGTTATGCCGGTCAGCAAGTACTCCTGCGAGAAATTCGTAACCAGAGGCGGACGGATTCCGGCGCCTATTCACAGCTTTAAAAATTAAGTACTGGTGGAGGATTGATACAGGAGATGAATATCTATTTGATTCGCCATGGACGGCAAAACAGCAAACTCTGTAATATCGATGTGGGTCTATCCGAAGAAGGCCGCCGCCAGTCGGCCTTAGTCGGAGAACGACTGGCTTCCATAGGCATGGAAGCGGTATATTCCAGCCATTTGATCCGGGCGGTGGAAACCGCCAGGGAAGCAAACCGGTACTGGAATGCAAAGCACATCATAAGAGAGAAGCTTAGGGAGATTTCCTTCGGAGATATGGAAGGTATGGCGGATGAGGAGATAGCGGCAAAATACAGAGATTTTCAGAAAGAACAGGCGCGGCTGGAACAGGATTTGCCTTACCCCGGAGGCGAGTGTGCCGGGGATGTGATAAAACGGGCCATCCCTGTCCTTGAAGAAATAGCCGCAAGCGGTTACCAGAATGTAGCTGTTGTGACTCACGGAGGCGTGATCCGCTCCGTGACAACAGCACTTCTTCATATGGAACCGAAATATTATCGTCTCCTTGGGAATTCCCTTGAGAACTGCAGTATTACAGAAGTGCACTGGAACGAAAAAACAGGGCGTTTTTTAATGGAACGTTTTAATGATTTTGCGCATCTTGAGTCTTACCCGGAGCTTTTGCGGGCAAGCTGGGTGGATGCAGAAAACTGAAACACCCTGCGGGTATCCCGTTATGCCCAAAGAGCATGGGCAAGAAATAGGAAAGGAATTGCCTGATTTCATGGAAGAAAAGGAAAAAGAACAATTAATTCAGATTGGAAGAGAGTTTCTTGATGAAAATCTGCTTCGGATCGTAATCAGCAATCCATCAGATAAGCAGGGCGTTTCCAAAGTTAAGGTGCGCCCGCTTTTGCTGAAAGGAAGCCTGATTTTTCAAGCGGAAGAGCTGGTGGGAAACCAGGCCTTTCATAAGAATTTTTCTGCGGGAGAATGCATCTCTTATATCGTGGATCTATTGGATGGATCGCTCCGCCAGATGGAACTGGAATCCAGGAAGGGTCAGGTTAGGGTGCTGATGAGCAAAAAGGGGAGTCCAAGCATCAAGATAAAACGGCAGCAAAAAATTGCTGTACCTTCCCCGGTTTCCCAGCATAACAGACAGAAAAGTTATATTTTAAAAGAAGGCACACCAGTCCCCTTTCTGGTGGATCTGGGAGTTATGACGGCGGAAGGAAAAGTCATTGCTTCCAGATATGATAAGTTCCGCCAGATCAACAGGTTCTTAGAATTTATTGAAGATATTCTCCCCAGGCTTGATAAGAGCAGAGAGAATGTGATCATTGATTTTGGATGCGGGAAATCCTATCTGACCTTTGCCATGTATTACTATCTTCATGAGCTGAAAGGGTATTTGATCCGTGTCATCGGACTGGATTTAAAGCAGACGGTCATTGATGACTGTAACCGCCTGGGAGAGCAGTATGGATATGATAAGTTAAAATTTTATCATGGAGATATCGCTTCCTACGAGGGAGTGGACCATGTGGATATGGTTGTAACTCTTCATGCCTGTGATACCGCTACGGATTATGCCCTGGCAAAGGCAGTCCGCTGGGGAGCCTCTGTCATTTTATCAGTTCCCTGCTGCCAGCATGAGCTGAATAAAACCATGCATCAGGAACTTATGGCTCCCGTATTTCAATATGGTCTGATCCGGGAACGTATGGCAGCTCTATATACGGATGCACTCAGGGCAGAAATTCTGGAAAGCCAGGGATACCGGACTCAAATTCTGGAATTCATCGACATGGAGCATACACCGAAAAATATTCTGATCCGCGGAGTGAAACAGGGAGGAAAGAAGGATAACCGCAGGGAGATCCAGGAGATCATGGAATTTCTCCATGGGAAGCTGACACTTGCTGACCTGCTGATATAAGCGGATAAGAATTAGAAAGTGGATGGTAATTTTTGATTATATGTGGTATGATATAAAAAACGATTTAAGGAGGAGAAATCAGTGCCTTTCATCAACTCGAAAGTAAATGTCGCGTTATCAGAAGAAGAAAAAACAGCACTAAAATCAAAGCTTGGACAGGCCATCAGCCTCATTCCCGGTAAATCGGAAAGCTGGCTCATGGTTGACTTTGAAGATAACTGTTCCCTTTACTTTAAAGGGAATAATAGTACAAAGCTTGCTTTTGTGGAAGTAAAGCTTTTCGGTCATGCATCAGAGCGGGATTATGACAGGCTGACCGCTGAGATCTGTAAAATCTATAAAGATGTGCTTTCCATTGCCCAGGATAAAATTTATGTGAAATATGAGGAAGTGGATCACTGGGGTTGGAACGGGGGAAACTTTTAGCTGCACCAGCTGATTCTTAGGTCGGGAGGAATGGTTTATGGAGCTTTGGGATGTTTATGATGAAAAACGGGTGGCCACTGGAAAAACCCATGTCCGCGGAGTACCGCTTGGTACAGGAGATTATCACCTTGTGTCGGATATCTGGCTTGTAAATGGAAATCAGGAAATTTTGCTCACCAAAAGGCATCCGGATAAGCCTTATGGCCTTATGTGGGAATGCTCCGGGGGCTCTGTTCTTGCGGGTGAAACCAGCATAGAAGGAGCCCTTCGGGAGCTTTCTGAAGAGGTGGGGATCCGGGCGGAAAAAGAGCAGCTCATCCTGATTCATGCAATCCGTCTGAAAGAGCGGTTTGTGGACACCTATATCACCAGGCAAGATGTTACCATAAATGACATAACCATTCAGCAAGAAGAAGTGGTGGATGCGAAGTTTGTTACGTTTGAACAGCTCCTTGAAATGTGGAAACAGGGAATTGTAGTTCCTAAATCCCGGTTTCTTCTATATAAAGATAGGATCAGTGAATTCATTCAGCCGCCATCATAGGATGACGACGGAATGAGTGAACTCATTTTTCATTTTTATGCGATATTTGTCCTGCACAATGGTCTGATAAATGTGGGAGCAGTAAAAATCCTGGCGGAGCATGGACCAGGCTGCTCCGGAAAGAATGAGTCTTGCATCGGCAGTTTTTGTGATGAGAGGGATGCTCCCTCTCTTTTTTATTTCTCCCATAAGATCTGAGGAAGTTTTTTTAAAGCCTAAAACCCGGGCATATGGGGCGTAACCGGCGTTCCGGCCTAAAACAACCTGATGGGCAGTGGTTCCAAGGGCGATATGGAGAAGAGCCCGGCTGATCCGCGTATAAGTATATTGCCTTGTTTTTAACTGGTTGATTTTTTCCTCAAAAGGAAGGAAATCCGGAAGCTGCCTTAGGAGTCTGGCTGCCAGTTCTTCTGAAACGTCGGCATACTTCTCAAAGGGAATCCCTTCGCAGTCCAATTTAAGCAGTGTGGTATTTAATAAGGCACTGATATCGTCAGGAAACACAGGAAAGCCCTGGGACATCATTTGTTTTACTGAATCCGGCACCTGTATCAGGGAAGACTCCGCCTGCTTCAGGATATCCGGATTTTCATAAATGGCTTTCCGGATTCCTGTGGCAGAACTAAAACCTTGGGAGGCAAGGCTGGTATCATGATATCCGTATCCTTTTCTGGATATGGTGACTGGAGTCATTGAACTTTTCTGCCTGTAAAGAGCCTTGCAATATTCGATTCCCAGGATGTTATTTGGGGCGGCCAGAATGGAAGCCTCATCCTCATTTAAGATTCCGCAGGAAATAAGGGCCAGATTTCTTGCCTGAGGAAAGGTGGCCCCCTTTTTCAGCTCTCTGCGCAGCTCTTTCGTATAAACAGGGGGTTCTGTGGCTAAAATAGAAGCAATACCGGTAAGTTTTTCCACATTACCGCATTCGCTTCCAAAGCAGACGCTGCCAACCACTCCCAGATTGTTAAGAAGGGAGATCCCACTGGCTGCAAAATCCTCTGCGCTGCTGGAAGCAAAGACAGACGGAAGCTCGATCACCAAGTCGGCCCCGCAAGTCAATGCCATGGCTGTTCTTGTATATTTATCATAGATGGCAGGAGCTCCTCTTTGGACAAAATCCCCGCTCATAGCCACGATGCAATAGTCTGCCTGAGAGATTTCCTTGGCCTTCCTGATATGGTAGGCATGTCCATCGTGGAAAGGATTGTATTCTGCGATAATACCAACGGCTAGAGAACTTTTGTTTTTCATGTTAAAAGATATCCTTTTTCTTATTCTTATCCTCTATTATGCGATTGTTTCGCAAAAAATGCAAATTATTTTAGCACAACACTTGAAAATTTTAGCGAATCCTCATAGAATAGAGTGAGAATCGGTGAAAAACATCGATTAAAAGAACAGGAGAATAGATAGGTATGAATTTTATCGTTGAAACATCAGCTCGACATGTACATCTAACTCAGGAACATCTTGAGATTTTATTTGGAAACGGCTATGAGTTAACAAAGAAAAAATCTTTATCCCAGCCAGGCCAGTATGCCTGTGAGGAGAGAGTAACTGTTGTTGGTTCCAAGGGCGAGTTTAAAGGAATTTCCATTTTAGGCCCGGTTAGAAAAGCGACTCAGATAGAGCTTTCCGCAACCGATGCCCGTTCCGTTGGAATTGCTGCACCTTTAAGAGAATCCGGTGACGTTGCCGGCAGCGGTTCATGCAAGATCATTGGACCTGCTGGTGAAATTGAGATATCAGAGGGCGTGATCGTTGCAAAGCGTCATATCCATGCAACTCCTGCAGAAGCAGAAAAGCTTGGTGTTAAAGATGGTGAAGTTGTATCTGTGAAAATAGACACAGACGGTAGAAGCCTTATTTTCGGAGATGTAGTTGTGCGTGTAAATGAAAATTATGCTTTGGCTATGCACATTGACACAGACGAATCCAACGCAGCAAGCTGTAGCAGAGAACAGTACGGCGAAATTATTAAATAAATGAAGGAGAATCAAAGGAATATGAAAATTTTAGTTATTAACTGCGGAAGCTCTTCCTTAAAGTACCAGCTGATCGATATGGAGAATGAGGGAGTCTTAGCAATAGGCTTATGCGAAAGAATCGGCATTGCCGGTTCCAAGCTGACTCACAAGTCAGAAGGCAATGAGGATCTGGTAGTAGAGAAAGAGATGCCGAACCATACCGTTGCCATCAAGCTGGTTTTGGATGCATTGGTTGACCCCAAATACGGTGTAATCAAGGATACCAGTGAAATTTCTGCAGTAGGACACAGGGTTCTCCATGCAGGAACGATTTACAGCGATTCTATCGTAGTAAATGAAGACGTGAAAAAGGTTATCCGTGATTGCTTTGATTTAGGACCTTTGCATAATCCGGCAAACTTAATGGGAATTGAAGCATGTGAGGAAGCAGTACCGGGAGTTCCTAATGTAGCGGTATTTGATACTTCTTTCGGTATGGGTATGCCTGATAAGGCTGGAATGTATGCAATTCCTCATGAATATTATGAGAAATACAGCATTCGCCGTTATGGTTTCCATGGAACAAGCCACAAATTTGTATCCAATGAAGCCTTAACATATTGCGATCTGGATCATAAAAATGGCAAGGTAATCGTATGCCACTTAGGAAACGGAGCCAGCATTTCTGCCTCCATCGGCGGCAAGTGCGTGGATACCAGCATGGGACTGACTCCATTAGAGGGTCTTATTATGGGAACCAGAAGCGGTGACATCGATCCAGCTGTTGTTCAGTTTATCTGCAACAAGGAAGGCAAGAGCGTTAATGAGGTTCTGGACATTTTAAATAAAAAGTCCGGTATCCTTGGCATGTCCGGCGGCATTTCCAGCGATTTCCGTGATGTGCAGAAGGCACAGGGAGAAGGAAACCATCTGGCTGATATTGCTATCCAGGCATTTATTTACCGCGTGGCAAAATACATCGGTTCCTATGTAGCAGCAATGAATGGTGTTGATGCTATTGTATTTACTGCAGGCGTGGGTGAGAACGATAAGCCGATCAGAGGTGCAGTTTGCGAATATTTAGGCTACCTTGGTATTTCCATTGATGCAGAAGCCAATAAGGCAAGAGGAAAACGTGTCATGATTTCAACACCGGAATCCAAGGTAAAGGTATGCGTAATTCCTACCAATGAAGAGCTGGCCATTGCAAGAGAGACAAAAGCTCTGGTATAATCCTGATAAAACGGTACATGATGTTGTGTATGGGTAACAGTTCAGCCATACCATTCATAAGCATGGCTGAACTGTTACTTCAAATATGGAAATATTTGTTGACAAATGTTGCACCCATATGTATAATAACATAGGTGCGTATTAGGAGACTAGTATGCTTATTAATTTAACTGAGTTGTTCACCCTTGAAGGGAAAGAGAAAACTTACACACCCGATCTTGATATGAAGGTCTATCACGGCCATGGCGGTGATTATGAAGTGGTGGATGCAGAACCTGTGCTGCTGCGGATTATGAATCTTGGAGACAAAAAGCTGGTAGTGGAAGGAAAAGTGAAATTAGCTTTGATCATTCCATGTGACCGCTGTTTGGATCCGGTGCGTGTTGACCTAAGTTTTGATGTGATCCGTGCTCTTGATTTAAGTGAAACGGATTCGGGAATTGTAGAAGATTTCGAAGAACAACCATTTATTAATGGTTATAATCTGGATGTAGACCAGTTGGTTTGTGATGAACTCATACTGAACCTGCCTATGAAGGTTCTCTGCAGTGAAGACTGCAAGGGGATTTGTAATAGATGTGGAACAAATCTCAATCATGAGACTTGTGACTGCGATATTAGGTCTACAGACCCTAGAATGGCAGTCATCCAGGATATTTTTAAAAAGTTTAAGGAGGTGTAACCATGTCTATCTGTCCAAAGAACAAATCTTCTAAAGGAAGAAGAGACAAACGTAGAGCAAACTGGAAGATGAGCGCTCCAAACTTAGTGAAGTGCAGCAAGTGCGGTGCACTTATGATGCCTCACAGAGTATGCAAAGCTTGCGGTTCTTACAACAAGAAAGAAATCATTTCTGTTGAGTAATATTTAAACGATTAAGCTAATAAAGTTGGTAAAATAAGGCTTTCCGGATTCCCGGGAAGCCTTATTTTATCGACTTTTTCATTTAAAAAAACCCTATATTTTAGTTCGATTGCTTTATTCGATGAAGTCAATCGGATATTCGTAATCTGCTTCGCTACTTGATGAGTTTAAATAGATTCTTCAGAAGAACGTACATTATTTTTCTTTCCCCGGTTGATTTCAAAATCATTTTGGATGATTTTGTTGTATACCGATATGACTTTATAAAAATTATCGATTTCTTCAGGGCTGCATTCCATTTTTAGTTCCCCCATTGTCTTGGCGATATCTATTGTATCATAAAGTTTATGTGCTTTGCTGAGCTTTACTCCGATTTCTGTAGCATATAGGAGCACATTTTTGGCATTTCCTTCTTTTTTTTCTTTTGTAACAAGTCCCTTTTCAGATAACCGGCTGACTGTTTGTGATAATGCACCTTTAGTTTTATTCCAATAAGAGGCCAGTTCAGTAATGGTTATACCTGGGTTTTCCTCAATATAAGTGAGTGTATGTGCTTCAATCATGCTGAGCAGGATGCCAAGCCCATAATCATGTGTTGAGATTATATAGTCATTATATCGCATAACAAACTGATAAATACTATTGTGCCTTTCATTTAATGTGTGAAAAGTCTCGTCAATAATACTTTCATTTAAATTTTGGTTCTCTTTCATTTACTCATTCCCTTTTAATTATATTTTGTGTAAAGTCCATAAATGTAAATTTACCCAATCATAAGTCTAACACAACAATCCGGAAAAATCAAATAAAAAATCAAAAAAAAGTTTAAAATAGTATAGACATTAAACAAAAACATATTGACAAAGTTCTAGTATATCGATATAATTCAAATGTAAAATAGTTTAGGCATTAAACTAAAAGGAGGATTTGTTAAATGGGAGTCAAAGATTTTTGCAGCAAGTATTATGTAGATCGTATGGGGACAGCTTCCTTAAAATGGGATGCGCTCGATCTACGGTTTGGGGATCCGGATTTGATATCCATGTGGGTGGCAGATATGGAATTTAAAGTACCGGAATCTGTTGTTGAAGCATTACATAAGAGGGTTGATCATGGCATATTTGGTTATTCTTTCGTGCCGGATTCCTATTACGAGGCTGTTATTGATTGGGAATACAGCCATCATGGTTACAAAATGAAAAAAGAATGGATGCGGATTTCTCCCGGAGTTGTGGCGGCTTTGTATTGGGCGGTTAATATGTATACGAAAGAAAATGACTCCGTCATCATTCTTACACCGGTATATTATCCATTCCACAACTGTGTGAAAGACAGCAAACGTAATCTGGTTACTTGTGATTTAAATTATGATAAAGGTATCTATACCATAGATTTTGAATCGTTTGAAAAGAAAATTGAAGAGAACCATGTAAAGATGTATATTATGTGTTCTCCTCACAATCCTGCAGGCCGTGTATGGACGGAAGAAGAGCTGGAGAAAATGCTGGAGATCTGCGCGCGCCATAATGTATTGGTTATATCTGATGAAATTCATCAGGATTTGGTGTTTGGAGAAAAAAAACATATCCCGGCAGCAACTATAGCTAACGGAAAATATGCGGACAATATGATTACGGCCTTTGCAGCATCTAAAACCTTTAATCTGGCAACTTGCTTAACTTCAACGATTGTAATCAAAAATGAGGAATTAAGAAAAACCTGGGATGATTTCACCAAAGTATTTAATAATGTGGAGGTTAATATATTCGGTATTACGGCAGTGGAGGCCGCTTTAAGAGGTGGTAATGAGTGGTATCAATCCTTAAAGAAGGTGATCTATCACAATTATCAGATGGTAGTAGAAGAGATGAAAGAGTTCCCGGAAGTTTATATTGTTCCACTTGAAGGAACTTACCTGCTTTTCATGGATTTAAGGAATTATGTAGACATTGAACAAATAAAAGAATTTACACAAAATCAGTGCAGACTGGCTGTCGATTACGGTGAGTGGTTCGGTGAGAACTGGAAAGGCTTTATCCGGCTGAACTTAGGAACAACGCCTGAAATAGTAATGAGTGCAATTGAAAGCATAAAGACAAATTTAAGAAAAGTTAATGGGTAAATACTGATAAGTGATTGGAGAGAAACATATGAAAAACATTTGGAATACATATAAATCTTCCGTAATATTACTGGGTTCAATGGTTCTGGGAGGAGTGATCGGTCTTTTCTGGGGGAAAGGCGCAAAAATACTGCAGCCGGTTGCGGACATCTTCTTAAACTTGCTTTACTGTTGTGTTGTTCCCCTGATTTTCTGCTCATTGACTTCAGCAATTGCTAAAATGGAAGATCTGGTGAAACTAAGAAAAATATTAATCACGTTTCTGATTGGCACGATCATAACAGGAGTGATTTCATGTCTTTTCATGATAGCTGCTGCACTGATGTTTGACCCAGCCAAAGGCGCTGTGCTGGATCTGGCAGAAAAGGTGGATAATGTGAATGGCAGCATGAATTTCTTAGGTATGTTTACAGTTAATGATTTTCCACTTTTATTTTCTAAAAGCAATCTGATGGCTTTGATTGTATTTACCGTTATGTTTTCAATCGCAATTATTATGGCTGGAGAAAAAGGAAAGCCAGTTTTAAAACTTATGGAAGGACTGTCTGATATCATTGTGAATGTGATTGGAATCGTAATGAAAATTGCACCGATTGGTTTAGGGTGCTACTTTGCGATCTTAATCGGAGAATATGGAGATCAGGTAATTGGACCTCTTTCCCGTGCCATCATTATTTATTGTGCTGTCATCGTTGTTTATTTTGTACTTTCACAAACGATCATGGCATATATTGGTGCCGGTACAGCCGGAGTGAAACGTTGGTGGAAGACGGCACTAGCTCCAACATTAACAGCACTGGGAACTTGTTCCTCAGCGGCAACTCTTCCTCTGAATATGATTCAGGGTAAACAATTGGGGATTCCTGATGATATTGCGGATATTACCATACCGCTGGGAGCAAATTTACATAAAGACGGTGCATGTATTATCCAAATCCTGAAAATTGCTTTTTTGTGTTCTATATTTGGAATTCCTTATGCAACGCCCAGAAATATTATTATGTCCATCATTGTGGCAGTGATAGCATCTGTTGTCATGGGAGGAATTCCGGCTGGTGGATATGTTGCGGAAATATTTATAATATCGGCATTTGGATTTCCAACTGTTGCCATACCGGTTATGGTATTGATCGGCACCATAACGGATGCTCCTGCTACGGTGGTTAATGTAACGGGGGATACAGGTCTTGCTATGGTGATAGCCAGAATCGTCGATGGGAAGGACTGGATGAAAAATGCCATTGCGAAAGGGAGAATAAACGAATAAAGTAATCTCCGGCCAATAGGTCTGACAGGGAAAGTTCATTTTTGCTGCCGGGTACTTTAAAAAGGTAAGTGTGCAAAGAGAATAAAAATAGGACTTCTGAATTAGCAATCCTCCAATAAGGATGTTTACGGAAATCATAATTGTTTAGCACGCAGCCAAACGATTGCCGATGAATTGTAAATAATCTTTATTGGAGGATTTTCTGACTGTTATGGGGGCCAAGCTTATGGGTGCCACAATTGCGGTCAGTGATATAAGTGAAGGGCATTTGCAGGTTGCCAGGGAAATGGGAGCGGATGATGTCACCGTGACCAATAAGGATAATTTCGACGAACGTGTCCGTGAATTGACCGGTGGAGTTGACAAGGCATTTTTATCGTTCATATATGGGTGAAGTAGGAAAAAGGACTTAGTCCATCAAAATGACGGCCTATTTTTATGTGAAGTTTTTACCTATTGTTTAATAAAAAGTACTTATAGGCGCTTCGAATCGCCTCTTTTGCATTCTTATTGATGAAAGGAATACCGTGACCTCCTAATACAATGTTTGGCTCTATGCCGAGGTTCCATAATTTTTGAAAACTCATACCTGATTTTTCAACACTATAGCTTAGATCCCCTTTCCAGCCGGTTTTAACATCTGTCCCGGTTTCACCTTCGATGAAAAACATATCTCCGGTGAATAAAACCCTGTCATCATTGACGTTGGCATAGTAAAGGAGCGTTCCATCCGTATGCCCAGACATACAATAAACGGTTATCTGAAAGCCGTCTATGGTTAAAATTTGATCCTCCTTAAGTATCACATCAGCAATACAGGGAGGCGCCATATGATTTGTAAAGGGACTATTTGGCCCAAAGTTACCATTTTGGAGCGTTTCATTATCTATACCAATATAAATTTTTGCACCCTGATTTTGAAAATAGGCTGCACAGCCAGCATGGTCATCATGACCGTGGGTAAGGAGAACGGCTGTAATTTCCTCCTCTTTAATTTTCCAATAAGCTAAATTGTTCCGGATAGTCGTCAAAGCCTCCGGTTTACTGCTATCAACCATAATATAACCGTTTTTGGTTTTAATCAGATAGGCATTTCCCAATTCGCCATAGCTGCCTCCTGAGATCAGATAAAGATTATCTCTAATTTTCATTATGATTCCTCCTGTTGTAGCTTTCGATATATTCTTCCAATTCAGTTTTGATGGTACTGACCTTAGTACCGTAGATCACCTGCAGATTATTACCTTTTTGAATAACTCCTGCGGCACCTGTAGCTTTAAGGAGTGCCTCATCGGTTTTTGCGGCGTCTTTCACAACCACTCTTAAACGTGTAGCACAATTATCTAAATCCACAATATTATCCATTCCACCCATTCCATCAACGATTTGCACATACATATCTGTGGCTGTACCTGCTTTTTCTTTTGCCTCAGCTTTCTTCTTTTCAAGGTAATCCGCTTTCGTATATAATTTAGAATCCTCATCGTCTTCCCGGCCAGGTGTTTTAATATTTATTTTCGTTATGGCAAACCGGAATACCACATAATAAATGATTGCGTAAGCGAAACCAACGAGTAATACAGCAATCCAGTTTGTTCGTGCGTTCCCGGGTAAAATACCATATAGGACGAAATCAAGGGCCCCGCCTGAGAAAGTATATCCCACACCTGCATTCAGTATGTTTACAACCGCAAAGGAGATGCCGCCTAAAACACAATGGATCCCAAAGTATAGAAGCGGTGATACAAATAAAAATGAAAATTCAAGCGGTTCTGTAATGCCTGTTAAGAAAGATGCAAGGGCGGAAGAGAAAAGGAGGCCTTTGATTTTAGCTTTTTTCTGTTTGTAAGCCGTATGATACATAGCCAGGGCAGCCGCCGGAAAGCCGAACATCATAATGGGATAGTTGCCGGAGTAAAATTTTGCAACAGACGGACTGATCACATCTCCATTTGCAAGCTGGGCAAATAAGATGTTCTGAGCTCCCTCTAAAACGGTTCCATTGACCTCAGCAGTTCCGCCTAAGGCAGTTTGCCAGAAAGGCATATAGAATACGTGGTGCAGTCCTGTTGGTATCAGCGCCCGCAGAATAAAACCATAAAGGAAACTCCCGAAATAACCTAATTTTGCAATCCCTATACCAAGTAAGGCGATTCCTTGTCCCAGAAGCGGCCAGATGATGGCAAAAACAACTCCCATAGCAATAGCTGCGCAGGCAGAAATAATCGGGATAAAGTGGGTTCCTCCAAAAAAGGATAACATGTCAGGCAATTTTATTTTATAATATCTGTTATGAAGCCGGGCAACCACTAAGCCGATGATAACTCCGCCTAAAACACTTGTATTCATCGTATTTTCAAATCCTAAAAAGCTGCTTATTAATCCTGGTGTTTGATTAAGCTTTTCCAGGTCCATAAAATTCCTGACAATACTCATGAGGGTCATATTCATGACAAAGTAGGCAATAACGGCGGATAAAGCGGCAATCTCTTTGCTTTTTTGAGCCAGGCCAATCGCAATTGCAACGGCAAATAAGAGCGGAAGAAGCCCAAAGACAATATTTCCGCTATCTGCTGCAACTCTTAGAGACTTATACAACCAACCTCCTTCTTTTACGATTGATCCATAAGCTGTACTGGTAAATGTAGAGCCGATACCTAAAAGAAGACCGGCAATGGGGAGGACTGCAACAGGTAACATGAATGATTTACCGATTTTTTGTAATGTACCAAAGACTTGATGTTTCATAATGTAATCCCCTTTCTGACGCTGTCGCTAGCGGCATAAATAGAAATGAAAAATGGATGCGACGAATGAAATGATCATTTGTGATAATTGAATATTACAACTTAGTGCATTATTTTGCAATATATTTTTTGAAATAATTTAAACTATTGCAGAATGATGCATAATGTTGTATACTTAATGGGTAAGGAGATGATAACTATGCTTGTGGAAGAACGTTTAGCAAAGATTCAGGAAATCGTTGAAAAAAAGAAGAATGTATCAATGGAAGAATTGGTGGATCAATTAAATGTATCTAAGGACACCGTTCGGCGTGATTTAATTAAACTTGAGAAGAAAGGTATATTAAAGAGAACTTATGGAGGCGCAATATCAGGGAAAAAAGAAGCCCTGATAATGGGTTACGAAGAAAGATCAAAGATTTATTCCACTCCAAAGAAAAAGATTGCAGAAGCAGCAGAACCGCTCATTTCAGAATTTTCCGCTGTAATCTTTGACTCTTCAACCACGGTGGAAGCGGTGATTCCCTTGCTGGCTTCCAAAAGCCTGACCGCCATTACCAATTCATTAACGCATGCGGTTGAATTGGCAAAACACGGTAATAAGGATATTAAAGTGGTTGGAGGGAAACTGCACCAGATACAACTGTTTTTATATGGCAGCGATACGGTGCTGGAATTATCCCAGTACAGGGTTGACTATACACTGTTGGGAGTATTCGCAATTACCGGTACCGGGCTTTATATCCACACGGAAGAGGAAGGTCTGGTTAAAAGAGCCATGGTTAATTGTGCCAAGAAGGTCATCGCAGTCGCAGATTCTACAAAAATGGATACAACAGGCTTCTTCAAAGTCTGCGCATTAGAGGATATTGATGTTTTAATAACGGATATAGAACCCTCCCAGGATTTCCAACGTGATCTGCAGGAGCATGGTGTGGATTTAATTATCGCCGGATAAAACTGCAATTCATTCATAGGAGGAGACATGATGTCAAATTTTAATCGAATTTACTTAAAAACGAATTTGCCGGAGCCAAAAACCTACAACGAAGTTTGGCCTGTTTTACTGTCGGACCAGACGATGGATGAGCGGTATCAGAAGATAATAGCTGGGATGATGGAAAGAGAACTTGATTATCTGGTAATTTATGCAGACAAGGAGCATAGTGGGAATTTCGAATATTTAACTGGCTTTATTCCGCGCTTTGAGGAAGCTTTGCTAATTTTAAAACAGGATCACAAGGTATATTCCCTCTTGGGAAATGAAAATCTAAAGATGAGCCAATATACCCGGCTGCCTGGCCATGTTTTCCATGTCCCTTCCTTTTCGCTGCCAAACCAGCCTATGGAAAGCGAAATTACTTTGGATTCTATATTTGAACGGCAGGGATTGGATCAGGCAAATAGAATAGGACTTGTGGGCTGGAAGCTATTTACAGGCATTGAAGTAGAAGGGGGGCCTTTTGATATTCCTTACTATATCGTTGAAGCACTAAAGAAAATTACACGGCCGGACGTGAATTTAGTGAATGCTAATGATTTATTTATAGGGCCAGACAAAGGTGCTCGTATTACCAATAATGCAAATGAAATCGCTCATTATGAATATGGAGCCAATCTTTCTTCCAACTGCATTTTAAATGCACTAAATGCCATCGAAGTGGGCAAGGCGGAAATCGAGATAGGCAAATACTTAACAGCAGATGGTCAGGTCAATACGGTGGTGCCGATTGCCGCAGCCGGAGAGAGGTTTCAGCAGGCGAATCTCTACCCCACTGCAAAAAAGATTCAACGGGGAGATGCATTTTCTCTTACAACAGGCTTTAAAGGTGGACTTTCTAGCAGGACCGGTCTTGTAGTCAGTAATGAGGCGGAACTTCCCCAGGACCAGAAGGATTATCTGGGAAGAATGGTTTATCCTTATTACAATGCAGTCGTTGTGTGGTTGGAAAATTTAAGGATAAATAAAACTGGAAAGGAAATCTATCAGCTTATAGAGACCGTCTTTCCGAAAGAAGAGTATGGCTGGTCTTTAAACCCAGGACATTTAACCGCAGATGAGGAATGGATGTCGTCACCTATTTATCCAGGATCAGAAAATAAAATTCAAAGCGGAATGATTTTTCAAATTGATATCATTCCCTCCGTACCAGGATATACGGGCGTAAGCGCGGAAGATTGTATTGCCATTGCGGATGAAGCTCTGAGAGTAAGGATTCAGGAAGAATATCCCGGTATATGGAAACGGATTCTTGAAAGAAGAGAATATATAACTCAAACTTTAAATATTTCTTTATCGGATGAAATCCTTCCGCTTTCCAATACGGTTGGATATTTGAGACCTTACCTCCTTAACAAATCGGCTGCAATGTGCTGTAATAATTCTTGAATGGGTATTGGAAAGACGGCTGTTGGCTGTCATTCATAAAACAGATCAAAAAGTAGTTAAGGGTAGGTTAAATGCTATCATACCTTCAGGCAGGGGGAGCAGTTGCGACCATGCTGCATGAACTGGATGCAGAGTGGCTGGGGGAGAAATATCAGAATCCATAGAAAATGATACCCTGACAGTTCGACACAAAAAAGTGGCTGTGCTTGACTGTCAGGGTACTTTTTATGATATGATGCGGCAACCTGATAATAGTATCTGATTGTACGATAAAAGCCCGTAACCATTTGCGGGAAAATAATAAAATTAAACAAAACAGAAAATAATAAAAAAGCTTTACATTCACAGTACAATATGTTAATATGCATGTAATTCGGCTGGGCTGGCTGTTTGTTATCATAAAACAGACATTGCTTTTGCTTTATTTAAATATCCAATCAAGCTCATCATATGAATCATAATTTAAACCAACACGATAATAAGCAGTAATAAAATTATTAGTATATGTAAATTGATTTTTATATTTCTAAGTTTATGAGCTTTTCCAGCAGACACGGGGCTTACGCCCCGACATCCCTATGCATAAAATATGTGCGTCATTAACGAATACGGTTCTTCACCTTATATTCATTCTTATCTGAAAAGACTCCCTTTTATCTGCGGTTCCGGTAATGGAAATGTTCACAATAAGTAATTGCAGAATATTTCCAATGTATAACTGCACCGCTGGTTTCTTCGGCTTATCCATTTGGATTATTATCTCTATGTCTCATTCTGAAACATCTTTCTCACTGCCGCATTGTCTGTCATTCCGTAATACTGGTTCTGCCGGTTCTTTTTTCCTTTTCGATATTGAATTGTATTCCGGGCAGTCCATTGACTGAGTTCGTCAGTCCATGCCTGTGCACCCTTTCTTACTTGAAGCTGAAATATGCCCGGCCCTTCCCGGTCAGACTTCCTGTCATATTTATGAATTCCTGATTCCTTTCCTCACTTTTGGTTCCATAACCGTTTCAATCTTGCGCCCTTCTGAAAATGGTACCTCCCATACAGAAAATTGAAGTCATATCCTTGTCCTGCATAAGCGTGGTGCGGATAATGCCGTTCAGTCCTTCCTGTTTATCAATCATATGCTGGTCATTGCAGTAGGTATCTTTGGGAAAGTTCCCAGCCAATCATGGAAGCAGCGTTCGGCTTCACAGCGGCAATATCTGCGGTTGATTCACAGGGGGCACCGTTTCAGCGCATGCTCGTTCTGTCTGAAGCCAGTTACTTCAAATTCGGGCGGGCCAGGCAGTTCCTCAATGGGCGTATTTCTTATTTGTCAGGCTCCGCTTCGGCTGAGGGTTTGTTTTTTTGTGCGCTTTTTGCTTCCGCTTTCTGTTTTTCAAGCTGTTCCATGCCGATACGGATTAACTCTAATGTAGCTTGCGTCCGGTTGGCAAAACGGTTTTCAAAGCGGAAATCGTCAATTTTTTTCAGCATTTCTTCGTCAAGAGTGATGGTGTATCTCGGTTTTTCAGTTGGCATTATTTTCACCTCCATATCTAAATATATATCAGTTCACCACAGATGTAAAGATGAAAGTAAGAAAATCTGAAAACCCCCCTTGACTTTTCACCGGTTCACCACTATAATGATAAATACGAGGTTCACCACATCATCAGTTCACGGAAGGGAGGTGGAAGTATGTCAACAGCAAATACAAGAGATCTGCAGCAATTTCGGATTAATGGTTGATTTATCCCACTTTCCAACCACTTATGAGACGTCAAAATTCGTAATAAGAACCTTAAGGCCTTATATCAATCACTTCCATATCGGAAATGCAGTGGTGAAAAAAGGCAGTGAAGCATACGGGGACCAGCATCCCAGATTCGGATTCCCGGAAAGTGCCAATGACACGGCAGAACTGTTGGATTTTTTCCGTGTACTAAAAGAAGAAGGCTTTTTAAATTCTGAGACCCCCTATATGCTGTCCTTTGAAGTAAAGCCCTGGAAAGAAGAGGATGGGGATTTGGTTTTGGCAGGCACTAAGAGGGTGATCAACAGGGCTTGGGCTTTATTGGAAGACTAGCCTGTTAAAAGAAGTCTGGCCGGAAGAAAATTCAAACAGAAAGGGTTGCTGCAGTTAGATTCTTTTGGCCCGTGAAGCATATATTACAATTTGTGGCAGCACTGCAAGATTCCTTGCGGTGTGAGAAGGGTATAAGAATGAAAATAGTAATTTTAGACGGTTATACGGAAAACCCGGGAGATTTAAGCTGGGAAGAATTTGAAAAGCTGGGTGAAGTAATGGTATATGACCGGACTCCGGCAGAGAAAATTGCAGAGCGTATACAGGATGCACATGCAGTTATTACCAATAAAACACCGATCAGTGCGGAGGTTTTTGACGCCTGCCCGTCAATCCGGTATGTAGGAGTACTGGCTACCGGATATAACGTAGTGGATGTTGCAGAAGCTAAGAAACGGGGAATTATCGTCTCCAACATTCCTGCTTACGGAACCGCAGCAGTAGCCCAGATGACTTTTGCCTTACTATTTGAAGTCTGCCATCATGTGGGAGCACATTCCATGGCTGTGAAAAACGGTGACTGGAGTAAGAATGCAGACTGGTGCTTCTGGAACTATCCCCTTATTGAGCTGGCCGGTAAAAATATGGGCATTATCGGTTTTGGCCGTATCGGACAGTCTGTTGGAAAGATTGCGGCAGCTTTTGGCATGAAAGTTTTTGCTTATGATGAATTCCGGAATGAAGAGGGCAGAAAGATCGGAGAGTATATTTCTCTTGAAAGGCTTTTTAAGGAATCCGATGTTATTTCCCTTCATTGTCCGCTGCTGCCATCTACACAGGGTATTATCAATAAAGAGAACATAGCGAAAATGAAAGAAGGAGTAATTATTATCAACACTAGCAGAGGGCCGCTAATTATTGAAAAGGATCTGGCAGAAGCCCTGCGCAGTAAAAAGGTTTATGCCGCCGCCTGTGATGTGGTTTCCACGGAGCCGATTCTTGAAGATAATCCCCTGCTTGGGTGCTATAACAGTATTTTGACGCCTCATATCGCCTGGGCTCCAAAGGAGAGCAGACAGCGGCTCATGGACATTGCAGTGGAGAATACTGAGGCATTTATTGCAGGTAAACCTGTTAATGTAGTAAATCCTTAATAGGCTATGTCCGTAATATAATAAATCCGTTACTATTATAAACCGTATATGCAGGGAATCTGTTGTGCGGTATCAGAGTCGTTTTATAAACTGCTGTGGATTTTCAGTTTCTGATTCGCAGCCGTCTGAAACGGATTTCAATAGGGGAACGCAGAAGAAGCGTATTTTGGTATTTGAAACAAACATGATTAACAGAAGGGAATCAAAATTATGAAAAAAATTATATCTTTAGTCCTTGTATTGGTTATGTTATTTAGTTTGGCGGGGTGTTCAGGCAATGTAAAAAAAGATACAGCATCAAATAATAAAGGGGCGGATACAAATGCGGATTCTGCATCCGAATCCTCTGCCGCTGAATCAAATGGCGGTTCAGGAGAAAAAGCTCCCTACTCCGGCACCATTTCCATCGCCTGCGGCCCTCTGGAGGCTGCGGCTCTCAGTGAAGTCTTACCGGAATACCAGAAGAAAAATCCGGATGTAAAGCTGGACACTATTATTACACAGACTGTGACGGATTTTGAAACTATGATGACAAGCTGGATCGCTTCCGGTACTCTTCCGGATATGTATATTGCACAGGGCGGTGCCACAGAGCAGGGTTATGCAAAAAGTGGTTATCTGCTTCCTCTTACGGATGCCGGTATCAAAGACAGACTGGTAGACGGTGATTTGGAACTGTTTACATATAATAATGACTTATACGCATTTCCTATGGCATTATCCGTATCGGCTGTTATCGTCAATAAAGGTGCTTTGGCAAAGGCAGGGGTAGACCTTAATGAGAATAATTATCCCAAGAACTGGCAGGAATTTTTAAGTTTGCTTGATAAGTGCGTTGCAGCCGGTATAAAGAAGCCTTTAGGCATTTCCGGCAAGGATACTTCCGAAGTAACAGCCTGGACCTTCCAGTATATGTACCAGGCTATCTACGGCAAGAATCCCAACTGGTATGCCGATGTCTTAAGGGACAAAGCAGCCTGGAACGATGACTTATACCTGGAAATGTTCGATAAATACGCACAGATGCGTCCCTATATTCCGGATGATGCACTGGGAACCGATTCAGATGGCATGAGAAAGAGCTTTATTACCGGAGAAACACCGTTTATTTTCCAGACCGCCATGGTTGTAGGAAACATCAAAGCGTTAGACCCGGAAGTTGAAATCATGGTTCTTCCTTCCTGCTTTACCGATGATGAAAAAGACCAGACCCTTATTTCCGGTTTTGATTGCGGCGTCAGTATTACAAAAGATGCAAAGAATAAAGAACTTTGCTTTGATTTTTTAGACTTCCTGGCTTCAGAACAGGGCGCTACCATCTTTAACGAATCCACTGGATATTTGCCTACGACCAGGGATAATGATGCAAAACTGGATCCTGCATATGACTTAATTTATGAAATCCTTGACAATAATAAACTTCCTAACAGCCCGATTCTTTCACGCCAGTGGATTGCCGGTATCAAAGAAATCGTAAAAGCCGGACAGCAGGACTGGTTTGCCGGTACTGATGCCAAATCTGTCGCGGATAAGATTCAGGAAGAACATCAGCGTCTGGTACAGGCTGATCCTGATTGGGTGAATGAATTCCTGGCTAATTATAAAGACAGGTAATTAATGCATAAGGGAATTATATAGTTTTATATCCGGGCTGTAAGATTCTGATACAGCCCGGGTATATCTGGAGGAAGATGATGAAATCACACAAATTTAAAAGTACATACTCAGAGTTTTTTCTTGTCTTGCCGTCAATCGTTTTTTATCTGGTCTTTGTAGTCTATCCCCTGCTTGGGGGTATCTATTACAGTTTTACGGACTGGAACGGTGTTAATGCTGCCTTTCATCTTGTGGGATTAAAGAATTACTTTACCTTATCCGGGGATAAGTATGTTGCGGAACCGCTTAAGAATACCTTTATCTACGCCTTTCTGTCCATGATTTTGTTAAATGTGTTGGGACTTGTACTAGCAGTTGGCCTTGACCGTATATCCAAAGGAAAGAACTTATTCCGTGCACTGCTGTTTGTACCGGCAGTTTTAAGCTCCCTGGTAGTGGGGTATATTTTCAGTTTTATTTTTTCAGAGCCCATTGCGGATCTGGGCAAATCCTTAGGGATTGACGTAATCGCCAATAACCTGCTGGGCAGCAAACAGTATTCCCTGTACATGGGGGTCTTGGTAGGGGCATGGAAGATGGCCGGATGGTATATGGTCATCTATATAGCAGGACTTCAGAATATTGACCAGTCCCTATATGAAGCAGCGGATATAGACGGCTCCACAGGATGGAAAAAGTTCCGTTATGTAACGTTTCCTCTGATTGCCCCGGCATTTACCATTAACATGATCCTTTCCGTGGAAAGGGCTTTTAAGGAATATGACCTTATGTTTGCCTTAACGGGAGGCGGCCCTGGCAGGTCAAGCGAACTGATTTCCCTGACCATATACGGGGAATCCTTTACCAATAAACGGGCGGGGTACGGTTCGGCCTTAGGTGTGGTCTTATTCCTGATTATTGTGGCGATAACTTTATTCCAAATGTTTATATTACGGAGGCGGGAAAATGACATCAATTACTAAATCAAAAAATTTAAGCCGTCGTAAAAGAAAAGCAATAATTATGGAACTGGTTATGATATTGGTAGTTTGTATAATTTTATACCCGTTTTTGATCATGATTTTCGTTTCCTTGAAATCCACGAAAGAAGCACTGCTAAGTCCCAGTACCTTTCCGTCGGAATTCCATTTTGAAAATTTTCCGAAAGCCTGGGAGATTATGAATTACGGCAGGGTATTCATAAATACCTTTTTAATTACTGCTTTCAGTCTTCTTGGAATTGTCATACTATCCGGCTTTGCTGGTTATGTTATCGCATGGTCAAAACATAAAAAGTTTTATAATTTTCTCTATGTCTTTTTCCTCTGCGGGATCATGATACCCTTTTATACCACCCTGGTTCCACTGGTCAAATTGATGTCAGATTTAAAATTGACAAACTCAATTCTGGGTATGATTCTATTTTATTCCGGCAGGAATATCCCTATGGCGGTATTCTTATACGTAGGATTTATCAGAGGGGTATCCGGAGAAATCTTAGAAGCCGGCAAAATTGACGGAGCCGGCGTATGGAAGCTTTACTGGAGAATTTTATTCCCTGTTTTAAGACCCATTACTACTACCATTGTAGTATTGGATGCATTAAATATTTGGAATGACTTTTTATTCCCAAGACTTATGTTGACCAGGACAAACCTGCGGACCATTGCCTTGTCCCAGTTTTATTTTACAGGAGAATATGGCAATAAGTGGGAATTGGCATTTGCGGCATATCTCTTAACGATTCTTCCTATTCTGCTTCTATATTTTATGCTGCAGAAGAATATTATCAAAGGGGTAGCAGCAGGAGCGGTGAAAGGATAGTAAAAGATGACTTTCAGCCTGTAGGCAGCATAAAAAAGTTAAATAAAGCGGACATGTAAATAAAAGTACCGGTTGCTTTAGGAGGATAAATATATGAGAGAACCGTTATGGTGGAAGGAACCCATGCGGGTGATACAGTTTAATCTGCAAGTAAAGGATACCAATCGTATGAACCCGGTAAAAATCGCAAGGGAAACGGAAGAGATGGCTGGCAATGTAGTGGTTATGAATGTAGGGGGAATCTATGCCTGGTACGATAGTAAGGTGAAGTACCACCATATTAATGAATACCTGCCCAAAGATAAGGATCTGTTAAAGGCACTGATTGAGGAATTCCATAAAAAGGATATTAAATTTGTGGCCCGCTTTGATTTCAGTATAACTGATGATACCACCTACCTTGAAAAACCACAATGGTTTGCAAGGCATAAGGATAAATCCCCTTATTACCGAGGGGAGAAGCGGATGGGGAACTGGTCCCTGTTTTTAAATACCTGTGCAACGGGCGGCTACCGTAATGAAGAGGTTGCTGTGCCGGTTATGAATGAAGTTATTGATAACTACGATATAGACGGTATTTTCTTTAATGCTCCTTTTGCTTCTGCCTGCTTCTGTGAAAGATGCCAAGAGAAGTATTTCAAAAAATATGGAAAGCCTATGCCGGACAATGCGGAAGAATTCGAAGACGGCTGGCTGTCCCAATGTACCAAGGACAACATTGCGGTTATATATAAAGCAATTAAGGCAAAACGGGAAGATATCCCAATGATTTTATATTATAACCCAAGCTCTGCCAAGTCAAAATCCTTTGGCAGGTTTGACAGGGACAGCATTTATGACAGGTATGAGACAGCCGATTTAATCTGTACCGAATCCCAGAACGTGTTATCCAACGGAATAAATGAAATTCCGGAGATTATCCATCCCATTTTTGCCATGAAATCAGGCCAGACAGAGGATGGTTCCCTTCTGCCCTTCGGCATTATCCATTCCTGTCCCGGCATGGACTGGAGGCACGTTGGGCTGCCGGAAGCGGAATACTTGTCATGGATGTGCCAGGTTCCGGCTTCCCGCGGGGTAATCTGGCATTCCCTTACCGGATATAATGATACTATTACGGATAAACGAATTATACGTGCGGTAACGGAAGCAGACCAGATGATAAAGAAATCGGAAAATGATATGAAAGGGGCCGTCAGCAAAGCAGAAGTATTGCTGCTATGCAATGGCACCCAGGCCACCAGAGGCTGGTCAGAGGCACTGGTTAAATCCCATATCCAGTTTGATCTTATGCATAAATACCGGATGAATGGGGATAAAATGAAACAATATCCTGTAGTAATTGCCCCGGAAGGCTTTCTCTCCTATGAAGGGATACCTGCTCTGTTAGAGGAATATGTAAAGGATGGGGGGAACCTGATTGCAGAAAATACAGACTATGAAAGCAGTGTAAATAACAGCC
Organism: Hungatella sp. UBA3048; assembly: GCA_002367105.1. Lineage (GTDB taxonomy): Bacteria > Bacillota > Clostridia > Lachnospirales > Lachnospiraceae > Lacrimispora. The sequence continues at coordinate 298,904 of DFCS01000020.1, forward strand.
TGTTATTGGGTGTTAAGAAAGAAATTAATGTGGGAGAATTCCTGAACGCCAGTTATCTGCGCTTTGAGGAAGAGGGTCTGGCATTGAAAAAAGGTATGGATACAGATAAGGTGGCATTTCGCGGAGTTGTAAGTTACTGTACCCCGGCAGGCAGTGCTAAGACACTGGCAACTTTGGTTCCTCCTTTTTCACCACTAGATGTGGCAGGCGCTCCGCCGGAACGTTCCTCCATTCCAACTCCCAACACGGATATCCCGCTTTGCATTCTTAATTCCTTTGGGAAAGGGAAAGTTTTTTTCCTGCCGTTTTCCTTAAATGCCCTAATCACCGGATACAAAATGCCGGATCATTATCAATTGATTTCCAATGCTATTGATTCCCTTCTTGGAGACAGAAGGGAAATTGAAGTAAATGTACCATCTGCAGTACAGGTATCTATGTATGAGAAAGCGGGACAGATTCTGGTACACTTTGTCAATGAAATCGGACAGCGCCCTTTGATGGAACATGTACCCTTCCATGATTTATCCTTCAGTGTGAAATTAAAGGACTCCCAGACCGTTAAAAATGTCCGGTCCGTTATCGGAGAAGAGAACCTGAGCTTTCAGGTTTCAGAAGGGAGAGTGGAAGTTTGGGCCGATAAACTTAAAGTATGGGATATGTTTTCCATTGATATAGAATAAACCATAAATAACGGAAGCTGTTTGGAGGGTGGATATGATACAGGAAAAAAGTAATGTAGAACTTACCGAAGCAATTAAATTTGCCTTGATTGAATTACATAAAGCGGAAAGCTACTTAAAAGGAGGGCCATCCGTGACCCTGAAACTGGATATGGATGCGAAAATACCTCCCCAGGGATACCGCTTAAACCTTACCGGCAACATGCTTTTCTTAACTGGCGGGGATGAAGCCGGAATCATGTACGGCATACTGGATCTGGCTAAGCATATCAGCCGGAAAAAAAGCATAGAGGGTATTGGTTTTTCAGAAGTAATACCATATTTGCTAAACCGAGGAATAAAGTTTAATATTCCTTTGGATGCCAGAACTCCAAGCTATTCGGACTCTTCGGATTCCGCATCTCATAATATTAAGGACATGTGGGATTTTATGTTCTGGACGGATTTTCTGGACCGGATGGCATTGAATAAATACAACGTACTATCTTTATGGACTTTATCACCCTTTCCATCCATGGTGCGGATTCCCGAATATCCCTTAACTGCCCTGGAGGATGTAAAACGTACGACCAGACCCTTTAAAGCAGAATTGAGCGGCTGGGGTATTTATGCACCGGATATGGAAAACAGTCTGGTGACTGTTAAGAAAATCACCATGGATGAAAAGATAAACTTCTGGCAGTCGGTTATGGAATATGCTAAAAACCGGTGCATAAAAATCTATATTTTTACCTGGAACTTATTTACCTATGGGACGGAAAAAAGCCCATACGGCATTACCAGTGAACAGGATAATCCCGTTACAAAGGATTATATATACTGTGGAACGAAAGCCCTATTAAGAACCTATCCCTTACTGGCAGGCATTGGAGTAACTGCCGGGGAGCATATGACAGGGGATGAGACCGATGTACCGTTTTTGGCAGAGACTTATGGCAGAGGGGTAAAAGAGGTATTGACGGAACAAAGGGATAGAGATTTCCGGTTTATCCATAGAATGCAGATGACCCGCTATGACAGCATTATGGCTGAATTTGAGGATTTTCCCTGTCCTATTGAAATCAGCTTTAAATATTCCCAGGCCCATATGTATTCCAATACAAAACCGGCTTTTATAACGGACTTTCTGGAAGAAAAAAAGCCGGATATTAACATCTGGCTGACGTTGCGCAACGATGATTTTTATATGTACCGCTGGGGAAATCCTGAGTTTGCCCGTGAATATTTAAGCCGGATGCCTGTGGATACTATGACGGGCTACTATATGGGAGCCGATGGCTTTACCTGGGGACGAGATTACATGGATAAGAGGGACATGACCCATCCGCTGTTTATGGATAAAATGTGGTATATGTATTTTATTTGGGGGCAATTATCTTATAATATCAATCTAAATGAGAGTTATTTCATCAATGAACTGAAAACACATTTTAACACAGAGGAAGAAGCCCTGTTGTATGAAATCTGGAAACATGTTTCTGATATTATTCCGGAAGTAAACTGTACCCACTGGCACGATTTTGATTTTCAATGGTATCCGGAAGGGTGCTGTATGTACGAACCAGAAACCGATAAGCTGGTATTTGCGGATATTAACGAATTCGTTGCTTGCAAAAGTGTGCCGGGAGGAGAATATATCTCCGTAGTCGATTACTGCAGTGGGGTGGTAAAGGAAGAAACCATTGAAGGAATCAATCCCCTTTCCATGGCGGACTCTATCTGGAACCATGCGGATAAAGCCATGAAGGGACTGATAGAGATTAAAAGAAACACAGGAATTGACCGGGAACTTAAAGTCACACTGGATGATATCGAATCCCTTAGCTATCTGGGCTTCTATTACTCCCTGAAAATCAAAGGGGCTGTTTCTCTGTGTATGTACCGGCTTACCGGAAGAAAAATCTTAAAGGAAGAGGCAGCTTCCTTGTTAAGTGCCGCAAGCGAATACTGGAAGAAATATTCCGTCAAGTCAGGAAATATGTATAAACCCCAGGTACTTACAAGACTTTGCGGCTGTGTGGATGTCCAGAAGTTTGACGAACTGACGGAGCTGGATGTCTTGCTGGCATTGGAAGATTAAACAGCAGGAGAATATTTTTCGGCATACGTTCCTGGAACAATCCTTTGGTGCGGTATCAGTCATTGCCATATGTGCCGGAGGCGTAATGGGACTCATGGTTTACATTTCCATAGGCATACTTGCTGGTCATTATTTTTAATTACGCAAATAAAAACTAAATCTTTTGTAAAAAAATGATAAAAAAAGCTTTACATTCGTTATACAATATGTTAATATGCATATGTAACCGGTTACATAAAGGAGATTCTAAAAAATGAATATACGGGATATTGCCAAAAAAGTAGGTGTTTCTTCTGCGACAGTGTCCAGAGTGATTAATCAGTCCGGATATGTAAAGGACGAAACGAAGCAGAAGGTTTTAGCAGCGATTGAAGAAGCGGATTTCGTACCGAATGCCATTGCAAGAAGTTTAAGCATCTGTGACTCTTCCAGTATCGGTGTTATTGTTCCGGATATAGCCAATGAGTTTTTTTCCAGCGTTATAAGCGGAATGGGAGAGATAGCGGTCAATAACCAGTATAACATTGTTTTGTTTGATACAGGTGAAATGCAGGAAAGAGAACATCAATACCTTCAGATGGCAGAAGGCCAAAGACTTTCCGGTTTGATTATTACCCCGGTTTCCGAGCTTGATATGGTGACTCGGGATAAGCTGATACAATTTGAGAGCAAGGGAATTCCGGTGGTTTTAGTTGACCGGAATATTAAAAATTCCAGTTTGGATGGTGTTTTTGTAGAGAATGATGCCGCTGCTTATAAAGGAGTGGAAGCCCTGATCCATGCCGGTCACCGAAAGATCGCAATCATTACAGGTCCAAGTACTTCTATGCCGGGGAAGGACCGGTTAAAGGGATACAAGGCGGCCTTAATGGATTATAGGATTGATCTTAAGGAAGAGTATATTGTATCCGGAGATTTCAAGATCATCAAGGCCTATGAACGGACAAAAGAATTGCTGCGGCTTCCGGATCCGCCGACTGCAATTTTTGCCTCCAATAACCAGACCAGTCTGGGAGTCCTTAAGTATCTTACCGAGCAGAAACTTAAAATGGGCAGGGATATATCAATGGTAGGCTTTGACCAGATTGAATCTCTTAAAATAATCGATTACAGGCTATCAACCATTGAACGTGATGCAAAGAGGCAGGGATATGAAGCTATGGCAATGCTGATTGACAAGCTGTCCCATAAGGAGAGTAAAAGTTCCGGCAGGAAAATCTTTGTTCCATATCAGGTGGTGCTTCGCGGGTCAGAATTAATAAAATAGGCTGCAGTTAGCAGTTTATTTTTACCCCGGATATGTAACCGGTTACATATCCGGGGAGATAGAGAATGAAAGAAAGAGGAGAAGAAAATGGAAATTGCAAAAATAGTGGATCACACGATGTTAAAGGCAGATGCCACGTCAGAGACAATTAAAAGATACTGTACAGAAGCAAAGGAATATGGATTTGCATCGGTGTGCGTGAATACTTGCCAGGTACCTCTTGCTGCACAGGAATTAAAAGGCAGCGGTGTCGCTGTTTGCTGCGTGGTAGGTTTCCCTCTGGGCGCTATGTTGGCATCTGCAAAAGCTTTTGAAGCCGCCGAGGCAGTGAAGGCAGGGGCAGATGAAGTAGATACGGTAATGAACATCGGTGCCATGAAGGATAAAAATTATGATCTGGTGCGTGACGATATAAAAGCAGTTGTAGAAGCCTCCCAGGGGAAAGTTGTAAAAGTTATTTTAGAGAACTGCCTCTTAACGAAAGAGGAAATTGTAAAAGCCTGTGAGCTTTCTATAGAAGCCGGAGCAGATTTTGTAAAGACATCCACAGGTTTTAGTACAGGCGGTGCCGTAACTGAGGATGTAGCACTTATGAAGCAAACCGTGGGAAACCGGGCAAAAGTAAAGGCAAGCGGAGGAATCCGTACAGCGGAAGAGGCGCGGGGTATGATAGAAGCCGGAGCGGACCGGATAGGAGCAGGCAACGGAATCGCCTTGCTATAAGAAAAAGGAGAAGGATTATGGGGAAAAAAGTAACAGTTTTCGGAAGCTTTGTAGTGGATCTGATGGGAAGAAGCCCTCATCTTCCGGTCCCGGGTGAAACCGTTAAAGGAAGTATTTTTAAAATGGGTCCGGGCGGCAAGGGATTCAATCAGGGGGTAGCTGCCCACAAGGCGGGAGCTGATGTGACTATGGTAACGAAGCTTGGGGAGGATGCATTCGCAGATGTGGCCTTAAATACCATGAAAACCCTGGGAATGGACACCAAGCAGATATTCCGCACAGGACAGACAGAGACCGGCTGTGCGCTGATCATGGTAGATGAAAACACCAGCCAGAATGAAATAGTTGTCATTCTGGGCGCCTGTGACACAATTACTGACGAAGAAGTGGAATCAATTTCAGATTTGCTGGATCAGTCAGAATTTTTGCTGACTCAGCTGGAAACCAATATTTCTTCCGTGGAAAAAGTTATTGATATCGCATATGAGAAAGGCGTAAAAATCATTTTAAATACGGCTCCTGTACAGCCGGTCAGTGACAGCATATTAAGCAAAGTGGATTTGATCACGCCGAATGAGGTAGAAGCTGAAATATTAACCGGGATACCGGTGGATGGGGAAGAAAATGCAGGAAGAGCTGCAGATTACTTTTTTGAAAAAGGGGTTAAAAATGTACTGATCACCTTAGGGGGAAAAGGTGTTTACTTAGCAACTCCAAAGAAGAGGGGCATCCTGCCGGCTTACCGTGTCAATGCAGTAGATACGACAGGTGCCGGCGATGCGTTTAATGGCGGCCTGGTGGCAGCCCTGGCAGAAGGAAAGGATCTATGGGAGGCGGCAGCCTTTGCCAATGCATTAGCCGCCATCTCGGTACAAAGGATCGGTACTACACCGGCCATGCCTGACAGGGAAGAAATTGACTCATTTATTAAAGCGCAGGAGAAGGAGAATCGGTCATGTTAAAAACAGGAATATTGCACCCACAATTAGCAAGAGTCATGGCAGAACTCCGGCATATGGATATGCTGGTAATCGGAGACGCCGGGCTTCCTATTCCCAAGGGAGTGGAACGGGTGGACTTGGGCTGGAAACCGGGAAGTCCTGCTTATCTGGAAGTACTGGAAGAAATAGAAAAGTATATGGTAACGGAAAAAGCTATATTTGCAGAGGAGGCGCTTGCGGTAAGCCCTGAACTACATAAAAAGGCACTGGCTCTCCTGCCGGAAGGAATTCCGGTGGAGTATGTGCCCCATAAAGAATTAAAAAAGATGACTGAGGGGGCCAAGGCAATCATCCTGACAGGCGAATTTACAGGCTATACCAATGTAGTATTGGTCTCAGGATGCGCATATTGACCGGAATCAAAGGGGAAGTGGTGAAAACATATGGGAGGAAGGTTAGTTTTAAAACTGGAATCAATCGTAAAGACGTTTCCCGGTGTCAAGGCTCTTGACGGGGTTCATCTGGAGATTTTTGAGGGGGAAGTCCATGCCCTGTGCGGAGAAAACGGGGCAGGAAAGTCTACCTTGATGAAAATAATCGCGGGAGCACAGCCTTATACTTCCGGTGCCATGTATCTGGAGGGGAAAGAAGTGGTGTTTCATTCCGCAAAAGATGCGGAAAAACATGGAATCGCCATGATCTATCAGGAATTTAATATGGTTCCGGAGCTGTCGGTTGCAGAAAACATGTATCTTGGAAGACTTCCTGTAAGTCCATTGGGGAAAGTGGATTGGAACAGGCTGTACCAGGATGCACAAGAGAATCTGGATCATCTGGGCTTAAAATTCAGTGCAAAGACTAAGGTAAAGAATTTATCGGTGGCTGAGGCTCAGATGACGGAGATTGCCAAGTGCCTGACCATCGGAGCCAAAATCATCATTATGGATGAGCCCACCGCAGCACTGGCAGATGAGGAAATCCAGATTCTCTTCCGGACAATTGAGGAACTGAAGAGAAAGGGAATTGCAATCATTTACATATCCCACCGCATGGATGAGATCTTTCAGATCTCAGACCGTCTAACCGTTTTCCGCGACGGAAAATTCGTTGCAACAAAAAACATTGGAGAGACGGATTATGATGATGTGGTATCCATGATGGTCGGACGCAATGTATCCAATCTGTATCCGGTTAGAGATTACAAAACCCAGGAAGTGGTTTTTGAAGCCAGGAATGTAAACAGCCGCGGGGTCCACGATGTCAGCTTAACGCTTCACAAAGGGGAAATTTTAGGGATTACAGGCCTTTTGGGTGCCGGTACTATAGAACTTTCCAAGTTGATTTACGGTGCCATTCCAATGGACAGCGGAGAAATTTATGTACATGGTAAAAAGAAGAATTGTTCTTCTCCCAGAAAAGCATTAGAAGCAGGAATCGGGTTTGTGTCGGATGACAGGAAGCAGGAGGGGCTTGTTTTATTAAGAAGCATCAAAGAAAATATCTCCATGTCTTCTCTAAAAAAACTGACCAAAGGATTCCGGCTGGACAACAGGCTGGAAATGGACCGAGTAAAGGAACAGGTGAAAGCGCTTAATATTAAAGTCAGTTCTGCACAGCAGCTTGCCGGAAAGTTAAGCGGCGGAAACCAGCAGAAAGTAGTGTTTGCAAAGGTGCTTTTAGCAGATTCTGATATTCTGATTTTAGACGAGCCCACACGAGGAGTCGACGTTGGGGCCAAGGCGGAGATCTATGCCATTATGAACAAGCTGACGGAAGCGGGCAAGAGCATCCTTGTAATTTCTACGGATCTTCCGGAATTGATTGGGGTCAGTGACCGCGTCATTGTTATGCGGGAAGGACGAACGGTGTTAGAAATCTCCAAACAGGAAATGAATCAGGAAAAAATATTAGCACATGCGTCTGGAGGGGTAAGTGAAAATGAATCAGGAAACTAAAAAACGGTTAATCAACCAAATCAATATATATCGATCAGTTTTGATCTTACTGGTAATCTGTATCTTTGCCACCTTTCTGTCAGAAAGCTTTTTAAGTGTTTCCAACCTGTTTAATGTTTTTAAGCAGGTGACAGTTGCCGGAATCATCGGATGCGGCATGACCTTTGTGATCCTTACCGGGGGAATCGATTTATCCGTAGGATCCATTCTGGGGTTTGCCGGAGTTGTGGCCTCCGGTGTGCTGGCTTCCACCGGCAATACCTTTCTGGCGGTACTTACAGCAGTCGCAATCGGAATTACCTGCGGAATCGTAAATGGATTTTTTATTTCTCAGTGCGGGATTCCTCCATTTATCGCGACCCTTGGCATGATGACCCTGCTTCGGGGGTGTGTTTTGGTCTACACCAAAGGTTCTCCCATTCCGGTAAAGGTAGATTCCTATAAGTTTATTGGAAAAGGTACGGTTCTGGGGGTTCCGGTACCTGTTATTATACTGATCGCTCTTTTCCTGCTGGCACATTATATATTAACACAAACCAGCTTTGGACGAAGCATTTACGCCTTTGGCGGAAACCGGGAAGCAGCCCGCTTATCCGGAATTTCCGTAAAAAAGACGGAGTGGATGGCTTATATCATTAATGGCTTTTTAAGCGGCATTGCAGCAGTGGTTTTAACAGCCAGACTGGGGTCTGCACAATCCACCAGCGGACAGGGGATCGAGATGGATGCCATTGCAGCGGTCATACTTGGAGGCACCAGCTTAAGCGGGGGAACCGGATTTGTGCTGCCAACTGTGGTAGGTGCTATGATCATGGGAATTATCGATAATATTCTTACGCTTATGAACGTAAATCCCCATGCTACTAATATTGTAAAGGGCGCAGTTGTACTCATTGCAGTTCTGGTGGACAAAAAGGTTAAGGATTTATCTGCGAAAGCAGAATAAATAAAACTATTAATGTAAAAAAGAAGGGAAGGCAAACGTTATGATCAAAAGAAAACACATGGCAGCTGTAGCAGCTGCAGGACTTGTCCTTGCATCATTGGCAGGATGCAGCAGCGGAGAGAAAGCGTCTGAAACCAAACAGGAGACCGCACAGACAGAAGCAGCTACGACTACAGCGGAAGCAAAGACAGAGGATAAGTCAGGGGAAAAGAAATACGTAATAGGACTTGCTATGAATACTCAGACCAATCCGTTCTTTGTGGATGTAAAAGACGGGGTACAGAAAGCCGCAGACGAATTAGGAGTAGAACTTTATATTACAGATGCGCAGGATGACCCGGCAATCCAGATGAAGGACGTAGAAAATCTGATCACCAAAAAGCCGGACTGCATCATCATTGATACTTGTGATTCAGATGCAATTGTATCTTCTATAGAAGCATGCAACGAAGCCGGTATCCCGGTTCTTACCATGGACCGTGAAGCAAGCGGCGGAGAAGTGGTTTCTCATATCGGTTACGATGCCATCAAATCCGGTAAACTGGCCGGACAGTATCTGGTAGATACACTGGGAGGCAAAGGAAATATCGTAGAAATCCAGGGTATTATGGGAACCAATGTGGCTCAGAACCGTTCCAAGGGCTTTAACGAAGTTATAAGCCAGAATCCTGACATGAAGATCGTTGCCTGTCAGGTTGCAGATTTTGACCGTGCAAAGGGCATGAGCGTAATGGAGAACATCCTTCAGGCCAACGACCACATCGACGGATTATATGCAGCCAACGATGAAATGCTTCTTGGTGCTTTGGAAGCGATCGAAGCTGCCGGCCGTCTGGATGAGATTACCATGATTGGCTGCGATGCCATTGATGACACCATTGAAGCCATTAAAGCAGGAAAGGTTAATGCAACAATTGCAGAACCGCCTTTCTTCCTTGGAAAAGCGATTTTGAACTCTGCATACAATTATCTGCAGGGCAAAGACGTGGACAAGTATGTGATTCTGGACAACGAACTTGTTACTGCTGATAACGTAAATGACTTAGTTACAAAAGAATAATCGATATTTTCATTAGCTGCGTCATCAGACTGAATTGATCGGTCTGATGACGCAGCTTTTTTAAGGCGTGTCAATATTTGTAAATTCTGAAAAGATTTTCGTTATTGTTTGTGATATAATTTCTACAGTTTTTAATAATGATGAGACGCATTCAAAAATATGAGACAGGAGGGCTTGTCATGATTATATCACTTGATCCAAAGACCGTAGATAAATTAACAAAAACAGAGCTTGAAATCGTAAATTTTATTAATACTCATGAAGATACCCTTCCTGAGATGTCAATTGTAGATATTGCATTTGAGACCTATTCTTCTCCCTCCACCGTTTCCAGAGCAATCCGGAAGTGCGGATTAAACGGATTCAATGAGCTCCGGTATCGCTCCGTTAATAAGGCAAAGAGTGAGGAAATACAAGGCATAAATGAAATACTTAATAAAACACTTATTGAGGCACAGAAAGTTCATGAACGTATTTCCCTTACCGATGTTCTTGAGATCATTAAATGCCTGGATTCAGCCCGGCAGATATCGGTTTTCGCAAGAGGACCGACAACTTATGTTGGGCAGGAGTTTTCTTTAAAGCTTCAGCTTCTGGACTATGATGTCTTTTACACAGACGATCCCAACATTATGCAGGTAAAAGCTTCAAAACTGAAGGCAGATGATGTTTTATTTCTTTTGTCTTTAAACGGAGAAACTCCGGAGCTGATTGCCTCTGCATTTACAGCCTTTCACCGTGGAAACCGTGTGATTACCTGCTGCTGTAATGAGAAGTCCAAGCTGTTGTTATACAGCACTTATTCCCTTATCGGATATAAGCATTCCCATCAGGCTATTAAGGAATTTGAAGTCTCATCAAGAATTGCATTGCATATGATTTGCAGAATTATCATTGATTACATATCAACCTATCGCAAGAAATAACAGGGCGGATGAAAAATCCGGCCCTTTTTTTGTATCTTGGCCTTGCCGGGTTTTCAATTTCTGAAAAGATTTTCATGGGATTTCTCTATATAATGGCAAATGAGCAGAAGTTCTGAATAAAGGTGAGGTGCAATAGAAGATGATCTATACTTTGACTACAAATCCTGCGATTGATATGAATATTTCAACCAATGGGATACAGGCAAAAGTAGTAAACCGGACGTATGGTGCTGTTTATACTCCCAATGGTAAGGGGCTGAATGTAAGCTATTGTTTGAAACGGTTCCATATCCAATCAAAAGTTCTTGGCTTTTTCGGAGATTTTTCAGGAAAGTATATCGTTGAGGAGACTCAGAAGAAATCCATTGAAACCTTTCCGGTCTGGGTGGAGGATATCACACGGATTAATATTTTTATAAACGATGGGAAAGAGGAGTACAAGTTTGTAAATGAAGGGTCCTATGTATCTGACCGGAAGCAGGAGGATATGCTTCGGATTATGAACGGACTTGTTGATTTAGATACGCTGGTAATCAGCGGAAGCCTGCCAAAGGGAATCGGAAACCAGTTTTATGATGAGGTAATGGAAATCTGCAGAAAAAAACAGGTAAAGGTAATTTTAGATATCAGTTCTGACTACTTAAAGGACTTGATGCATTACCGGCCATATTTAATTAAGCCCAATGATGAAGAAGTAAAAGATATCTTTGGAATCATTATGCGGGATGAAGCTGATATGGTTGATGCCCTCCACTATTTACACGAGAAGGGGGCACAAAATATCCTTATTACACTGGGGGACCGGGGATCCTATTTTTATAATGGGAAATCTGTATTTTATGCAGGTACAAAGAACGTTGAGCTGGTCAGCTCTGCCTGTGCGGGAGATGCATGCCTTGCCGGATTTTTAAGCGTATGGCTTGATCAGCCGGGGGAGGTAGAACAAGCATTAAAACGTTCTGCGGCAGTAGGGGCAAACGTGGCTGAGAACAACGGATTGGGACCCATGGATAAGGTGGATGATTATGAGAAGGAAATTGATGTAAGAAGGGTGGAATGAACATGAGACTGTTTCATGATTGTCACAAGAATAGGAGAGAGAAAAATGCCGTTAGTTACTTCTAAAAAAATGTTACTTGATGCCCAAAAAGGAAACTATGCAGTCGGTGCCTTTAATGTGGAAAACATGGAAATGGTTATGGCTGTCATAGATGCGGCAGAAGAGCTTCACGCGCCGGTGATTCTGCAGACGACGCCGTCTACAGTAAAATACGGAGGCTTAAACCTGTACTATGCGAATGTAAAAGCAGCAGCCGAACGCGCTTCTGCCCCAGTGGCGCTTCACCTGGACCATGGCAGCAGCTTTGAACTGGCGATGCAGGCCCTTCGTGAGGGATATACCTCCATTATGATAGATGGTTCCCATTTGTCCCTGGAAGAGAATGCGGCTATATCAAAGTCCGTTGTGGATGCCTGCCATCCGTCTTACATACCGGTCGAAGGGGAGCTTGGACGTGTGGGAGGAAAGGAAGATGATCTGGAGGGCGGTGACGGAGGATACACATCACCGGATGAAGCAGCTTATTTTGTGGAAAAGACAGGGATTGATTATCTTGCGGTATCCATCGGTACCGCACATGGCGTATATTCCGGGATTCCCAATATCCGCATTGATATACTAAAGGAAGTCAGGAAGAAGGTTTCCATACCACTTGTACTCCATGGAACCTCCGGGCTTGCAGATGAAACCGTGCAGGAGTGCATCCGGGAAGGTATTTGTAAAGTCAATTATGCAACGGATTTACGAATCGCATTTAGCGAAGGGGTGAAAGCGGTTCTAAAAGAAAACCAATCCGTTATAGATCCAAAAACTTATGGCAAAAGAGGCCGGGAGTCTGTAAAGCAGTATGTACGGAACAAAATTTCAGTTTGCGGCAGCGGGGGGAAAGCAGGAAATTATGAATAAGCTGATCAATAGCCAGGAGCGGATGGTGCCGGAGATGCTGGAAGGCTATCTTTCCTTAAATCCGGACCTGTATTGCAAGGTACCTGGCGTTATGGGAATTAAAAATAAAAGGGAAGAAGATAAGGTGTCGGTGGTCATTGCCGGAGGATCTGGGAATGAACCATGGGTTCTGGGATTTGTGGGAGATGGCCTGGCTGACGGAGCTGCCCTGGGAAATGTATATACGGCGCCTCCTTCCCGTACCGTATTGGAAGTGACAAGGTCAGTGCCTAATGATAAGGGGGTCATTTTTATCGCGGCAAACCATGCCGGAGATGTACTGAATTTTGAACTGGTGCGCGAGCTGGCTGAATTGGAAGGAATTAAGTCCCATTGTATTTATGTTTCCGATGATATTTCGTCGGCTCCCCTGGAAAAAAAGGAGGATCGCAGGGGGATCGCAGGAATTTCCTTTGTGGTCAAAATTGCGGGAGCAGCATCAAAAGAGGGCTATGGTCTGGAGGAAATGAAACGGGTGGTTGAGAAAGCCTGCAAAAACACCAGAACCTTTGGTGTAACCACCTCCCCTGGATATATGCCCGGGTCAGGAGAGGCGATGTGCGAGCTTCCGGATGGTTTTGTAGAGTTTGGAATGGGTTTTAATGGAGAGCCCGGAATGAAACGGGAAGAGCTCTCGTCAGCAGATGCGATAACAGAAGCGCTCATGGAACAGTTGTTAGATGAGGTCCCGGCAGACTGTGAAGCTGCATTTATGGTGAATGGTTACGGATTTACCAGCATGCTGGAACTGTGTATCGTAAGCCGGAAAGTAAGTGAAATTGCAGAGGCTAACGGAATTGTCAATGTTCATTCATTTATTGATACCCTTTTTTCCCCTCAGGGAACCGGTGGCTTTTCCGTATCAATCCTGATCCTTGATGATGAGTTGAAAGAATTATATCAAAAACTCTGTAAATCCCCATTATTCCGGTTTCAAGGAGGCAGCAGATGAATGTGGATCAACTAAATGTGGATCAATTAAATGCGGATCAGGTAAAGAAGCTTTTTTTGTGTGTTGCCGGCCGGATTGTGATAAATGAGCCGTATCTGACAGAAATTGATATGAAAATAGGCGATGGAGATCATGGCACAGGAATGGAACTGGGATTTAAAGCGGTCCTGGAACAGCTTCCTTCCCTGGAAGCAGAATCCGTGGAATCCGTATTTCAGGAATTGGGGCGGATCCTGCTTGATACCATGGGCGGTGCCTCAGGCGTTTTGTTTGGTACCATGTTTATCAGCGGTGTTATCCGTCGAAAGCCGTCCTGTTGTTTTGGGCTTTCGGATTTTGCGGAAAGCTTCCGGGTATCCCTTAATGCCATTATGCAGAGAGGGAAAGCCAGGGTCGGAGACAAGACTATGGTGGATGCATTGGAGCCAGCCGTTGCTGCATTAGAATACGCCGCTTTCCAGGGGCTTACCATCCATGAGGGATTCTCCATGGCTGCAGCAGCGGCAAAAAAAGGTGTTGAATATACAAAAGAGATAAAAGCCAGATTTGGAAGGGCAAAATATTACGGGGACAAGGCGATTGGACTGCAGGATGCGGGTGCTACATCCGTATGGCTGATTTTCCAGGCTATGTCGGATTGGGTATCAAATAACTTGATATAAATAAAATTTATGGGAGGTTACGCAACATGAAGAATGCATTAAAGAGATTTTTAGTCGCAGGAGCAGTAGTTTTAAGTCTGGCAGGATGCCAGAAAGCCGCACAGGAACCGGCAGCGGCAGCAAATGCGGGAAGCGAGGAAGCTTCAAAGCCGAAGGAAACCAATGACAAAAGCATCACAGTGGGTGTCAGCCTGTTAAACAATGCCCATGTTTTCTATAATAACATAGAGGCAGCTATGAATGAAAAGGCAAAAGAAATGGGATATCAGCTGATCATCCAGGATGCGGCCGGAGACGGCAACAAACAGCTGAATCAGGTACAGGATTTCATTACACAAAAAGTAGATGCCATCGTCATTTGTCCAACCAACTCCGCCGGAAGTAAATCCATGGTAGAACTGGCTGATGCAGCCGGTATACCGGTATTTACCATGGATGTTGCGTCGGATGGAGAGGTAATCAGCCATATTTCAACCGATAATTACAGAGGCGGAGAACTGGCTGCAGAATATGCGGTAGAACATATCCTGAAACAAAAAGCCGGTCAGGCTGCAGTTATTACATATGCAGAGATTGAAGGCTGCGTACAGCGTGAAAAAGGGTTCACAGAATGGCTTAGTAAAAATGCTCCCGATGTATCGGTTGTGGATGTACAGAACTATTCAGGAGACCAGGGAAAAGCGGCAGAAGTTATGCAGAATATGCTGTTAAAGCATGAAAACCTTGATGTGGTATTTTGCGTCGGCGATCCCGCGGCCGTAGGCGCCATGTCCTCCATTGATGCGGTGGGAAGTAATGTAAAAGTGATTGGTTTTGACGGAAACCCGGAAGGTGTTGAAGCGATTTTAAGCGGCGGAAACTGGATCGCTGATATTGCTCAGGATCCGTCAGCCATAGGAATAACAACATTGGAATGCATTAAGAAGCATCTGGCAGGTGAGTCTGTTGAAAAATTAATTCCGATTCCGCCGAGAGTGGTTGACGCAAGCAACTTAAAATAATAAAACCTACAACGGAAGGAGTGAGATGCAATGAAAGAACAGGCTTTCGTTGCTTTAGAACACATTAGTAAATCCTTCCCTGGCGTAAAAGCACTGAATGACGTTTCCATCAATTTTTCCCCTGGCAGAGTCCACGTTCTGCTGGGGGAAAATGGTGCAGGGAAATCTACAATTATTAAAATTATCTCAGGGGTATATCAATCGGATGAAGGGAATCTGATTGTCAGAGGAAATAAAGAAAGATTTGAAAACACCAGAGAATCCTTAGGGAAAGGAATCAGTGTGATCCATCAGGAGCTCAGTGTGATACCGGATCTGACGATCGCTGAGAACATCTTCCTTGGAAGGGAACCAAAAACCCCCTTAGGGCTGATTGATAAGCAGAAGATGAATCAGGAAGCCGGTAAGCTGCTGGAATCATTGGGAATGCAAATAAACCCCAGGACATTTATCAGAAAGCTGGCCAATGGGGATAAGCAGATGGTCGAAATTGCCAGGGCTGTATCACAAAACAGTTCAATGGTCATCATGGATGAGCCTACTTCCTCCTTGTCGGAAAAGGAAGTGGGAGCCTTGTTTAAAGTCATAAAGTCTTTAAAGAAAGAAAATGTAGCGGTTATTTACATATCCCACCGTTTGAAGGAGATACGCGAAATAGGGGATGATATTACGATTTTAAGAGATGGAAAGGTTGTTATAACTCTGCCATTATCTCAAATTTCAGAAGAAGAAATGATCAATAAGATGGTCGGAAGAGAAATGAAGCAGTTCTATTTCAGGTCTGAAAATGCAGTGAAGGATGAAATTGTGTTATCCGCAGAAAACCTGGGACGAGGCGGCACGTTCCACAATGTCACGTTTCAGCTGAGAAGGGGAGAAATCCTGGGTGTTGCAGGATTGATCGGTGCAGGACGGACAGAAGTGATGAGAACTATTTTCGGAGCGGATGCCCCGGACTCTGGTTCTATGTTTATCTATGGCAGACCATATCGGCCGAGATCAGTAAAGGATGGGGTTGCATACGGGATTGGCCTTGTTCCGGAGGACAGAAGGGGCCAGGGGCTGCTTCTTGAAAAGAATGTAGCCATCAATACGACGTTATCCAGCTTGTTTCAACGGTCTAAAAAGGGATTGATAAACTTCGCCTGGGAAAAGGCGGCGTCAGAGGAATATGTGAAAAAGATGGGGACGAAAACTCCCGGGATCAAGACCAGGATTAAAAATCTCTCAGGAGGTAATCAGCAGAAGGTGGTCATTGCAAGGTGGCTTCTTGCAGGCTCCCGTATTTTGATCATGGATGAACCTACCAGAGGGATTGATGTCAATGCAAAAGCTGAAATCTACAACTTGATGAAGGAGTTTGTAGAGGCCGGAGGCAGCATTATCATGGTTTCCTCTGATCTGCCTGAAATTCTTGGAGTCGCAGACCGGATTATGATCATGAGGGAAGGAACTGTTTCTGGTTTTATAGATACCAGAGAGGCTTCGGAAGAAAAAATCATGGGATTGGCAAGTATCAGCACAGAAAGTTCCGGGAGGGTAAAAGAATGAATAAACAAAAACCAAATAAATATCTGACATTTGCAAAAGACAATACCATGCTGATTTTCCTGATCCTTTTGTTTGCACTTTGCCTGATGTTTGTTCCCAGGTTTGCAACCATCGGTAACTTTAAGAATGTATTGATTCAAATTGCAATTAATGCATTGATTGCAACCGGCATGACGTTTGTGATTCTTTCTGATGGAATTGATTTATCCGTTGGTTCTGTTGCGGCACTTGCCGGTATTGCAGCAGCAGCCTGCATCAAGCTATTTCCGGATGCCGGCATAGGGCTGAGCTTGTGTGTGATTGTGGCAGCATCTGTTGTGGTCGGAGGAATTTGCGGCAGCATCAATGGATTATTTGTATCTGTTTTAAACGTTCCGCCCTTTATCGCCACACTGGCGATGATGAATGCCGCAAGAGGTCTGGGATATGTTTTTACAGATGCAAAACCGATATTCGGACTTCCGGCTTCTTTTGGCTGGGTAGGACTTCGCTCGGTTGGTCCGGTGCCTGTATCTGTCATACTCATGTTTTTGGTGATCGGTACTGCCATATTTATTCTTGGAAGAACCTGTTACGGCAGATACATTTATGCGGTAGGAAGCAATACGGAGGTTGCAAAGCTCAGCGGAATCCAGGTCAGGAAGATCAAAATGTCTGTTTATATTATCTGCGGTATCTTAGCGGCCCTTGCAGGTGCTGTATTGGCTTCTAAACTGCAGAACGGTCAGGCAACTGCAGCAGCAGGATATGAGCTGAATGCCATTGCTGCTGTGGCTATGGGAGGCACCAGCATGTCCGGAGGACGGGGCGGTATGGTGCAGACGATCTTTGGACTCTTTGTCATCGGAATCATAAATAATGCATTGAGTCTGTTAGGCATATCCTCTTACTGGCAGACCATTGCCATGGGAGTTATTATTCTCATTGCAGTGGTGATTGACCGGTTACAGAGTAATGAGTGATGCTGGTAATGATATAGTTTCCCGCAAAGATTACTTCTTTTAACCAGAAGCAAAGCATGATATAATGAAGCCGGAAGAGGAAGAATACTTCATGAAAGCAAGGAGTCCTTTATTGATAACTAAATGAGCGTACCACGGAGGGCTCACAGCTTGACCAGTACATCGGAGTCGCCACTCCCAGAACGGCTTCTGACGGCTATGATATCCTTCATGTGGCAGCATCTACTTGGGCGGTATTTAAATCGGTTGGCCCGTTTCCGGAGGCGATACAGGACACGTGGGCTAAGATTTTATGGGGAATGGTTCCCTGCATCGGGATATGAATTGACCGGGAGACCGGAGTTATTGTGGAATGAAACCCCTGATACGAGCAGGCCGGATTATAAAAGTGAGATATGGATCCCTGTCCGCAAAATTGACGGTTAACTTCACGAAGGCGTAACATGCGCTGTTTGGTGGCATAATGGAATAAATTCAAGCTCAAAGGTGAAATAATAATAATGGATTAAATAGTAAGAGCGCAAAGCATATAAAACGGGGCTTCTGAATTTTCAGAGCCTTGTTTTTCATTTTCTGCAACTTTTTTGCATCTGAAATCATCTATATAACAGAACGGCAAAAATGTCTGGTAAAGGACAGAAAGGGTAACTAATGAGACAAGAGATTTATGATAAGATGACAGGCTACATCATTGAAAACCAGAAAAAGTTTTACCGGCTGGCATTCAGCTACGCCCAAAATCAGGAGGATGCACTGGATATTGTTCAGAATGCTGTGTTAAAAGCGCTGGATCATTATGAATCCTTAAAAAATACAGATGCCATTAAAACATGGTTTTACAGGATTCTTGTAAACGAGAGCATTTATTTCCTCAAGAAAAATAAAAAAGAGATCGCCTCTGGAGAAGACCTGGGTCTTGAGATCCCCTATTATGAACAGGGCTTTGAACCATCGGATGACCTTTATCACGAGATCAACCGGTTGGATATAGAAGTACAAAACATCATTAAGCTTCGTTTTTTTGAAGAAATGTCGCTGAAAGAGATTGCAGAGATCACCGGTAACAATTTAAACACGGTAAAGGCAAGACTGTACCGTGGCTTAAAATTGTTAAAGCAGAATATTCAGGAGGTAAACTTATGAACCAGTTGGATGATGCAAAAAAAAGATATGATGAAACTCCCATTCCCGAGGAATTAAGCGGACGCATACAGGGTGCCATTGAGCAGTTTGAAGGAAGAAAAGCTATAAGTACCAGAATTCATAATGGGAATGGAAAAAGACGGTATTATAAATGGGGATTGGGAACAGCGGCAGCTTTCCTTATTACATTTACTGCGGCGCTGAATATAAACACAGCTTTTGCAGAGGAGGTACACCAGATTCCAGTTGTAGGTGCCATCGCCCGTGTCCTGACCGTAAGCTCCTATAAAAAGACAGTTGGGGATGAGAAAATTTCGGTTGAAGTGCCGGGAGTGGAATTTATTCAAAATGACACCCATGGACTTTCCAAGCAGATAAATGAAGAAATCCAGGAAATCTGCAGCAAATATGCAGATGAATCATTGGAGCGTGCACGGGATTACAAACAGGCATTTTTGGATACAGGAGGAACAGAGGCTGAATGGGCGGAGCATAAGATCGAGATCAAGGTGTGGTATGAGATCAAGGCCCAAAGCGATGACTATCTTTCTTTTGTGGTAAGGGGAACAGAGAGCTGGACCTCTGCCTACAGTCAGGAAAAGTACTATAACATAGATCTAAAATCTGGAAAGCTATTGTCACTAGGAGATGTTCTTGGAGCGGATTACATCAAGAAAGCAAACGAAAGCATTAATAGTCAGATGGAGGAAAAATCAAAGGAAATTGGTATACCATTTTTTACTCCTGAGGAGGGCGGTTTCGAAAGCATTACTGATGAGACAAAATTTTATATGAAGGATAATGGAAATCTGGTTATAGTTTTTGACAAATATGAGATAGCACCTGGAGCTGCCGGGTCAGTCGAATTTGAAATAGTAAGGTAAAGAAGGCAGGCCGATATCATCTCCACCTTGCATTTTTTATTCCCATTCGTTACAATAGAACTCTCCACTAAAACACCAGACTTTTAAATGATGCTATAATGGTGGAATAGAATGGTGGTGATAGATGAAATGAAAACTTATAAGACATCTGAAATTGCACGTAGTATAGGAATCCATTCCAATACAGTACGGCTTTATGAAGAACTTGAGCTTATACCAAAACCAGAGCGGAAGGAAAACGGTTATCGCATTTTTACAGATTTTCATATGGAACAGATTAAATTCGTAAGAATTGCGCTAAAGGTCGAGGTTTTGCAAAATGGATTGAGAAAACAGGCAATTACGATTATTAAGACCTCAGCTTCCGGAAATTTTGACAAGGCGATTGCTTTATCGGAACATTATTTACAGCAGATAAAAAATGAGCAGAGTAATGCGGAAGAAGCTATAGAGATTACCCAAAAGCTGCTATCAGGCAGCAGCCAGGGACAAGAATCCGGAACTATGGTTTTTACCAGAAAAGAAGCGGCCGATCATTTACAGATTACAATGGATGCTTTACGAAATTGGGAAATGAACGGTCTCCTCACGATAAAACGAAAACAAAACGGCTACCGGATTTATACGGATGAAGATATTCGGCGGCTCAAAATCATACGTTCCCTGCGCTGTGCAAATTACTCCCTTTCTGCAATTTTACGAATGCTGAATACATTATCCAAAAATCCCAAAGCAGATATCCGGCAGGTGATTGATACACCAAACGAAAACGACGATATTATATCCGTATGTGATAAGCTTCTCACTTCTTTGCATTATGCGGAGGAAAACGCGAAAGTTATGCTGGCGCACCTTGGGAAGATGAAAAAACAATTTGAATCAAACCCTACACTTTAACACCAGACTTTGCTCTGGTGTTATTCTTTTTGTGAAAAGAAAAAAGGAGGGATTTTATCGCATGGAAACAACCATTGAAGTAAAAGGGCTGTGCAAGTCTTACGCCCAAGTGAAAGCCATAGAGAACATTAATATCTCAATTTGCCGCGGGGAAGTGTTTGGCTTGCTGGGAGCAAACGGTGCTGGTAAAAGTACGGCAATCGAATGTATCCTGGGAACGAAAAGGCAGGATAGCGGAACGGTATCCATTTTGGGAATGAATCCGCAAAAAGACCGGAAAAAACTTTTTGAGAGGGTCGGAGTTCAATTTCAGGAGGCCAATTATCAGGACAAAATTAAGGTAGATGAGCTTTGTGAAGTTACTGCTTCGCTATACAAAAGCACCCTGAATTATGTTGTTCTTCTGGAACAGTTCGGACTTTTGGAAAAGTCAAAAAGCCTGGTCAGTGAACTTTCTGGAGGCCAGAAGCAACGGCTTTTTATCGTGCTTGCGCTGATCCCGGATCCCGAAGTCGTATTTTTAGACGAACTGACAACTGGATTGGATGCCAGGGCACGGCGGGAAGTGTGGAGGAGTCTTTCCCAGTTAAAAGAAAGAGGAATCACCATTTTACTGACCTCCCATTTTATGGATGAGGTGGAAGCCCTTTGCGACAGGATCATGATTTTAAAGAACGGGAAGAGTATATTTTGCGGTTCCATAAAAGAATCGGTTGCAGAAAGTCCTTATGAAAAGCTGGAGGATGCATATCTTTGGTATACTGATGGGGAGGGTGAATATGAAGACATTTAAAACGTTACTAAAAACAGAGGGAAAATTGTCCCTTCGCGGGCTGGACATGTTCATCTTTGCTATTTGCATGCCTATTGTTGTGGTTGTAATCTTAGGAGCAGTATTTGGAGACAAACCCGCTTTTGATGGCGCAGATTATACGTTCCTGGAACAATCCTTTGGTGCGGTATCTACCATCGCCATTTGTGCCGGAGGCGTAATGGGGCTTCCCCTGGTTGTGTCCGATTATCGAAGCCGAAAGATTTTAAAGCGGCTTAAGGTAACGCCCGCTGACCCTGCAATTATCTTGGCTGTGCAGGTTGCCATTTATGCGTTTTATTCCGTTGCATCCCTTATCCTTGTTTATGCAACAGGGGCGTTATTGTTCGGATTTCAATTAAAAGGCTCATGGCTTCCGTTCCTTGGGGCGTACTTGCTGGTTATGATGTCCATGTTCAGCATTGGGCTCCTGGTGGGCGGGATAGCACCGAACACGAAAATAGCTGGTGCCGCCGCTAGCCTGCTGTACTTTCCAATGCTTATTTTTTCAGGCGCCACTCTGCCTTATGAGGTAATGCCTGCTGCGTTTCAAAAAGTAGCAGATCTCCTCCCATTGACACAGGGAATTAAACTTCTTAAGGCTGCTTCGCTGGGACTGCCAATGAACAGTGTTTTCATTCCGGTTATGGTGATGATCGTCATTGCTGTGATATGTATCAGTATTTCCCTCCGATTTTTCAAGTGGGAATGAAAGTTAATAACACATATTTTCAAAACATAAAATCCGGGAGGCCACTCTCGGATTTAGTTGTTATAGGTTGCCAGTGTTAAAGATAACGCTATTCTAATGCTATATAGCTTGTAGCTTTGCCAGCAAATCAGAAAATGTGATTTAAAGTGATTATACTTGGTACGTAAGGAGATTGCATAGCTTGTTTTTCAAATTAAGAGGGATAACTATTGAGTGGTAATATGATTAAAAAACAATTTTCTTACAGTAGAGTATGAGAAAATTCATAACGATATAAAAATCTAAAACAGCAATCTAAAACTGTTCTAAAATGGCCTCTAAAACAGGGTGATTAAGTGAAAATTTGAAAATGGTTGAAAATGGTTGAAAATTTGAAAATTATTCGATTTAGTAACATAAAAAGCATGGTTAGTAACATCATTTAGGTAATTGGAAAATTTTATGCTAAAATTAATCGCTTATTATATTATTTAAAAAGAGTGGAGTGGAAATTTTAAGCATGGAAAAAGAACTAATAAAGGTTGCTGTTTGGTAAGCGTCAAATAAAAATGTGTATTTCAAAAGAGCCAACCTTCCGTTATAATGAAAGGTTGACTTTATCGACACAGTTTCTGGATCAGCGGATCCCAGGGCATGTATTCTTCCAAATATTCAGGATATTCTAGAAACGAAGTTCCAGGGATATCA
>DFCS01000041.1 GCA_002367105.1 Hungatella sp. UBA3048
TAGCCATACCTCAATACCTCCAATCCTAATTCTCCGGCCTTTTTAGTCTCCATTTTGACCATCTTCGTTCATTGTGCCAATCAGGATTGTTTCCATTCCATGAAGCAAATACTTTCCCATTAACCGTATCAATTTCTTTGATGTACACAGGCCATATTTTCCATTTACCATGAAACGTATCCATTCCGGTAGCACGTTTGACTTCAAATACCGCCATTCCTGGTTTTAATTTATCTAACACCATATCAATCTCTCTTTCTCCCTCCGGCGCCGGCACTGCCAGTCAGGCCGGAAGGATATGCAATACCGAACGAGCCGGATTCATTATCTGGCTAATTTATGAGAATTACTTTTACTTTTCTTAACTGCTCCAAGGTATAATTCTTGACCTTGTACCGCGTCAAAGAACTGATCCAAATTTGAAGCTTAATAAATTCTATGTAGTTGTTAGCTTCTGCTTTAGTTGAACATAGGAATGATCTTTCACCATAATCAATACTTTCAACCAATCCGAAATGAAACCATTCCTCTGATGCATACCTATTTCCATTGTCAACAGTAACATATTTGCGTCCTACCGATAATACATTTTCTTCTCTGATCTCAGGCTCAGTGTTACTACCTTCATGCATATTGAGTATAAAAACTCTCTGGCCTATATCAAATTCTTTCACTGTCACCTTTTTTACCTCCTGGGCTTCTCGCACCGTTCAAATTCTATTACCCATACCCACGGATCTGCGTCCCAACCATAGCGGTCAAGGTTAGCCTTTTTGATGGTGCTATCCCAAATATAAAAGAAACCATTTGCAGTGCTGCTATAATCATGCGTACCCTCAAGTTCAGCTTGTTCATCTGTAATATCCTGTAACCTTTCCACCCGTACATCTATCACCTTTAACCAAATACGGGCGGCTTCCTTCGGCATATGGATTGATGGGATCCATTTTCCTATATCACTTGCAAAATCAGCGTCACAACTTGCCCTATACACATACTCTTTATCACTGTAAGGATTTATACATTGCCACGTTTCTCGAACATAGAGGATATCTCCTGGCTGATATGGTGGAATCATATAGCAATCTTTTCCACCTCGATTCATAACCTTAAATGCGATTTCATTTCGGTTTATAATATCTCGCTGTTTTCCGTGCACATAGATGGCTTCAGGCTGCGGCTTTACTACTCGCCTTGTCACCCTTTTCCTTCCGTCCAGTATTGCCTGGACCATATCTGTATTAAATAAAATTGGCTTTACGCTCATATCGCTTTCACCTTTTCCTCATTGAGCTGCTTATAAGCTAATTTCAAACCAACGACCCAGCCTAATGCCTGCCAGCTATATTCTTTTCCAACAGAATAAATCCATTCAAAGCAGTCCTGGTCATATTCCGAGATTTTGTCGTAATAATCACTGTTCAGAATTGCTGCCCATTGGGATTCAGAGTTACATTCCTCCCTGATGGAAGCATACAATTCTTCTTTCAGTTCTTTGAATTCTTCCACCTCCTCATTGGTATCAAATTCATAATCTTTAAAGATGCTTTCCAATTTCTGAATAGCTTTTTCGCTATTAAAGTCATAAGCGTCTCTATCCGCTCTCAATTTTCCAAACAGATATGGTATTGAATATTCCTCTGCCAGAGACTTCAACTTTGCCTTTTCAGTAAGACAGAACACTGCCTCCCCTATATCACCAGTGATGATAAGATAATTCCGGTCAAGAATATATCTGACTGCATATACGCTTGTTCCTGGCTTCCTGAAATTAAGTACAGCCGTGCTATCGCTTAATTGTTCAAAAGAAGTTACGTGTTCAGGAAACCACTCTGTTTCAATTTCTCGCATTTTTTCTTCTAAAGTTTGCATTCTATATTCTCCTCTCAGTCAAAAGGTATCTCACCCTGCTCTACATTCAGGAATCCATCATCAGATTTATTCCAGCCATAGATTTTATTTTCGGCCAGATAATTTTTCAACCGCTTGGTTTCCTGCTCGTAATAAAGTGGTATGAAATAATCCTGGGTTCCACCGTCCCGGTCCTTTGCAATCTCCATTACGTTTGTCGCATTGTAGATCGGATTGTCATCTTTCCAGTCAAACATCATCTTGCTAAGCCGCTTAAAATCATTGTTTACCCTATGTACGATAAGGGCATTATCTACAGCATTTCTTAAATCAGCCGTTCCAGAAATATCATCTAACCTGAGGAATCCCATTGCTTTCCTCGGATGCGCTATGAACAAGATATGGACATTATGCTTTTTTGCAATACGCTGTAAATCCCATACAAAGGCTGTTTGTGCATTGAACTTGTCACTTGAAAGGCAATAAATATTAAAAGCCATTAGATTATCCAAAATTAGCAAATCTAACTTATTTTCCTCAATAGACTTCTCAAACTGTTCCGCTATTGCCTGATAATCATTGCCATATTCGTTGTTGTACAAGAAAAAATGCCGTCCCAACCAATCTGCAATTTGTTCTTTGTATTTTCGGGGGACATTGTAATATCCCTCAAATTGTGTTGGCTCTGTATACCCCTTTCCTGCGGCCTGTAAATCCATCCATCTCATGAAATTTTTTGGTGCTAATTCTCCTGAAAAAACAGCTACATTATTTCCCGTATTCACACCATCAAGAACTATTTCAGAAATCACCGAACTTTTACCAGCGGCGCTTAATCCAGACATTACAGTTACATAGCCTTTTTTTAATCCTCTCAATTTCTTATCAATGTCTGCAATTCCACTTTTCACGAATCTTTCTTCCGGCACCTGAAGGTCCAAAATATTTCTTGCTGTGAAAAACACTGGATTACCTTGAACAGGAACAATGCTCTGTATTGGCCGTTGCTGCACCGGTAACCGTGAATAAATCTTGCGTTCATATTCCTGCTGCCGCTTTTCATAAGCGTCTGGCTCAAAAAGCTTTCTCACATCTTGCCAGGTCTTATCCGAACATGAATTGTGAAAGCAATGGAATCCAATACCGCCGGACCGGGCCTGGAAGATACAAGCATCTTTGCCCTTGTGATTGCTATCAAATGGACACTCGTCCAGAATGAATTTAGTTCCATCACTGTATGCCGCTTTTCTGTACCGGATATTGTATCGTTGTAGCCATTCCTCTAAGTCGAAATCCTTTGGATTATAATTGTTATATTTCTGAGGCTTCTCCTGCTTATCCGGAATCATTGCCGTTAGCTTTTCCAGATAAATCTTATCTGTTGGCACTGGATTCCCATCAGAAAGCAGATGGCTAAGTCTGTGAGGATTCTGCTCCGTATTACTGCCCTTTCTGGCCATGGTCCCATACAGTTTACAAATACGGGAGGGATTAAAGTTTGTTGTATCAATTTTCAGTTCGTCATCACTGAAAAACATATCCAGGGCCGCTAAAGACTTTTTGATCAGGGCCTTGTTATCCTCGTTATTGGCGATCTGAATCCGATATAGCAGATGAATCCCGTTACCACTCAAAGCCGTTACTGGATCATTAAATCCAAGATTCTTCAAGAATACATAAATCTGATTGCCACGTTCCTTTGCTTTCCGCAGCTGTTCTTCGGAGCTAGAAACTCCGGCCGGCCGTTGCGGATCCACATCTATGAAAAGCCATTTATACCCCACAACATCATTGTCATTAGTCGTATTCTTTGCATTCATGACGAACTTTTCCCGCTGCTCCCGTGAATAACAATCTTCTTTCACCCGACCTAGGGTTATGTAAATATTGCTGTCTGTAGAATTTAATCTGCAAAGCTGATCAATTAAGGTTTCAGGGGATTTGAAATATCCGCTGTAAACTTTTCGGCCATTTGCTTCAAGACACCGAACTTCAAACAATTCTCCATCAGGCTTTATCGTATTAATTGTTTTTCGGATTTCATCAGGGTCAAACAACTTCTGTCCTACTGCCATATTTCTCCACCATTATCATGAGATTTTTGATCTTTCGGCTCTGGACTTTCCGATTTGTCCTCAAGATAATTACCATCAAGTACTTTTGGGAAATTATTCGGCCTTACAAACCAATCAAAAGTGACGGTCCAGCCTCCTTTGCTTTGCCCAAGAAGAAATGGGCTATAGCGAATATTCTCAATTGCTCTCAGTACTTCATCAATACCATAATCTCTGATCCGAACCTTTAACCAATCGTAACGCTGAGAACCTGAGACAAGTTTGGTAAGACGGCTCAATCCAGGTAAAGAGTTCCAAGCGTCAGTAACACGTTGCACGTCAGTGCTGCGAACAGTATCGTTAGATACTGTATTACTATTCTTTTCTTCTCTATTCTTCTCTACTCTATTCTTCTCTGCGTCTCCGAGTGGTATACCATGGTTAATAACAGGTTTCGTTGTGGTATCATTATGGTTACAATCTGGTACACCAGATTCTTCTTTTAGACAATAAGAACCATTTTCTTTTACATCAAGCATAGAAAACTCTTCGCTGTATAACGTTTCTGAATAGCGGTCCTTACGAAGATAATTATTAATTCTCCAATGCTTAATTACGCAAATACCATCAGGAAATTGAATAATAAAGCGTTTCATTAAGAGCAAATCATAATCATTTTGTGTAGCACTTATATTTCTCATGATCTTTTTAGCATTATTTAAAAAGCCATCATCATCTGCTCTCATTGATAAATGAAAGTATAATGCCTGCGTTGATAAAGGCATATCCAAAAAAGCATCACTATCGATAATCTTCATTGAAAACATTCTTTTCTCAGCCAAAATTACACCCCATCTCTATTAATTTTTCTGTCTTTCTTCTTGCCCGATACGCCCTGCGTTTTCGATTTATTTCTTCTTTATTTTCAGCATATTTTATTCGCATATCTTCCAAAATCAAATCACGATCTTCATGATACTTTTCTCTCTGTTTCATAAGTATTTCATTACGATTCGCATAGTAATATTGCCTGTCTTTTGTTCTTTTAATATCAGCGTATATGGGAGCATAGCTCCGCTGATATTCAGCGTAATAATCCTTATGTTTCTTACGGTATTGCTGATTATAAAGACGTATTTCTTCCTGATGTGCCTGCTTATAGTGACGGTTATATTCGTCATATTTCATCCGACCTATTAGAATTTTAGCCTGCCTATCAACGATTAAAGCAACATCAATATCGTCCTGGCCAATTAAATCATTGTGTTTGCATTCTTGGTACGGACAATTCAGCTGGCACTGAATCGTTGGAATAACCGGACATTCCATATAAAACACCGCCCATCAATTTGTTTTTCTGACCGGAACCAAAAGTCCCGGCCAGTCAATTCAATTATTAACCTAGGAGATTCCCAAAAGTTTTAAAATCTTTGATCCGGATTCCCCCGGCTTGCAAAAAAGGAACTTACAACCATACTTTAATTCCATAGTTAGGCAGGCCTTTGCCAGCCATTCTCCAGTAGCCGCATAAGGATATTTCCTTACTTTCTTATACCGTGGCTTGCCATTTTTCCAGAAACCAATCATTTGATTACTGTTAACCAGAGTATCAAGCCTGGGATTATGCCAATGGAATAAATCATCTATGGAA
This sequence comes from Hungatella sp. UBA3048, assembly GCA_002367105.1. Classification (GTDB taxonomy): domain Bacteria; phylum Bacillota; class Clostridia; order Lachnospirales; family Lachnospiraceae; genus Lacrimispora. The sequence goes on from DFCS01000041.1 coordinate 5,557, forward strand.
GTAACCTTGTCCTCATTCTCTACCAATATGTAAAGCCGGATACCGCTGTTCTGCGCTCTTTTAAGTCCTCGGTGGAAGAACCCGTGTCTCTTAACATAAAGTACCTGAAATGAGGCTATTACGCTTTCAGATAAAGCATATTTGTAGCAAACCTCATTAATATCTTTTTCAGCAAAACGATCTGCATCATCATCACATATCGCATGATATATTTCATCAGCATGATCAAATGAAATTCGCTCATTTTTACAGATTTCGTAAACTTTATCTTTCACTTCTTTTTTAGGCATTTGCTTAACCTGGATATCACCGATAAGCTCATTAATATCTTTTTTTGTATCTATACAAACACTCTGATTCGCCGGGAGAGTATAATCCCCACAATATAAAGCAGTTCGATTATAATGAACTCCTACATGTCGGAAATACTCATGCTTAGCTTCATGTTTTTTCTCTTGCTGTCTGGTATCTTCCAAAATCAGCAATCAGGATCACCTCCTCTGGGATAATAAATACGCTCACTTTCAAGCCATTTCTCTTCTTCCTTCTGATCTTTGACCATGCTGCGCAATTTATCTATAAAAGGCTTATTTGCTTTGTCTGTATAGAACTTTGCAACTCGCTCAAGTTTAAGTGATCTATCCTTTGCAGCTCTCCGGCAATTTCTGCTAATATGAAATTGAGTACTTATTTTACTACGGACCTTATTGTCCTTTTCAAATTCGATAGCATGAAGAAAATCCTGTACCTTTTTATCTTCTGCAAACATTTCTGTGCAGGCTGCCTGATATTCCTTCTGGCAATTTACCAGATAATCAAGGAAATCTTTAATAACTTCAGAAGGTTTTGGTTCGTTTTTCTTATTCACATGCGATACCTCCCATTAGTTGAATGGAAGTCCTTCGTCTTCGACTCCANNCATCTGGAATATTCATAAAGCCGTCGCCTACTATTGAACCAGAAATTCCCGGGGTGTTCGCAGTCTGGTTTCCTCCACCGGAAGAGGTATTCTTGCTATCAGCAAATTCCTGATCTTCAACCATGATATCGGTGGTGTAGACTTTAACACCGTCCTTATTTGTATAACTGCCGGTCTGAATTCTTCCGGATACCAATATTCTCATACCCTGTCGAAAATACTTTTCTGCGAATTCTCCCGCCTTATCGAACGCTACACAATTAATAAAATCTGCTGATTGCTGGCCTTCCTGTCTCCTACCTCTGCGGTCAACTGCAAGAGTATACTTTGCCACTGCCATAGCACGCTCTCCTTGGGAGTATCTTACTTCTGGATCACGGNNCATTAAAATTACACGATTCATGCTCTAGTCCTTCTTTCTCTCCGCCGGCCCATATATTGAACCGGCGGAATAAGTTATTATGAAATCACTGTGAAATATGGTAATCCTTCCAGTGACAGTGCAAGATAACTCTTGATGTTTCTCATAGCCTCATTCTTCCATGCTCCGCCGTCAGCCTCAAAGATAGCGCATTCCACTCCACGGCCTTCACTTTGGCGCATACGGAACACAAACGCACTATCCGGTTGTCCCACTTCAACGAAGGTACGGTAAGGCTGTAATATAACCGGATTCGGGACGATTGCTTTTTCAACAGAAGTAATTCCTGTTTTTACCGTAGCTGTTTGGGTTACCCCATCATCACCATACTGCGCCACGGATTCATCTTTCACGGTCCCGGCAAATCTAAGCAACAAAGCCCGGTCATCATTGTCAATAAACTTTGACTGCAAAGCGATAATAAAACTTTCATGGTCCATGTATCTGCCGTATGCGAATTCAGGAATCATAGCTTCTACATTTACAAGGCATTCACGTTTCCGGTCCGTATCAAGACAGGATATCAGCTTGACTACCGTAGGAGAAACAACCTGCACCAACATCTGATTAGACATCTCATCAGCAAAAGCTTTTGCATAATCTACCAGACTTGTAAGCGTATTCATTTCAATAGCTGCCGCACGCAGGTTATTATCAATTCTGTGGACCTGCTTATCGGTATATGTATCTCCGTTGATTTCCAGGGTATTTGCTTCGCTTAATCCAACCACATACTGTAATGCTTCTCTTGTCATATCCATAATTAAAAACCTCCTTATGCCTGTTTGGCTGCTCTTAAATCTACAACTTTACCATCTGATTCTTCTTTAATTTCCCCTGTCACTGGATCAACGGTCTTGCCGTCAACTTTGAAATCTCCTTGTGGTGTTTGATAATTTTCCAGGGACATTTGACCCCGAAGCTGTTTTCCATACTCCTGAGCGAACGTTTCACCAGTCTTAAGATCCTTACCAATTGCCATTCTGGTAGCAATTGGAGCAACCGGAGCCGTTTTGGTTTCAACAGACACATCAACCTGTGCGTCGTCTCGATCTTCATTCTGCTGAAGAGTTACCTTGACCGTAATGGACCGCTTATTCTTCCATGGGGTATTTGGATCCTGCATATTCTCCAAAACTTTTCCCATAGCCGCATCGAACTTCTCCTGCAGGGCACCGCCCGCAAACTCTTTTAAATTTACTTCTGCCATGATGATTTCCTCCATAGGCACTAATTGACAAGTTACATATATTTCAACCCGGGTTAAAAACATCTTATAGTTTAAGGACATTTCGGTCCTATCTATCTGTAATTTTTCAATTTTGATTTCATCTTTTTTAGTATGTTTTTCTCCAATCGACTGACGTAAGATTGAGAGATTCCAAGTCTTTCGGCGACTTCCTTTTGTTTATAGGAGCGATTCTCGCCGATTCCATAAAGCAAGCAGATTATTTTACATTCTCTATCCGGAAGAGAATGGATAGCCTCATGAAGCTCCTTAATTCCTTCTGCTTTTTCAAATTTATCTATTTCTTTATCTTCGTAGCTCAATGTATCAGCAATAGACAATGGACTCTCATCAGTTCCTAGAATAATTGTTTCAAAAGATATGGCATATAAATTCTTTTTGCTTTTTCTAATGAACATTAGAATCTCATTACTAATCACTCTGGAAGCATAGGTGGCAAATCTTATATCCTTATCCAAATTAAAGGTATCTGCTGCCTTTACCAAACCAATCATAGCCACCGATTCATAATCCTCTTCAAAGCTGAATTTCTGCGCTACTGAAATAGCCAATCTTATGTTGTTATTGATTAAACTATCTCTTCGTTCTTGTGATTCCATCGAGCGAAGCAGTTCAATATTATTATTGTCTTTTGAAAACCTCGGAATGTTTTTACTCTCGCTCCAAATCGTAATAGATCAACTCCTCGTTATCAGGCAGTGGGCATTCATCATCTTTCCATTTTAGAAGCCGAACTTCATCCCAAACTCCCGGAATCTTAATGTCTTTCCAATCGATTTCCTTTTCCAGGCGTCTGTCGATCAGGAGTCGAAAACTCCTACTATTTAACCCGCCGGTTTTATTTAATTCTTTGATATGCCCTGTCAGTCTTTTAAGCAAGGTTATATCTCTTTGAGAATACTCATAATGGAATGTATAAGTGATTCCGTCTACTTCCTGCAAAACCATCTTATCAGCCCACCGTTGTACATTAAGTTCTGCCGTGTAGAGCCAAATCTTTCCTGCATACCCGCTTTGTCGAATGCGATGAATCATCTCCACTACCCTTGCGCCAATCATCATGGGTTCGCCGCCGGTGATAACCAGCTCCTTATATTTCAGTAAATCTTCAAAATTGACCGCTGGCACATTACCGATATGCTCATTACAACAATTCGGGCAGCTCCGTGGACAATCGTATGTAACAATTACTCTTGCTGTATCTTTCATGCCTCTATTCCCCCAAGCTTAATGTCATCAAAAATAACAGGGATTCTTTGTTTCAAATCTTCCAATAATGGACGGGTAACTTCTCTCATTTGAGGGTGAGCGACTTCTGCTGTCCTCAATCTAAAGAAATTTCTCCATTCTCTGAAATTGGCAGTTATAATTATTTCTGTCTTGGTGCTGTTCGGAAGCACCGATCTAGCTTCCTGTGCAGTTGCACCATTCTCAAGCAAGGTAAAATAAAAGTCCTGAGCATAGCTCATTGCATTTTTCCATTCCTGATATTTCTTTGTACTTTCCTCAAAGAAACAAGGTTTAATTACTGTAATTTCATTACCAAACTTGTCCTTGGAATAATTACAATATCTTGTTGATTCCTGCGCAAAAGAAGCTATTCTGTGCCGGACCAATTCATGAGAAACGCCCCGGTCCACAATGAACTTAATTGATAAAGAAGAGTGTTCAATCATAGCTTCATGGCCTCTATCAATTAACATTTTAATGAACCTTTTGGCACTCTCGCCGTCCTCGGTGATTTTGTCTTCGGACTTATAACAAACACGCCCGATACGTTCAATATGCTGTAACTCATTTATTCCATCTATCGGGGATAAAATTTCATACCCTGCTTTAATAATTTTCATTATGTCTCCTTTCAAAATGGCTCTTTATTTACTTCCACAACAAGCTCCGGCACTGCACAAGCCACATTAACGTTCCTCCCGGTCACTTTCTGCATTTCATTG
>DFCS01000046.1 GCA_002367105.1 Hungatella sp. UBA3048
TTAAATCAAAGTACGGTAAACATATCAGGAAAAAGAATCGAAATTTTTGCACCTAAAGAAAGTGATTTTTTCTGTAATGGTGGGGCTGTTGGAGAAGAAGGAGTTACTCCAGAATCTCTTAATAATGCACCATTTTATTATACGGAAGTCACAGGAGATTTCGTGATGAAGGTAAAGGTGTCGCTTGATTTTAAAGATATTTATGATTCTTCTTCTATTATGGTAATGCAGGATATGACTCATTGGGCAAAAGCATGTTTTGAACTTACAGATTTTAACACACATGCTGTTGTTAGTGTTGTAACAAATGGGCAGTCGGATGATGCAAATGGGTGCAATATAGAGGAGAGTTCGGTTTGGCTTCAGTTATGTCGCCTGGGACAATCTTTCGCATTTCATTATTCAGTAGATGGAATTCATTACTATATGATGCGATTTTTTAACTTACCAACAGGAGAAACATTGAAAGTAGGTCTGCTGGCGCAGGCACCCACCGGTGTAGGTGGGACTCGTATATATGAAGATTTAACAATAGAGAAAAGAAAAGTTAAAAATATTCGGATGGGGAAATAATTCCGTAGTAGGGTATAGAGACCGGCGGAGTTGTGGAGCAGAAGTATTGAATTGCAGTTATAGTGCAGCAGAAGCTTACCGCCTTTATTAATAATAAGCTGGGCTATTTTAAAATAACATTACGGGACAGCCCCAGCTCTTTACAGAGTAGGGGCTGTTTAATTGGTTGTTTATAATATTCTGGTCTGGCAATAAACTTAGAAGCCAAATAGCACAATATTGAACTTAGTTGATTCGTACATTATAAATAACACCTTTAAGAAGGCTATCAGGCAGTGCTGGTAGGTAGTTGTATTAAAGAAATCATTTTGGCACAATAGTTATATAAATTGAGACTTTAACAGCATAATAGTATCAATTTATATGTTATTATTACGTGCGAGCATAAAAAATAAACTCTGGAGGAAACATGAAACTAAATTATAAACACACACTTTACGCCTGCTTTAGCGGTTACGTTAGCCAAGCTATAGTAAGCAATTTACCACCTCTTTTATTTGTTATATTTCAAGCACGGTTAGGGATTTCTCTTGAAAAAATAACACTACTTATTACCATAGGATTCTGTATTCAAATTTTAGTGGATTCTCTGGCAGCTAAGATTGTCGATATTTTTGGTTATCGTTTCTCAGTAACCATTGCTAATATCTGCTGCTTTACTGGGCTACTTAGTTTGAGTATTCTTCCCATGAACATAGATCCATTTATAGGATTGTTGATTGGTATGACATTGAATTCTGTGGGCGGTGGCTTTCTTGAAGTTGTTGTTAATCCTATTGTAGAGGCTTTGCCTGGGGATGAAAAGTCAAGTGCTATGGGAATTTTACACTCATTCTACTGTTGGGGTTATATGGCGGTTGTTTTATTGTCTACGCTGTTTTTTGCGTTAGTTGGGGAACAGCAGTGGAATTGGCTACCTGTAATTTGGTGTGTCATTCCGCTTTTAAATTTCTTCTTATTTCTTAAAGTACCAATGAGAACATTAGTTGAAAAAGATGTTCAAATGCAATCAAGAAAACTTTTTTCAATAAAAACGTTTTGGGTATTATTCGTATTGATGGTATGTGCAGGTGCCGCTGAACAGGCAATGTCAAAATGGTCTTCTTTTTTTGCAGAAGTAGGTCTTGGTACATCTAAGACATTTGGTGATTTACTGGGACCTTGTGCCTTTGCCTTTTTAATGGGTATTTCAAGGTTGATTTACGGCAAAAGAGGTGCAAAATATGATTTGCGGAACTTGATTGCTATTTCCGGGGTGATGTGTATTTTTAGTTATTTACTGGTGTCGTTATCTCCGATTCCGTCCATATCACTTGTTGGTTGCGCATTGACTGGATTATCCATTGGTATTTTGTGGCCAGCAACTATTAGTCTGTCTTCCAGAATGTATCCGAACGGAGGGAATGCTATGTTTGGTCTCTTGGCTTTAGGCGGAGACATTGGTTGTGCAGTTGGGCCAAGTTTAGTTGGATTGGTATCAAATATAATGATTAGGTCTAATTATACAGGTATTAAACACTTGTTTACAGGGGAAAGTATTACACAGTCTGCTCTTAAATTAGGATTATTTACTGCAATTGTATTTCCTATAGTAATTTTAATAGGTACGCGTATGTTGAAAAATAAAATAACTACCGTGGATTCTTCGGCAGATTAATAGGTTTTAAGAGTTGGAGCAGGTAGTGTTGTTTCATTACAAGCAGTTATTATATGAGAAGGTAATTTAGATAGGGAGTCATTTTTATAGTTAAGTGTACTAAAAAAACAAGAGCAGGGAGGAGTTACATGAAAAAGCAAGCTGTCATAGTGGACAATGATTTACTTGAGCAGGTTCAGTACCGAAAAAGCACTCTTCCTATTTCTTTTTGTCTTGATCATTTTAATGATTTTGTTAATGGTGAAGTTAATTATCATTGGCATGACGAATTTGAATTTGCAATTGTCGTAAAAGGGGAAGTGGAGTATTCGGTCCATCAGATTAATAATAAACAAGAGCCGGTGATTTTGCGGGAAGGTGAAGGGGTATTTGTTAATACGAGAGCTTTGCATATGGCTCGTCAAGTAAAGCAGGGGTCAGTGATGTCTTGTTTTTTGTTTCCCGCCAGTTTTTTTAATTTTGAGCCGACAGGGATAGTTTATAAAAGGAATATGCTTCCGATTGTTCGAGCTCCGGTCTCTGGAGTGATATTAAAGAATGATAGTGCGGCAAACAAAAAAATATTAAGTGATCTACATCGCTTTTTAGAATTAAGTCCTGATATGGTTGGGTATGAGTTGTGTTGCATAGAAGTCATCAGCAGTATATGGCGTAGGCTATTGGTTCAATTTTCTGAAATAAGAGATTTTCCTGTAAGAAATACAAAGGATATGATACAAGAACAACGTTTGCGGCTTATGATGTTCATATATTCACACGAATTATTCCGAAGGCATAACAATAGATGAAATTGCAGGAGCTGCAAATGTTAGTAGGAGTGAGTGTTTTCGCTGCTTTAAAGAAATCGTCGGGAAAACGCCTGTTGAGTATTTATCTGAATATCGCCTGTCAAGGGCAGCTCAACTGTTAGCAAATACAGACCATACTATTTTATATATATGTATATCTTGTGGTTTTCATAATGTTAGCTATTTTAACAAATTGTTTAGAGAAAAATGTGGAACAACTCCGGGGCGTTTTAGAAAACAATCTACCGGTTTAATTGGAGATTGACGTTGAAAGTAGACTTATGCTTTTAGTCCTTTTTGTTTAAAAGCGTTTGCCCTTGTAGTGCCTTTGTAATAAGTCATGTATAGATATTTTTAGATAAAGAACACTGTTAAATTGAAAGTACGGTGTCTAAATTGTGATATCAAATTAATGGAAAGTAGAATTACTTCTTTATTATTGGCAGAAAAACTAAAATGTGCAGCCATAAGACGATTGGAAATGGATTAAGAAAGGCGAAATAATTACAACAAAATATAAATACAGCCGTGTACAAACCCGGTAAGAGCTGGGGATCTAAGGCGCTTTTGCGCTAGGATAGTCTGGCTGCCTATCCATGCAAGGGCCTGCCTTCTATCAATGAGGGTGGGCTTTTGCCGTTTAAAGGGTTGATTATTAGCCTACCTGCTTTCGCTTTACATTATTAGTCGAAAGGAAGGGGTTTTCTTATGCACAAGCTCTATTTCTTGCCTTTTTGGAGGGGGAAGTAAAGACGGTGGAATCCGTCTATGCTATTTTATACATGTAAAATTTCATAACTATATTCTAAAAAAGTCAGTATTTTGCCGTTGGCAATGTACTGGCTTTTTTTATTCGACAAAAAAATATACGACACGACTAATAATTACATATATTTACAATATTGTTTTCTTCCCATATAAGCCAATAACTAATTCACGCTGCCGTTCTCCACCCTCCGATCTGTTTTTGCATCTCAGCAAAACAGATCGGAGGAAAGAAACATGAAAAATTATAAGGACAGTGATTATGCTCTTAATAAGTTTAGTGAGGGTATTGTATATAAATTTGCCGACCGGGTCGTGGAAATCACACTGGAGGATTATTTGACTGAGAACCCTAGCAAAACCGCAGAAGACTTTCTCGAACTGAAAGCTCTGTCAGATGAAATCTATCATCAGCAGGTTATACAGGAAAATCGGACAAGCCGTTTGGATGTCAGCATAAATGGATTGGAAGAGACAGAAGCACTTGCCTCGATTTCTCTTGATACAGAGCTGATACATAAAAATGACAGTAAAAATGCCATGGAAGCAACGAAAAGGCTTCTTAACAGTGAAGATTTGACAGAAGTGCAACGGCGGCGGTTCCTTATGCACTTCATTCAGGGGCTTTCATATCGTCAGATTGCCAGCCGTGAGGGGGTACATTTTACTTCTGTTCACGAAAGCTTAGAGGCTGCTACGGCAAAACTGCAAAAGTTTTTTGAAAAAATTTAACTTTATACCCCTACACCCCCTCTGTTTTTTGACATTGGGTGAAAGGAATTTTTCCAAAAGTCCTTTCGCCTGAACATTGAAAACAGAATACAGGTGTGATGGGTACATTACCGGCAGAAAAAAAGCGACGCACCGGGACACGCCAAGACGAGGGCAGCGCCCTCCGAGCGAGAATGTCTGCGGTTGTTACGCTCCGTGGTGGAGCGGATTGCGATGACCCCTGCCGGTGACTATGATACTTCTGCTTTGAACGCTTCACCGCATTGAGCAGCCTGGCAAGATGACCGGGAGAACGCATCACCCTCATTTGAGATAGAATGAGGGGCGGCTTTTATGGATTCCGTGTAACCGCGCGGAACGCCCATTATACCTTTGATTTTTATACTACCAATCTATCGTAATCTATCGGAGCGATAGAAACCATGTGGCGGAACAGGTATTTCAGTCAACAGACTTTCAAAACCGTTCCTGCTTCCGCCGCATTCTTGTGTCGCTCCTTTAGGCAAGCAAAGGAGGCTAAATTTATGAATGAACCTGTCTATATGGCAGATATACAAAATAAACTACATGAAGCAGGATTGTTTCGGCCGGAAGAGCGCATTGTACTTTCAGTCGAGAATTGTGTGCTTCTGGAATACTATACCGGAAAGAACTATAGCTACCGAATGGTAGAGCTTTCCACCTTAAAAGCAAAACGAATTTTTTCAACGCAAAAGCCTTTGGCGGAAAGCGGCTATCAGAGAGCGTTAGATAAGATGATTTCCCAAACGGTTGATGTACCGAACCCGGATAGACCCGATTTTAACGTAAGGGCAAAAAATCTTCTCCAGCATATTTTTGAAAACATCCTGCCTCGGTACGGAATGGACTGCCGGAAAAATCAAATTGACCTTGCATTGGAAATGCTTCAGGCTCTTCAAGAAAACAAGTTAGCGCTGTGTGAAGCAGAGGTAGGCACAGGAAAAACCCATGCCTACATATTAGCGGTAGTAATCCACAATCTGTTTAGCAAGCAAAAGCTCCCTACCGTGATCTCAACCTCGACCATTGCCCTTCAAAAAGCGTTGACCGAAGAATATATTCCGCAGATTTCCGAAATTTTATTGGAACACCGCATTATTGACAAACCGCTGTCTTTTGTGGTGCGCAAGGGAAAAAGCCATTATGCCTGTGACAGCCGAGTTAAGGGGTATCAGTCCTCGATCTCTCACAATGGGCATAAAGAAGACAAAGAACTGCTACATATTCTAAATGGATTTTTTACCGGGTCCCATCCCCTTGATTTGGATGGTCTGCCTCTTACTGACTATGTAAAAGCCCGCATCTGCGTGGAGCGCTGCGACCGGAATTGTAGTCTGTACCCAATCTGCCGTTACCGCGGCTTTATTCGAAAAGCATTGTCATTCGGCTATGATTTCCAAATCACCAATCACAATCTCATTCTTGCGGATGTACTAAGTCGGAAAAACGGAAGAAACCATCTGTTTCCCCAAAGTGGTGTCATCATTTTCGATGAAGCCCACAAGCTCCTTGACGCCGCACGCCAGATGTACGGAATGACACTGGAGAATGGGGAGCTGGAACGGCTGACAGTAAGCGTCTATCATGCAATCGGGGGCAATAACCCTGACAAAGCTGAGATTGTGAAATTATGCGAGGGAATGTTGCTTCAAAATACGCTGCTTTTTGAAGCTCTGAAAAAAGCAGCAGGCATAAGCTACGATAAAAACTGCTATGCCATAGAAATTGACCTGAACTGTATATTGGCTCTGAAAGCACTCAAGTCTGTACTGCGCAGGCTGTCGGTGCTTTTTTTTACAACCTCCCGTGAAAAAAGGGAACGTTACGACAGGCTTGTGAGCCGTATGGAAAAACTGGATGTGAAGCTTTCTATTCTGCGGAATTATTCACAGTCTGTTCTCTGGCTGGAGTTGACCGGCGCGGTAGCCTGTCGGGTTTGTGCCCTACCCAAGCAGCTTGACTATCTGCTGTTTGAGGACATGTGGAGCGAAAACATGCCGTATATACTGACCTCCGCCACTCTTTCTGTGAGGGGGGATTTCTCCCGCTTTAAGAGGACGAGTGGTATCTCCATTGCGGAGCAGAACCGCATTTTTGAAACCAGCAAGGCTTCCCCTTTTGATTATCAGGAAAACGCCCTGCTGTATCTCCCGCAGGATATATCTTCCCCGAGCACAGAGGACAGCGGTTATTTTCAATCGATAGTAGAGCATCTAGAAAATCTGATTCGTACCACCTATGGGCATACACTGATCCTCTTTACCTCTTACCGGATGATGGAGAAGGTTCATGTTGAACTTAGCAGACGGATAACAGACTTCCCGTTGTTTTGCATGGGCAAGGGTAGGCTAGATGCTATCGGAAATTTTCGGAAAAGTGGTAATGGTATCCTTTGTGCGAGTGATAGTGCAGGCGAGGGAATTGATCTGGCTGGAGATATTCTGTCCTCCCTCATTGTGGTACGATTACCGTTTCCAGCCCCCAACCCCGTACTGGAGTATGAAAAATCCCTGTATGATGATTTTTATGAATATCTAAATGAGGTGATCGTGCCGGGGATGCTTATCAAACTTCGCCAGTGGATTGGTCGGGGTATACGCAGGGAGAGTGATACCTGTGTGTTCACCATTTTGGATAGCCGTGCTGGGCGCCGATATCGGAATGATATACTGGCAGCTCTGCCCGATATGCCGGTAACTGACAGACTTTCTGACGTTAGCTGTTTTATCCGGTCAAAAAAGGGCAACGCATACTTTGAATAGGACAATCGACAGATTTCATATATTCCTATATGAGTATCATTTGTGTGGATGGGAGGTAAGTCTATGGGAAACTCTGATTTCTTCCAGATGGATTTTGCTGCATTAAAACAGGTGGATGTGCGAACAGTTAACCCGGATATGTTGGTTGATATTAACGATACAAAGATCAATTCAAAGCTGCCGCGAAAAGAACGAATACTGGATTTTATTCAGCAAATAGGAAATCCATACTGTTATCGGTGTGGAAAGGTAGTTGTTAAAATCAGCTTTAACGATGTGAACGCCACACTTGAGGACAGAATGGAAAGTTTATTGAGGATGATGTAAGATGAATAATTTTTATGGGCAGAGTCTGGTCATATGGGTTCGGAAAAGCCGCTATTTTGTCTGGACGCGACCTGTGAAGGGTGTTATAATAGTAGTGGACTAATATTAGCGGACGCCCATTGATTCGGTCAGGTTTTGCTTCTTGACTTTTCAATTGGGAGGTTTCGTTATGCAATTAAACAAGGAAACAATTATTTATAATGCTGCTGGGTATTTGCGTCTGTCCAAAGAGGAAGGCGATAAAACGGAAAGCGATAGTATTTCTAATCAAAGAGATTTAATAGCCAATTTTGTAAAGTCAACGCCTGAAATCCGTCTCTGTTCGGAACGAATAGATGACGGATTTAGTGGCGTTGACTTTAATCGTCCTGCCTTCAATCTGATGATGGAGGATGTAAAAGCCGGACGGATCAACTGTATCATTGTCAAAGACTTATCCCGTTTCGGCAGGAACTACATAGAGGCAGGTCGGTATATTGAACGGATTTTCCCGTTCTTGGGCGTTCGCTTCATTGCAATTAACGATGGCTATGATAGTGCAAAAGAAAAATCACAGTCAGACGAAATTATAATACCTTTCAAAAACCTCGTCAACGATGCATATTGCAGAGATATTTCCGTTAAAATCAGAAGTCAGCTTGATATAAAACGTAAAAAAGGCGAATTCATTGGTTCCTTTGCTGTATACGGTTATTCGAAGTCGAAAGAGAATAAAAACCAACTGGTCATTGACCCCTATGCTGCGAAGATTGTAAGAGATATTTTTTCATGGAAGCTAGATGGGTTAAGTCAGCAAGGGATAGCTGATAGGCTTAATGAGATCAGCGAACCGTCGCCTATGGAGTACAAACGTTTTTTGGGATTGAACTTTGCTACTAGTTTTCAGGTAAACCCTAAAGCAAAATGGACTGCTGTGGCAATTGGGCGCATACTGAAAAACCCTATCTATGTAGGACATCTTGTACAGGGTAAGGAAAGTACCCCAAATTATAAAATTAAACAGAGGTTTCTGAAACCGGAAGATAAATGGATTCGGGTGAAAAACACCCATGAGCCGATTATTTCACAAGAGGTGTTTGATACAGTGAACCGTGTGCTTGCACAGGATACTCGTATTGCTCCAGAGGAAGAAGTGGTCTATCCCTTCTCCGGCCTGATTTTCTGTGCAGATTGCAAGAGTGGCATGGTACGAAAGACTGTTCCCGCAGGCGGTAAAAAGTACGCCTATTATTATTGCTCCAAGAATAAGGCTGGGGACGGATGTACGACTCACTGTATCAGTGAAAAGGCGCTGGAAAAGGCAATCCTGCAAACGCTTCAAAATCATATTGCTTCTATTCTTGACATTGAAAAGGTCCTCCGTTATATAGACACACTTCCCATGCAACAGGAAGAAATCCGAAAAATTGACACCCAACTCCTAATGAAGCAGGAGGAAATTGAGAAGTATAAAAATCTCAAGGTATCTATTTATGAAGACTTAAAAAGCGGCGTTATTAATACAGAGGAATACAGAGAATTCAAGGGAATTTACGGAAAAAAAAGTGAGGAAGCGGAGCAAGCTGCTGGACGGCTGAAACAAGATATGGAACTGATTCTTGCAGGTAAAGGGGCAAACAGCATTTGGGTGGAGGCTTTTAAAAAGAACCGTAATATCAGCGAACTATCCCGAAAGGTCATAGTTTCCCTGGTAGAATGGATTAATATCTATCCTGGCAGTCGGGTGGAAATCCGGTTTCGATATCAAAATGAATATGAACGGGCGTTGCTCTTTGCTGAAAACGCAAAGGATCTGGCAGCGGAACCCTCTCTGATTTCAAGACAGGGGGTGATGTAGTATGGCAAGAACCAGCAGAAAAATGATAGATGCCCCTGCCCAGACAAATCGTGAGAAGATATGGAACACCTGTATTTATGGGAGATTATCTTTTGAAGATGACCGGAAAAAGGAAAGCGATTCTATCGGTAATCAGATTGCTATGTTAGAGCGCTATATTGTGGAAAGACCATATTTAAAGCTAACATCTGTTTTTAAGGATGTCAATCAGACGGGGACAAATTTTGAGCGCCCTGGGTTTAATGCGATGATGGAAGCCATAAAGGGCGGAAAAATCAACTGTATCGTAGTCAAGGATCTTTCTCGTTTTGGCAGAAATTATATTGAAACTGGAACTTATCTTGAAAAAATATTGCCGTTCTTTAATGTCCGTTTTATCTCCGTGAACGATGGTTATGACAGCCTGAACCCTAACAATCAAGATGAAGGGTACATTGTTCCGTTAAAAAATTTGATTCATGATGTGTATGCCCGCGATATATCCCAAAAGATAAAATCAGGGCTTGCGATGAAGAGAAAAAGAGGAGAGTTTACCGGCGGTATCGCAGCATATGGCTATCTAAAAGTAGATGGAGGCAGGCTGGCTATTGACAAGGAAACAGCACCGATTGTTAGGAACATTTTTAAATGGGCAAGTGGCGGTATGGGAGATATGTGTATTGCACAAAGACTCAATGAATTGGGAATCCCATCTCCGAGCGAGTATCGCTATACGAAGGGAATCGTAAAAAGTTCACGCTATGTCAATATGAGATATTGGTATAAGAGTGCTGTTCGTAGAATTTTGGTCAATCCTGTTTATCTCGGACATATGGTTCAAGGCAAAATGAAATCGGACCTATGGGGCAATGGAGGCTGTGTGGATGTGCCGGAGGAGCAGTGGGTGGAAATTAAACATACCCATGAGCCGCTGGTTGATGAACAAACCTTTCTGGCTGTGCGGAACATGAAGCAACAACGAGCGTCCCTTGTGGAAAATAAAAGGACAGCGAACGAGCCAAGTATTCTTCAAGGGCAGGTTTTCTGTGGCAATTGTAAGCGAAGTATGAAGCGTCGAAAAATGTCTAAAGCAAACAATATGGCATTCTATTACTTTACCTGTGCTACTTATGAGGATATTTCTAAAAATGACTGTACCAAAAAGCGGATGAATGAACCTGAACTGTTGTCGGTTCTCTATACAAGTATCCGTAAACAGATTGACCTTGCCGTTGACATAGAATATATGGTATCGAAACTGAATGGAAGGGAAAGATTCAGCCAGCATCAAAACGATCTTGATACAGAGATAACAGAAACAGAAAAAAAGCTGTCCAGACTGTCTATGATTAGGAGTTCCTTATATGAGGATTATCAGGAAAAGCTCCTTGACGAATCAGAATATCTTTTTACAAAGTCTAAGTATGAGGAAGATGTACGAGTTTTGCGAGGACGTCTAGATGAGCTGTACCTGCAAAAACGTAGAATTGCTACAATGTTGACACCACAAAATCCATGGCTCATGACTTTAAAGAAATGGCGAAAGAACAAAACGTTGACGAGAGAAATGGTTATCGAATTGGTAGAACGGGTAGAAATATTCAATGATAAAACCATATCTATCTGCTTTCGGTATAGAGATGAATATGAAAGTTTGCTCCGCTTTGTCAAGACGGACGGAGAGGCGGGGGTGTTATGAACAAAAAATTACTAGCCGGTTATATTCGACTGTCGAGGGAGGACGAAGGTGAAGGCGAGAGCAACAGTATTATGAACCAGCGGGAGCTCCTTAAAAATTTTGTTGAAAGTTCTCCTGAGCTCTCACAGTATGAAGTGATTGAGTTCTGCGATGATGGTTACAGTGGTACAAATTTTGAACGTCCAGGCGTGAAAGCCTTGTTGGAAGAAGTACGCGAAGGAAATATAAACTGTATCATTGTGAAAGATCTTTCACGTTTCGGGAGGAACTATATTGATATTGGAGATTACCTGGAACAGATATTTCCCTTTTTAGGGGTCCGTTTTATCTCGATAAATGACTGCTTTGACAGCAATGATTTTGATGGCACGACTGGCGGACTTGATGTGGGATTCCGAAATTTGATTTATTTCCTGTATAGTAAAGACCTATCGCAAAAAGTGCGGAGCGCGAAGAGAACCCGTATGGAAAAGGGTGAGTTTATCGGTAGCCATGCCCCTTACGGCTATGTAAAATCGCCAGAAAATCGCAAAAAACTAGTGATTGATGAGGCAGCCGCTGCCGTGGTGCGACGTATCTTTGCTATGGCAGATTGCGGAAAAAATGCAGTCCAGATCGCTGCCACTTTAAATTCGGAGAATATTCCGACGCCATATGCTTATAAGCGACTAAAAGGGTGTGAGCGCAAATTCAATGTGGTCGGGAATTCAAATTACTGGCTGAATACAACTGTCCTGTCCATTATCCGTGACGAACGCTACACGGGAAAAATGGTAAGCGGGAAAAATCGTAACCCTGTTGTTGGGAGCAAGCATGGGAAACGGGTTCCTAAAAGTGAGTGGATTGTCGTCCCAAATACCCATGAGGCTATTATTTCAGAAGAACAGTTCATTTTGGTTCAGGATCGTTTTTCTTCCCCCATAAAAAAAATAAGAAAGTACACCGAGGTCAGACCCTTGCTGGGCAAAGTCAAATGCGGGGTTTGTCGGCGCAATATGAGGAGAAGTAATAGCACTCCAGAGAAGGCATATTATTATTGCGAAAGCCATCAGTATGTAGCTGATAGCGAATGTCCAAAGGATAGGATACTCGAAAGCAGCTTGATACAGACAGTATTATCTGTGATACATACACAGATGGAGGTTATGCTTGATATGGAACAGCTCCTTGACAGAGTGAAATCGCAAAGCCGCCAAGAGATAACAGCTTTGACTGAGGAAATCAGGCAGCTCCAAGCCGTGCTCACCAAGCTGGGAGCATCCAAAATTAAGATGTATGAACGATACAAGAACGGTATTTTAGACAGAGAGAGCTACACAGGCATAAAGGCGGAAATTAACAAACATATTGAGGAAACGGATGCCAAAATTACAGAATTAGAGGCTACACTACAAAGCAGCTATCAGGAAAAGAGGCAACCGCGTTACATTATTGAGAGATTTAAGTGTTATGAGGGTTTTACGGAACTTTCAAAAGAGATGGTCGATGAACTCATCGACAGCATCCATGTCAACGGAAGTGAAGAGGTTGAAATTGTGTGGAACCATATGGATGAGTATATGGTTCTAAGGTCTGAGGTGAGTACAGAGAAAAGCATACGCTGATTCAATATAAGAAATGGCTGCCCATGGGGGCAGCCATTTCTTATAGAGTGGTTTTTTCACTTTCCCTGTATTGCGTAGGGGACATACCATAGTAATTCTTAAATTTGTTATAAAAGTTAGACATACTATTAAATCCCGAAGAAAGTGCTACATCCAAAATGTTCATATCGGTCTCACTTAGCAACTGTGCGGCTTTTTCAAACCGTTTTTCCTGTACATAGGCGTGGGGGGTAATATCGTACTGCATCTTAAAAAGCTTACTTAGATATTTTGAATGCAGGGATAAGTCATTTAAATAGCTTTTGATTGCTTCTGTTTCGCAAAAATGCTCGTCAAGATACTCATGGATCTGTTTCAGAAGTTCACGGTTGGGGTTATAAGAGAATTGGTCCGGTCGGCAGCACTCACAGGCACGATAGCCTACATCTATTGCCTCCTCGGGTGAATCAAAATATTCTATATTTTCTCTTAGGGGAGGTTTTGATTCGCATGATGGCATACAGAATATACCTGTGCTTTTTACACCATACCAAAAAACTCCGTCATAGGTTTTATCTCGGGAACAAATTGCAGCCCACTTCTTTTCCTCAAACACTGCACTGTGTTTCAAATCCTTTGAGGGGACTATATCACAGCGGGTAACCCGCTCTGAACAAAAGTTCCTTAACTTTTCTGGCGCAATAATTTTAATAAGCCCTCTTTCTTTTTCTATGACATGTGCATGAATTAAAAAAGAAAGATATTTACTTAGATTTGTCCTGTTTAGTCCAACAAAGGACTGGAGGTCACGGGTGGATATTTCAAATTGTGCATATCCTGTATTCTCAAAATATGTGTATAAAAACGTAGCAACCTTTTCAAGACCAGTATCAAAAGACTGACTTTCTACCTCATGTGTCAGTAAATGCAGTAAGCGCCAACTGGAAAAGTATAAATGATTGTACAGTTCTGGTTTTTGTATCAGCAAATCCTCAAAATCTTGTCTACTAATTTTGATTACTGTTACGTCTGAGTCCGCCGTAAACTGGATCAGATGAGAAATGTCAATTCCCTCTGGGAGGTAATACGGGATAATATATCCTTCGCGGTAAAAGGCCAGTAGTTTTTCTCTGTCACTTTGTATGATTGATAATTTAGCTGTTCCAGAGTTTATATACATCATGCAATTCCACTCTGTATGGGACTCAAATATAATGTCTCCGGGCTTATAGTGGTAAATATGATAAGATCGCTGCAAAAATAGGGGGCGGTACGGTTCGAAATCACCTGCAAGATGGTAAAGCGGTGCAGACATAACAAATTCCTCCTCTCAATAAATGATCGATATGACATACTCTTATTTTAGCATTTTGTATGATATAAGCAACCCCCCGGCATGCTGCCGGAGGGTTGCTTAACATTAGGAATATTAGAAAGCTACATCTGTTCCATAATAACTACATGTAAGTATCTTTTTCATGTTTTCGATATCTGTTTTACGTGGGTTGAATAAGGTACAAGGGTCTCCTACCGCAGCTTCTGCCAACATATCCACTGTGTCAAGGAATGTCTTTTCAGCTACGCCCGCAGCCTGATAGGAAAGCGGAATATTTAGCTGGACATTAATCTTTTTAATAGCTTCAATCAAAGAATTGGTCAGCTGTTTGTCGGTTGCCCCATTTAGGCCCAGCGCACGTGAAATATCGGCAAACCTGTCTTCCGCAACTGCTCTGTTATATTCAATAACATATGGAAGCATTATTGCGTTGCAGCGCCCATGTGTGATGCCATAGATAACACCTACTTTATGTGCAAGTGAGTGAACAATACCAAGCAGCGCATTGGAAAAAGACATACCTGCCAGGTTCTGACCCACGTGTACATTTTTTCGTGCTTCCGCACTCCCATTGTAAGAGTCTACAAGGTTTTCAAACACCATCTGTGCAGCCTTGATTGCCAGACAGTCAGTTAAATCTGTATGAGCGGTTGCAATATATGCTTCCACTGCGTGAGTGATTGCATCCATACCAGAATCCGCAGTCAGTGTCTGCGGCATTGACAACGGAATCTCTGTGTCAACGACGGCAATATCCGGTGTGATCTCAAAGTCCGCAATCGGATATTTGATTTGTGTTTCATCGTCTGTGATAACGGAGAATGAGGTAACTTCCGTTGCTGTACCGGAGGTTGTTCCCACTGCTACAAAAATTGCTTTCTTCCGTAATTTTGGCAGACTAAACGGTGTCTTGATATCATCAAATTTGAGTTCTGGATTTTCATAGAATACCCACATTGACTTAGCCGCATCCACAGGAGAGCCGCCGCCTAGTGCAACAATGACATCGGGTTCGTAACTACGCATAACTTCTGCGCCGCGGTAAACGGTTGAAATCAGAGGATTGCTCTCTACCTTATCAAATACCAAAACCTCCAATCCGCTTTCTTTCAATACACGGGTTAGCTTTTCCAGACTTTGATTTTCAATCATGAAATTGCTTCCTGTTACGATGATAGCTTTTTTATAGCCCTTGAGAACTTTCAGTTCTTCCACGGCGTTAGCGCCATAGTATACATCACGAGGAATTGTAAAACGTGCCATTTAAAAACCTTCCTTTCTGTTTTATGCACTTAAAGTGCATCGTCAAATAGATATTGATGAAAGATGTAGGCCACTCACACGATAGGACTGTTTTATGAACTGTGTGAGTCGTGATCACCTTTCTGTTGTTCAGTATAGACCATAATAAAAAGGAAATCGTCCGTAAAAAGCACTTTCAGCTTTATTTTTCTGTTCTTTAAAATACATATGCCGATTAATAAACAAGACTACTAGGGATTTAATATAATTGTACATAAAAAATACCATGTTTATTAATATTTGGCTGTTCGGACCTCTGTCATGCTGTTTATTATACAATAGGAGATTTCTGCCATTTTTTCAATGTATTGCTGCATATCTTTTCGAATCCATGCTGACACAAGACTGTAAGTTGCTCCAATCCAAAAGTAAGCGCTGTAGATTGCTTGGGTATGGCTGTTTTTGTATGAGGAACGGCTCTTTTATGAATTTCCAGCGTAATATCTCCAAGATTTGTTTTTAAAAGAAGTTGTTGAAACTCTGCGTGTTGTTTGACCGTATGAAATAGTCTATGCCAGCAGTTATATATACTTTCACAGAAGGATGCAACTTCAGATCACCCTTAAACTGCTCTACAATTCTTCACATTATACTGTGAAGAATATCCTCTTTGGAATCGTAATTTCGGTAGTCGGCAGTCCGATATACCCCTGCACGTTTTACAATATCAGTAATAGAAGTATCGTGAAGGCATCTATCCTTCATCAATCGGAAACAGCTCATTCCTAATAAATATTTTTAGTCCTGTCTTGACACCAGCAGGAGCAGCCGGAGCAACAGGAGCAACCGGCCCAACTGGCCCCATAGGGCTAACAGGAGCCACTGGCCCAACTGGCCCCACTGGAGCAGCCGGAGCAACAGGAGCAACAGGAGCAACCGGCCCAACTGGCTCCATAGGACTAACCGGAGCCACCGGCCCAACTGGTCCCACCGGACTAACCGGAGCAACTGGCCCGACCGGTCCGACCGGATCCACCGGCCCAATAGGGCTTACCGGAGCGACTGGGCCTACCGGGGCAACAGGACCTACCGGGCCTGCAGGAACGGGCACCAATATGTCAGGAGTGATTCCCTTTGCCATTGACGATGAATATGCCGAGGTTTCCACGGATGACCTGGGCAATCCGTCAATTATTCAATTTGCTGGATTTGAAGCAAATGCAATTAATTCAGGCAGGCCAACACAGCTTCAAGCGGGTGACTGGGCAGCTGGAACGATTACATTTGACTTCGTTAACTATGATCAATTTTACCGTAGTTGTTTTGTTATGCCTTATGATGCAGTCGTAAAAAATATTTATGTACTATTTGGTGCCAAAATGTCACTTTTCCTACCGGAGGGATCTACACTGTTTCCGTTTGCTGCCCTTGCAGTTTTAACTTCAGATACACCTGGGCAGATGACAGGCGGAATGGTGTTTACTATACTTCAGGATACCCTGACTTATTCGGATCCGTTTATAGCGCCGGTAGGTGGAGGGCAGGTTCCCAAATATACACTGGAAAGAGGTTCCCTGACAGACATCAATGCCTCGATCCCGGCGGGTTCCCTTGTTGGAATTATTGTCGGATGCAGAGCAGAAGGTGTTACCTCGGAACTATTCGTCAGGTTCTCAGTAAGCGGCGGAATTTTGCTTGACTAAGCAATAGAAGCAGGCCTGTATCCAGCCTTGCAGCAAGATACAGGCCTTCTTCGTAAATAGGAATATCCGGGAGAGTAAGGAGGGAAAACCGGCAGTTATGATCAATGACGAAATTATCCGTATGATAGAGGAAGCGGCCCAGTTTCCGGTTTCTGACAGAAAGAGCAACCTGTATAAGGATCTGGGGCTTGACTCCCTTTCTTTTATCCATCTTTTACTTAAGATAGAAGATACGTATTCCATTACCTTTGATATTACGGAAATGGAATCTTGTCTGGAAGTCGGCCGGATGATTGAACTGGCTGAGAAGAAAGTAAAGGAGAAAAATATATAATGATCAGAGATTTGTTCATGAATCAATCAAACCTGGAAAAACAAGCGATTATTGACGGAGAAACAAGTATAACGTATCAGGACCTGTTTCAAAAAGCTGCGGCAATACAGGCCTTCCTGCCTAAGAATGATTGGAAAATTGCCGCAATATTTTTACCGGATGGGAGTGATTATATCGCTGCTCTTTTCGGAATATTCCTGTTGGGGAAAACTGCTTTTCCTATAAGCGTCCGCTTGACAAAACATGAAGTGACTCCTCTCCTGGACCAGACATCCACAGATATAATCGTTACTTCCATAAGATTCCGCTCGTTTTTTGATGAAATAAAATCCATGGCTGTACCTGATTTACGGGTAATTTACGTTGAAGAATGCCTGTTTCGAGAATCTATGCCGGTTCTTTCTGATAATAATAAAGGACCGGATGAACCAATCATTCTGCTAACAACATCAGGCTCTACCGGCAGGGTGAAACTTGTACCTCTTTCCGAAAGAAATGTTGAAACTTCCGTTTTGGGATATATCGATAAAATGTGTTTTGAGGAGATGGATGAGAAGATTATCAGGTACATCCTTGCAGCTCCGTTTTCTTCTGCATACGGTATGATGATCCTGTGTGCATGTCTCATGAAAGGGTTCCCTATCGTTCTGCTTAAGGAAGATTTTACTTTGGACTTCTTTTATAAAGCGGTTCAGGAGAATAGAGTGACTCACTATGAGGGTGGGGCAATGGTTCCCCTTTTGATGGAACAGACTGCGGGCAGGCCCGTTCCTTATGATATTCATTTATTAAAACATTTTGGATTTGGAGGAAGTAAAGTTTCCGGTACCACATTGAAAAAGCTTTTAACAGCTTATTCGGGAATCCAGCTATGGCAAGGCTACGGGATGACAGAAGCGGCCCCGTTAATTACAAAATGCTCAAAAATCAGTTTAGAGAAACTGGATTCCGTGGGAAAGGCGATTAAGGGAATTAAAATATCCATAGATGCTGACGGGGTGATTACGGATATTCCTTATACCAATGGGGAAATTCTTGTAAAGGGACCTAATGTGATGTCGGGATATTACAGAAATGAAGAGGAAACTAAGAAGGTACTGAAACAAGGCTATTTGTATACGGGTGATCTTGGCTATCTGGATGAAGACGGCTATTTATATATCTGCGGGCGGAAGAAAAACGTAATTATTGTCAGAGGATTCAACGTATATCCGGAAGAAGTGGAAGGATGTATCTTAAACAGTCTGCTTGTAAATGACTGCGTTGTCTATGGAGAAACGGATTCTTTAGGAGTTGAAACCGTATGCGCAGATATCGTTCCGGCCGATCCGTTTATCGGCCAGGAAAAAATAGAGGAAGAAATCAGGGCTTACTGCAAAGTGCATTTGTCAGGATTTAAACAGCCCCGGAAAATACAAATAGTTGATGCGATCAGAAAAACCGCATCTGGAAAAATTGAAAGGAGAAAAGGGGAGCAACTATGAATCTGATTTATTTTCAGGGATTAAACTGCTATACCAGCAGCATGATAAATGCTGCTGTTCTCATAGGAGTGGATTACCGGAATGCGATTGCTGACTTATGGTCGGAAACAGACCTGACTTATGACCAGATCCATCACTTATATTTATCCAGAAGAATGCCTGCGAATTTAGAAGCCTTGGGTGTAAGCATGAAATTTTTGAATTGCTGTTCCAAACAGGAAATGGAGAAAAACATATCCTGTCTTACCTTAGGACAATGGAATGTAGTTGAAATGGATGCATTTTTCATTCCGTGGGTTCCTTATTATCATACATTACACAGTTTCCATTATTTTATTGCCCGAAAGGAGGAAAAAGGGTTTTTTTCCTGTTTTGACCCTACATATGATAAAACATATATGGAATTAACAGAGGAAGATATGATTTCCCACGCCTCTGATATTTGTCAGATTCATAAAATTGCAGAAAAGCAGTTTTGTAAGGGAATCCGGCAGGAGGCACAGGAAATTTTGTACACACATCGGAAAACACAGGAAAAACTCCTTGAACAAATCAGAGAATGTGCTCATGGAAAACAGAAGAATGGGGAACTTCTTGCAAAGTACATAGATGCTTTGATTAACAACCGATATCTTTATCTTCATTATCTTCAGAACATGCCATTGTTCATAGAAACATATGACAGGTATTTCCATAAGGAATACTTCATAAAGTGGACAGCGGTGAAACATGGGTTATATAAGGCTTCTTTCAGGCAGAACAACCAGGAAATCATACAGGAAGTGTGCGGGCATTTCCAGGAACTGATCCAGGAAGAAATGGACATTGCCCGGAAATTTGTGGCAGTGAGTCCAGAAGAGATACAGGAAGGAAAACAGCCAATGGGAGCCGGATGATCGGTTCCCATTTTTTTATCTTATAACTTAAATTTATAGTATCAATTCCAATCTCATATATTCTTTTCCCGAAAATTATTTTATTTTAGTTGAAAAATCCCGATAAATGTTCTATTATGAGAAGAAATATATTAGCATAGTACAGTGTCATAGAGGGAGTGGAAGAGATGAATTACAACATTGCATTGATTCCCGGCGACGGGATCGGGCCTGAAATCATTGGAGAGGCGAGAAAGGTCCTTGATAAAGTGGGAAGTGTATACGGTCATGAGTTCCAGTATACAGAAGTATTGATGGGCGGCATTTCCATTGATACATATGGAGTGCCCCTAACAGATGAAGCCCTTGAAACAGCGAAAAACAGTGATTCCGTTCTCCTTGGGGCAGTTGGCGGAAATGTAGGAAATTCAAGATGGTACGATGTGGCACCGAATCTGAGACCTGAAGCGGGGCTACTTGCCATCCGTAAGGGTCTTAATTTATTTGCAAATATCCGCCCTGCTTACCTGTATAAAGAGCTGTCGGATGCCTGTCCTTTAAAGAAGGAGATCATTGGAGACGGGTTTGACATGGTCATTATGAGAGAACTGACGGGAGGCCTTTATTTCGGAGAGCGGTATACCAAAGAAGTGGATGGCGTATTGACTGCCGTGGATACCCTTACCTATAATGAAAATGAAATAAGAAGAATTGCCGTTAAGGCTTTTGATATTGCCATGAAACGCCGGAAAAAAGTAACAAGCGTTGATAAGGCAAATGTTCTGGATTCCTCCAGACTATGGAGAAACGTGGTGGAAGAGGTGGCAAAGGATTATCCTGAGGTGACCTTAACCCATATGCTGGTGGATAACTGTGCGATGCAGCTTGTCATGAATCCGGGTCAGTTTGATGTGATTCTGACAGAGAATATGTTCGGTGATATCTTATCCGATGAAGCCAGCATGATCACAGGCTCCATTGGAATGCTTTCCTCGGCCAGCATGAATGAAAGCAAATTTGGAATGTATGAACCAAGTCATGGCTCTGCCCCGGATATTGCGGGTAAAAATATTGCAAATCCTATTGCAACTGTACTTTCTGCCGCTATGATGCTCCGTTATTCCTTTGATCTGGATACAGAAGCGTCGGCCGTGGAGGCAGCCGTGGAGCAGGTGCTTAAGGAAGGATACCGGACGGCAGACATATATTCGGAAACGTGTAAAAAAGTCTCAACCGCAGAGATGGGAGATTTAATTGCGGAACGGATTGGAAAAGAAAAGGAGTGTGCAGCACATGAAAAGTGATTCAGTAAAAAAAGGGATGCAGCAGGCGCCTCACCGTTCTCTGTTTCATGCACTGGGAATGACAGAGGAAGAGATGGAAAGGCCTCTGATCGGTATAGTCAGTTCTTATAATGAAATCGTACCAGGCCATATGAACCTGGACAAAATAGTGGATGCCGTTAAAATGGGAGTTGCCATGGCTGGCGGTACACCGGTGATGGTTCCGGCCATAGCGGTATGTGATGGAATTGCCATGGGACACATTGGCATGAAATACTCCCTGGTTACCAGGGACCTGGTTGCAGATTCCACAGAATGCCTTGCCAGAGCCCATGCCTTTGATGCCCTGGTCATGGTACCCAACTGTGATAAGAATGTTCCTGGACTCTTAATGGCAGCAGCCCGCATTAACATACCCACAGTGTTCGTCAGTGGCGGACCTATGTTAGCAGGACGTGTGCATGGCCATAAAACCAGCCTTTCCAGCATGTTTGAGGCGGTGGGAGCTTATACCGCTGGAAACATGTCAGAAGAGGATGTAAGGGAATACGAGCAAAAGGCATGCCCTACCTGCGGATCCTGTTCCGGTATGTATACGGCCAACAGCATGAACTGTCTGACCGAGGTATTGGGAATGGGACTGAAAGGAAACGGAACCATTCCGGCAGTTTATTCGGAACGTCTTAAGTTAGCTAAGCATGCGGGAATGGCAGTTATGGAGATGCTTAAGAAAAACATCTGCCCCCGTGACATCATGACGGAAAAAGCCTTCCGCAATGCCCTGACCATGGATATGGCTCTGGGGTGCAGTACCAACAGCATGCTTCATCTTCCTGCCATTGCCCATGAGGCAGGAGTAGATCTAAATCTGGAAATTGCAAATAAGATCAGTGCAAAGACTCCTAACCTTTGCCATCTGGCACCGGCAGGACCCACTTATATGGAAGATTTAAATGAAGCAGGCGGCATTTACGCTGTTATGAACGAAGTCAGCAAGCTGGGACTTCTGGAATTAGACTGTATGACAGTAACAGGTAAGACGGTTGGAGAGAATATTAAGAGTTGTGTAAATAAGAATCCTGAAGTGATCCGGCCGGTTGAGAATCCTTACAGCCAGACCGGCGGCATCGCCATATTAAAGGGAAACTTAGCCCCTGATTCCGCTGTGGTAAAGCGCTCCGCCGTAGCGCCTGAGATGTTAAAGCATGAAGGCCCGGCAAGAGTGTTTGATTGTGAGGAGGATGCCATAGCAGCCATCAAGGGCGGAAAGATTGTGGCAGGAGATGTTGTAGTTATCCGTTATGAAGGCCCCAAGGGAGGCCCGGGCATGAGGGAGATGCTAAATCCCACCTCAGCCATTGCAGGCATGGGGTTAGGTTCCACAGTGGCCCTTATTACCGACGGACGTTTCAGCGGTGCTTCCAGAGGCGCCTCCATTGGGCATGCATGTCCGGAGGCAGCGGTGGGTGGTCCCATTGCCCTGGTGGAAGAGGGAGACATCATTTCCATTGATATTGATAACCACCGGTTAGACGTGAAGGTATCTGATGAAGAAATGACCAGAAGAAAGGCCAATTGGCAGCCAAGGAAACCACAGGTGACCACTGGATATCTGGCACGCTATGCGGCTATGGCAGCCCCGGCAAGCCGGGGAGCGATTCTCGAAATATAAAAAAAGGAGCAGCAGCCTATGAAGACATTGACAGGAGCAGAGATTGTGATCGAATGCCTGAAAGAGCAGGGAGTGGATACTGTTTTTGGATATCCGGGCGGTACGATCTTAAATATATACGATGCCCTTTATAAACATCAAGATGAGATCACCCATATCCTGACCTCCCATGAACAGGGCGCAGCCCATGCGGCAGACGGATATGCAAGAGCCACCGGCAAGGTGGGAGTTTGTCTGGCCACCTCAGGGCCTGGAGCCACCAACCTGGTTACCGGAATTGCCACCGCATTTATGGATTCCATCCCAATGGTTGCCATTACGTGCAACGTAGCAGTGAACCTTCTGGGAAGGGATAGCTTCCAGGAGATCGATATCACCGGTGTGACCATGCCTATCACAAAATACAACTTCATCGTTAAAGATATAACAAAGCTGGCTGACACCATTCGCCGGGCTTTCCAGATCGCACAGACCGGAAGACCGGGACCTGTGCTGGTGGACATCACAAAGGATGTAACCGCCGGTACCTTTGAATATGAATCCCAGACTCCGGAGCCGGTCAAAAGGCAGGAAGATACCATAACCGAGGATGATATAGAGACAGCGCTGCAGCTGATCCGGAAATCCCAGAAGCCGTATATTTTCGTAGGAGGCGGCGCAGTTGCTGCCAATGCCTCGGAGGAGCTTTCTTCCTTTGCCCACAAGATTCAGGCCCCGGTGGCAGACAGTCTTATGGGAAAAGGAGCTTTCGACGGTACCGATGAATTGTATACCGGAATGGTAGGGATGCACGGAACCAAGACCTCTAACTTTGAAATTACGGAATGTGACTTATTGATCGTAGTAGGTGCCCGGTTCAGTGACCGGGTGACCGGTAATGCCGCCAAGTTTGCCAAGAGGGCAAAGATTCTTCAGTTTGATGTAGACCCGGCGGAGATCAATAAGAACGTTAAGACTTATGCCAGCGTTGTCGGTGATGTAAAAGTGATCTTAAAAAAGCTGAATGCCCGTTTGGATCCCATCAACCATGAAGAGTGGCTGGCCCACATTGACCGGTTGAAGGATATGTATCCCATGCGCTTTGATAAGAGTATGCTGACCGGCCCTTATATCATTGAAAAGATTTATGAGATCACACAGGGAGACGCCATCATTACAACAGAGGTAGGCCAGCATCAGATGTGGGCTGCCCAGTTCTACCAGTATAAATATCCCAGAAGCTTCCTCTCCTCCGGTGGACTTGGAACCATGGGCTATGGCCTGGGGGCCTCCCTGGGTGCAAAGCTGGGCTGCAAGGATAAGGTAGTCATTAACGTGGCAGGAGACGGATGTTTCCGTATGAATATGAATGAGATCGCCACGGCTACCCGCTACAATATTCCCATCATTCAGGTGATTTTAAACAACCACGTATTAGGCATGGTCCGCCAGTGGCAGACCCTGTTCTATGGTAAGAGGTATTCACATACAGTTCTTAATGATCAGGTGGATTTTGTAAAGGTAGCGGAAGGGCTGGGAGCTAAGGCTTACCGTGTGACCAGTAAGGACGATTTTGAGCCTGTCCTCAGAGAAGCTATAGAGTTAAACGTTCCTGTTGTTATAGATTGTCAGATTCATTGTGATGACAAGGTATTCCCAATGGTATCACCGGGAGCACCCATCCAGGATGCGTTTGACGCAGAAGATTTAAAGATTTAAGACAAAAGTATGAGGAGGAAGATTATGAACAGAGTGTACAATTTTTCCGCAGGGCCTGCCGTGCTGCCGGAAGAAGTCCTAAGAGAAGCTGCAGAAGAGATGATGGATTACAGAGGCTGTGGTATGTCAGTCATGGAGATGAGCCACAGGACTAAGATGTTCGAATCCATCATCGGTAATGCAGAAGCGGATTTAAGGGATTTATTGAAGATTCCGGACAATTACAAGGTATTATTTTTACAGGGCGGAGCCTCCCAGCAGTTTGCTATGATTCCCATGAACTTATTCAAGAATCGCGTAGGGGATTACATCATTACGGGACAGTGGGCTAAGAAGGCATACCAGGAAGCAAAGCTTTACGGTACGGCCAATGCGGTTGCGTCAAGTGCCGACAAGACCTTCAGTTATATCCCGGATGTTTCGGATCTGCCGATTTCTGATGATGCGGATTACGTTTATATCTGTGAAAATAACACAATTTACGGGACTAAGTATAAAACATTGCCAAATACAAAAGGAAAAACACTTGTTGCCGATCTCTCCTCCTGTTTCTTATCGGAACCTATTGACGTTTCAAAATACGGCCTGATTTTTGCAGGCGCCCAGAAGAACGTAGGGCCTGCAGGCGTGGTCATCGCCATTATCAGGGAAGACTTGATCACAGAGGATGTGCTTCCCGGAACACCTACCATGCTCCGATATAAGACTCATGCTGATGAGAAATCTCTTTATAACACACCGCCGGCCTATGGAATCTATATCTGCGGAAAGGTATTTCAGTGGTTAAAAAACCGGGGCGGTCTGGAAGCCATGAAAGAACTCAATGAAAAGAAGGCAGCCATTCTATATGATTATCTGGACCAGAGCCGGATGTTTACCGGTACTGTAGTAAAGGAAGACCGTTCTCTGATGAATGTGCCCTTTGTGACCGGAAACGAGGAACTGGATGCACTGTTTGTTAAGGAATCAAAGGCAGCAGGTTTTGAAAACTTAAAAGGCCACCGGAGTGTAGGCGGTATGCGGGCCAGTATTTATAACGCCATGCCAATAGAAGGTGTGGAGAAGCTGGTTGCCTTTATGAAGGATTTTGAAGCAAAGTATGGGAAATGACCATACAGTTAAGAGAGGAGACATGATGAAAAAAATTCATTGCCTCAATGCGGTTTCCAACTGCGGAACCGCATTGCTGACAGAAGATTATACCTTAACAGATGACATAAAAGAAGCGGATGGTGTCCTTGTCCGAAGCGCTTCCATGCATGAGCTTGAATTCCCTGAGGGTCTTTTAGCCATCGCAAGAGCTGGGGCGGGAGTCAATAACATCCCCCTGGATGCGTGTGCCGCAAAGGGGATCGTGGTGTTCAATACACCGGGAGCCAATGCCAACGGAGTCAAGGAGCTGGTCATTGCAGGCCTTATGATTGCTTCCAGGGATATCGAGGGAGGCATCCGCTGGTGTAAAGACAATAAGGATGATGAGAATATTGCAAAATCTGCGGAAGTAGCTAAAAAAGCATTTGCAGGATATGAAATTAAGGGAAAGAAGCTGGGCGTCATCGGGCTTGGAGCCATTGGCGCGGAAGTGGCCAATGCCTGCACTTCCTTAGGGATGGAGGTTTATGGGTATGATCCCTACATTTCCATCAATGCGGCATGGAAGCTTTCCAGAAATATCAAGCACATCACATCAGTAGATACCATTTACCAGGAATGCGATTACATAACCCTTCACCTTCCGTTAATAGATTCCACAAAAGGAATGGTGAATAAGGCTGCTCTTGACCGTATGAAGGATGGAGTTGTGGTCTTAAACTTCTCAAGAGACGTCCTGGTGAATGAGGATGATATGGCAGAAGCCTTAAAAACCGGCAAGGTAAAAAAATATGTGACGGATTTCCCCAATCCAAAGTCCGTTCATATGGAAGGCGCCATCGTTATCCCACACTTAGGAGCTTCTACCGAGGAATCCGAGGATAACTGTGCCAAAATGGCCGTAGAAGAGATCGTGGATTACATTGACAACGGGAATATCCGCAATTCCGTAAACTTTCCTGCCTGTGATATGGGAGTGTGCAAAGCAGCAAGCCGTATCGCAGTGCTTCACTTAAATATCCCAAACATGATCGGGCAGATTACAGGAACACTGGCAGCAGTAGATATGAACATCACTGATATGACCAACAAAAGCCGTGAAAAGTACGCGTATACCCTGCTCGATTTGGAAAGCGTTCCGGATGGAGAGAGCATACGTAAGCTAAGTGAAATCAAGGGCGTACTCCGGGTAAGGGCAGTTAAATAAAGTAGGAGTTTAGCCATGAAATAAAGGAGACACTATGGCAATTGTAAAACCATTTCAATGCATTAGACCTGATGAACGGTATGCCGGGCAGGTGGCAGCCCTTCCCTATGACGTATACAGCCGTAAGGAGGCCTGCCAGGTAACGGCAGCCAACCCAAGGTCATTTTTGAACATTGACAGGCCGGAGACCCAGTTTTCTGATGACGTGGATACCTATGATGACCGTGTTTATGAAAAAGCCGGGGAAATGCTGAAAAGCTGGATAGAGGACGGGACTCTTAAAAAAGATTGTCTGGAATCCTATTATATCTATGAACTTACGATGGATGGAAGGCGTCAGACCGGGATCGTGGCTTGTTCTTCCATTGATGATTATGTGAATGGAGACATAAAAAAACACGAAAATACCAGAGAAGAAAAGGAAGTGGACCGGATCCGCCATGTGGATACTACCGATGCACAGACCGGCCCTATTTTTCTGGCTTACCGTTCTGATGAAACGGTCAACGAAATTGTGAATTTAATAACAGATACGGAGCCCTTGTATGATTTTAAGGCAGAAGACGGGGTCAGCCACAGGGTATGGCAGATCCATGACAAGGACAGCATCACCCTGATCGAAAAGGCTTTCCAATCGATCCCCTCTACTTATATTGCAGATGGTCATCACAGGGCGGCTTCCGCTGTAAAGGTAGGATTTAAGAGGCGTATGGAAAATCCGGGGTATACAGGAGATGAGCCTTTTAACTATTTCCTTTCCGTGCTGTTTCCCCATGACCAGCTGATGATCATGCCATATAACCGGGTGGTAAAGGATTTAAATGGTCTTTCAGAGGAGGAGTTTCTTCAAAAGGCAGGGCAGTCCTTTGAAGTATCCTGTATGGGAACCGAGGCCTTTGCACCTTTGGACAAAGGATCCTTTGGTATGTACTTAAACCGGAAATGGTACTGCTTAAAAGCTTTCAATTCCTTAAAATCCACAGATCCGGTAAAAGGCCTTGATGTATCCATCCTCCAGGATAGCCTGCTTGGTCCTGTTTTGGGAATCGGAGATCCCAGAACGGATAAGAGAATTGATTTTATCGGAGGGATCCGGGGACTTAAAGAACTGGAGAAACGGTGCAGCCAGGATATGACAGTGGCATTTTCCATGTATCCCACCTCCATTCAGGAACTGTTTGCCGTGGCGGATGCAGGGCTTTTGATGCCTCCTAAATCCACATGGTTCGAGCCAAAGCTCCGCAGCGGATTATTTATCCATCTTCTAAAATAAAATACGCCGTCCCCGGCTGGCGAAAGCCTATGGGGACGGCGTTTCTTTTTCTGGTTCTTTATTTAGCTGTTCATCCCGGTAGGCGGCGTAAACCTCGAGAAGCTGAGGGCGTTTTACAACCCCGATTTTTTGAAAAATATTATGAACATGGGTTTTCGCGGTACCCAGGGAGATGAATAAATCCTTGCTTATTTCCTGATTGGTTTTATCCATAAGAAGCACTCTCAGAATTTCCCTCTCCCTTGCGGTAAGATGGTTCGCTTCGCTGAAACGGTACAGAACACTTTCTTCTATATCAGAAGGCAGGTTTCCCCGGGTATGGCTGGTTACTTCCGATACGATGGTATTATTCTTTAACAATATCTTTAAGTAGTACATAAGATATCCGGCAGAAAATACGGCATAAATAAGATATAGAATATCAGAGGTTAAACTCCTGTTATTCATATTAATATAATATTTTGAATAAGTATCAAAATTAAAGATCACAATCGTATCTTCCGCAATGATGAGGATATTCATGAGAACAGTGATATAAAAAAGTCTTTTACACCATTTAAAGAAAGGATCCTGATATTCCTCAGGGTTCTTTTTTATTATCCTTAAACATTCCGCTCCTATATAAGCGTTGTAAAGCTGGCTTGGGAGGAAATAGAGCCATATTTTCCAGGCACTGTTGTCCATGGCCGGAACAAACAGCATGAAAGTCACGTAGACTGCTAAAATTCCATAATCACGGTAGGTTATCATTCTATTTAACAGCCGTTTGAAGATGGTTAAGTATCCCAGTGACAGGATCAGGTAAATCATGGTCTTATGGGTCGGAACGATCATAAAAATCCTATTATAAGATTCTGCAAAATTCCCAAACATTTCTGATGCAAAAATCACAATATCATCCGTTAAAACTGCTCCGAATATAATCCCTATCCATAACAGGATCTTTTCTTTTCCATTAAAAAAGAGCGAAAAAGACATCCAAAAGACTCCGGAGTAGACCATGATTAAAACCAGATTGTAAATAAATACGATACCTTTTCCCATAATTCCTCCTGACTTTTGCTCGTCCTCAAGTTGTCCATCATCAGTATAGCAAATAAAAAAGTTTTTTCAACTCCTAAATTTCTTGAAAAGCCCATTTATTAGTGCATGTTGCACAAAAGTTTAGGAAAGTTTATGTGGATTAGAGTTAAAAGTGTTATAAATATCTACCCCCTGGTTGAATTCTCAACCGGCGTGAGAACTGCTATTTTCATCTTGTGACGACGCGGCAAAAGCAAATCACAGCAAATCAAAAATCATAAAAGGAGGTTTTACTGATGGCAGAGAAAATAGTCCTTGCTTTAGGCGGAAATGCACTGCAGTCAGGAAAAGGAGAAGCAACTGCCAAGGCACAGCTTGAAGTCGTTCATAAGACTTGCGAGTATATAGCAGAACTAAATGAGCGTGGGTATGAGATGGCCATTGTACATGGGAACGGACCTCAGGTAGGAAGAATTTTGCTGGCCTCTGAAACTGCAAAAGATGTAACACCGCCTATGCCGTTTGACGTGTGCGGGGCAATGTCCCAGGGTTATATCGGATATCATTTGCAGCAGAGCCTGAAATATGCGCTCAATAAGAGAAATCAGAACTTTCCTGTTGTCACTATCGCTACCCAGATGATCGTAGACGAACACGATCCGGCTTTTCACAATCCAACCAAACCCATCGGACCCTTCTATACAAAAGAAGAGGCCATCGCTCTGGAAGAGGAAAAGGGATACGTCATGAAGGAAGATGCCGGCCGGGGATACCGCAGAGTGGTTGCTTCTCCGATTCCTAAAAAGATTGTGGAGATTGAGGCGGTAAAAGAGCTGTGGCCAAAGGCAATAGTCATTACCTGCGGAGGAGGCGGAATTCCGGTCATTGAAGATCCAGCCGGCGCTCTCAATGGAACAGCAGCAGTGATTGATAAGGATTTTGCAGCAGAACTCCTGGCAGAACAAGTGGAAGCTGATATCCTGGTGATTTTAACGGAAGTAGAAAAGGTGGCGGTCAATTACAAGAAACCGGATCAGAAGAATCTGGACCATCTAAGCCTTATGGAAGCAAACAAGTATTGTGAGGAAGGGCAGTTTGCTCCGGGAAGCATGCTTCCTAAGGTTCAGGCAGCCATGAAGTTTGTAAGATCCAATCCGTCAAAACGGGCGATCATTACTTCTCTTGACAATGCGGTTGAAGCATTGGACGGAAAGACAGGAACCGTATTCACATTTAACTAATTAACAATAAAAATTTATATAAGGAGACTTTGCCATGAAAGCAAACGGAATTACACATTTTATTGACACCAACGATTTTACCAAGGAGCAGTTATTAGACATCATTGAACTGTCTCTGGCAATTAAAAGAAGCATCAAGGCAGGTTATAATCCTCCTCTGTTAAAAGGAAAAACACTGGGAATGATTTTCCAGCAGTCTTCAACAAGAACCCGTGTATCCTTTGAAACAGCCATGGAACAGCTTGGCGGACATGCCCAGTATTTAGGACCTGGTATGATCCAGCTTGGAGGCCATGAGACCATAGGCGATACAGGAAGAGTGCTTTCCCAGCTGATCGATGTGGTAATGGCCAGAGTGGTTGAACACAACACAGTAGTGGAGTTAGCCAAAGCATGCACGATCCCGGTATTAAACGGTATGAGTGATTACAATCATCCAACCCAGGAGATCGGAGACCTTTGTACAATCGTGGAACATCTTCCAAGGGGCAAAAAACTGGAAGACTGCAAGGTTGTTTTCGTAGGTGACGGAACACAGGTATGTGCTTCCCTGGGATTTATCACAACAAAGCTTGGTATGCATTTCGTTCATTACGGACCAAAGAACAATCAGCTTTTAGAAGAGCATAAAAAGATCATGGA
Organism: Hungatella sp. UBA3048; assembly: GCA_002367105.1. Taxonomy (GTDB): domain Bacteria; phylum Bacillota; class Clostridia; order Lachnospirales; family Lachnospiraceae; genus Lacrimispora. The sequence goes on from DFCS01000046.1 coordinate 30,829, forward strand.
AGAAAACTGCAGGATTTCCGGCGGGACTTGGGAAGTGACCGACAACCGTGACAGCGTAAAGGGAGCAGATTTCATTTACACAGACGTATGGTATGGACTGTATGAAAATGAGACTCCTAAGGAAGAACGTGTTGCCACATTTAAGGATTATCAGGTAAACAGAGATTTAATGTCTCTTGGAAATATCGGATGCAAATTTATGCACTGCCTGCCTGCTACCAGAGGGGAAGACGTAACCGATGAAGTGCTTGACAGCGACAGCTCCATTGCATTCTTAGAAGCAGGAAACCGCCTGACAGCAATGAGAGGCCTGCTTGTTTACTTTACACAGTATCAGAGAGATCAGGCTCCAAGCGAGCTTCAGATCGCAGCAGCAAAGGAACAGTTAGAGAAATTCATGGATGATAGAAATATCAGATAGGGGGAGAATGATGTCAGACGCGCCAAAGAAGAAGTTTCGGTTAATTGATGCCATAATGACGGTTATATGTGTTGTATTTGTGGCAGAAGCAGCAAGTCCGGTGGCAGCGATTGGTAATTCCCAGTATTTCTGGTGGATTTTCCTCTTAATAGCATTTTTGCTACCATATGGCTTGATCTCCTCAGAACTGGGGACAACCTATGAGGGTGACGGTGGATTATATGACTGGGTGTCAAAAGCCTTTGGTAAAAAATGGGGAGGAAGGGTGTCCTGGTATTACTGGATCAACTTTCCGCTTTGGATGGCTTCTTTGGCGCTTATGTTCCCCGAGGTCATTAATCTTTTGACCGGAGGACAATTGGGATTTTTCCCGTCCCTGATCATTGAGCTTACCTTTGTATGGATCATTGTTTTTATCAGCTTTTTTTCCGTTTGTGACAGTGCCTGGATCTTAAACGGGGCGGCAGTAATTAAAATCCTCATAGCAGTAATCCTGGGCTGCCTTGGTATCTACGGTGCGATGACCCATGGAGTTGCCAATGAATACACCTTAGCCTCCCTGATTCCAAACTTTAACTTAAACAGCTTATCCTACATATCAGTTATTTTATTTAACTGCCTGGGATTTGAAGTTGTTTGTACCTTTGCGGATGATATGGAGAATCCAAAGAAGCAGATTCCTCAGGCGATTATTGCAGGCGGAATTGTCATTGCAGCGATCTATATCTTTATGGCATTTGGAATCGGTGTTGCGATTCCGGCGGATCAGATCAGTACCAGTACCGGCTTGGTTGCAAGTGTACAGCTTTTGACCGGAAGCACCAGAGGGATCATTGTAACAGTGGTTGCCATTGGCTTCCTGCTTACACTTTTTGGAAATATGGTTTCCTGGTCACTGGGAGTAAACAATGTAGCGGCTTATTCGGCAGAGAATGGGGACATGCCGGCGGTATTTAAGATAAGAAGCAAAAAGAATGATATGCCAACAGGCGCTGCTATTATGAATGGACTGGTAGCCAGCACGGTCTTAATCATCGCCCCCCTTATCCCCAATCAGGATCTGTTCTGGTGCTTCTTTGCACTGAATCTGGTTATGTTTTTGCTTTCCTATATTCCTGTATTTCCGGCCTTCTTAAAGCTTCGAAAGATAGACCCGGATACAGAACGGCCCTTTAGGGTTCCGGGAAGCAATGGTTTCTTAAGAGTTTTGGCATTTGTTCCAATGACGCTGATCATCGTTGCGCTGATCTTCAACGCAGTTCCTTTAAGCTTTGATCCGGAAACTCTGGCGGGAGTCCTTCCGATCACCATCGGGGCAGTGCTGTTCCTCATACTTGGTGAGCTGATTGTAAACAGAAAAAGAGATAAATAAGAAAGAGAAGGGTTAAATTATGGCAAAGAGAATTGAGAACACAACACCAAAGCAGGATGGATACCGTATGCCTGCAGAGTTTGAAGAGCAGGAACGGATTTGGATGTTATGGCCGGAAAGGCCGGATAACTGGAGAAACGGCGCAAAGCCGGCACAGATTGTATTTACTGAGGTTGCGAAAGCGATCCTTTCGTTTGAACCGGTTACTGTTTGTGTATCTCCTGCACAATTTCAGAACTGCCGTGCCCATCTTCCAGCTGAAATTACGGTGGTTGAAATGACAAGCAATGATTCCTGGATCCGTGACTGCGGACCGACCTTTGTCATCAATGATAAAGGCGGCATCAGGGGCTGTGACTGGACCTTTAATGCATGGGGCGGTCTGGTAGACGGACTTTACTTCCCATGGGATCAGGATGATCTTGTGGCACAAAAGGTATGTGAAATCGAAGGAATCGATTCCTACCGTACCGAAGGCTTTGTTCTGGAAGGCGGTTCCTTCCATGTGGATGGAGAGGGAACCATCATTACCACAGAAATGTGCCTGTTAAGTGAGGGAAGAAATCCTCATATGACAAAAGAAGAAATTGAAGATATGCTGGATCAATACTTAAACTGCCAGAAGGTTATCTGGATTAAGGATGGCATTGATCCGAACGAAACCAATGGACATGTTGACGATGTTGCCCAGTATGTAAGACCGGGGGAAGTTGCCTGCATCTGGACGGAAGATGAAGAGAATCCTTTCTATAGAGAAGCCCAGGAAGCTTATAAAACATTATCCGAAGCAGTAGACGCAAAAGGACGTAAATTAAAGGTACATAAACTCTGCCTGACCAAGAACCCTGTTCTGCTTCATGGTGCAGACGCGATTGATATGGTAGAGGGTACCCTTCCAAGAGAGGATGGCGAGATTTCCATCGCTTCCTATATGAACTTCCTGGTCGTGAACGGGGGCGTGATCGTTCCCCAGTATGGCGATGAAAACGATGCATTGGCCTTACAGCAGATCCAGGAAATGTATCCGGACCGCAAAGTGGTTGGGGTACGTACCGAAGAGGTTGCATTTGGGGGCGGAAATATCCACTGCATTACTCAACAGCAGCCAAAAGTAAAATAAAGCGTTATCACATCTAACTCCTCGAATGTATGCAGATACAGGGGCTGTTGCACTTGCCGCAACAGCCCCTGTCATATTTTCAATTTTCTTCTTTCGGAGGTTCAGGCGGAATGAAATTATCAGGGATCCCAGGATCCGTCATATCATAAACCCGGTTGTATTCTTTTGTCTCCTGGTTTTTAAGAGTCTCGGATCGGTTCATGGAAAGGAATTTGGTCAGCTCATAGCAGTTGACCCAGATCTCATTGTTCCCTTCCTTCTGAGACTCGTCAAAAATAAGCTGAAGTCCAAAGTGGAGATGAGGTTGATTGATATTGTTGGTATTTTCATTCCGGCTGTATCCGGTACGTCCCAGATAACCGATCACATCTCCCGCCGTAACGATACTGCCCTGGCTTAAGGATTTATGATAAGGATAATTCTTTCTTAAATGGGCGTAATAATAATACCGTTTTCCATCAAAGCTGCGGATTCCCAAGCGCCATCCGCCATACTGGTTCCAGCCTATGGCCTCCACATAGCCGCTTTCCACTGCAATGATGGGAGTTCCTACCTGACCCATCATGTCATGCCCCAGATGCTGCCGTCTGTAGCCATAAGAACGTGCCACTCCAAAATCGTCAAAATCGTTATAGGGGAATCCCTTTGCAATGGGGGAAAAGCTTTTCAGCCCATACTTCTTTACCCATACCTTATCCGGATCCTGGGTGCCGTCGGGAAGAAGGGCAGGAGTGGCGTATAGGGGTGCATTTTGAGAGGAAATCTGAATATCGTACTGGCCGACAAGGCCATCAAGCACAGCTCCATAGGCCTCTCTGTAATAGGTATAATGGGTCATTTTAGCAGTCAGTTCTTCCATGGTTTTACCGGAAAGAAGCTGCTCCGCCAGCCCATCTAAATCTTTGGTGGAATATCTGGAAAAGTCCCCCCCATACTTGGCACCAAGATAAGCAAGTAAATCCACCCAGTTTAAATGAGGCTCAGACTGGCAGGTATTGACATCATATCGGAAGGCCTCCTGCATGGCCCTTGCGGTCACATCAAAATCCACCCATTTTATAAATTTTTTAGCTTCCGAGGGACTGGCGTTACTGTCCTGATTGACTACCGGAAATGAGAGCTTCCCGCCTGGGGATATGAAAAACAAGGAGACCAGCAGAAATGTCAAAATAATGACTTCTATGTAAATGATGATATGGTGTCTGGATACATGGGAAAGTCTGATATCTTTTTTTAATAGGTTCATAAGCGTTCTCCTTGTCATTCCATGGCATGATTTACTTAATTAAAGGCAAGCCAGGCCCGGACTGAAAAAAGTAAATCAGCCGTTCGATGAGCCGCCAGATGAATCGAACTACTTACATATGAAAAAGGAAAGCAGATTACTAAGGCTTTCCTTTATAAGATATGCTGTGATAATAAAAAATATGAAGGGAAACAGGTGAGGAGAATCCATATTGGAAAAAAGAAATGTTCGTGGTATAATTTCTATTAAGAATAAAAATGATGCGGAATTTGAGGATTAAACCGCAGCAGAAAGTGAGGATCGAATGAATAATTTTGAGTATTGTGTACCTACAAGAGTGATATTTGGCCGTGATACCCACAAAAAGGCAGGAGCCATTATTTCTGAATATGGATTTCATAAAATCATGATTCATTATGGTGGAGGCAGCGTAAGAAAAAGCGGCCTGCTTGGGCTGGTGGAAGAATCCTTAAGAGAGCATGGAATTGAATATATTCATTTTGGCGGAGTGCAGCCTAATCCGGTTTTATCCCTGGCTAAAGAAGGCATGGAACTATGCAGAAGGGAACATGTGGAGTTCATTCTGGCAGTGGGAGGCGGAAGTGTTATTGATTCGGCTAAATGCATTGCCGACGGAGCACTTAATCCGGAAATTGATCCCTGGAAATACTTTTTAAAGGAAGAGGTTCCGGCAAAAGCACTTCCCCACGGAAACATTCTAACTCTGTCTGCTTCCGGGAGTGAGACAAGTCTATCCTGCGTAATCACAAATGAGGAGGGGGGCTTAAAACGAGGATTTAACAGCCCTACCCATCGTCCCCTGTTTGCGATCTGCAACCCGGAGCTGACGTTTACTGTCAGCAAATTCCAGACTGGATGCGGAACCGTAGATATCATGATGCATACACTGGAACGGTATCTGGGAGGGACCACAAAGGATACGCCTTTGACGGACCGGATCGCGGAAGGGCTTTTAACCTCTGTTATGGAAGCGGGAGCTGTGGCAGATAAAAATCCAGAGGATTATGATGCACGTGCGACTCTTATGTGGGCAGGGAGCCTCTCCCATAATGAGCTTACCGGTCTGGGAAGGGAATATATGATGCAGGTTCACCAATTGGAGCATGAGCTGTCAGGGATGTATCCGGCCATTGCCCACGGCGCTGGTTTGTCTGCCCTGTTCTGTTCCTGGTCCAGATTCGTATGCGAAGTGGATCCTATGAGGTTTGCCCAGCTGGCTGTCCGGGTGATGAATGAGGAAATGAACTTTGAAGAGCCTTTAAAAACGGCTCTTAATGGGATCAACAGACTGGAAGGATTTTTTAATAGCCTTGGAATGCCTGTCAGCCTAAGAGAGCTGAATGCGGGAATAAAGGAAACGGATTTAGAAATTCTGGCGGATAAATGCTCCTTTTACGGAACCAGAACCTTGCCCGGAATCCGGTCACTGGGGAAACCAGAGATGATTGATATATACCGGCTCGCTTATTAAAACTTTGATAATCCGCTGCCACGGGCGGCTGTTATTAAGGTGAGGACAAACATTAAATCTATGGCACCATAAAAGCGGCCTGCAGATCAGTATAAATCATGATCTGGCAGGCCGCTTCCAATGAAAGAAAACCGGGGCAGGATATATCCAATCTCCGATCTTGGTTTTCGCTTTCATAAAATCACCTTATTTTCACTAACCTTTATAGCATCCCATTTTGCATATACTAGTTACAACTGCCCTTAATTCCTCCTTTTCCCCCTCTTTGCAAAAGGGTTTGAAAATACATACCATGGTTATGGCATTCTGGGGAGGACGAGTCATAATGAAGGAATTGCAGATAAAGCGGAAGTTGATTCCTCTGGCCTCTTGAATGGATACCAGGTAGGGCTTATAAGTTGCGCCCCGTAATTCCCTTGTGGCCTCATAGAAGATCGCCAGGTCTTTGCAGTTTACATCGCGGTATGGGGTAAAAATGCATGGGCTGCACATATAAGAAACTCCTTTGCTTTTTCTATTGTTATATCATATGCGGAACTTGACCTTAAGGTACGGGAAAATACAGTATGGCGGAGGATCAATACGGTGGAGGATCAATACGGCGGTGATGATTTTATCACAATGTCTGACCCGTCAGGGCATCCTTTCTGCTTGTGCAGGATATAATAAGAAGAATAGCAGAAAAAAAGGTTCAACCGTGAGGGCGGCTGAACCTTTTCGTAATATTATTTGCAGAACTGAGAAATTAAATCTAATAAATCGTTTAAGTTACATGAGCTGAAATCAAAGAACATGATACGTAACCTCCTTATTATTATTTGTTTTTGAGCAACTTCATTGTAACACTTATGTAATAGATTTGTAATATATAAAAGATGGTATTTAAGGAAGGAATTGGCCGAATTATAAAATACAGCCATAACATCTATATTTAGTTGCATATTTATGATAAAATATGCCATGAGAAGATACGATTAAAGGAAGTAAAATGTATGATAAACAAGGGCAAAGCTTATAAAAAGCTGTATTTATCCTATGGCCTCATTTTTCTAATCCCAATTTCCATGGGGATTTTGTTTTATTTTTATGCTTATTATATTGCAAAGGAACAGGCGGATGCCTCTAACCGGAGTTTGATTCAAACTGTGAAAAATACCTGTGACAGAGAGCTGGAATACTATGAGAATATTTTAACACAATTGGCTCTTAACAAGAACGTACAGCAGCTGTCTGTGGTGAAGGGGGAATTTCGGTCCGGCAATTCCTATCAGCTTTATACGATTCAGAATGAAATTATGGATCTTAAGGTAACGATCAATAAAAGCGGCGATTACTGCAAAGATATTATGGTATATTTTAAGAACTGTGACAAAGTGGTCTCTTCCTTTGGCAACATGGATTTTCCCATGTATAGCGATCTTTATTGTTTTGGAGCGGATGATACAAAATCAGCTGAGATTTTGAAAAAACATCTGTCTGAATATCACTTTCGTGATTCGATTCCAATGAATTCCAAATGGACTCAGGGGAGACCTACCCTCCTTTTGACCATGAACAACTTAAAAGGAGAATTCGGAGAATCCACTGCAATGATCGGAATCTGGCTGGACATGGATGCGTTAAACAGCAGTATTGAAATGGCTTCCTGGGAGTCGGGCTTGGATTGGCTGATTATAAACGAGGATAATCAGATTATGAACCGGTCTGAGGATTATTCAAGCATTGGAATCCAATATGACCATTTAAATCAGGATGGGGATCAGAAATTAAGGTGGAACGGGGAAGATTATATTATACGCACTGTATTTTCCGATGTGTTTAACTGGAAATATGTTCTGCTGATGCCTGAGAAAATGATAAGCGGTTCCGCAGGAAAGATGCGGAATATTTTCGTTATTGGCATATTTATCTGCCTGTTTACCGGTTTCGGAGCAGCCTCCAGGATGATGAAAATTAACTATAACCCCTTAAAGGTATTGATGGAGGTGTTCCGGAAACACGATGATACCCAGGAGTTATTTGTTGACAATGAATATTTATACCTTGAGGAAAAAACCATTTCGCTGCTGGCCGAACGTTCGGATTTTAAACAGATGGTGAGCAGGAGCCAGGAAGTGGTAAAACAGTATTATCTAACGGATCTGATGATAAACTCCTTTGAACAAAGCAAAGATACTCCGGACCGGGAAGCAATTGTTAAGAAGTTCCGGGAAGAAAGCAACCTTGTACTGCTAATTACAGGAAAGGACGCTTCCGGGCGGGAGGAAAACCAGGAAGAATACATACAAATAAACAGTTTAAGAAAGTTTATTATTGGAAATGTGTTTGGCGAAGGAATTGAAGGCAGCTTCAGTGTGGAGAAGGTGGAGCTGGGAGATACCGTCGCGATGATTGTCAATATCCCTGAACTTTCAGCCGGATATGATGAGAAGTTAGAGGAAATCATCGATGCAATGCAGAAATATATTTATGAGAATTTTGGATTTATGACGGTTGTATTGGCAGGAGAAGCTCATAAGGGGCTTGAGGGAATTCATTTATCTTATATGGAAGCAAGAGAAGCAGAGGAATTTGTGGCTGTTCTGGATCCTGATTATATCAGCTACCGGGAAATTAAAAACAGTACCCATAAAAAGTACGATTATTCAACAGATCAGGAACTGCGAATCATTGCAGCAATCAAAAGCCGCAACAGCGCATTGGCCTCTTCTTATATTAATAAAATTCTGGATGTCAATTTTCTGGAAAATAAAGCATCTCTGGATATGTTGAAATGCCTTCTGTATGATTTGATGGGTACAATTATGAAAGGAGTACAGGAAGTAGAGGAGATTCCAGGTGAGGATTTAGGATTAAAACGAATTTCTGTAAAAATGCCTCTTGAGAAAATCAAGGAAACATTTGAAGGAGCTGTTGAAAAGTTGTGTAAATCCTCGGACAACTCCAAAGAGTGCGGACAAAATCAACAATTGTGCGAAAAGCTGCAGAAATATATCCAGGAGAATTTCAGCGATCCTGACTTAAATATTTCTCAGACAGGACTTCATTTTCATATGACCCCTGCCTATCTATCCTCTATTTATAAAAAGTATACAGGGGAAAGCCTTTTAAAGGTCATCAATCAAACACGGATCGATGAAGCAGAGAAACTTCTGGCAGAGGGGATTAATGTGGTTGAGGTAGCGGAGAGAGTAGGGTTTCGGGACAGCTCCACTTTTATCAGAACCTTTAAGAAATTTACAGGAGCAACGCCTGGACAATTAAAAAATGGACGGTAAGGATTCGATAAATTGTATATAAATTTTAGTTTTAGTCAAGAAAGGTTGATGAGATCATGTGATTTTGTCAACCTTTTTTAATATTTGAATATATAAAATGAACATAGTACCATGTAAAATATAAGGAAATAAGTGCAATATGCATAAAAAGAAGGAGGAAGTATTATGAAGAGAAATTTTAAAAAGCCGATCGCCGTATTAGTAGCAACGGCGACTGCCATCTCACTGCTGGCAGGGTGTGGAAGTAAAACAGGGGCAACCCCAGGGGCAGGGGAGACAAAGGAAACAGCAAAAACCGGGGAAAACAGTTCGAATGCGGAAGCAGGGGGAGAGGTATCTTATCCACTGACTAAGGGAGGAGAGCTTACCTATTGGCTTCAGCTAAATCCTAACGCATCAGCTAACTTTACTAATTTAGGTGAAACTGAATTAGGAAAAGCGTTACAGGAACAGACCGGTGTTACGATTAAGTTCCAGCATCCCGCAGCAGGTGCGGACCAGGCAAAGGAACAGTTTAATTTAATTGTTGCTGATGGAAATCTCCCTGATATTATGGAGTGGCAATGGGTGAAGATGTATCCAGGCGGTCCGGAAAAAGCAATTAAGGATGGAGTTATCATTCCTTTAAATGATGTTTTTGATCTGTATTGCCCAAACCTTAAAAAATACCTGGCAGAAAACCCTGATGTAGATAAGATGATTAAGACAGATGACGGCCACTATTTTGCATTCCCATTTATCCGCGGTGAAGATAAGCTTCGTTATACAGTAGGCGGGTTCATCCGTAAGGATTGGCTGGATGAACTGGGACTTGAAGTGCCTGAAACCATCGACGAGTGGCATACAGTACTGACTGCATTTAAGGAAAAGAAGGGTGCTGAAGCTCCTGTTAGCTTTGATTGGACCAACTTCAAACAGTCCAACCCATTTGCATTCGCCTATCATGTAGGAGCTGCAAACTCTACATGGTTTATCATAGATGATGAGGGCAAGATCGCGTTTGCACCTGCTCAGGACGGATATAAGGATTATCTGATGACTATGAACCAGTGGTATCAGGAGGGGCTGATTGATAAGGATATTGCTACTCTTAACGGTGATCAGGTAACGGCTAAAATGACCAGTGATAAATCAGGTGTTTCTGTAGGCTGGGCTGCAAGCCGTATGCAGCTGTTTATGACAAGCGCACAGAAGAGTAATCCTGACTATTTGCTGGTTCCGACTCCAACTCCAACATTAGAAAAGGGTGCTACACCTGAATATGGCTATATGGAAAATAAGTTCCCGGATGTGGGAGCAGCCATTACCTCCAGCTGTAAAAATGTAGAACTGGCAGCCAGGTTATTGGATTACGGTTACTCTGAGGCAGGGCATAACTTATTTAATTATGGTGTTGAAGGTGTTTCTTATGAGATGAAGGATGGAAAAGCCGCTTATACCGATCTGGTTATGAATAACCCGGATGGCTGGCCGCTGGCACAGTCTTTATCAAAATACGTACGTGCTAATTATAACGGACCATTTGTACAGGATCTTAATTATCTTGAGCAGTATTTACAGCTTCCTACTGTTAAGGATTGCCCAAAGGTATGGGAAGTTGCAGATGCAAGCAAGCATACGGTTCCAAACATTACTCCAACGCAGGAGGAGTCTAAGGAACTGGCCACTATTACAAATGAACTTAATACTTATATAGATGAAATGACCCTTAAATTTATCTTTGGTACAGAAAGCTTTGATAAATGGGATAATTATATCCAGACATTAAAGGATATGAAACTGGAACGTGCACTTGAAATTGAGAACGCAGCTTTAGTGCGTTATGAAGCTAGATAATTCTGGTTGATTTCCAATTAAAATACGGCCGGGGCGAATTGCATAGTCAGTCCCCGGCTGTTTTTAAATCAAAGTCTTCGGATCAGGTATTCAGATGAAAGGAAGGGATGGAAGGAATGAAGGGAAATTCGTTGAGCAATAGAATCAGGAAAGATTTACAGAGAAACTGGACTTTATATCTGCTGGTGCTTCCTGTCCTTATGTATTATGCTGTTTTTATGTATAAACCGATGTATGGTGCAATAATTGCATTTAAAGATTTTACACCTGCCAAAGGAGTGTTTGGCAGTGAGTGGGTGGGGTTTGAAAATTTCACAAGATTTTTTACAAGTCCTTATTTCGGAAGGCTTTTGAAAAATACTCTGTTGCTAAGTATTTATAGTATTATATTTGGGTTTCCGGCTCCTATTATCCTGGCCCTTTTACTGAATGAAGTAAAAAACGCAAAATTTAAGAAATTATCCCAGACAATTACCTATCTGCCTCATTTTATTTCACTGGTAGTTGCCTGTGGTATGATTAAGGATTTTTGTCTGACAACCGGTCTTTTTAATGATATTGTCGCGCTGTTTGGTGGAACGCGGAATCCTCTTCTTCAGAACCCTGCGTATTTCCGTACAATATATACAGCCTCCAGTATATGGCAGGAGATTGGCTGGGGATCGATCATCTATCTATCTGCTTTATCTGGTGTTGACAGTCAGTTATATGAAGCAGCCTCCATTGATGGTGCAGGGAAATGGAAACAGCTTCTTCATGTAACGTTACCTGGAATTGCACCTACGATTATCATCATGCTGATTTTAAGAATGGGTTCCCTGATGAGTATGGGATATGAGAAAACGATTCTGCTATATAATCCGTCTACCTATCAAACTGCAGATATTATTTCTTCTTATGTATACCGTGCAGGTTTAATTGAGCAGGATTGGAGTTATTCAACCGCTATTGGTCTGTTTAATTCTGTGATCAACTGTGTTCTGTTGTATATTACGAATAAGGTCTCTAAGAAAACAACAGAAAACAGCCTGTGGTAAAGGAGGAGAAAGATGAAAGTTAAAATTTCCCGCGGAGAGAGAATATTTCATGTAGTCAATTATATTATTCTGACTATCGTTGCACTAATCTGTTTATATCCCATGTGGTTTGTGGCTATGGCTTCGTTCAGCGACAGCAGCCAGCTGATCGCACATTCAGGATTCTTATTAAAGCCTTTGGGATTTAATCTTCAGGCATATTTGAAGGTGTTTGAAAACCCTATGATTTTAAAAGGTTATGCAAATACTCTGTTTATTCTGGTGGTAGGTGTTGCTCTGGATCTGGTAATGACTGCACTTGCAGCTTATTTCTTTTCCAGAAAGGGCGTTATGTTTAAAAAGCCTTTAATGCTGTTTGTATTGTTTACTATGTTTTTCTCAGGAGGAATGATTCCGTTTTATTTAAATCTAAAGGATTTGCATTTGATTAACAGCAGATGGGGACTCATCATTCCTTTTATGATCAGTACTTATAATATGATTATCTTAAGAACATCCTTTGAATCCATTCCTGACAGCTTAACGGAAGCAGCCAGAATTGACGGGGCCGGCCATATTACCATTTTGTTTAAGATTATTTTGCCGCTTTCGAAAGCAATTATGGCAGTTATGGTTCTGTATTATGGCGTTTCCATATGGAATGCATGGTTCTGGGCTTCTGCGATCTTAAGAGACCGGGAATTATATCCCCTTCAGGTTATCTTAAGGGAAATCCTTATATCCAATGATTTACAGGCGATGAACGGAGGCGCGGGAGCTGATGCGGAGGCCATTGCACAGAGCATTAAATATGCCACAATCATGGTGGCTACTGTTCCGATTTTATTCGTATATCCATTTTTACAGAAATACTTTACAAAGGGAGTTATGATTGGAGCAGTGAAGGAATAAGGGTATCTTTTACTTGATGATATGAGGAGGAACGGTATATGCAAACAAGAGAAGAACTATTACAGCACAGGGAAATTGATGATGAAATATTAAAAGCTGCCTATGATAAGGCGGCAGAACTGATCAAAAAAGCGACGGATCAGTTTACAGAACAATTTCCCAAGGAAGGCAGTGTGAATAATTTTTACCAGCAGGGAACCAACTACGAATGGACGCCAGGGTTCTGGACTGGTGAGGTATGGCTGGCTTATGAGAAAACAGGAGATGAGTCTTTAAGAAATACAGCTGAAATCGAAGTAAAGGATTTTTATAGAAGGATCAAAGAAAAGGATGGGGTGAATCACCATGACATGGGATTTTTATACTGCCCCTCCTGTGTAGCTGCATATAAGCTTACGGGAAACACGACTGGTAAAGAAGCTGCTATTATGGCAGCAGATAATCTGATGACGAGATTTCATGAAAAAGGCCAGTTTTTTCAGGCTTGGGGAAAGCTTGGGGAAGAGAACAATTACCGTATGATTATCGATTGCCTTCTTAATATGCCTCTGCTTTTCTGGGCAGGTGAGGTGACTGGAGAGGAACACTACATAAAAAAAGCAGAAGCCCATATTAAAACAGCCATGAAAAATATTATCAGAGAAGATCATTCCACCTATCATACTTTTTTCTTTGATACCGAGACAGGAGAACCAAAGAAGGGCGTTACCCATCAGGGGTATCGGGACGGTTCTGCCTGGGCAAGAGGGCAGGCATGGGGAATCTACGGATCTGCACTTGCCTATAAATTTCTTAGAAACGAGGAATATGCTTATATTTTCTGCAAAGTAACGGATTATTTTCTGGAGCATTTGCCTAAGGATATGGTCCCTTACTGGGATTTTGATTTTAGTGACGGAAGCAGCGAACCAAGGGATTCTTCTGCAGCAGCAATTGCAGCCTGCGGTATGCTTGAAATGAGCAAATATCTTTCAAAAGAAAAAGCAGAATATTATACAGGTATGGCAAAACGGCTTCTGCATGCACTGGCTTCGGAGTGCGCGGTGACTGATCCGTCTGTATCAAATGGTCTTCTGTTACATGGAACCTATGCAAAGAGTTCTCCATATAACACATGTCCAAACCACGGAGTTGATGAGTGCGTTCTTTGGGGAGACTACTTTTATATGGAGGCGTTGACCCGGCTTTCTACAGACTGGGAGCCATACTGGTATTAATGGAGAATTGGAAATGACAATAGAACAATATTTTGACAGACCGGATGCTTCTTATTTTGTCCCTGACCCGGAGAATTCAGCCTGTTATTGTAAGGAACATTGGAATGATGATGTGGAGCATATCTTCCGGATTGCAAATGAGGTATGTGAAAATACATTTCTGTTTGATTTAAACTGGGATATGGAGCGTACTTATGAACCTGTGGTATTTTCAGGGGAAATTGACTGGAGCTATATGCCTTCCGGTGATCCGGAATTTGCCTGGCAGTTTAACAGACACAGGTTTTTCATTTGCCTGGGGCAGGCCTGGCAGATGACGGGAGATGAAACGTATGTAACTTGCTTTCTGCGTCTGGTGAATGATTGGATCGACAGGGTTCCGCTTGATGAAAAGACAGTGATGGGACCATGGCGCCTGTTGGAAACTGGGCTTCGGGGAGAGACATGGACGAAAGCGATCCGCTATTTTAAAAACAGCAGCTTAATAACTGAGGCCTTTATAGACCGATTTGCAGAATCACTGAGGCTCCATGCCAGAAGACTGGTGGAAAAGGGCGGAGACGAAAGACTGCAGAGCAATTGGTGCATTCTGGAGAACAGCGGACTTTTTGAGATTGCAATGGGACTTCCTCAAAGTGATGAAACAAAGGAGTGGGCAGCCATTGCTCTGGAGAGGATTTATAAATCCGTAAAGGTGCAGATTTATAAAGACGGCAGCCAGTGGGAGCAGTCCCCTATGTATCATAATGAAGTATATCATTGTCTGTGCTGTGTGATTTTCCTTGCTAGAGCAAACGGGATACCACTTAAGCCGGATTTGGAGGATGCAGTTCATCGCATGGCCCTGGCAAATGTTATCTGGAAAAAGCCTGACAGCCATCAATTTACTCACGGAGATTCTGATGATACTGATTTACGGGATAAAATCACCATGGGAGCCTGGCTGTTTCAGGATCCTGTCTTAAAATGGGGTGGTTATGAGCTTATGGATTATGAAGGAGCCTGGGACTTTGGAAGCAATGCCTGCGCTTGCTATGCCTTTCTTTCTGCAAAAGAACCGGACTTTATATCAGCATGCATGGAGAACAGTGGAAATTATTATTTAAGGGAAAGCTGGAATCGAAATTCCAATCTTCTTCATTTTACCTGCGGAGCAATGAGTACCGGCCATTGCCATGGGGATAAAATGCATGTGGATTTAGTTGTGAATGGGGAAGATGTACTGATTGACGGCGGCAGAGCAACCTATATGAATGTTCCTCTTCGTTTTGCTCTGAAAGACAATCCAGGCCATAATACCACAACAATAGATGGGGAATCTTTTACTACATTTGAAGATTCCTGGTATACGGATAAGCTTTCTCTTCCTGTAAACAGAACATACAGTGCAGGAGAGATTGCAGAATTTGTCCAGGGCGGTCATCTTGGATATATGAAAAAGGGTATCTTTGTGAACCGGCGTATCATCTGGATCAAACCAGATATTTATCTGATTCATGATCAGTTTTATGCAGAAGGAGAACATGAATACAGGCAGTATTTCCATTTCGCACCGGAAGGTAAGGCTTTCTCAGATGTGAATTCAGTGACTTTCCAGGGAAAAGAAACCAGAGTATTTTTAAACTTTTTGACAGAAGACGCCATACTTGAAAGCAGCAGGGGAGTGACCTCAAGACATTACAATCAGTGGGAAGAAAATGATGTGGTTACTGCAGTTTTGAAAAAAAAGGGATTTGCCGGTATGATTACGGTCATAAATGGCGGGAATTCTTCTGCAGCAGAACCGGCCAAAGTGAAGGTTGTAGAAACATACAGCCACACACTTCATAAACCGCTGACAGAGAGTGAAGCTCAGGCTGTGAAAATTACGGTGGGAAATCGAAGCTATGTTGTAATTCTCTGCAATGATGAGGTTCTTCATACTTCCGATGCTGTAATAGCAGAGGAATGTTTTGCTACAGGAAATGTCTGTGTTTTCAATGTTAGTGACAGGAAAGAAGGAGAAAGGCTTTATGCCGGAGAAGTGCTTCATGTATAATTGATTGATTGTGGGAGTGTTGCTCCATGGCTGAATTTTAGCCATGAGCAATGCGCCCTTTTTCTTTATAAGCCGCTTAATAAGACCTGGTATGGAACCTGATTTTCACATCTTGTCTATTGATACCATAAAGTATAGTATAACGTTACTTAGAAGGGAGGGAAATATATGTGTTGCTTTAACAGGGGCTGCCGTAGAAATTGCAGAAGCAATTTTTGTAATTGCTTTTTTGGATGTAACAGATGTAACTGGTGGTGGTAATAATCACTAAAGGATAGCAGGGTACTGCAGGATCCGGGACTATCAGTGTAAATAATACAGGTGGGTACCCGGGATTCCGGCCCCACCTATTTATATTATCATAACCCATTTGCAGGATTCCATATAAAAGATCAGTTTGAATTCTCTTTTCAGGCCCCCAATGATTGCATAACATTGAAATTCTTTTGATGGAATTCCGTTATAATTTTTATCTTCTGAACATTTAATGGTTATTTCAGATACGGTTTGTATGATACCATCATCGCCTTCAAACTTAAGGCTTAAAGGCCTGGGATTGCAGCTGGCGGTAAACCATACCTTGCAGGCGACATGATACATTTTACCTTGCGGTTCTTTGCTGTTAATATCTTTTACATTAGTCCCAATTCCAAATACTCCCATATCTGTCACCTACAATATATGTTGTTTGCTGTAGTCTGCGGTCCGTTTCTCCCGGCTGATTCCGCCGCTCATGTGATCGACTGCTTTATCATTTAAAAAGCTTGCTCTTTTAATTGAGTCAATTCCAAAACGCTTTCTGATTTCATCCACTGCTTTATCCATCCGCTCCATTTTTTCATAATCTACTTTATCGAATATATTTAATTGACGGCTGTTCTCTGTGGTTACATGGCTTGTATGGATTCCTAAATGACGGATAGGAATCTTATTCCACATCTCATCAAATATTTGGCAAGCGGTTTCATAGATTTCATAAGTGATATTTGTTGGCGTATCAAGAGTTCTTTGATGCCCATAATATACAAAGTTATAGTCCTTTATTCCTACGGAAATCACACTGATTTTCACATTGTCCTCTCTTAATCTGGCAGATAAGGTCTCTGCAAGTGATAACAGTACTAACCTGGCTGTACTTGCATCCACTAAATCAAATGCAGTGGTTGTACTATTCCCATAACCTTTATTTGGCGGGGGAGCAGGTTCCACTGCTGAAACATCGATACCGTTTGCAAAAAACCATATGACCTCCCCATACTTTCCGAAATGACTTTTAATGATTGATAAATCCGTCTGCGCCAATTCACCTATGGTTTTAATTCCCAGTTTCCGTAATTTCTGAAAGGTTGCCCTTCCTACGAAAAATAATTCTTTTACGGATAACGGCCACATTTTTTCTTTTATTTCACTTAACCACAGCGTATGCACTTTGTCAGGCTTTTTAAAGTCGGAGGCCATCTTGGCCAGGACTTTATTGTTTGAAACTCCAATGTTTACGGTAAAGCCAAGTTCTTTGTGTATACGTTCTTTTATATCATTTGCTGCCTGATAAGGATCTCCAAACAAGACTTCAGTACCAGTCATATCCATAAACGCCTCATCAATGGAATACTGCTCCACAATAGGAGAATATTGTTTCAGGATATGAATAAATGCAGATGAAGATTTCTGGTAGAGATTGTAGTTTGGGGGAACTAAAACCAGGTCAGGGCACTTTCTTAGTGCCTCAGTCACGGACTCCCCGGTTTTTATATGATACTTCTTAGCCGGTACACTTTTGGCAAGTATAATACCATGCCTTTTTGTAGTATCTCCGCCAACCGCTGACGGTATCTCCCGCAAATCCAAAGTTCCTCCCAAATGATGGATCCGGTATGCTGCTTCCCAGCTTAGAAAGGCGGAATTTACATCGATATGAAATATGACATTATTCATGGAATCACCTCGGCTATATTATAATCGAATATATGTTCGATTAATAGTGGAAATAAAAGGGAAGAAGATATAAGGGAAGACAAAAAAACAGCAGGCTGACTGAGACCTGCTGATATCATTAAGTAGAATCTATAATATTTGAATATGGAAAGCAACCGCTTGATATGGAATATCCGCAGTTTGAATTTTGGAATAGATCACGTTTACTAATAAACCAGGGTAAAGTGCACGGAAAGGAACAGGGTAGCCATTTTTATCGCGAACGGTTGCCTTAGTGGCAATATGAAATTCTATTTGATTATCGGGATTATCAGGATCGTAAGTATAGAAAAGAAAATTATCGATGTCCACTTCTGTGATTTGAGCTGTGGTAGAATGAAATGATGGCTGACCGTATTCTCTTGCAACAATTAAATAAGCGTTAGCTTGTGGCGGAATGCGCCATTCCATAATCGGTGAAAATAAGGCATCTACCACCATGCCTTCCTCGATGTCACATAAGCATATATGCTGGCCGAATGGATTCAGAACATCCGTGTAAAAGCTTGCATTAAGCCTTAAGGGTTCGGATACCATTTCATTTTGTACAGGCTGGGAGTAGATGATGTCTATATATCCAGTGGTTCTGCTGCGGGTAAAAACCTCTGTAACCATTGCATTATTAACTTGCAGGATACGTCCCAATTGGGTGATTGTGCCTAAATCATTCATGTGCATGCATTTGGCCTCTTAGAGATTTTATATAATCGTTATAATATATGCATAGACTTTTAAAATTGCTATGGCTGAGCCGATCTTTTATATGGCCTTATAATGCACTTCGCTAATTGCCTGATTCATTGTACTGATTGGGTTATGACCGTAAAGCCATTCGTCATGACTTTTTTGGGGGAGAATTACCGGCATTCTGTCATGAATAAATGAAATGCCGGACCAGGCCGGACGAGTCAGGATAACGAAAGAGGAGTCACCTGTTTGTAAATCCGTTCTTGACAGCCCCGCCATCCATACCGGACTCTTTTCCGGAGCCATCAGGGCATACTTCACCTTTTGCTTTCCGCGGCGTTCCCATTCAAAATACCAGCTTGCAGGGACCAGGCAGCGTCCCTCCATCATCGGGCGCCGAAACATGTTTTTCTCTGCTGCCGTCTCGCTTCGGGCATTAATTATCTCACCTTTGCCGTCATATTTAGGAAATCCCCAGCGCATTGCCTTCATGATTCCATCTGGAGATAAGACAGGTGCAAGGTTAGTCGGGAATATTTCACCGGTTTTTACCGCAGTTTTTCTCTCTACTTCGGCAACAATAGAACGTAATTCACTGTCATCAATTTCAATGTAATATCTGCCGCACATGTTATTTAACCACCTTTCCAATTGAGCTTTGATAAGTCAGGATTATCAGAATTAAAGAGATTATATCACTTACAGTATGCAGCATCAAGGTGTGCTTTATAAGCATATTGAGAATTTAACCTCATGAAGCAGGGACGCGGATTGTGAATATACGATTGATAGTTGGTAGATTTTTAACAAAATGTTATGATTAAAGCAGGAACACGACATACTGTTGTCTTAATTGATGTGATATATTTGTTTTAAATAAAAAAACAGGAGGCAAATATGATGAATGAAGAAGTTATTGCTAGAGCCGGAGAAATTATTGCAGGAAAAACCGGTGGAGGAAACGAGGGATATTGCGTATTGGCGTTAATTGACAAAGACGGTTATCCGACCGCTTCCACGATATCCGCATCAAAGGCAGAAGGTATCAACTGGATCACATTCTGCACTGGACTTGGAAGCAATAAATCCGACCGTATTAAGCAATGCAGCCTTGCCAGTGTTTGTTTTAACGGAATAGACCACAATATCACCCTGGTGGGTACAATTGAAATATTAACCGATCCGGATATAAAAAAGGAGATGTGGTACAAGGGCCTTGAAGAAAATTTCGAAGGACCGGAAGATCCCAATTACTGCGTATTGCATTTTAAGACAGAACGTTACAATCTATTGGTTGATTGGAAGGAAGCAAAAGGGACATGCCAGTCAAACGGCATTCCTTTCATCAAACGGCCGCAAGAAACAGAGCTATAGGTAAGATATTGCGGATTCGCTGGCCTGAACGGAGCCGGGAAATCATTAAAAACAGATAATTTTGAGGCTGCTGGCTAAGATGTTTAAGCCGGCAGCCTTCTTCTTGTGTGGAATCAAACCAAGGGAAGCCTTGGAGCCAAGGGAGCTGCCTTGCTAAAAAGGGTTTTAAATTGAAATCTTTTATGTTACTATAGCTCTATAGAAATGCAGCAGCATCGCTTCAGGGAGAAGGGGAGGTATTATGAGAAGTTTGGCGTATTTAAAACTGATGGCAAGGGAGTATCCGACGATTAAGGCTGCTTCCAGCGAGATCATCAACCTTACGGCCATACAGGGCTTACCAAAGGGGACGGAATATTTTTTCAGTGACTTACATGGTGAGTATGAGGCATTTGTCCATTTATTAAAAAGTGCCTCAGGAGTTATCCGTGAAAAAATCACGGAAACTTTCAGCCACATCATACCAGAGAAAGAAGAAGTGGCGTTAGCCAACTTAATTTACTATCCGGAGCGGATCATGAAGCAGCTGGAGCTTAAGGGAGCGGCAGACGGAGACTGGCAGAGAGTGACCATTTACCGGCTGGTACAGATTTGTAAAGTGGTTTCATCAAAGTACACCAGATCCAAGGTAAGGAAGAAAATGCCACCGGAGTTTTCCTACATCATAGATGAGCTGCTTCATGTGGATTATAATGATGATAATAAACGTGTATACTATAATGAGATCATACGGTCCATCATTGACATCCGGGTGGGAGATAAATTCATCATAGCCTTATGCGAGCTGATCCAGAATTTGACCATTGACAGCCTGCATATTATCGGGGATATTTTCGACCGCGGTCCAAGGGCGGATATTATTATGGATGAACTGCTGCGATTTCATGACGTTGATATCCAGTGGGGGAATCATGATATTTCCTGGATGGGAGCTGCCACAGGGAATCTGGCCTGTATCTGCAACGTACTGCGTATCGCCATCAGCTATAACAGCTTTGATGTGCTGGAGGACGGATATGGCATCAACCTGCGTCCCTTATCCATGTTTGCGGCCAGGATTTACAGAGAGGATCCCTGCGACCGGTTTGTACCCCAGATCCTTGATGAGAACATTTATGATGCGGTGGATCCGGGGCTGGCGGCAAAGATGCACAAGGCCATTGCAATCATTCAGTTTAAGGTAGAAGGCCAAATCATTAAACGTCATCCGGAATATGAGATGAGCGACCGGATCCTGATTGAGGCCATTGACTTTGGCCGGGGTGTTGTGACCGTGGAGGGCAAGGAATATACAATTCTTGATAAATTCTTCCCAACGGTGGACCCTAAGGAACCATTAAAGCTGAGCAAAGAGGAAGGAGAGCTTCTTCGTACCCTTCAGCTTTGTTTCATGCATAACGAGCTTCT
Organism: Hungatella sp. UBA3048; assembly: GCA_002367105.1. Lineage (GTDB taxonomy): Bacteria > Bacillota > Clostridia > Lachnospirales > Lachnospiraceae > Lacrimispora. The sequence goes on from DFCS01000046.1 coordinate 52,219, forward strand.
TCATAAGCATATTCGTTTTCTGTATTCTCATGGAAGCATGTACAAATGTTACAATTCAAACCTCCTCTACCATGGCTGTATTCCCATGAGGGAGGACGGTTCCTTTGAAGAGATCGTGGTGGATCACCATGCTTACTCAGGGAAGGCGCTAATGGATTACGTGGACCGGAAGGCTCAAAATGCATATTTTATGCCGGAGGGTTCTGCGGAGAGTGAGGATGCCAGGGATTTCATGTGGTATCTATGGTGCGGAGCCAAATCTCCGGTTTACGGCAAGGGGAAGATGACGACCTTTGAACATTATTTTATCGAAGATCCTTCTACTCACAAGGAGCCTATGAACCCTTATTACAGGCTAAGCATGAAGGAAGAAACCTGTGATAAGATATTGGAAGAATTCGGCCTTTCTAAAAAAGGTTCCCACATCATCAACGGTCATGTTCCGGTGAAAATAAAGGAAGGGGAATCGCCGGTGAAGGCAGGAGGCAAGCTGTTCCTCATAGATGGAGGGTTGTCAAAGGCCTACCAGACTAAGACAGGAATCGCAGGCTATACGCTGATTTATAATTCCAACCATCTGGCTCTTGCGGAGCACAAGCCCTTTGATCCGAATAAGGAAAGCACGCCAAAGGTTTCCGTTGTTGAGAACATGAAGAACCGGGTCATGGTGGCGGATACGGATAAAGGCGCGGAGCTGGCCGAACGGATTGCAGATTTAAAGGAACTGGTGGCGGCGTACCGGGATGGCGTAATTAAGGAGAAGGTAGAGTAGTCTGTTTAAATAAACCCTATTATGAAATTTTAAGAATTTTTTCAGAGAAGGTTTCTTTACGAAATCCCTGTCGGATGATACAATAATCAAAGCTATTTACTTAATTGAAGGAGGCTCAGATGAGCAGACAGGAGTTTTTACAGCGCTTAAGGGAGGCTTTATCAGGTGAAGTCCCTGGAAGCGTGATTGAAGAAAATATCAGGTACTATGAAGAATATATCGGCACGGAAGTGAGAAATGGTTCTACGGAAGAGGCGGTGATAGCCTCCATCGGTGATCCAAGACTGATTGCCAAGACTATTTTAGAGGCCAGCGAGAATGCAAAGAGCAGCGGATCCGGAAGAACTTTTTATGAATCCTACTCTGGTGCGGACCGGAATGTGTATGAGGATCCGGGTAATTCCGGACGCCGTATGCATTACATTGACTTGAGCAAATGGTACTGGAAGCTTTTGGGAGTTACGGTTCTAATCTTATTTTTCTTTCTGATTGCCAGCATTGTTACAGGGATTTTCAGCCTTCTGATGCCTATTATGGGCCCCTTGCTTTTAGTATTTCTCATTGTCTGGTTTGTAAGAGGGACGAAACGGTAAAGTAAATATATTTAACAAGTTTATAGAATTATTACGAAACTGTGACGGCAGTTATGACGCATAAAGCGCCATAACTGCCGTTTTTGCTTGACAAATTCGAGGAATAAGTATATAATTCGAAATGTAACAATTATGTAACATTTTAACAAAGTATTGCGGGAACGACAGAAAAACGTAAAAACAGGAGATTTAATATGAAGAATAAAATGTGGAAGGCGATGGGCCTTTTAGGGATTTTAGCAAGCTTAAGCTGGACTTCCCAGGTAGAGGCGAAAGCAGCAGAAATTGCTGTAGAAACCAGCACAACACTTTATGCGAAGATGGATATGCCTGTGTCTGTCAGAGAAGCTGCTGATATGTCGGGAACGGCTCTTTCCCAGGCAGGGGAAGGCCAGACTTATGAAGTGGTTGAATCCCCAGGGGATGGCTGGATTAAAATAAAAACTCCGGAAGGAGAAGGTTACATACAAAGCGGTGCTGCGACCCTGATCGAGAAGACTCAGGAAAAGGTGGACAAGTCTGTTATGCAGCGCCAGGAAATTGTAGATTATGCGCTTCAGTTTGTGGGCGGACGCTATGTCTATGGAGGAGTTAATCCCAAAACAGGAGTGGATTGTTCCGGGTTTACCAGCTATGTGTTAAGGAATGCGGCTGGTGTAAGCTTAAGCCATAGCTCAAAGTCTCAGGCAGGAGAAGGCCGCAGCGTCAGCTACGAGGATGCCCGTGCAGGGGATCTGGTATTTTATGGAAAAAATGGATCCATTAACCATGTTGCCTTATATATGGGAGACGGCCGGGTAGTCCACGCTTCCACAGAAAAGACCGGAATTATCGTAACAAACGTCATGTATCGCAAACCTGTGAAATTTGTCAGGGTTTTAAACTAAAATAATTTTAAATTCGTGCACTTTTAAATAATACTTGACGAAAAGATAAAATAATTGTATAATAACCGTAATGAATTTAATACTTATGTAACATTTGAAAATCAAAAAGTAAAAATAGGAGCAATTTCCCGATGATAAACAATGCATGGAAAACGTTAGGACTTATGGCTTTTTGCGGAGCAATGGTAATGGCAGTTCCTTCAGATGTAAGAGCAGATGAAATTTCCGGCCCAGGACTCAGTTATGGGAACTATATGGTGACCGTTGATGCAGATAATGTAACGATCAGCAAGGATGAAGCTGGTAAGGAAGCGCTTATGACCGCTTCCAAAGGATCTTCCTTTGAAGTTGTACAGGATATGGGCGACGGCTATATGAAGGTTAAGATCAATGATACATATGGCTATATGCCAGTAGACGGCAATGCAACCGTATCTTCAACCGATGAGGAAACACTGGCTGCATTGGAAGTTAAGACTCAGACTCAGACAGAGACGGTTGTTAATTTCAGACAAGGCATTGTTAATTACGCTCTTCAATTTGTAGGCGGACGTTATGCCTATGGCGGCAGCGATCCACGTACAGGAGTAGACTGCTCCGGATTTACCAGATATGTGATGCAGCATGCAGCAGGCCTTACTTTAAATCGTTCCTCAGGTGGACAGGCTTCCCAGGGAATAACAGTCGGCGCAGATCAGATGCGTCCGGGCGATTTGATTTTTTATGGAAGCGGATCATCCATAAACCACGTTGCCATGTATATCGGTAATGGACAAGTAGTACATTCATCAACTTATAGAACAGGTATTAAGACTTCTCCGTGGAATTATCGGGCACCTGTAAAAATCGTCAACGTTCTTGGTGATTAATAAAATAGCGGATAACCGGATTTTGGAAGGGATATAAGACCCTCGGCATTTTATGCTGGGGGTCTTTTGATGCTTAAAATCAGGAAAAAGAGAAACAGCCGGAATAGGGGAGCTATTTCGGCTGTTTCTGAGGGGAGTATAAATAATTAATAAGGATGAGGGGAAAACCCCTCATTTTGATTATAATATAGCTGTGATGAAAATGCAAAGTATTTTTACAAAATATGGCTGTATTTTCGAATAATATATCATTTCCTCTTTAATTTTAAAATAAAAAAACAATTGTATAATATTTTATAAACCCGCCATACTAACGATGTAACGAAAAACGCCGACAGGAGGTATTTATTATGTCTAAGAATAACTACAATGATATGGAGAACTCCAGGAACTCACAGAACAACAATCAGAACAATAATCAGAATAACAGCCGTAATTCCAGCAAAGACAGCAGCCGTGATTCCAGCAAAGACAACAACCGTAACAGATTCAACTAATAACGGAAGTTGATTTAATTGTTCTTGAGAAAAGGCGCGGGAAAGTGACAAAGAGGTCCTTTCCTGCGTTTTTTTGTTGAAATCCTCCTGTTTCTATATGATTTTCGCAATCCTGAAAATATGGAATATATTATTACTAGAAAGGACAGGTGATAGTATGTTCAAGACCATACCGATTTGGGAAATCGATCAATATATCGATTACTATCGTGATATTATGATTATAGATCTTCGCAGTCAATCGTCCTACAGGCAATCCCATATTCGGGGAGCGGTAAATCTGCCATATGAAAATATGGATCGTTGGGTGAGCAGCTTGCCAAAGGATAAACTTTTGATTATTTATTGTTCCAGGGGCGGACAAAGCATGATAGTCTGCAGAAATTTGGAGCAGTCCGGATATAATGTAGTCAATATAGCCAATGGAATCACTTATTACAAAGGAAAATATATGGTTCGCGGATAGGTAAATTCATTGACAGAAATACCCCGCTAGCCTTAAAATATACCTATTAAATACAAAAGGAGAAAACAACCTATGAAATATATGATTGCTTCCGACATTCATGGTTCTGCCTATTTTTGCAGGAAGCTGTTAGATGTATATAAAACTTCCGGAGCCGGCAGGCTGATCCTGTTAGGAGATATTCTTTACCATGGCCCCAGAAATGACCTTCCAAGGGAATATGCCCCCAAAGAGGTGATATCCATGCTAAATGACTGTAAAGACCAGATCTATAGTGTAAGGGGAAATTGTGACACAGAAGTGGATCAGATGGTACTGGAATTTCCTATTCTTGGGGATTATGCCCTGCTTGCTGTCTCCGGCCTGACAATCTATGCCACCCATGGGCACATTTACAATCAGGAAAATCTGCCTCCGGTACAAAAGGGAGATATCTTGCTTCATGGGCACACTCATATCCTGACAGCAGAGCGTTTTGGAGATATTACCATATTAAATCCAGGCTCTGTGTCCATTCCAAAGGGCGGTAATCCTCCTACTTACGGTATGCTGGAGGATAAAATGTTCCGTGTCATGGATTTTGACGGGAATGTAATAAAAGAGATGAACTTAGGAGAATAAAGTGAAAAAAACATTTGAACTGATCGCACCCTGCCATTTCGGTATGGAAGCGGTTTTAAAAAGAGAGATCACGGATATCGGTTATGAAATTGCATCAGTAGAAGACGGAAGGGTTACTTTTATTGGAGATGATGAGGCCATCTGTCGTGCGAATGTATTTCTTCGTACGGCAGAAAGAGTTTTGTTAAAAGTGGGAAGCTTTCATGCAGAATCCTTTGAAGAGCTTTTTCAGGGTACTAAGGCAATTTGCTGGGAAGAATTTATTCCTCAGGATGGGAAGTTCTGGGTTGCCAAAGCTTCCTCAATTAAAAGTAAATTATTCAGCCCCTCAGACATCCAGTCCATCATGAAGAAAGCCATGGTGGAACGGTTAAAAGGGGCTTATGGTGCGGAGTGGTTTCCAGAGACCGGAAGCAGCTATCCTCTGCGGGTATTCCTCCATAAGGATGAAGTGACCGTTGGCATCGATACCACGGGAGATTCACTCCACAAGAGAGGATACCGCACATTAACCAGCAAGGCTCCGATCACGGAAACCCTTGCTGCGGCCCTTATCATGCTGACTCCATGGAACAAGGACCGGATCCTTGTCGATCCTTTCTGCGGAAGCGGGACCTTTGTGATCGAAGCGGCCATGATGGCGGCCAACATGGCCCCGGGCATGAACCGTTCCTTCCTTGCCGAGGACTGGAAAAACCTGATTCCAAGAAAATGCTGGTATGAGACAATGGATGAGGCTAACGACCTATTGGATTTAAATGTCAAAGTGGATATACAGGGCTATGACATAGACGGTGAGATTGTAAAGGCGGCCAGAGCTAACGCAGAGTCAGCCGGAGTGGATCATATGATCCACTTTCAGCAAAGACCCTTAACTGCCTTAAGTCATCCAAAGAAGTACGGTTTTATTATTACGAATCCCCCTTATGGAGAACGAATTGAGGAAAAGAAGAATTTACCGGAGCTGTACCGGCAGATTGGAGAACGGTATAAGGCTCTTGATGCCTGGTCCCTGTACATGATCACTGCTTACGAGGATGCTGAGAAATACATCGGCAGAAAGGCGGATAAAAACCGGAAAATTTATAATGGTATGATGAAAACCTATTTCTATCAGTTTATGGGGCCAAGGCCCCCAAGGCTTCGATGAGCCAAAGGCGAATCGAACTTTCTTAAAGAAAAGGAGATTCGGTTGAAGAAAAAAGGATGGTTTTTCCTATTTCTGATGATCATCTGTTTTTCAGCAGGATACCGGATTCCCAGTCCGGAAATCATTCCTGCAAATAAAGCAGACCAGGATTACTTCAAAGAGCCGAAAAGTGCACAGGCGGACAGCCGGGGGGTGTCATCGAAATCGGAAATAATAAATGAGCAGCTCCCGGCCTTTTATGATGGGAGAAAGGAAGGCCGGGTTCCTTCTGTGAAAAACCAGGGTTCCATTGGAACCTGTTGGGCTTTTGCCTCGCTGCAGGCTCTGGAAGCAGCCCTGCTTCCCGGAGAAGGCTATGAATTTTCGGAAGACCATATGTCTTTGAACAATGGGTTTTGCATTCCCCAGGAAGAGGGCGGGGAATATACCATGTCCATGGCCTATTTGCTGTCTTGGAGAGGACCGGTATTGGAAGCAGACGACCCATACGGCGACGGCATCTCTCCCGATGGCTTAAAAGCGGTAAAGCATGTTCAGGAAATTCAGATCCTGCCAGATAAAGATTATGAAAAAATAAAACGGGCGGTTCTTATGTATGGCGGGGTTCAAAGTTCCCTTTATACTTCCCTTATAGAAGGGGACAGCCGGTCTGAGTCCTATAACGAGGAGGCCTACGCCTATTGCTACACTGGTACAGAGCCTCCGAACCATGATTCTGTGATCATCGGCTGGGATGATGCTTATCCGAAGGAGAACTTTCATGGGGAAGTTAAAGGAGATGGAGCATTTATCTGTATGAACAGCTGGGGAGATGGATTCGGAGACCAGGGATATTTTTATGTATCCTATTTTGATTCCAATATTGGAAGGAATAACATTGTTTATACGGTTGTGGAAGATACGGACAATTATGATCATATTTATCAGTCGGATCTACGCGGCTGGGTCGGCCAGTTGGGATATGGAGAAGATACCGTGTGGTTTTCTAATGTTTACGAGGCCGGAACCTCCCAGAGCCTTGAAGCGGCAGGCTTCTATGCAACAGGTCCCCACACTTCCTATGAGGTTTATGTGGTTCGTCATGCGGGGATAGAATCCGATATTCTGGAAGGTCAGGATTTTGACCGGAAAGTTCTTCTTTCCAGGGGAAGCTTTGACTATGGAGGATACTATACGGTTCCCCTTATGGGAAATCATCAGGAAGATTTAGAGCTTTCCCCAGGGGAACGCTTTGCAGTTATCGTAAAGATTACTACGCCGGATGCAGTTCACCCTGCTGCCATTGAGTATGATGCTGGAGATGGACGTACTTTTGTCAATGTTGCAGACGGAGAAGGCTATATCAGTGCTGATGGCGTGACATGGGAACGGGCTGAAGAGAAAAGGTGTAACCTGTGCTTAAAGGCATACACAAAAGACCGGTGAAAACGTTTTATGGAGGACGAATAGATGAACGATAATAAGATCGTATTTGCTACAGGAAATGAAGGCAAAATGCGGGAGATCAGGGAGATCCTAAAAGACTTGGGAATGGAGATCCTCTCCATGAAAGAGGCCGGTGCATGCCTTGATATTGTGGAAGATGGAGTTACTTTTGGGGAAAACGCGGAGATAAAGGCCAGGGCAGTGTGGAAAAGAACCGGAGGAATCGTGCTTGCAGATGATTCCGGCCTGGTTGTGGACTGCTTAAATGGAGAGCCTGGGATCCTTTCTGCCAGATATATGGGAGAGGACACTTCCTATGAGATCAAAAATCAGAATATCCTCGACAGAGCAGCCCATGCTAAGGGCGGAGAAAGAAGCGCCCGTTTTGTCTGCAATATCGCCGCAGTGCTGCCTGATGGAACGGTGCTCCATACGGAAGAATCCATGGAAGGGCTTTTGGCTGACCAGCCTGCCGGAAAGGAAGGCTTTGGCTATGATCCCATCCTCTATATACCGGAATTCGGAGTAACCAGCGCCCAGCTTACCATGGAACAAAAGAATAAAATCAGCCACCGCGGAAAGGCTCTGGAGGCCATGAAAGGTCGGCTTAAAGAAACTTTTACAGGAGGGAGAGAATAATGAAAATACTGATTGTCAGTGATACGCACCGCAAAGATGAGAGTTTACATAAGATCATTGCAGAAACCGAATCGCTGGACATGCTGATCCACCTGGGGGACTCAGAAGGCAGCGAAGACAAAATAGCGGGCTGGATTCCCGCAGGCTGTGAGCTTCAGATGGTTCTTGGCAACAATGATTTTTTCTCGGATCTGGACCGGGAGAGGGAAGTGGTAATAGGCAAGTACCGGGCTTTGCTGACCCATGGTCATTATTATAATGTATCCCTTGGGGTTGAGCGCCTGGAGCAGGAAGCGGCGGATAGAGGAATTGATATTGCCATGTACGGTCATACCCACAGGCCTTTTTATGAGGTACATAACGGGATTACGATCTTAAACCCGGGCAGCCTTTCTTATCCCAGACAGGAAGGGAGAAAGCCCTCCTACATGATTATGGAGATCGATGCGCAGGGGGAGGCACATTTTACCCTGAAATTTCTGGAGAAATAGACGCCTGTTTAAATAATAAGCCGGGTTACTCCAGAAAGACAGGAGGAATGGCTCAGAATAGAATAAGGAGCTGCTGCAAAAANNTTTTTGCAGCAGCTCCTTATTTTTTATAATACTATTTCCAGCCCTCCGGCAGATAAGCCAGGGTGTTTTCGATCATGTCGTCTGCCAGTTTTTTGATTTCTTCTTCTCCGGCCCGGTCTTTTACCAGGGGATCGTTTAAGAAGGCTTCGTATACAAGGGAGCGGTCATAAGTGAGAGCGGCTTTAAGGATCCGCTGATGGTTTGCAACATGTGGCTCGATCAGTTCAAGGACATTCTCCGGAATGGCACCAGCTATCACCGGTTTAATGCTGTCACGGCTGAACAGGGCATTGGTTTCAACAACGGCTTCTGCCGGCAGGTTAGGAATTTGTAAAAAGGTATTGGGGATATTGACATTGCTCACTGTTTTTTCAAGTCCGCATAAGGCTTTGATGAGTAGGATTCCTTCTTCTCCCGATGCTTTCAGTTCAATTTCCTCTTCGCCCCCTGCAAGACGGTGGCTCTTAGCTAAACGGTTCTTTAAATCCTCTTTTCTCCAGGCAACGGTAGTGAGGCCGAATTTCCAGCTCTTTACGGTTTCCGGGTCTTTTAAGTATTCGCTTCCAGGCATGAATTCTGCAAGATGGCGGTCACCGGCAGCAGCGATCAGGCCATATCGGCGGAAAAGATCAAACTTTACCCTGTGAGTGCATTCAAAGCTGTTGTTAGCCCAGTTCTTATCGGGTTCGTTGTAGCCCTCCTCGTAGTGAGCGTCAATATAATTACGGTAAACAGGGAATAAATCGATCCCCTTATAGGAAGCCTGGTCAAACCAGGTGAAATGATTGATTCCCAAAACATTTACATCGATGTCCCGGCGGTCAACATTTTCAAAGCCAAAGGTTTCTTCACAGATCCCCTTTAAAACCTTCTGGGTGCCGAATACTTCATGGCAGCAGCCGAAAGCCTTGATCTCAGGGAATACGTGGTAGAGAGTCTTTACGCAAAGGGACATTGGATTGGTGTAGTTGATGATCCAGGCATTCGGTGAATATTCTTTTACGGCTTTAGCGATGGTCACAAACATCGGGATGGTGCGGAGGGCACGAACCATTCCTCCGGGACCGGCGGTATCACCTACGGACTGGTAGATGCCAAGTCTTTCAGGAAGATGGACGTCCGAATCCATCTCCTCAAAGGTTCCGGGGAGAATGGAGATGACAGCAAAGTCACAGCCTGTTAATGCTTCCTTTAAGGAGGATGCGGTAACGTAATTCCATTTTCCAGTGGTGTCCTCTCTGTTTGTCAGTTTGCTGCCGATAATTTCATTATTTTTTGCGGCTGTTTCATCGATGTCATATAAGCGGATTGTTCCGCTTAAGGAATCGTCCATGGAAAGATCCGTCATAAAGGTCCAGGCCCAGCCTCTGGAGCCGCCTCCGATATAGGCGATATTAATATCGCTGACTTTGTTGTTTGCATATTTCATAAGGGTTTCCTCCTGTTAAAAGAATAATTCTGTAAAAGGTTTCTTGGTTATTGTTGCAAGTTCATATTAGCTACATTATAATGGATTATAGTATTAGAAATCTTATATAATCGGGACTATTTTTAATAGAATCATACTTTTGGCTACTATTTTGGAGGCGGGGATGGAAAAAACCATATTTTCGGAAAACATAGAGGGAATCACCATTGATGAGGTGGTCCGGGACCAGGAATATTCCATGGCAATGAAGCATTTTCATGATACCTATGAACTCTATTTTCTTCTGGAAGGGGAACGTTACTATTTCATCGAAAAAGAGACCTATTATGTGAAAACAGGGGATGTCGTTTTGGTGAACCGGGAACAGGTCCATAAGACGAGCCAGGCTGGAAGCAGGAGACATGACAGGATCCTTCTCCAGTTAAGCGGGAGAGTTCTGGAGCCATGGCTTAAGCAGGCAGGAGTTTCTTCCCTTGAGAAGCTGTTTGGAGATTATTATGGAGTTGCAAGGCTTTCCCAGGCGGAATGGGAAGAAATGAAGGGGCTGTTGCTGGGGATTTCTGAGGAACTGATTCACCGGAGAGAACGGTATGAGATAATGGTAAGGCTGAAACTTTCCCAGATTTTACTGATGGTCTACCGCAGCAGGAAAAAGACCGTACTTAAGGAGATGCCGACCACGGTTCAGACTGCAAAGCACGGTAAGGTGCATGAGGTGGCGGAATATTTAACACTTCACTGCGAAACAGGAGAGAGCTTAGAGGAGCTGGCAGAGGCTTTTTTTATCAGTAAATCCTATTTAAGCAGAATTTTCCGGGAGGTAACCGGGTTTTCTGTAAATGAATACAGGAACCTGGCCAGAGTGAGAAAGGCGAAAGAACTTCTGGCAAACAGCGGGTATTCTATTACGGAAATATCAGAAATCCTTGGATTTGAAAGTATTACCTATTTTGAGCGGGTATTTAAAAAGCATACGGATGTGACGCCGTTAAAATACAGAAAGGATGGGGGAGAGGTCTAGTGCCATAAGAACGTCAGAAGAGGTTATAAAAAGGTTAAAAGGCATAAAAAGAAGGAACATGGCAAGAGTACAGCCATGTTCCTTCTTTCCATACCAGGCAATATAGCCGGAGGGTTATTCCTTTTCCAGGGCCTCGCAAAGAGCGGTCAGGGCAAGAGCCTGTCCATAGGCCATGGGCATGATCGCGATGTTCTTATAATGGTCGGAATCCATGCCGATTCCGGTTCCTGCCGATACATTTAACACAGTTCCGTCATCAGATATATTGGCACAAATGGCTTCAATGGCCCGGTCAGCCGCAGCCTTATAGGAACCGTCAAGAATTCCTGCTTTCACACCTCTTAAAAGTCCGGCGGCAATGGCGGCAGAGCCGGAGACTTCGCCGTAGCTTAAATCATCGGTGAGAACGGTGTTCCACAGTCCGGATGGGGACTGAAGGCGTAAAAGGGCGGAGGCCTGGGATTTGAAGGTATCAGTCAGGAAAGCCTTCACCCCTTTATCTAAGCCGTCCCCGCAGGTATCTAAGTATTCCATGATTCCGTAGGTAAACCAGGAGTTCCCTCTGCACCAGAAGATGCCTCCGAAATTATCCATGCGCTCAAAGCTGAAGCCGTGGTGGAATAGGCCGGTCTGCTTATCAAAGAGATATTTGATATGGACCAGGAACTGATGAAGCGCTTCGTCTTTCCAAAGGGCGTTCTCAGATATGTATCCCATTCTGTTTAAGAAAAGTACGGACATGAACAGCGTGTCGACCCAGATCTGTCCGTTGTTTAAACTAACGCCATCCCTGTTACCAATCGCGCTGGTCACATGCTGGAATCCGTTATCCGGAGTTTTTGGAAGGTCGTTGATGAGCCAGTCCGCTCTCTGAACGCACAGATCGTATAATTCCTCCGGATTACCAAGACCTTCATATAAAAAGGACAGGGGTAAAAAGGGAGCGGTGGTATTGATGTTTTTAGAAGGAAGCCCCTTTTTCTGATGGCCGCTGTACCATCTATCAAAGAATGGGAGGTACCGGCTGTCTCCATAAAAGTCCTGGAGTTTATATAAGCCATACAGTCCGACTCCCTGAGGCCAGTCCCACTCCTCTATGCCAAAATCTCTTTGGATAAGCCCTTTTTTGGTATCCGTGCTGCTGACGCTCTTGTCTTTATCATAGTCATATCCTCCAAGATTCATCAGCTTCTCAACAACCAAATGGATTTTTTCAAGTAGCTGTTCGTTTGTCATCATTATTTTTCTCCTTTTCCATGCTTGTTTAATGCTTATTTTTCAGCTTTTCTATATATTCGGTCGGCGGGTAGCCGGTATACCGCTTAAATACCTGACTGAAGTACTGGGGATTGCTGCCGAATCCTACCTGGCGGGCAATGTGCTTTATGTTATCATTCTGATAATAGGTCATCAGCCGGATGGCTTCCTCCATCCGCTCCTTGTTTAAATAATCCGAAAAACGCATCCCTTCTTCCTTTACGAACTGCTTGCTTAAGTATCCTATGCTTACGAAAAGATAATTCTCAGCCAGCCACTTTAAGGAGAGATTTTCAGAGTATAAGTGTTCTCTGATATAGGCTTTTAAAAGTGCGATGTTGGAGCCGGTCTTATGAGTTCCGCATGCGGTGTCTTTCCGGACCAGTACCACACGGAGAAGCTCCCGGATCCCGGATACCGTATCACAGGAATAGAGACGCCGGAAAAAATCACAGGCAGCGTCTACAGGAAGCTTTTCCCGTTCCGGCCCTATCTGAAGGAATAATCCTAATGCAAGGTTTCTGGCAGTAGATAAAGGAATGGAGTCCATAAAAACGGAGTCAAGGAGCTCCTCCGCCTGTACGATATCCTCTGCAGAGGTGATAGAGTTCTCAAGCCTGCTGATCATCCAGGGGGAAGCAATATGGTTTCTGATTTCGTGAACATCTCCTCCTTCACTGAAGATAAGGATCCGTTCAAAACGGGAAATCTTCTGAATGATTTCCTGAAAAAGTTTTTCGGATGAATCCCTGTGTAGGAATTCCGCTTCAAAAGTAACGGACTGACCGGGGTAGCGGAATTCGGTTATGGCATGTTCGATCCGTTCCTGTATTGCCAGGGTGAAAGCCGGGAATATGAGGACCGCAGCGTTTTTTACATAAACGATGGAGAACTGTAAGGGAACCTTGTAAGCATCTAAAAGCTTCTTGACGTCACAGATAAAGCTTTTTATATAGCTTTCTTCCACAAAGGAACAGATGCAGGCATAAATACAGTTCTTCGGAAGGGATAAAAGGCCCTGGTATTTACAGAATACGGCAGGAAAGGAATCCTGGTGCTCCAGGGCCTCCATAATAAAGCTCTGCTCCAGGGGAAAATGAAGGCTTCTTAAGAAATCCTGCTGCTGCATCTTCCTGCATTCTTCCTCCAGAAGCCGTTCCTTCCTTATGGAAACCAGAGATTCGATCAGTTCATTTTTATCGGTTGGCTTTAAAAGATAATAACGGACCCCGTATTTCATAGCCTGTTTGGCATATTCAAAATCATTGTACCCGGAAAGGAGAATAAAGGTAATATGGGAATCTGATTTAATGGAACGTTCAATAAGGTCCAGGCCGTTTAAAATAGGCATTCGGATATCCGTAATCACCACATCCGGATAATCGTCACAAATGATATCGTATGCCTCCATTCCGTTTTTTGCGGTGGCGATGAGTTCATAGCCGATGGACTTATAGTCGATCATTTGGGAAAGGGCCTCTCTTATAATCTGTTCATCATCTACAATCATCAGTCTCAACATATCAATTCTCCTTTTCCTTGGGAATGGACAGCATAACCACTGCCATATCTCTTTCGTTATAAAATTTCAGGCCATAATGATCTCCGTAGAGCAGCTTTAAACGGGAATGAATGTTGGTCAGGCCCACACCGGAGCCTTGGGGCTTGATCTCTTTGTGCCTGATCTTTTCTAAAAGGTCCGATTCAAACCGGGAACCGGTGTTGGATACCCGGATCTCATAATCGTTCTCCATTTCCTCTATGATGACCTGGATCCTGCACATTTCATCCGTATCCTCCATGGCGTGTTTTAAGGCGTTTTCAACCAGGGGCTGAATACAGAACTTTGGAACGAATATATGGGTGATTTTCTCCGGGGTCTTAAGCTCAAAGTGAAGCCTGTCCTTAAAACGAATTTCCTGAATGCGGATGTAATTATCCAGTACCTCCAGTTCATCTTCAAGGGGGATGATGTCTTTTTGTCCGGCAATGGAGGCTCGGAATAAGTTCCCAAGGGAACGAACCATAACCGAGATATCTTCGGCCCCGTATTTCTGCGCCATCCAGTTGATCGTATCCAGGGTATTATATAAAAAGTGAGGGTTGATCTGCTGCTGGAGCATCTTAATGGTGGAATCCCGAAGCAGAAGCTGTTTGTCATAATTTTCATCCCGCAGGACCTTTACGCTGTGGGTCATTTCATCAAAACTCCGGTGAAGCTGGCCGATTTCGTCCTGGCGGTTTTCATAGTTATAGCATTTCTCATCACAGGCCAGGGACTCCCCGCTGCCGAACTTCTGAATCTTCTCTATCAAATAATCCAGGTGGCGGAAGATATGGCGGAAAATCAGGTTGACATAGGTTGCGGTGATAAATATGATAAAGACGGTAAATATAATGATCTGAAGGCTCATAAGCTGAATTCTGTAAAAAAGCGGATCATAATCCCTGAAATAAATATAATCCCAGCCTACATAGGGAATATGACCGGAAATGATAAATTCCTTTTTGTTGTCCAGTGTGGAAATGAGATAAGCGTTCTCCTGCTGTTTGCTGCCGGCAATGATTTCCGCACAGTATGCGTCGTGAAAGGCAGTTGCAGGGTAAATCCTCTTATCCCCTGACATCAGGATGAAATTAGAGTTTTCCACAAGGCTTCCGGCACTTTTTAAGCCGTCCTCAATCATCCGCTCCATGTTAACCGTAATGTATAGCCCCGCCAGCTTTTTTAAGCTTAAGTATTTAAGCTTTAATATCTGCCTGGCACAAACTGTATCGTTTCCCGGTTCAATGCCAGGAGACCAGATCGCTTGTCCTTTTAAGTCGATGGTTGTTTTCTCAAGCTCCCTAAGGTCGAATTTAAGGATTTCGTCAGAGCTTCCCATACAGATATTCGTACCGTCAGTCAGGATAATATTAATGGATTTTATATATTTGCTGCGGTAAACATAGGAATAAAGCTGCTGATAAATTTCCTGGCGGGCCTGGGCTCTTCGGTTGCTGTAAGGTTTCTCAGCTAAAAACACCAGATTATCCTGAAGGACTGGGTCACCGATCATGCTGTATGATATGCTCTGGATCAGCTGTATTTCCGATTCCAGATAAGTGGTCACATGATTTAAGGAGTTGGCATTGGTGCGGTACAGCTCCTCATTATAGCGGGAGGTGAGAATCCTGATGCTGATAAGGAAGGTAATACAAACTGCCAGCAGGGCCAACAGAAAAACGGTCAGTATTTTCTTGTATAAAGACAGGTTATTAAACCAGAATGTACATCCTTTCATAATCTTATATCCTTTCCCAAGTAATCGTATTATATAGTAAAAAGATAAAAAAAGGAATTGCAAAACCGCCTAAAATCACATAAAGCCGTTTTTTTAATCATAAAAAGCCACATTTTAACTTTACCATTGTGCATATTTGCCATAAAATGTGTATATCACAAATAACTTAGAGGGAGGTTTTATAAGTGAGAAAGAGATTACTAGCAACATCACTTGCTGCATTAATTGCAGCGACATCTTTAGCCGGTTGTGGTTCCAAGACAGAAAATGTGGATTCCGGAACGACAGCGGCTGCTGCAACAGAGGCGTCAACTGCAAAGGCAGATGAAGGCGCAAAGACAGCATCAGGAGATAAGGTAACTTTAAACATTTGCTGGTGGGGCAATCAGACCAGAAATGACGTAACAAAAAAAGCAGCGGATTTATACATGAGTAAAAATCCAAATGTGGATATCAAGGTGGAGTTTACTGACTGGGGCGGTTACTGGGATAAGCTTTCTGCAATGGCAGCCGGCGGTAACTTACCGGATATCATCCAGATGGACTATTCCTACTTAAACCAGTACCAGAAGAGCGGACAGCTGGCTAATTTATCAGAATTCATTTCCTCAGGCGTTATTGATACTTCAAAGATTCCTTCAAGCATCATTGAGAGTGGTTCTATCGATGGAAACTGCTATGCTCTCAGCCTTGGAAGCAACGCTCCAATGATGGTTTATGATAAGGCCATTGTAGAAAAGGCAGGAGTGACCATTCCTGAGCAGATGACCTATGATGAATTATATGACATTTCCAAAACCATATACGAGAAAACAGGAGTAAAGACCGCTTATGACGGCTGGATCAATATGCTGCAGATGACAGCAAGAGCCAACGGTTCTCATATATTCGATGAGTTAATGGCAGGTAAGGAAGATTCTACGAAGATACATTTCGCCAATGTAGAGAAATTCCAAAAAGCAGAATTCTCCATCGCACCAGATATTCTTGTTGAAAAGAACCCGGATAACATTGAAACAAAACCGATTGTAGATGAGACCACATGGAATGACTTCCCATATTCCAATCAGTTTATCAGCCTTTCCAATGCAGCCGGTAGAGAGTTAGAAGTAACGATGAACCCGATTATGAATAAAGACACACAGAATATGTATTTAAAGCCAAGCCAGTTCTTCTCCATAGCTGAAACTTCCAAGAACAAAGAGGAAGCAGCAAAGTTTATTGACTGGTTCACCAACAGCGTAGAATGTAATGAAATCCTTATGGCTGAAAGAGGAATCCCGGTTAATACTGAGGTGGCTGATGCCATTAAACCAAAGGTAGATGCGGTTGCACAGAAGGTATTTGACTATGTCGCAAAGGTTTCTGAGATTGCGGTACCGATTGATGCTCCAGATCCGGCAGGCAAAGGTGAAGTTGAGGCGTTGACCAAGAGCGTAGTAGAAGCAATCCGCTATGGTGATACATCCGCTGATGAAGCGGCAGCAAGCTTTGTACCTGAAGCGAAAAAGATTTTGGAAGAAGCAGCGAAATAGTGACAGAATAGTCTGGAGGGAATTAGATGAAGAACAATCAAATGACCCCCAAAAGAAAAAAAACATTTTCCCAGGTAATGAACACACCGAAGGTTGCAGGATATGTATTTATCCTGCCCTTCATTATAGGCTTTCTTGCCTTTCTGGCCGTACCAATGATTTTTTCTTTAGGGTTTTCGTTTACCAGATACAATATTTTAAAATCACCGGTTTTTATAGGTCTGGAAAATTACAAGGCCATGTTTACAGCGGATCCAAAGTTTTGGAAGGTATTTGGCGTGACCATGTACTATGTTCTGTTTTCGGTTCCCCTCCGGCTTCTCATGGCTCTGCTTGTAGCCATGCTGCTTGTAAAAAGCACTAAAATGTCCGGTTTTTACAGAGCTGTTTATTATCTTCCTTCCATTATTGGCTCCAGCGTGGCTGTGGCAATTCTCTGGAAGCGGATGTTTGCCAGTGACGGTGTAATAAATGCAATTTTAGGTATTTTGGGACTACCGTCCGACATTGCATGGCTGGGAAGAGCGGATACCGCTATCTGGACCCTGATTATCCTTGCTGTCTGGCAGTTCGGTTCTTCTATGCTCATATTTTTATCCGGATTAAAACAGATTCCCATAAGTCTTTATGAGGCGGCTACCGTAGATGGTGCAAATGGCATTCAGCGTTTCTTTAAAATCACGATTCCAATGCTGACACCAACGATTTTCTTTAACCTGATTAACCAGCTGATCAATGGTTTTATGGCATTTACCCAAAGCTATATTATTACTCAGGGAAAACCAAAGGACAGCACACTGTTTTATACGGTATACATGTACCAGAATTCCTTTACGTATAATAAGCTGGGCTATGGCTGTGCAATGGCATGGTTCATGGTGTTTGTAGTCGGGCTTTTGACGCTGATACTTTTCAAGACGCAGAAGAAATGGGTATATTATGAATCAGAAGGGTGATAAGATATGAAAACAGGATATAGAGAAAGAAGAATCGCCACCACAGTGGTTTATCATGTGTTCACCTTTTTGCTGGCATGTGTTATGATATATCCCCTTGTGTGGATGGTGATGAGTTCCTTTAAGAACTCCAATGAAATATTCCGGACAGCTGCAAAACTGCTGCCAGATAAGTTTTCACTTGAAAACTACCGCATAGGTTGGCAGGGCTTTGCAGGCTATGGCTTCAGTACGTTTTTTAAGAACTCTTTTATCATTGCAGGTCTTTCCACGGTTGGAGCGGTCGTTTCTTCCGCCATTGTAGGCTATGGATTTGCCCGTATTGATTTTAAATTTAAAAATTTCTGGTTCGCATGTATGCTGCTTGCCATGATGCTTCCGTTCCAGATCATCATGATTCCCCAGTATATCATTTTTAACAAAATGGGATGGGTGGGAAGCTATCTTCCCATCATTGTACCTCAGTTTTTTGGCCAGGGCTTTTTCATTTTCTTAAATGTACAGTTTATAAAGGGAATTCCCATTGATTTAGATGAAGCTGCCAGAATGGATGGATGTACCATATACTCCATCTTCATAAGGATCATCCTTCCTCTTGTTAAACCGTCTTTGGTGACCAGCGCTATTTTCTCCTTTATGTGGAGATGGGATGATTTTATGACGGCTCTGCTTTTCTTAAGCGATCCTATGAAATACCCGGTCAGCTATGCATTAAAGATGTTTTCCGACCCAACGGCTGGCTCAGACTGGGGCGCGATGTTTGCAATGGCAACCTTTTCCCTGATTCCTATTTTTCTGATTTTCCTGACCATGCAGAAATATCTGGTGGAAGGAATTGCCTCAACAGGAATTAAGGGTTAATACAGATGTTCAGGCAGGAAAACCGCTTAGTGGTTTTCCTGCTTATTTTAATGGTGATAAATTATCACTGGACATCAGTTGAAGAATTTTCTCGTTTATCCGCTTGCCCAATGATTGGGAATATTTTATAATACATTAGTTAGTTCGGACTAACTTAAAGCATAAGCAAGGAGGAAGCTATGAGGAGTAGAAATAAAGTTAAATTTCTGGCGGTTCTGACTGCCATGAACCTGGTATTTACGATTCAGCCGTTTGCAGGAGAGTGGAAGCAAGATGGGGATAAGTGGCGTTATATTCTGGAAGATGGCCGGGAACAGAGGAATTCGTGGCTGAAAACCGATGACGGCAATTGGTATCATTTTGATGAGAACGGAAATATGATAACGGGCTGGTACCAGGACACGGATCAGAAGTGGTATTATCTGGAGTCAGACGGTTCCATGGTTTCCGGCTGGAAGGAGATTCTTGGAAAGTGGTATTACATGGAAACGGACGGCTCCATGGTTTCCGGCTGGAAGGAGATCAATGGGAAATGGTATTATCTTGACAAGCAGTCAGGAGAAGCGCTGGTAAATGGTTACACGCCCGATGGATACTATGTGGACGGCGGCGGGGCCTGGAATGGAAAGTCATCCCGGAATTCTTACAATGGCAGCAGCTCTGGCAGCAAAACCTCAAACAATACAGGGGGGAACGGAAGCAATCAAACGGGAGGAGGAAACAATCAAACAGGGGGAGGAAACAATCAACCCGGAGGAGGGAACAGCGAAAATGGGAATACCGGTAATAATGGAACGGAGGGCGGCGAAAATCCATGGGAAAACAAAAGTCCTGTTAATCTGGAACAAACCGGGATCGTATCTGTTCAGGGACTTCCCTATGCTGTAATATCCTTTTCCAATGAGGCAGAGGGACTTGAAGAGTTCCGTTATTCCATAGCAGGGAAAGATGCCACATCGTCCGTTACTCCTGTGACAACTTCAGGCAGGACGGTAAAGATACCTTTGCCGGATGAAAATACCCATACACTGGCAATAACCACCGGGAAATGGACCGTATCTGTTATTGCACTGAGAGAACCGGGAAAGAGTACTGCGGCGGAGAAAGAGCTTGTTGAAGCGAATCTTTCCCTTCCATCGGATATTCCCTATGTGGTACTTACTAAGGCAACCATTCCCTTGACCCAGTATGTGAAATTTATCAGGCAGGGAGATTCCCTTTTCATAAAACCAACGGAAACTACGGTAGATACCATGCAGCTTCGAGGTCAGGAGGAAGCGCAGAGCAAAAGCCAGGTAGAGAAAGAAAGCTATATCCTGATAGAGGAAGATAACCGGACTATGGACGGTCTTAAGAGCTTTGCTTCGGATGCTGTCTCAAGTGCTACCACCGCACCTCCTGCAAGTCTGGAGGGAAAGGAAAAGGTGGCCACAATTGCTGTATTGTTTGATTTGGCGGCAAATAACATAATCGCAGATAATCTGGGTATTGGAACCTCTTCTGTAGAGGCCTTTCTGTCTAAATGGGAATCTTCTGAGAAATTATCTGCGTTAAATGAGGACCTGAACCTGAGTACAGATGCAAAAGACTTAAAGACCAGAAGTTGGAAAAAAGCAGAGGACCTGCCCAGACATGTCAAATATTTAACAGATAAAGGCGGCTACGGAACAAAAGTAGAACTTTTAACAGGAAAAACAGATAATACCAACCCGCCTGAGCTTACCATTGTCCCATCTTTGAAAGGAAAGAGCGCAGTCATACAGCTCAGTGAGGAAAATGAATCTTGGTACCGCTCCATTACGGAAATTGAAATTCCTTACAGTGAGACCAAAACCCACTACTATCAGGAAAACAATACTTTGTCTTCAGACGGTAAAACCATAACCCTGGGAGTAGATGCGATCAGCGGGCCAATGAATTATATCGGAGATTATGAGGTTACCATCCATTCCTTTGGGTTCGGGGATGCAAAAGGTTCTCTTTCTGTTGTAGATAAGGCTCCATCTTTTACAACTACTTGGGATGACGCCAGCAGCCAGTTGAAATTAAGAGCGGGCTTTTCATATTATACAGATCAGATAACGGCAATTACGGTCAATGGAACCCGGCTGGAATCCGGAAGCTTTACAAGTGATTACAATAATCTGTATATTTCCTACCGTTATCTGGTAAACGGAAAAAATACGGTTGAAATTCAGGCAAAGGGTTATGAAGATACCAGCCTTGAGGTGGATTCCCCGGAAGCGTTTGTTACACCTAAGAAAGCGCCGTCTGTTACCGTAAGGGAAGTGTTAGAAGGTTCTTCTGTGGTATTTGATATCGGAGCCTTGGAGGAAGACAGTGAAGAGATGGAATGGTTCCAGGCTTTAGAGGCTGAGCATCTTACTCTGACATATTCCTATAGCAGTGTTTCCGGCCTTTCTCTTGAAAAAGACGGAAACAGTTTTAGGGTCACTGCGAATAAGACTGCATTGTCTTCTTATTTCACATATACCATGAAAATTGCCATACCAGGATATGATGCAGTAACGATAGCGTTTACTCCCGTAAAAACACCGCCTGCCATAACCCAGCAGTGGAACCAGGAAAATTACAGCTTAATGCTTACCGGCAATGCCTCATATTTAAGCTCCTATGTAACGAATGTGGTTTTAAACGGAACAGAACTGAAAAAGGGAGAAGCTGCTGATTATACTGCTTCCAACAGCAAAGGAATTGAAATCTTCCCCCATAACTTTACCGCCGGATCGCCATATAGAATTGAGCTTTATGCCTCCGGCTATGGAATAAAGGTATTAGAAGGGACTGCTCCGGCAGATTTGGTGTCTCCATTAGAAGCTCCGGTGCTAAAATCAGAAGCTGTTGTACAGAAAGGTACTGTAACTGTGGAGGTGGTTTCAGGAGAGGCAGCCGATTGGCTGAATCATATCAGTTCAGTGACACTATCGGATTCTTACTCTTCCACAACTGTCACTTATACAAAAAATGAAAATGGACTGGCTTTGCCAACTGTCAGCTCCTACATTCCTGGTATTTATACGGTTACGGTAAATGCAAAGGGATACCGGGCAGCTCAGGCGGAGGTCAGAATCTTAAATACAGTTAGTGTGAAAGGTGTGATAAATTATGACGAAGAACGACTGGAACTGACAGCGGCTGATTCCTATTTCTATGATAAAGTAACGGTATCCTTAAATGGAGCCGAACTGAAGAAGGGGACCGGATATACGACCAGCGGATACAGCACAATTTACATTCCGGCTGCACTGCTTACAGAGGAAGAAAACCTTCTGGTCTTGTATAATGAAGCATATCAAAAGATCGAAATGAGCTTTGGCCAGTATATTGCCTATGAACCGGCACCAAAGCTGGCAGTAGAAAACGAAACCTCCTTAAACGGAGAAAATACAATCGTCCTGCATGTGGCGGATGGAAACCAGGATTGGTGGGATTCTCTGATCCAGTCCCACATATCCGTTAAGCGTTCTTCCTCCAGCCAGACGGTTACAGGAATTAGCAAAAACGCTGATGAAGAGAAGTTGACGATTACGCTAAGCAGTGCATTGTCTTATTATTATGGCTATAACGTTACAATCTTAGTGCCGGGATACCGTTCCTGTAATGTTACCTTCACACCGTACCAGAAACAGCCGGATATAACAGATGAGTGGCTGGAAAACGGAGATTTACAATTTTCTACCAATACATCTTACTATTTTTACAGCTCCTACAACACTGTTTATCTGGATGGCGAGAAGCTGACCAGTGGCACAGATTATAGCTTGAATACGAAAACAAAGCCGTACAGTTTAACCATCTTAGCAAAAAATTTCACCTCAGAGGAACATGAGATCAGGATATTATCAGAATATAATAATTATCCACCCTATGAAATAACTGTAACAGTTCCGGAAAAACAAAATTATACGGATATGGAAGCAAGAAAATTAATCGTGGAAGAACCAGTTGCAGAGGCGGTAGAGAAACCTGAGACAGAGGAAGGAAATGAGCCTGCAGGAGAGAGTATGGAAGAAAATGAGTCTGCAGGAGAGAGTATGGAAGAAAATACGGAGGAAGTAAATACAGGCGAAGAAAATACGGAAGAAGAAAATACGAAAGAAGAAAATACGAAAGAAGAAAATACGATAGAAGAAAATACGGAAGAAGAAAATAAGAAAGAAGAAAATAAGAAAGAAGAAAATACGGAGGAAGAAAATAAGAAAGAAGAAAATACGGAAGAAGTAAATACGGAAAAAGTAAATACGGGAGAGGATAATCGAACAGAGGAAGGCCCAGCAGAGGAAAGTTCGGAAGATAACGCTGCATGGGATTCCTCTCAGGAGCAAAATAGTACGGTCATAGAAAAAAATAACTGGCACCAGCTGCCGGAAAATGGGCAGGAGAAAACGGCTGCCGAATAGAAATCCATTGGTTTCATGGATAATCTTGTTTTATACTTCAAAAAATGGAGGAAGCCGACAGGAGGGGGAATCCTGTCGGCTGAGTATGAAAATATGTATATGAAAGGTCTCTCTGGCCTGTTTACAGGTATTAATATACGTTGGAAATGTGTTGAGAATTTGATGGAAATGTGAAGATATTGTGAAAGGAGAGAATGAAATAAAAATGGAGCACCGCAGGATTGGGGAAATACGGCACTCCAAAGAAGAGTTATTTAAATTATAGCGCAAAAAATTGGTTTAGTAAAGGGAAATAAGTAAATTTTTATAGATAATCCGTTAATATTTTGTAAATACATCATAAATTTCGATATAAAATATAAATATACTCATTACTCTGCTATTGCCATTTTATTCCCTGGATTGTGGCATATTCTTCTGCTCATATTGGAACCTCTTCTGCATAAAATATATCATATGCTTCATTTGAAACAGGCAGGAGGCCGCAATATGGAAAAAATACTGGATAATCGGTATTATGATCTTATCATAAGTAATGCCATGGTTCCATCTTATAATACTGGTGATAATATTACCACGCTGAATGATATGAATTCCTTGCTGCATATACCAAAGGATCAGATGGAGCCCTGTGATCTTGGGGTAAATCCCTATCATTTATTTCCGGCTTTATATACCCTGGAATCATCGGTCAGCATCGAGACATCCGGTATAGGATCTGTTCAGAGAACTCCTGGCCTCGGCCTGATTGGTAGAGGGGTAATTGTCGGCATTGTGGATACTGGTATTGATTACCGCCATCCTGCTTTTAAGTTTAATGACAGAACGACCAGAATCCTGTCTATATGGGATCAGACCCAGGTGGGAAGCACACCTCCAAGAGGGTTTTCTTTCGGTGCTGAATATACCAAAGAATTGATTAATTTTGCTTTAATTTCTGAAAATCCTCTTTCGATTGTTCCCACAGTTGATACCATACGTCACGGAACTGCCATAGCAAGCATCATTGCCGGAAGGCCTAATGATGATTATAACTTCAGCGGTGTTGTTCCTGAAGCAGATCTTTTGGTAGTAAAACTTAAAACGGCAAAGGATAACTTAAAGAAACTGTTCTTTGTTCCGGATAATGCCTTGTGCTATCAGGAATCAGACATCATCCTTGGAATCCGGTATTTGGTTACTACTGCTCAAAGGCTGAACCGGCCTCTAGTCATATGCATAGCCCTCGGAAGCAGTCAGGGAGGGCACGACGGGCGAGGTGCCTCCACTGCTTATCTGGATTATCTGGTACAATTGCCAAGAATCGGTGTGACGATTGCTGCCGGTAATGAAGGCAATAACGGAAGACATTTCTTTAACAGCACTCAAACTGCGCCTTATATAGATACCTTCCAGTTAAACGTAGGAATCAATGATAAGCAATTTGCCATGGAAATCTGGCCTTACATGCCTTCCAGGCTTTTTATAGAGATCACCGCTCCAACCTGGGAGTCCTCCCAGATTATTTATCCTACCTTTTCAGATTGCACAAAAATTGTCTTTCAATCTGTGGACAGCATTGTCTGGGTGAACAATATTATTTTTGAAGAGGAAACCGGAGACCAGCTGATTTTGGTGCGTTTTCAAAATATAGTTGCCGGAACCTGGAGTATCAGGGTAGGCAGCACTGAAAATGAAAGTTTTTCCTTTCATGCATGGCTGCCCTCCGGTAATCTCATATCAAATGAGACCTTTTTCTTAAACTCCAATCCTGATACAACCATAACTGCCCAGGGAGATGCCATACATCCTCTGACAGTTACGGCTTATAATCAGTTGGATGGAAATATACTGAATGAATCAAGCAGAGGATATACAAGACTGGGGCTTGTAAAACCTGATTTGGGTGCTCCCGGCTACCAGCTTCCCTGCGCACTTCCTGACTTTCGATATGGAAATGCGACCGGCACCGGAGCTGCTGCTGCCCATGCGGCTGGGGTAGCAGCTATGGTAATGGAATGGGCCTACAATAAAGGAAACTATACGTCCGTTACAGGATATCAGGTCAACCGCTTATTGATTCGCGGGGCAAGACGAAACCCTGCAAATATTTATCCCAACAATATATGGGGATACGGACAATTGGATGCAGCAAATATGTTTAAGCAACTGACAACAATTTAAGATTAAAACCTTCAGGCTGGATAGAGTTTTCTCCAGCAGCCTGGAGGTTTTTTTGTAATGGATCTGCCACGTATGGATCTGCCGCGTTTCCGGGGTAGGCAGGAAGGAACGTTTGAGGATAAGAACGCATCAATTAAATCAGGCGGTTATACCAGACTGAAGGGTTTAAGGATGGTTTTTTGAATTGGGAAAGGGGAAAGGAAATGATGATTATGGAAGAGATCATAAATTATGTGAAACCAGAACTTGTCGTAGTGGCATTGGCTCTTTACCTGCTGGGGCAGTGGGTCAAACAAAGTCAGACGATTAAAGATAAATACATTCCAATGATTAACGGAGCAGCGGGCATTGTTTTGTGCAGTGTTTACGTAATGTCCATGAGTGAAGTACACACCATTCAGCAGATCGCCACAGCGGCATTTACTGCAATCACCCAGGGAATCCTGGTTGCCGGACTGAGTACGTACGTTAACCAGCTGATTAAACAATCTGGTAAAAAAGAATAATAAGAAGCTGTAGTGACAGGGGTCTGGGATTTTCCCGGGCCCTTATCATTGACGCATAGATCAAAAATGGCGGGTTTTCAAAAACCCAGCCCGCCTATTTCC
>DFCS01000022.1 GCA_002367105.1 Hungatella sp. UBA3048
CCACTTGGAGGAAGTAAGCTTACACCGATTTCCTTTTAGAGATTGAGCGCCGGGTCTCTGCCGATTGTGTCATCGTCATTGACCACGTGGAGTACGAAGTGGACTGCCGGTTTGCAAAGCAGCGCATCTGTCTTCGGTATTCCCCAGACCTTAAAGAAATCTTTATCGTAGAAACCGACGGCTCACTCACACCCATCCGACTTCTAAACAAACAAGAAAACGCGTTTGTCAAACGTGAAAAAATACATTTATGCAGAGGTGATGAATAATGGACTACTACACCCGTTACGGTATGGAATTCAATCCCTTCCTCAAGAACTCCAAAGAACTTATTGTAAAGACCCATGAATACAGCGAGGTCCTTTTCCGGCTGGACTACCTTTCAAAAACCAGAGGCTTCGGACTCATTACCGGTTCTCCCGGAAGGGGCAAGACAACCGCCATCCGTTCCTGGGCGTGTGGCCTGAATCCTTCCCTGTACAAAGTCATCTACTCCAGCCTTTCCACACTGACTGTGCAGGATTTTTATCGCAACCTGGCTCTGGAACTCGGCGCGCAGCCTGCCTTCCGCAAACCGGATAACTTCCGGGTGATCCAGGAAGAGATCACCCGGCTCTCCATTGAAAAGCGCAAAACTCCCGTCATCATCATTGACGAGGCCAACTACATCAGCAACGCGGTCCTTAATGATCTGAAACTTCTGTTCAACTTTGAGATGGATTCCCGCGACAGGGCTGCTGTGCTCCTGGCTGGGCTTCCTGGGCTCAACTCCACGCTTCGACTGAGCATCCATGAACCCTTCCGGCAGCGTATTGTCATGAATTACAATATGGAGGGTCTGTCCAAAGAGGAAGGGCGGCAATATATCGCGGAAAAACTCCACGGTGCCGGATGCCGGCAGACCGTCTTTGATGACAACGCACTGGAGGCCATCCTCAATGCGGCTGACGGAACCCCGCGTATGATTAACAAGCTGTGCAATGCCAGCCTGCTGATTGGTGATAGCTGTAAGGCAGAACAGATTTCCTCTAATACCGTCATGCAGGCCGTCAATGACTGTGAACTCGGATAAGCATAACCTTAGGATTTTCTTCCCTGATTAATTTGCGGGAGAAAATCCTTTCTTAAAATAAACTGCCAAAACAGTCACCACTAAAGTGACGGGATTACCTTTTTATACAATGGAATAGCCGAAAATAATCTGCCGGATAAAGTATCGTTTAATTTGCCGGATAACAATCTGCCGCATCATCACGGCTGTCTTTCATATGACTCGTAAGTTTTGTCAGGTATTTTTCCAGATGAAATTCATCCAGTACATAGGTGACTCCTTCCAGACGTTTTATTCCGGCTTTAATCCAGCCTCCACCATCTGCATTTAAATATATTTTTTTGACCGTTTCCAGTTCATAGTGGTTTGTGATATAGTCATATATTTCATCCCAAAACTTTAGATTATCCTCTCCTGTATTCACTCTGCAAAAGTAATACGGATTAACCAGGCAGTGCCGTTTACTCTTCGGTGATTCGTTTTCTATTCCCTCGTAAACATAGACCAGTTTTGTAATCAGGTTGTTATTTTTCTGATGGTTCTCATTTTCCCGCAGATCGCCTTTCTTATCCCGCCACTACAGAGATACATGATCCTCATCGGCATCGATATATATGAAAACATCACAAGTGAGCAAGGAATTCTATATCGAATGAATCGTTCGATTCAGGTAGAAGGTGCATTTGGAGTGTTAAAAAGTGATTATGTATTCCAAAGATTTCTATTGCGGGGGAAAACCAAAGTAAAATTGGAGATTCTATTGCTGAGTATGGGTTATAACACGAATAAACTACATGGAAAAATCCAGAATGAAAGGCTAAAAAGTCATCTGTTTGAATTGAAAATGGCGTAAAAAAGAAACCAGAAAGAAAGGCTTTATAAAAGTATGCAAAAAATCAGGGTAGGAATCCAAACAAGAGGATTTTTACCCTGATTTTATCTGTAAAAGGAAAGGTGCCGCTCAATAACAATAAATAAGCTATTTTTGCGACACACTCTTTATGCCGCTTATAACCGGCTTATCAGTCGAATGTCAACACAATCTTACGGATGGACAAATCCTTTGTATCCACAAAGTCAAATGCTTTCTGTGCTTCCAGGAAAGGATAGGTATGGGAAATGGTTCCCTTTAAGTCCAGCCTGCCCTCTTTGATTAACTCAATTGCCTCACCGAATTTCTTGTTCTGAAGGCGGGAACCGCGCACATCCAGTTCCTTGGAGGTGATTAAAAACTGGTTGACCTCAGTGGGAGCAACCGAGAATCCCATGGTAATCACACGGCCCGCATTTCCCGTCACCTTAAGAAGGGTCAGCAGGGATGTCTTTAAACAGGCAGCGTCAATAGACACAGTAACTCCATAACCGTCAGTCAGCTCACGCACGCGCTCCTCTAAGTCCTCTTTCACCGGATTAATGGTGTAGTGGGCACCGTTCTTTTTAGCCTCCTCCAGCTTCTCTTCCACCACGTCACTGACAATAATGGTGGCTCCGCTGAGGCGGGCGATCTTTAAAATCGAACTTCCCAGGGCGCCGCAGCCGAAGATTAAAAGAGTGTCCTCCTCAGACAGCTGCGCTCTGGCACAGCTCTGGATTGCGATGGTGGTGGGCTCTATCATAACCGCCTCCACATCGGATAAGCTTTCCGGAAGAAGGTAACAGGCCGCCTCCGGAACCGCCATATACTCGCGGTAACCGCCATCAGTATGCACACCTCTCACTTCCAGGCTGCCGCATACATTTCCCCTGCCTTTCCGGCAGGCATAGCAGTGCCCGCAGCTCTTTACCTGATCCACAATTACCCGGTCGCCGGGCCTTACATTGGTGACACCAGGTCCCACTTCCTCAACTATACCAACCATCTCATGGCCGATCACTCTTGGATAGGTGGCAGCCGCATTGGTGCCGTGATAAATTCCCACATCGGAGCCGCAGATGCCTGCAGCTTTCATTTTTACCAGCACATTATCCTGCTCTGTGATGACAGGTTTTTCCATATCAATAATTTTTAATACTCCTGGTTTCTCAATCTGAATTGCTTTCATATTCTGTCTTCCTTTCTGACCATACAATCACTTATTTCTTCTTAACCGCATTTGATACCGAGGCCACCAAAATCAGTACCAGGAATGCGCCCTGGATCAGCCTCTGTATACCCGGTGATAAACTGGCCGCATTCAGGAATGTGGTCATAAAGGACATCATCAGCGCGCCTAAGCAAACGCCAAGCACGTTGGACCTGCCGCCGGAGGCTACCGTACCGCCTACAAACGCCGCTGCAATGGACGGCAGGAAATAAGTGGAGCCCATGTCCTGGAACGCTCCTCCGATAAAGGCACCGCACAGCACTCCGGCTAAGCCACAGAGTGCTCCGCCCATAGTGAACGCCGCAATCACAACAGGCCCCACCGCGATTCCGGAATACTGAGCCGCCAAACGCTTCTGCCCTACTGCATGGAGCTGTTTGCCGTATTTGGTCTTGTACAGCACCACTGCTAGGATGGATGCAACCACGATGCAGATCACCGTCAGCATAGAAAAACCACCAAAATTCATATTAATAAATGACACCAATCCTCCATAGGGAAGGGTTGTCATATGGGGCGCTCCGATCAAAATGACGGTAAATATAATGTATCCGGTAGCCAATGTGGTAATCATAGCCGGAACCTTCAGATAAATGTTGATGCATCCGTTTACAAAGCCGCAGACTGCCCCTACCACAATAGCTGCAGCAAAGCCCAGCACAGGGTTAATATTCATAAGGTTACAGGATATATAGGCACACAGCGTCAGGATATAAACCTGAGACAGATCAATGGCGCCTTCGCCGCTTGTAACAACCACCATCTGGCCCATTGCCAGCAATAGTGCGAAAGATGCCAGTTTGGCGCAGGAAAACAGCTGATTCATGGAAATCTGGCCCGAAACTGCACCGATCAGCCCCCATAAAATCAAAGTGCCCAGAAGTGGCCATATAAAGGTATACTTTTCTACAAATTTCTTCATTTTCCTGCCGCCTCCTTCTTATGGGCAATCAGCTTAATTGCCAGTACCAGAATCAGAATCACACCGGTAACTGCTGTCTGGAAGTTGGAATCCACCTTCATCGAAGTAAGAAGCGCGGTGATAAAGGACATGGCAATAGCACCAACCACAACACCCACCGGTTCCACCTGGCCGCCGCTCATTTCACAGCCACCCAGAATAACCGTCGCAATACTTAACATACAATAGGATGCTGCGCTGTTGGCATCGGCGCCCAGACAAACCGCCGTAAAGGAGGTACCGGCAAGGATCACCATGACAGCGGACAGACCGTAGTTAGTCATCTTCGCTGTCAAATAAGACCAGCCGGAACGCTCGACTGCCACAGGATTGTTGCCAATTCCCCGCAGGATCATTCCGTATTTTGCGCGGTAGAGCACATACCAGGAAACCGCAGCCGCTACAATAGCAATCAGCATGGGCATGGGAATTACCGGCAACTTGTATTTATAGAATTTAATCAGCCAATCCGGACATGAGCCTCCGGGGGTGGGGCTAAGCACCAGTGCCATGCCAAGCCAGATAAACTGGGCACCCAGGGTCACCACGATGGCCGGAATGTTTCGGACATGGATTAAAGCTCCCATGAATACATAGGCGGCGATAAACAGAATAAGGCTAACCACTCCTACAAATGGATTAGCGGTTAAAATAACCGCAATCAGAACATTTACCAGACCGATGGAATATCCGTTACCCATATCAATATCGCCGGATACGACGATGAACATCTGCCCCAGCCCCGCAAATACCAACGGAACGGCGGAACCGATCAGCGTGCGCATCCCAAAGTAAGATAAAATGTTGGGATTCATGTAGGCATTAGCCAGAATCATGAATACCATGGTCATCACAGGCAGCAGAATCCGGGAGCTTCCTATAGCAGCCAGTTTGCCTCGCCGCGTCTCCGTCTTAACCTGTTTTTTTACCACATCCTTGAAAGAAGCCTTCACAATGTTGGATACAGTGATTTCCTCACCGTCCAATTCTTCAGTGATGGCGCCCTCATGCATGATGTAAGCCCGGTCACAGATCTCTATCTCCGAATCCTCAGTACTGTACAGGACAATACCGCGGCCCTCCCCTTTTGCCTCCTTCAGAAGGTTGTAAATCTCCTGCTTGGTCTCTATATCAACCCCGGCAGTGGGATCATTCAGGATAATTACGTCAGCGCCGGAAGCAATACCTCTGGCAATCAACGCCTTCTGCTGGTTGCCTCCGCTGAGAGATATGATGGGACTGTGAATGCCTTCAGCACGGAATTTCAGTTTATCGTACCAGTGCTGGGCCAGGCCCTCGGATTTCTTCTGATCCAGCAGCAGGCCGGATTTCACCTGGTCTAGGTTCGCGATCAGAATGTTGTCAAAGATGTCCCAAAGCTGGAAAACGCCTTCCCTGGCCCGGTCGCCGCTGACATAGGCAACGGTGCCGTCAATGAGCGTGCCGTTCTTACCCCGGTTCCCCTGGTGCTTTCTGGCGGTGAATATAGCGTTCAGCAGTTCAGTCTGTCCAGAACCCACCAGCCCGGAAATGCCCACGATCTCGCCCCGTTTTACATGCATGTGAATGTCTTGAAGCTGACGGTCCGTTAGCCCTTTCACATCCACCAGCCAATTTTCCTCCTTAGCCTCTTTTTCGGAGGAATCCTCACTTTTTTGCTTGCTGACTTCGCCTCCCATCATACCGATCAGCTCCTGAGTGGTGATCTCATTGGGATCAAACTCGCCTGCATTCTGGCCGTTGCGCAGCAGCAGGATGTGGTCGGATACAAGCTTTATTTCATCCAGCTTGTGGGAGATGTAGATGACGGCAACCCCTTTATCACTCAGTTCTTTCACCACCCGGTGCAGCTGCCCGGCTTTGTCCGTAGAAAGAGCAGATGTGGGTTCGTCCAGAATCAGAATCTTTAAGTTGTCGGCCATTAAAGTTTTGCATATCTCCACAATCTGCCGTTCAGCCAGCGTCAGTTTTTCCACCGCTCTCTGAACGTCAATGTTATTGCCGGGGAAATAACGTTCCAAGAACTCTTTGGCTTCGGTCTGAGCCTTTTTCCTCCAGCCGGGCTTTCCAACCAGTGTGTGCTCAACGTTCAGCATGGCGAAATTCTCATATACGCTTAAATTAGTACAGAGAGACAAATCCTGGTATGCACAGGCAATGCCTGCCTCCTTTGAATCCTTGGTAGTATATTTTTCCTTTACAGCTCCCTCGATCAGAATCATTCCGTCTGTTGGCGGCAGCACCCCTGTGATAATCTTCATCATGGTAGACTTCCCGGCTCCGTTGGGGCCTACCAAACCGATCACTTCCCCGGAGTAAATCTGCAGGTTCACTTTCTGAAGCGCCTTGGTAATTCCGAAGAAGCGGTCCACTCCTCTTAACTCCATATAAGGAGTCTGGTTCTCTTTATGTTTCACGTCTTCACATCCTCTCATCTGCAGTTTTTACTGTATAAATGCCACCAGCCGGATCGGAGAACCTGATCCGCCCTTAAATTTATTCTGAAGACCGATCACGGCACAGAAAGGAGGAAGATCCGACAAGTTATGGAGATTCTCCATAATCGGAATACCCTTGCACAGCAGAATCTCATGACATTTATACTTCTTTACACCGAAAGCGTCCAAAGCCAGGGTGTCACAGCCTACAACTGCCACATTCTTGTCTGCCAGATACTGCGCCGCCTCACCGCATAAGCCTGGCCAGTCTTTTAAAAAGCCCTTATCCTCCGGAGCAATGGCGTATTTATCTTCCCAGCCAAAACGGATCATGATAATATCTCCGGCCTTAATTTCCCCGTTCTCCGCCTCAAATTCCTTGATTTGCGCCAGACTTAACAGACCGCAGGGCTCCACATTTTCCGCATGTATGGTGACACCGCGCCCCATGACAGTTCCGGGATCCAGCTGATCCACCGGGCATCCTCCCGGAATAAAGTGCTTTGGCGCATCAATGTGGGTTCCCGTATGCTCAGAAATGCGGATTGCCTGGTGAAAAGACTCACCGCCTTCCTCATAGGTCTCCACAACGGAGGCCTCGTATTTTGGCTGTGTCGGCCAGGATGGCATGTTCATCTCCATTGTGTAGGATAAGTCCACCATCTTGGCATGATTGCGTATGGTCTCGACCATTTCTATAAAATTCATATTTTCCATTTCCCATTTCGACCTTTCTATATCAATCCATTCCCCGGATCCTGCGGCCAGGCCTTACAATCCGGAGGGCCGACGGCTGCCTCTCTGCAGCAGCCGGCCCCTGTCCGATCTGTTTATTTATAAAGATTCTCTCTTACCCAGTCTCTGTCATAGGTCGGACCGGCAATTACTTCATCAGCCACATCCGTATAATTCATAACTTCGTCCTTTGTAACAATACCGAACGGATGAATCATTTCTTTGGGAACATTCTTTCCATCCAGAATATCAACTGCCACATACAAGCCGCTTGCACCGTCCCATGGGTTGGAGGAAACGGAAACTGTGTCATAGCCATCCGGAGCTTCTAAAGCCCACCATTTGAGGAAATAGCCTCTGTTATCGCCGCCAATGATCGGAAGGTCAAGACCTGCGGACTGGAATGCCTGTACTGCCGCATAGGAATCACCGCCCTGGGTTACAATGCCGTCTACTTTTTCTTTCAGAGTAGGCAGTACGCTTGCCAGCTCAGACTGAGCCTTGGAACCGGTCCAGTCGGTGTAGATTTCAGACACAACCTTAACATCCGGATACTTCTCCAAAACTTTCAAAACACCTTCATGTGCGATATTGTCAAACTCACTGCCGGCTGTTCCGCGCAGCTCAATGATATTGCCCTTGCCGCCGATAGTTTTACATACATAATCGGTTAAGTAGCCCATCTGTGCAATGGTGTCAAAGTTGATCTGGTAGCACAGATCTGCCTTAGAGCTGACCGGTCCATCGTTAATGATAATACAGGGGATTCCCGCGTCGGAAGCTTCCTGGATTGCTCCGTTTAATGCAGTTGCAGAACCGGGGTCGATGATGATAGCGTCCACTTTCTGAAGAATAAAGTTCTCAATTTGCTGCACCTGAGTGCTGTTGTTCTGGTTGGATTCCGCGAAGATTACCTCGCTGACCTCACCAGTCTTCTTAAGTTCTTCTGCTGCTTCCTTTAAATAGCTTTCCATTGCCTGGCGATATGTATTGCCATTGTAAGAGTTGCTGAAGCCGATTACATAGCCCTTGCCCTCTCCCTTAGTCTCAGCTGCTGCTTTGGTATCAGCCGCCTGCTTCTCGGTCTCCGCCGCTGTGGTAGTCGGTTCAGGACTTGACTTTCCTCCACATGCCGCCAGCGATAATACCATGGCTCCTCCCACCAGCAGCGCAATCCATTTGTTTTTTTTCATATTTTCTTCTCCTTTCAGTAACTTCGTTTCTCCGCCCTTTATTGCTTAAAATATACTAATATATTACTTGGCTGTTTTAATTTATCACACTTTAACATTCCTGTCAATAGCAAATAATATATTATGTATATTTTTTCTAAATGTGTTCTTTTTTACTTGTGCAGTTATTTTTTAATACAAAATAGTGCGACTTGAACATATGTCAATTCGCACTATTTTATATTATTATACCACGAGGATTAAGGGATATTAAATAATTCAGTTTTTAAAGAACTGAGGATACTCTTTACGCAGCGTCTGTTCGTTTAAAAGCCACCTGTCCAAATGCACTTCCATGATCTGCTTTGCCCTTTCCTTATCCTTGTCCCGGATGGCCTCCACTAAGCTCCGATGGTCCTCCACGGTTTTTGCACCATGGATGGCGGTACCGGCCTCCATGTTACGGACACGGTCATAGTGAATGGACAGTCCCCTGTTTACACGGTAAATCTGTTCTTTGCGGCAGATAACAAACAGCTTCCTGTGCAGTTCATTGTCCAGCTCCAGAAGCTTGGAAACCATGTCGTTTTTTAAATAAAACTCCTGCAGCGTTAAATTCTCCTCCAACCATACAAAGTCTTTCTCCTGCGCCATATCGCATGCCAGCTCCACCATGGCTTTTTCCAGTATCATGCGCAGGAACCGTGCTTCCTGTACAACATCTGTATCGATTAAAGCGATACGCATCCCCCGCTGGGGAAAAATTTCAATAATATCCGATTCTTCCTTTAGCTTGATAATGGCCTCCCGTACCGGAGTGCGGCTGATCCCGATCATCTGTGAGATTTCCATGTCGTTTAACGTACTCCCCGGTTCCAGCTCCAGCGTGATGATATTCTCCTTCAAGATACGGTACGCATATTCTTTTGCGGTCTCCCCTGTATGCCTGGCATCGTTCTTCATTTGCCAAATCTCCTTAAGCGATTAATATTGTGCCTGTTACCCCAAATACTTCACCAGCGTGGCACGCACAGCCCCCGGTCCGGCTGCCAGTTCCAGGAACATGCTTTCTACTTTATCTCCAAGCCCGGCTTCATACAGATTCACACCAAAGATCACCGGATTGGAGAGGACCTCTTTTAAATTACCTTTATAGGAATCACGGTCTCCCAGACTGACTCCATCCAGCTTACCGGTCAGCTGCGTCAGCATTGGGTCAGAGCTTAACTCCATGGCCTCGCCCTTATCATCTACTGCCAGCAGATAACGGCACCAGCCGGCCAGAGCCAGTGGAATATAGGTTAATGTGCCTGGATCCAGTTCCGGACGCTCCATATAAGACTTAATAGTCTCACCAAAACGGATTGCCACTTTCTGTGAGGTATCCGTGGCGATACGTTGAGGCATATCAGGGATATAGGGATTAGGAAGACGCAGGTCAATAACCTCGTGGATGAAATCCAGAGGATCTATGATACCAGGATTTACCACCACCGGCATTCCCTCTCCGTATCCGATCTTCTCAACCAACGCCTTTAACTGGGCATCCTGCATCTCGGACGCAATGGAATTGTACCCCAGCAGACAGCCGTAAACGGCCAGTGCAGTATGCAGCGGGTTTAAACAGGTGGTTACTTTCATCCGCTCCGTGTTGTTCACCGTGTCCCGGTCAGTCATATATACGCCTGCAGCTTCCAGGGCCGGACGACCGTTGGGAAATTTGTCCTCGATCACCAGATACTCCGGAGTCTCGGCGTTGACGTAAGGAGCAATATAAGTGTTACGGCTGGTGACAATGGGAGCCATGTCCTCAAGACCCAGCTCTTCCAGTACAGCTTTCACCTGGTCGGCGGGCCGGGGTGTAATCTTGTCGATCATGGACCATGGGAACGATACCTTGTTCTCGTCCTCTAAGTAGNNACAAACTCCGCTTCAACCAACCCGGTTTTCTGCCACTCACGGGCAACAGTCAGGATGCTGGACTGGAGCTTCTCCCCATTATGAGAGCAGTTATCCATACTCACTACAGCCAGGGGCAGAGCACCTGCCTTGAAGCGCTCATAGAGTAAAGCAGCCACAACGCTCATGGCATGCCTTGGCTTTTCCGGTCCATTCTGGATATCCTCGGCTACCATCGGGAAAAAGCTTCCGTCCAGATTCCTTAAGGCATAGCCCTTCTCGGTGATGGTAAAACTAATCATCTGCAGGCTGGGCTTACAAAAAATCTCTTTCAGGCGGCCATATTCTTTCTCGTTTCCGCTGTCGCCCTTAAGACCCTCGGAGATGCTGGCTACAACCTCCTTGTCCAGCCGGCCATCTGCATTCATAAGAACCAGCATGGTCAGATTGTCAAACGGAGCATAAATCTTGTCCAGTATATCATAATCAAAGGTGTCCACGGCAACAATGCCGCACTTTTCTTTTCCTTCATTCAGCAGCTTCTGCTGCAGTCTGGCGGTAAAGGCCCGAAAAATGTTGCCGGCACCGAAATGCACCCACACCGGGTCCTTATAGGTGTTTTCGCACATAGCGCTGACAGAAAACTCGGGCAGCTTCACTCCCGCATTGTTCCAGAAGCTCTTATCCTGAAGTGTGTCTAAATTCAATTTCATTGCGTTTCCTCCTTTTGATCAGTTCTGGTTCTGCTTAACAATTGCTTCCCAAAGACCGTTTAAATAACAGGCCCCCAATGCGCGGTCATACAAACCGTAGCCTGGCATGGAAACCTCACCCCAGATCGCCCTGCCATGGTCCGGACGCATGATTCCGTCAAAGCCAATATCATAAAGCGCTTTCATAATGGCGAACATGTCCATACTTCCATCCTCGGACAGATGAGCCGCCTCCTGGAAGTCCCCAAGATCGTTGTATTGTAAATTGCGCACATGGGCAAAATGAATGCGTTCCTTTAAAGAACGGATGATGTCCGGAATATCATTGTCCGGGTTACTTCCCAGAGATCCGGTACACAAGGTCACACCGTTAAAAGGAGCGTCCACTGCTTTCATCAGTTTAAGCAACTGGCCTTTTCCGGTGATGATTCTGGAAAGCCCGAACACCGGCCACGCGGGATCGTCGGGATGAATGGCCATCCTGATATCGTATTTCTCACAGACAGGCTGAATTGCTTTCAGAAAATATACCAGGTTATCAAACAGAACCTCCTCAGTGACGTCCTTATACATAGCAAATAGCTCTTTAATACGGGACATGCGTTCCGGTTCCCATCCAGGCAGTACAAAGCCATTGGACTTCTCTCCCATGGATTCAAACATGTTTTCGGGATTAATCTTATCAATCTCCTTCTGATTGTAGGCCAGAACCGTGGAACCGTCGGGACGAACCTTTGCCAGATCGGAGCGGGTCCAGTCAAACACCGGCATGAAATTGTAGCATACCACGTGGATATCCGCCTGTCCAAGGCGTTCCAGGGTTGTGATATAATTAGCAATATACTGCTCACGCTCGGGAATACCTACTTTAATGGCATCATGAATGTTCACACTCTCAATACCCAACACCTTTAAGCCCTTGGCCTCCACCTGCTCTTTCATCTGAAGAATACGCTCCATTGGCCACTCTTCACCTGCAGGAATGTCGTACAGGGTCGTAATCACACCTTTCACTCCCGGAATCTGGCGTATCTGTTCTAAGGATACCGAATCCACACTTTCACCGAACCAACGCAATGTCATATCCATTTATCTTTCCTCCTGCTTCTCTCTTAATATATGATTTGACTGTATGAAATAATCAAAGTTAAATGTATACTAATATATTACTGTTTTCCACCTATTTTGTCAACTACATTTGGAGGATTTTCATAATTATATACCTCACATTACGACTTCCTTTTTACACTTTTTTCAGGGAATGATGACTCCTGTTTGTACAGGTCCGGGTGCTTGAGCCGGTAAGACTCTCCTCGGAATGAATAGCATCTGGCATGATGAAGGATGCGATCCAGCATGGCTGTGGTAAGCACTGGATCGCCCATCATTTCAGCCCAGTCCACAATCTCCTTATTGGTGGTAAAGATCATGGATGATGATTCGTAGGTGTCACTGATGAAAGTGAAGAATCGGTTGGCCTGGCCACGACTGATTGGTGTATATCCAATCTCGTCGATAATGATGAGCTGTGCCTTTTCAGATTCCGTAAGCGGAATCCGGCAGCCCGCTCTGTTTCAGCAGTATCGAGGATTCTGATGAGATTGACCATTTTTTCAAAGCAGACTGTATGGCCGTCGTTGATGGCCTGTAAGCCCAACCCACACGCAATCATTGTTTTGCGCTTATACTTACAGCATTGTGTATTGATGAGACTTACGACAATACCGTTTCGAAAAGTGTCGATTTTCTTGGAATATTCCTATTGACTGCCACGCTTTTCCCATTGATTTTTGCACTTTTGAAGGGCAAATATTACGGTTGGCATTCCACTCTCATTAACTCATTATTTGTGGGTTCCGCTGCTGCACTGATTCTATTCGTATTTGCGGAACGAAAAGTAAAGGCCCCTAACGAGTGTCTTGGATTCAGTAAAAACTATGGCTATAAATGATCTGACAGATATTTTTGGCAACACGGATACTGCTAAACAGAATGCCTTGCAAATGAAGCTCTCGAATGATATTAAAAATGCCTTGGCCTCGCTCCCCTCGGCACCGCGCCCCACAAACAACAAAGAGCTTTCCCGGCAGAAAGCCGAAATTCAAAATGTGATGAACAAGGTTATTACAGATAAGGGCAATAAATTAGCGGATTCCTTCGATAAGGTTTTTCTGCTGGCGGCTATAATTCTACTGGCAACCTGCTTTATCGGAATATTCACGGATAGAAAGGATGACCCGAATATAGTTGTTGCTGTTTCAGAAAATGTAAAAATCTAAATGCCAAGGCCAATTTAAATTTGGAATTGAACTTAATTATAAGCAAACCCGTCGAAAGGAGAGGGGGCGCAAAGCCACGGGTCTATGGTTTTAAAACTATGGCCGCCGTGTTGCAACAAAGAGATCAAAACCCGCGAAGGTTTTGACCTCTTTGTGTTTTTATAGTCTACATCGGGCCCATTTGGTTCGATGTAGACATTCATATATTAAAGATGCGAGTAAAGCCGCCGTGTCCTTTTTCAAAAGCGAGATTACGGAGGGCGTAATATGTACTACCTTCTTTATCGACGTTTTTGGTACAGGAGGCTTTTATGCACTCGAAGCCGCTGTTTCTCGTATGTGAGGAACCGTTACCCCGTCGTTACGATTTGGATTAGCTGACAGTCTAATCTTTTACAACTTCAAAAAAAGCACCTGTTCGGGGATACCCCCGCTAGTTTGGCGTTGTATTGGTGAACTAAAACAATCAAAATTTCATAAAAAATAATCCATTTAATCAACAAAATAAGATTGTGCATCTTCAAGCATAGTGCTATTATAATTTCACCGGCACATATAATCATCATGAATATAAAATCAAAAGAAAAGCAGCTAAACAGAGTTTGTGATTTATCAAAAATCAAAACTAGATCCGATGACGGGCGAAAGTATTTTATTATCCAAAGAAGAACCATAAGTAGCAGTACTTACGAGGGGTTAATCAATAAACTGTATGATCAGTTCTTCGGTGCTGCCGCTGCTACACTGGAAACATATTTTGAAACTTGGATGGAATGGAGAGAAAAGGAGACAAGTGTAAGTAGAAAAACAATTAGAGAAAATAGCTTTATGTGGGATTCTTTACTAAAAGATCAGGATATCACTTTGATTCCCTTAAAGAAATTAACGGCAAAAGATCTGATTATATATTTCAGGAACATTACAAAAGGCCGCCAGATCACAAGAAAACGCTTTAATGACCTAAAAAGCATTATGAATGGAATTCTGTACCTTGCAGTGGAAAATGATATTATAGAACGAAGTTGCCTTCGAGACATCAACTATAAACAGTTCAGCTATAAGGCAGAAAATACTAGAATCACCCCATACACTGAGGAAGAACGTCTGCAAATTATAAATCACTTGGGAGATGATTTTTACTCACTAGCCATAAAACTGGATTTCTACTTAATCATGCGCATAGGGAAATTAAAGGGGTTAAGATGGGATGACATTTCGGGGGAATTTCTACATATCCAACGCTTTGTAGATGACAAAAATGAGATCATTGAAGATATCAAAGGCCATACAAGCGAAGGAAAACGTCACATGCCTCTGACACCGAAGGCCAAAGAAATCCTGGCACAAATCCAGATTCTAAATCCTGACAGCGAAACATCTTCATCCGCAACGGCCAGCCCTTAGCGACAGTAACCTTTAACCGCCGCTTAAAGAAATGCTGTGAGGAATTAGTCATTGAATACCGCTCCTCCCACAAACTCCGC
>DFCS01000028.1 GCA_002367105.1 Hungatella sp. UBA3048
CCATTCCTTTGAGCCAACTCCCGCAGATGTGAAGGTCATCCGGGAGGCAGATGTTTTAATATGCAACGGCGGAGCCTTAGAACACTGGCTTTCCCAGGTTCTCAATGCAGTTGATTCCGGTTCCATGACGGTTGTCACGGGAATGGACCAGGTGAATGCGGTGCAGGAAGAACTGGTGGAAGGGATGGAAGAGGAAAAACACCAGGAAGATGATGACGGACATGGCGGGGATATAGAATATGATGAGCATATCTGGACCTCTCCTGTGAATGCCATGATACTGGTGGAGTCGATCCGGGATACCCTTTCTGAAAAAGATCCGGAGAACCGGAGTTATTATGAGGAGAGAGCAAAGTCATACCTTGAAAAGCTTAAAAAACTTGACGATGAGTTCCGCAAGGTGGCAGCAAATAAAAAGCGGGATATGATCGTTGTAGGAGATAAATTTCCGTTCCGTTATCTGGCGGATGAATACGGTCTGTCTTACCGGGCAGCGTTTTCCGGCTGCAGCACGGATACGGAACCAAGCGCCAGAACCATTGCATATCTCATTGACAAAATGCGTTCGGAACAGATTCCGGTGATTTATTACCTGGAGCTTTCCAGCCACCGGGTATCTGAGATCATCGCAGAGGAGACAGGGGCTAAACCCCTTTTGCTTCATTCCTGCCACAATGTTTCAAGAAGAGAGTTTGAAAACGGTGTCACCTATCTTGACCTTATGGAGCAGAATGTGATTAATTTAAAAAGAGGATTGGATGAATGAGCCCATTAATACAATGCAGTCATGTGGATTTTGGATATGAGAACCAGGATGCTGTAGTGGATGTGACAATGGACGTTAATCCGGGGGAGTATGTCTGCATCGTGGGAGAAAACGGCTCCGGAAAAAGTACTCTGATGAAGGGACTTTTAGGGCTGTTAAAGCCCACAGGCGGCGCCATATCCGTGTCCGATGAATTGAAAAAGAGCGGGATCGGCTATTTGCCTCAACAGACTGCGGCTCAAAAGGATTTTCCGGCAACGGTCCGTGAGGTGGTCTTATCCGGCTGTTTAAGCCGCAGAGGAAGCTGGCCCTTTTATTCCGGAAAGGAAAAAAAGCTTGCAGTTAAAAATATGGAGCGGTTAGGAATTATGGGCATTGCCGGTAAATGCTACCGTGAATTATCAGGAGGCCAGCAGCAGAGAACCCTGATTGCAAGGGCTCTTTGCGCCACGGATAAGCTTCTGATCATGGATGAACCTATTACAGGTCTGGATCCTTCAGCCATTGCGGAATTCTATGAGATCATCCGTAAATTGAACCGTGAGGAAGGGGTTGCCATTCTGATGGTATCCCACGATGTCGCCAATGTTGTTAAAGAGGCGGATAAGATCCTTCATTTGAAACGGGAGGTCTTATTCTACGGAGCGACAAAGGAGTATTTAAAAAGCAATGCCGGATATATTTATAC
The DNA here is from genome assembly GCA_002367105.1 of Hungatella sp. UBA3048. Classification (GTDB taxonomy): domain Bacteria; phylum Bacillota; class Clostridia; order Lachnospirales; family Lachnospiraceae; genus Lacrimispora. The sequence goes on from DFCS01000028.1 coordinate 1,455, forward strand.
AGGAGGTGCGTGAAGATGGGAATGATGAGTGAAATGCTGTCCTATCCGTTTCTGGTACGGGCCTTGGCAGGAGGAATCCTGGTTTCTTTATGTGCTTCTCTTTTAGGCGTCAGCCTGGTGTTAAAACGGTATTCCATGATTGGTGACGGACTGTCTCATGTCTCTTTTGGAGCCTTGTCCTTTGCAGTGGCTTTTGGCTGGTCTCCGTTAAAGATATCTGTTCCGGTGGTGGTGATTGCTGCTTTTTTCCTGCTGCGCATCAGGTCGAACGGAAAGATGAAAAGTGACGCAGCCATTGCCATGATATCCGCCGTTGCACTGGCGGCGGGCATTATCGTCACCTCTATGACGACCGGAATGACTACGGATGTAAGCAGCTATATGTTTGGAAGCATACTGGCTATGAGCAAGGAGGATGTCCGTTTAAGCGTGATCCTGTCCTTTTTTGTGCTGGGGCTGTTTCTGATTTGCTATAACAAAATTTTTGCGGTGACCTTTGACGAAAGCTTTGCAAGGGCAACGGGAGTGAATGTATCCTGGTACAACGTTTTGATCGCGGTACTGACCGCCGTCACCATCGTTCTGGGTATGAGGATGATGGGAGCCATGCTGATCTCCAGCCTCATCATTTTCCCTTCCCTTACCTCAATGCGTGTGTTTAAAAGCTTCCGTGGAGTGGTGATATCTTCCGGAATTTTATCAGTCGTTTGTTTTGTGATCGGTATGATGGCATCATACCGTTATTCTACCCCGGCGGGAGCCAGCGTGGTGATGGTGAATCTGGCGGCATTTTTGGTTTTCTCAGCTGCAGACTATGGAGTGAGAATGAGCCGGGCCGATAAAAAAGCGGGACAAGGTACCGCAGGAAAAGAGGAATGACAGTGAGATGAACGTGGAAGAAAAAAGATTAAAGCGTGCCAGGCGGCACGTGAGTCAGACACAGTTTATTGCTTACGGATTTTTTTGCCTGATCTTAACAGGAGCCCTGCTTTTGATGCTGCCGGTTTCCAGCAGGGATGGACAGTCTGAAGATTTTTTAAGCTGTCTGTTTACTGCGACCAGCGCTTCCTGTGTGACGGGGCTGATCGTCAGGGACACCTGGACCCAGTGGTCTTTGTTTGGACAGATGGTGATAATTACATTGATACAGATCGGGGGCCTTGGTTTTGTTACGGTGGGTGTGTTTATCTCCATCGTACTCAGGCGGAAGATAGGCTTAAAAGAGAGAGGGCTTTTGCAGGAAAGCGTTAATACGTTGCAGATCGGCGGAGTTGTAAGGCTGGCGAAAGGGATTATAAAAGGAACCTTTCTCATTGAAGGAACAGGAGCCATTCTTCTGGCCCTCCGTTTTGTTCCTGAATACGGGTTCTGGAGGGGAACGTTTTATGGCATTTTCCATTCCATATCAGCCTTCTGTAATGCAGGATTTGATTTAATGGGAAATCAAAAGCCTTTTAATTCCTTAGTTTCCTATTACGATGACTGGCTGGTGAATGTGGTCATTATGTCTTTGATTATCATAGGCGGCATCGGTTTTATCGTATGGGAAGATATCTATAAGAATAAGCTTCATTTTAAAAAATATATGCTGCATACCAAAATGGTTTTGGTGAGTACCACAGTTCTGGTTTTTGGAGGAGGATTCCTTTTCTATCTGCTGGAACAGAACAATCTTTTGGTGGGGATGAATACAAGCGGACAGATTTTAACTTCCATGTTCAGTTCCGTAACTGCCAGAACAGCCGGTTTTAATACCACTGATACGGCATCATTGACCGACGGAAGCAAGCTCCTTACCATAATCCTCATGTTTATCGGAGGAAGCCCCGGATCAACAGCGGGAGGTATTAAGACGACTACAATCTTTGTCCTTCTTATGTGTGTACATTCTAATATTAAGCAGTCCTACGGGGTCAATATTTTTGGAAGGCGTCTGGAAGAGAGTGTCATAAAGCGCGCAGGCGCTATTTTGACCATCAACCTGTTTTTAGCTCTTTCTGCTTCCCTGGCGATTATGGCAATTCAGCCTTTGGGATTTTCGGACATACTGTTTGAAACGGCATCAGCTATCGGAACGGTAGGTATGACCACAGGTATCACAAGGGATCTTTATTCTGTATCAAGGGTGATCATTATTATCCTTATGTACAGCGGAAGAATCGGAAGCTTGTCCTTTGCCCTGGCATTTGCTCAAAGTCATCGCAAGGCTCATGTGGAACAAGTAGCAGAAACCATCAATGTGGGTTAAAGGAAAGGGAGTAAAATCATGAAATCAGTATTAATTATAGGACTTGGCCGGTTTGGTCATCATCTGTGTATAAATATGGCGAGGCTCGGAAATGATGTTATGATCGTGGATCAGAAGGAAGAGTGCCTGGAAGACTTACTTCCGTATGTAACCAGTGCTAAGATTGGTGACTGCACCAATGAAACGGTTTTAAAAAGCCTGGGAATCGCCAACTTCGATCTGTGTTTTGTGTGTATCGGAACGAATTTCCAGAGCAGTCTGGAGATCACCAGTCTGGTCAAGGAGCTGGGAGGCAGAAGAGTGATCAGTAAGGCAAACCGTGATATCCATGCCAAATTTCTGCTGAGAAACGGAGCGGATGAAGTTATTTATCCGGACCGGGACATTGCAGAAAAACTGGCTGTCCGTTACAGCACGGATCATGTATTTGACTACATTGAGCTGACCCCGGAATACTCGATCTACGAGATTCCTCCTCTTCCGGAATGGGTGCGTAAATCCATAAGGGAAGCGGATATCAGAAACCGGTATCACATCAGTGTCCTGGGTATTAAGCGGGAGGGAAGGGCCCAGCTCATGCCGCCGGCGGACTATGTGATCCAGGCTCAGGAGCATTTGATGGTGATTGGCAAAAGAGAGCATATTGAGCATATATTAAAGGAACTAAAGTAGAGAAGCAATAGGAGGTCTGTTATGCCTGCATGGTTAGCTTCTAATGGTTCGACGGTTTTAGTAGCCCTTGTCCTATTGGTGCTGGTTTGTATTTCAGTCAGACAATTCATAAAAAATAAGGGAAAAGGCGGCTGCGGACATTGCAGCGGCGGCTGCAGCCATTGCAGCGGAGGCTGCGGTCATTGCGCCTTTGGAAATGCAGATGATGAACAGAAGGAATGAGAAAAAGTAAAAAGCGGAAGGAGGATGCCTGATTTTTTGCGGCATCCTCCTTCCTGTCTTTTCTCTATTTTAAATCAAGTGTTAAGTCCCCGAATTTAATCCAGCCGATTTTTCTAAGTATTTCACCAAACAAGAGAGTGAGAACGGCAGGCAGGAGGAAGCAGACCATGAGGATTCCAAGCCACATAAAGGTTCCGCCCTTCATTGCTGTGTAGACACCGATGGGACCTACCAGCCCGCAGGTGCCCATGCCGGAGCCTGCCGGAATGTTTTTTAGCTGGAATACCATGGTGGCAATGGGGCCGGTTATCATAGAAGTAAGGGTGGGGGCGATCCAGACCTTTGGATTCTTCACAATATTTCCCATTTGCAGCATGCTGGTGCCAAGGCCCTGAGCCATAAGGCCGCCTACCCCGTTTTCCCGGAAGGAAAGGACAGCAAAGCCGATCATCTGTGCACAGCAGCCGGCTGTGGCAGCTCCCCCTGCCAGTCCGTCAAGAGATAAGGCGATACAGATGGCAGCGCTGCTGATGGGCAGGGTGAGGGCGATGCCGATCAGAGCGGATACCAGGATTCCCATAAAAAATGGCTGTAATTCAGTAGATGTTTTCACAAGAATGCCAAACCAGTTCATAAAGCCAGCTACGCCCGGCCCCACAGACTGTGCAATGAGAACTCCGGAGATAATGGTCACTCCGGGGGTGACCAGAATGTCCAGCCTCGTTTCCTTTGAAACGATCTTTCCAAGTTCTGTGGCAACCACCGTTGCAGCGAGAGCACCCACAGGCCCGCCAAGAGCATTGCCGGCAATTCCAACGGTTGCTGCGGAAAAAAGGACTAAAGCAGGGGCGTGGAGGGCATAGGCGATGGCAACCCCAAGGGCCGCGCCGGTAGCACTTTTCGCGTAATCCGCGATCACGTTGAAAATAGTGAGATTGAATTGCTGGCCCAGAGTACCGAATATGGTTCCGATCAAAAGAGACGCAAAAAGGCCAAATGCCATAGCACCCAATGCATCAATGAGATAGGTCTGGACAGTAATTGTGACGTTTTTCCTTTTCAGGAACTCTTTTACGCCGCATTTTTCCATATAATAAATCTCCTTTAAATAGTTTGGTGCACACATTTGACCATTGTCAAAGCAGTTGTCATGTATTCTATCATAAAATAATCGATTTGCAAGGTTTTTTGAAGAATTTCCTCGAAACTGATAATTTTTTAACAGTATCTGCAGGAAAAACCCATGGCCCTCTGCTTGACTTTGCCAAAGGTTTGTGACACAATAAATAAATGTAATTTCATGCATAACCCTGAAAAGAAAAGAGGTACATTTAGATATGACAAAAATTGATATTATATCCGGTTTCCTTGGAGCCGGAAAAACAACTTTTATTAAGAAGCTGCTGCAGGAAGCCATAGCCGGAGAGCAGGTTGTCCTGATTGAAAATGAATTTGGCGAGATCGGTATTGACGGAGGTTTTTTAAAGGATGCGGGAGTTGAGATCCGGGAGATGAATTCCGGCTGTATCTGCTGCTCTCTGGTAGGTGATTTCGGCAAATCCCTTGAGGAAGTCCTGACAAAGTACCATCCGGACCGTGTGATCATTGAGCCGTCAGGCGTGGGCAAATTATCTGATGTGATGAAAGCGGTTATTGACGTTGCTTCAGAGATAGAGGTGACCTTAAACAGTGCGGTCACCATCGTGGATGCACAGAAATGCAGGATGTATAGAAAGAATTTCGGTGAGTTTTTCAATAACCAGATCGAAAATGCAGGAACTGTCGTATTAAGCCGTACCGATATTGCTCCTGCCGACAAGGTAGATCAGGCACTCCAGATCATTCGGGAGCTGAATCCAGAGGCGTCTGTAGTGACGACTCCCTGTGACGAATTGAGCGGAAGACAGCTTCTTGAGATTATAGAAAAACCGGATACCATGGCAGAGGATTTGATGAAAGAGGTGAGAGAACACCGCAATCATCATGAAGAGGGCTGCGGCTGCGGAGGCCATGACCACCACCACGAGCATGGTGAGGAATGCAGCTGCGGAGGCCACCATCATGACCATGAGGAGTCAGAATGCGGCTGCNNAGGCCACCATCATGACCACGAAGAGTCAGAGTGCAGCTGCGGAGGTCATCATCATGACCACCATCATGAACATGGTGAGGATTGCGGCTGCGGCCATGATCATGACCATCATGCAGATGAAGTATTCAACAGCTGGGGCCTTGAAAATGTGGCGCCTATGAGCAAAGAAGAGCTGGACAAGATTCTTGATGAACTGGCCTACGGAGATCATTATGGAGATGTACTTCGTGCCAAAGGAATGATTCCAGGTGAGGAAAAAGGTACATGGCTTTACTTTGATCTGGTGCCGGAACAATACGAGATCAGAAACGGAGCGCCGGAATATACCGGAAAGGTATGCGTGATCGGAGCGAATTTAAAGGAAGAGGAACTTAAGAAATCCTTTTTAAGATAAGCAGATTGGAGGGAACCTCTGTAAGGGGTTCCTATATGCCCTTTGAACAAGGGCAGGAAAGAGGGAACCATGAGCAACACAGATAAAATGGAAGACGACTTTATGCCGGTATTCCTCATAAATGGATTTTTGGAAGCTGGAAAAACCCAGTTCCTTCAGTTCACCATGGAGCAGGATTATTTT
>DFCS01000031.1 GCA_002367105.1 Hungatella sp. UBA3048
TCTCGCTAATATATGTTAAATGTCTATAGACGCAGAACACTCAGGACACTTGTAACATAAATAATATAAAAATGGGTAGTTTATATGTTACAATGTAACACCACTGGTAATCCAGCCCTGAAGCAAGGATTCAGTTTTAGTCTGAAATAAGTGGCCGCCATTAACAATTCTCCTTCCTACTACAAAAAAAGAAGTGCCGCTTCCGGTAATATCGGAAACAGGCTCTTCCTTTTTCTTAGTATTTAATTTTATAATAAGAGTTGGTATTGTTCCCATATAGCCATCGGAGCAAAATCAATTCAACTTATCTCAGACAGTATCTTATCCTTATTTTGTTGGTTCGTGCAAGAATAGCGGTATGAATTCATTCCTCAATTTCAAAGATTCTTTTTAACGAAATCTTCCAGAATCTGAATAGCTTCTAATTCGTCAGGCCCATCAGCCTTTATCACAATTTTATCCTCTGCCTTCACACAAAGTCCCATCAAAGCAAACAGCTTTTTCGCATCAGCAGAATCATCATCTTTCGTAGCTGTTATATCTGACTGAAATTGCTTTGCCTGCTTTACAAGAAGTCCAGCCGGTCTCGCATGAATTCCGTTTTCGTCTTTAATGATATACTCAAATTCTTTCATAATCATAATTCTCCTTTAAATTAGTTATACTAAATTATCAATGGCATATGTAACTCCGCTTTGATTACAAAGCGTAACAAAGTCAGCACTTTTTTTGATTATATCTTCTGCATTATCGACTGTAACCGCAATTCCTGCCCAATTCAGCATTTCCAGATACCGCTGAAAATAATAATATCACGGAAATCAGCTAATTTCAGCGACTCATTAGAATACTGTATAGCTTAAAGTTCCTTTCCATTGGACTCAATCACTTTCTTATACCAATAAAATGATTTCTTTTTGCTTCTGTCCAATGTACCACTACCATCGTCATGCTTATCCACATAAATGAATCCATACCGCTTTTTCATTTCTCCAGTGCCTGCGCTTACCAGATCAATCGGTCCCCATGTGGTATACCCCATCAGGTCTACGCCATCCTGAATCGCTTCCTTCATCTGCTCGATATGTTGTCGCAGATAATCGATACGGTAATCATCATTGATGCTTCCGTCCGGCTCAAAGGTGTCCACAGCTCCAAGACCGTTTTCGACCACCATAAGCGGAATATGGTAGCGGTCATACAGGTGGTTTAGTGTCCAGCGAAGTCCGATTGGATCAATCTGCCATCCCCAATCCGTTGCTTTCAGATAGGGATTTTTGATGCCTCCCAGCAGATTTCCGCCGGTTTGTTCGTTTTGGGGGTTAGCGCTCACACAGTTGGACATATAGTAGCTGAAGGTATAGAAGTCCACACAGCCTTCCTTAAGAATTTGTTCGTCTTCTGCTTCCATCACCAGTTCCACATTGTGTTCATCATAATAACGCTTCGCATAAGCCGGATAAAAACCGCGTACCTGAACATCGCCACAAAGCATATTTTGAATCTGATCCATATGCTGGGTCAGAAGAACATCTGCCGGATCACAGGTAAGAGGCTGCATATCCAGATAGGCGATCATACATCCGATTTTAAAATCGGGATTTATCTGATGCCCCATTTTTACTGCTTTGGCGCTTGCCACAAACTGATGATGAAGTGCCTGTATGCGAACAGCTTCTGTATTCTCCTTTTCATCCAATATCATACCCAGGGATGCATAGGCTCCGAGCGTTACCATGGCACTGTTGATTTCATTGAATGTCAACCAGTATTTTACCTTGTCTTTATAGCGAATATACAGTGTTTGTGCATAGCGATTATAAAATTCGATGAGTTTTCGGTTTTTCCATCCGTCGTATTTTTGTACCAGATTAAAGGGAAGCTCATAGTGTGAGATTGTTACGAGCGGCTCAATGTTATACTTTTTTAGTTCGTCAAGAACATCGTCATAAAACTGAAGCCCTTTTTCGTTTGGCTGCTCATCATCACCGTTTGGGAATATCCTGCTCCACGCAATCGACAAGCGGAAAACCTTAAATCCCATTTCAGCAAACAATGCAATATCCTCTTTATAACGATGATAAAAATCAATACCTTCATGGTTCGGATAAAAGGTATCCGGCTCAAGGATCGGTGTAATCCTTCTCGCTATGGTATGGCTTCCACCGGTATACATATCATTGGTGCTGGGACCCTTCCCGTCCTCATTCCATGCTCCCTCAAGCTGATTAGCGGCTGTTGCACCACCCCAAAGGAAATTTATTGGAAATTCTTTCATTTTGTTGTCTACCTCCTTGAATATTCCTGGATTATCTCTTCCATTTACAATACCGTAATAATGATATCGCCCTGAACAACTTTTCTTGCGTCTGTTAGCGCGATATCCGCATAGTCATCGTTATTCGTAATGACAATCGGTGAATCAATAGAGAAACCTGCTTCCCTGATTTTTTCAATATCAAATTCAAGCAGCAGCTGACCCTTCGTTATGGTATCTCCTTTTTTGACATGTGCTGTAAAACCGTCACCTTTCATCTTCACGGTATCCATACCTATATGGATAAGAACCTCCGTGCCTCTATCGGATAAAATGCCAATCGCATGCCCGGTTTCGATAAAGCTTGAAACCATGCCGTTACAAGGTGCGTATACCTTCCCATCCGACGGGATGATAGCGACGCCTTCTCCTAGCGCACCGCTTGAGAAAACTTCATCCGCCAGCTCACTTAATTGCTTCACATCACCGATCAGCGGGGAAGCAATCGTCTCTGGTTTTCCTTGCTTTTCTGAGCGCTTATTCTCTAAATCTTTTTTTACAGGCGTATCATCCTTATATAATATAACAGTCATACCGAAGGCAATAATAGAAGTGACTACTATCGCAACTATGATCCAATACATGCTGGTGGCATCGTGTGTATCTGTTGCAATGAAGTTTGGAAAGCAAAGGATACCACCCGCCCCCATAACATAGGACTTTACCTCTGTTAATCCTACAATCCCACCACCTATGGCTGATGCAATACACGAATATATAAAAGGCTTTTTCTTTGGCAGGGTGATACCATAGATACTAGGCTCGGTTACACCAAATAAACCGGAAACAAAAGCGGAAAGTGCAAGACTTTTCAGCTTAAAGTCCTTAGTTTTTATATAGATTGCCAAAACTACCATAGATTGGGCAAATGATACGATAAATATTGGTGAGAGGGCAAAATCGTAACCATAGGTGCTGAAATTAAGAAGCGCAATCGGCATAAGTCCCCAATGAATCCCAAAGATAACAAGAATTTGATATATGCCTCCCAGAACAATACCCGCTATTAATCCGCCGACAACCGGGATTCCATAAAATAACTTGAATACTTCTCCAATCATGGAGCATAGGATGGAGGATATCGGTCCTATTATAAGAAAAGTTAACGGTACGATAATTATCAGCGTAAGTACCGGAACAAAAAACATCTTGATAACATCAGGAACTATCTTTTTCCAAAAATTCTCCAATTTGGTAGCGATAAATACAGCGATTATTATTGGAATGACGGTGGACTGATAGCCCATACCCGAAATAAGCACTGGAATACCCAAAAAATCAGTGTAAAAGCTAGTCTGGAATATTGAACCGGTAAATAGAGTACCGAGAACTTCCCCTGATAATAAGTTTACGATTGTAGGGTAACACAGGGCACAGCCGATTGCCATTCCGATGGAAATGCTGCCTCCAAATTTCTTTGCAGCCGTACATCCCAAAATGATGGGCAGAAAATAAAAGAAACCATCCCCTAACGCGTACAATATTGTATACGTACCGCTGGTGCTTTCCAGCCATCCTAAAAAAACAAACAATGCCAGCAAACCCTTAATAATACCTGCTGCACACATACCTCCCAAAACCGGCTGAAAAACACCTGATATAATATCAATCAATGCTTCGCCGGGAGTCATCTTCTTTTTTGACCCGATTTCTTCACTTGAAGTGACTTGATTAAAATGTCCAATCTCATTTACAACATCATAAACCTCTGGCACATGATTGCCGATAACAACCTGATACTGACCACTGCTTTGCATAACGGTTACAATTCCATCCGTCGCCTTTAAAACTTCTGTATTTGCCTTTGATTCATCTTTAAGCTTAAAGCGCAATCTTGTAATACAGTGCTCCAAGCTAATAACATTTGATTTTCCACCTACGTTTTGGATGATGATCCTTGCCAGACCATCGTATTTACTTGCCATTGATGGTTTCCTCCTCTTAAAAACTTTATATATAAAATGCATTGCACATTTTATTCCAGGTAATAAAAAACCCAGATGGAATATATCTTACTGTTACTCCATCCGGGTCTAGCCAACTAAATGTCACAATCCCTTTCATTATGATGTTTTATTGATATCTCTTTATTACATAAGGACTTAAAGGTTTTTGGTTATGCGTGCGATATGAACAGTTAAATAAAGCATTTCTTCATTGCTCAAATCGTATTTGTATTTTTTTAAAACAAAGGCCCTTACTTTTTGAACGCATTGAAATGCTTTTTTATGTTTGACCTTAATAGCATCAAGTAATTCTTCATTATCATCATCATAATGCGTGTTATTTAGAATCCTTTGTGCAAAGAATTTAAGATGCGTGATAAACCGATAATAATATAAGGAATTTTCATCAAACACGATTGAAAAATAATTTCTGACAATATCAGCTATTTCTTGCATGATCCGTATTAACTCATAGGTGCTTGAAATCTCTCCGTTTATTTCTGCATTAATAAAGTGCAGAGCAATAAATGCAGCTTCATCCTCTAAAAAACGTACTCCGGTTTCCTTCTCGACGACCTGATTCGCTTTTAACCCGACTTCAAACTCATCTTTATAAAATCGTCTGACATCCCATAACAACGGATTTTTAAGGATACTTCCTTCCCTGTACCGTTGAATAGCTCCGGAAATATGATCAGGTAATGTCACATAGATGTTATCATTTAGTTTCTTTCCCAACTTAATTTTCGCATAATTTATAATCTGTTCCACTAAAAGTATATGTTCCATAGGGATATCGGTCAGAAGTTCCTGAAATTTAGAGGAAACGTTTTTATCTAGTAGTGTAAATGTTTTGTCCACTTTCGCCGGGTCTAATTCATCCCCTACTTTTCGTTTGAAAACAATTCCATTACCCATCACGATGGTTTCATGCCCTTTATCGTTTATAGTAACGGCCACATTATTATTTAAAATTTTTATAATTTTCATGCCAATCACCTTTTTATACAAAAAGGCAAAACCAATATACAAAAGTATTATGGTTTTGCCTGCATTATCAGTCACAATCCGAGGTTTCAGTTTTTATAATTGTATCATGCAATAACTAAGAATATCAATTGACATTTCTGCTTAATATTTTGGCGAATCATATACAATTTGCACAAATCCTAACCTTAAACCAATACTAATCGCGAATAATAAATGATATTTTCTTTAATAAATTTTAGAAACTCTATCATAGAATAAATGCAGGGCGATATATGATTGTCGCCCTGCATTTTTATAATAGTCAGAAAGTTTATATACGACTGAATAACAATAAGCAGCCGCCCTAATATTATATTTAAATTTTATCATGTAAAAAGCGGTGGCAGGATTATTTCATCAATTATCTGATAACTCATTGTACCCAGACTCCATTCTCGTCAACCTGGTACCCATCCGGAGTAACACAGCCTGCCAGCATTTTTCCCTGGTCACTGCCTTCTTTCTCTTCGAAATAATACCACTTTCCTTCAATAATATGCCACCCAGTATACATTGCGCCTCTAGTTCCATCCATGACATTATGAAGGAAATAGGTCTTGCCATTCACATTAATCCAACCATCCTTCATATACCCATTAGCGTCAAAATAATACCATACTGTTTTGCCGTTCTCAATCATGCTTGCCCACTGCTCTTTTGGATATGAGCCATCCTTGTTTCTGATCCACCAGCCGTTTGCGTCCTGAATCCACTTGGATTCTGAAGCAGACGATGATGGAGTGTATGAGCTTTCCGATTTCGATCCGCTATTATTTGATGACTCGTGCTCCTTCACTTTCTCCAGGCTTCTGACCGCATTAAGCAGATTTTCATAACAACTGGCAACTTCTACCTTCGTGGAGTTTTCATCGTTCAGAACTTCTACCGCTTTGGTAAGGGCAGCCTTCAGCACTGCAAAGCTACTTTTTGTATATGAATTTTCTTCATACTGCGCACAAGAACCGATTAAACCGGCCAGGTCCGCTTTTAATTTTTCCAGTTCGATTTCTTTCTTTGGCACCAAACCCTTAATCGCTTCTTTCAATGCATTATAGCACTCGATAAGAGTCTTTTGAGAGGTCTCTGCCGTAAGCGCGTCTTTGGCTGCATTCAAGGCTTCCTTCAACACTGAAAAGCTGCTTTCCGTATATTCGTCTTCCTTATAATCTGCACAAGAATCGGCTAATGCTCTTAGTTCGGCTCTTAAATCATCTATTTCCTTAGTCACCAGGCCGTCAATCGCTGCTTCCATGGCTTCACGGCATTCTTTAAGAATATCTTTTTCTTCCATTGTAAGCGCACCTTCAGCCGCATCCATCGCAGCCTTTAATACTGCAAAGCTGCTTTTCGTATAGATTTCTTCTTTATACATTTTACCTAAACGGATCAGTTCAGCCAGATCCATTTTTAGCTGCTCCAATTCAGCATCTGTCGCTTTTGCAAATGGAATCACGGAAGATATACCGTTTTGCTCGAACGTAAAGTTCTCAAATGTCGCCGGAATATCGCCTGGTTTTCCATTTCCATTCACAGAGTACAATCCTACTTTTAAGTCTGCTTGATCAAAGGCTTTATTCTCTACAGAATTGCCGATTTGAATCCAGTTTTCATTATCATAGCTATAGGATGCTGTACAGATCTTTCCCTGGCGTGCTACTTTCAAATATATTGCCTCGCCGGTGTGGCCATTTTCTTTTATGGGTTGTTCTGCATAACTGTTGTCTTGTACTCTAACCGTGGAAATCACTCGCCCACCCTGTCCCGAATGGTGTCTTCTCAAAACTTCCTGCACTGCGTTATCATTTGCATAGATCACAATACCACCGGACTGGTAATCGCTTTCGGGTTCAAAATCAAGTTTTACAGATGCAGTAAAGTCTCCTTTCGCCTCCATAAAGAATACATTTTTTGCGTTAGGGTTTCCACCTGTCCCAAACTCTCCGCTATCGCCGATTATGGTAAGAGAAGTTTCGGAATTAAGTTTCCATCTATCCGGATTATTAGCGCGAATTGTCCATCTGTCCTTATCCAATCGAACTAAGGGCCAGGTCACCGTTACATTACAGGAAGCGCTGACGCTGACGCCCAAACCAGTTGAAGCAGTTATTACAGCATTCCCAGGTTTTAACGCCTTAATTTTACCGTCTTTTACTGTTGCAACATTCTCGTTACTGGATGTCCATGTTACATAACCATATGTTGTTCCTTCCGGAGCCAACTTGGCCGTTATAACCTCTGAATCCCCTTCCATTAAGGTGGTTTGTTCCTTACTCAAAGTAATGCTTTCCGGCTGCTGGGGAGCTTCAGTGGTAATCTTGATACTGGCACCGCCGGCCTTCGCCAAAGGAATCTTCAACACATCGTCACTGGTAACCGTTCTCATCTCTAAATCGATATCTGACATCGTTTTTCCGTCTTTATAGATAACAGCATAGTATGTCGTCCCAGCCTTCAGGAAGCTTAAATCCACTTCTGCATCACGTGCCTCATCACAGATACTCCCAACATACCAATTGTCACCATTTCTTCTGGCAATGCTGACATACTTTCCCGGCTCGCCTTCCAGCATAAAAGATTCGTCCCAGGAAGCAGGAATCGAGGTTAAAAGACTTTTAGCCGGAGACTGCATATACGCACTTGGTTTATCGGCAAAACACGGGATACCACATTCAAATATGACAGACAGTGCAGCCATCTGAGATATTGTATATACCTCTTTGGCGTTACCGTAAGACAGTAAAGGAGTATAATCAGCCGGTCCCACTGCATTTCTGATAAATGGAATCAGGCAGTGGTATGCTGCAGTTATCAGCTGGTTTCTGTTTGGATCCTGGTTCTGTTCGGCGCCGAAAATTCCTTCTCTCGCTAATGTCTGAGGCCAGGTACGTCTCTGTCCTGACGGTTTGTTAGCTCCGTGCGGGTTCAGAAGCAGATGACACTCCGCTGTTTTTTCCATTAAAGCGTCATATTTTTTCATAGTCCTCTGATCCTGAGAATCAAAAAAGTCAATTTTTATACCTTTGATTCCTTTTTCAGCCCAGATCTCTAGGGTACGCATATCCTGTGCTGTATTAAAATCATTGCTATGAGCCCATGCCAGAAGCCCTACACCCTTGTCATCTGCATATTTAATCAGCTCATCTGTCCAGTCATAGAATTTTCGGTAGTATCTTCCCTTATCATCCGTTTCCCAATATTGGGAATCATTCGATCTTCCGCCCGGCTGCCAGCCTTCATCCATCAGCACATATTTCCATCCCATTTCAGCCGCAAGATCAATATACCGTTTATAAGTTTCGAAATCACCAGTGGCATCCCCATTCAGCCACGTCCAAGCAGTTACCCCTGGTTCAATCCAAGAGGTATCAAGCAGTTGACATTCGGGGCTTAAATTCTCTGCCATGGTATTTTCATTAATCGTCTTCGCGTCTCCGACAACAGCAAACCTCCACGGAGATTCAAACGGCAGATCCGCAACCACAGCTCCATTTTGCTCTGGTGCAAATTTTACGTCTACTGCACCATTTCCGTCACCTTTTAACATTGCTCCGCAATAGGATCCATTCATTGCAGCCTCTGAAATCAATCCCCAAGTGTTCTCTTTAATCTGGTACAAAAGCGGCATGGAGTACCGTTCATTTAGCTGACTAAGCGTTTTTTTAAAGGGAACTTCTTCGTGCGCAACCGCATACTTCATTGCATAAGCAATACTGTCTTGCGGAAGTACGAAGCGGGTATATTCTTCCATTATTTTTACTGCTTTGGCTTCTCCTGCACCCAGAATTTTGTAGCGCAATGCAAATCCATCATCATAGACTCTTGCCACAATTGCATATTCAGCCTCATTTTTAGTAAAACTGAGCGTAATCTCTTCAGCCTCATTTTCTACAGAGGCCGTCTTTGCTCCAATTAAATCATAAGAATCCTTGATTTTCTCTACTTTCAAGCTTTCCAGTGTGAGACCAAAGGTAAAATCTCCCGCATCGGTTCTGATACCTGTGGACGACTGTTCAATCACTGCTTCACCGTTTTTTAATGCAATGTAATCAACACCCTTATCTTTATTCATAAAAAACATAAGGGACTGATTTCCATCGGGAGAGTTTACCCTCCAAGTGCTTTCATCACCTTCTCCGACGGTTACCATAAACTCTTCCGTCACCCTGTCTTCTCCCACTGTTACTATCACCTGGGCCACTCCATCACCGATGCCGGTCAGTTTCCAGAGACTACTCTTTCTTTCTGCGGTAACTACATCTTCTTTATCACTTATAACATTAAGATCCTCATTACTAATCGCTTCTCCGTCAAGGGTATATGCCATAACAGAAAGGGACTGCTCCTGACCAATCTTTAAATAAGACGGCGTCGATACATCTAAGTAAACGGTTGTATCAATTGCATCTTCATCAGCCGCAATCAGTGCGTTAGCCCAGATTCCATGATCACTGTTATTTCCATTTCCTCCGTCCCCAATCACCAGTTTTAATTTCTGCGCATTATTGGGAATTTGAAAAGATACTTTCTCTGCGTCATCATTCCCTTTCATCACTCTGCTGGATTTCCATTGGGTTACCCACGTACTGCCGTCTTCGCTAGTCAAAACTTCAAATGTACATGAACCATTGCTTCCCGCCTCTACGCCCGCGAATGCAAAAAAGTACTGTCCTTGATACTCGCTGACATCAATGGTTGCATATGCTTTTGAATTTGCTGCCAACCCCTTTGGAAAGTTTCTCTTGCCTTTCCCTGGCAGATTTAACTGAAGCGGACCGCCATCTGTATCTTCACTTCCCCCGACAGTGCGGTCCTTCAACCACTTCCCCCAGTCAGCGTGAGCATCTTCCAATTCCATATCGCTGATATACTCAACAAAAGCCTCTGCACCGAAAGTCTTACTGACCAACTCTATCGGCGCTGCTAACTTTGCCTCTGATGGTGTTGCTTCCTCTGCCTCTGATGGCGTTGCTTCTACACCTGACGGCGTTGCTTCCTCTTCCATTGACGCCGTTGTTTCCTCTTCCTCTAATGGCGTTGCTTCCTCTTCCCCTGATGGCGTTGCTTCCTCTTCCCTTGATGCCGTTGTTTCCTCTTCCTCTAATGGCGTTGCTTCCTCTTCCCCTAATGAAGCTGCTTCGTCTGCATTGGAAGGAGTGGATTTTTCCCCGCTCATTTCTCTATAACCGACCTCTAAAAATGATTTTGCCGCCAGACTGGTAATTCCACCTGCCGGAGCTACACCATTCACTGCCATGGCGCCGATTAAGAGTAGTGCTATCTGCGATTTCCACCTTCTCATAAAACCCTCCTTTTAGATATTTTTCACATATTTTCGCTCAGATCAGTATGTATTTTATGACATTTTTGAGCATTATTCTATGAACTTTCCTTCAAACTTTTATAACTTTTATTTCATTTAATTATTATATCCTGACATATTTATCACTTTTCAATAATTTCTATCAAAATAGAACAAAGTGACTTCAGTGCTCTCAATTCCTCTGACATCAAAATGTTCCCTAAGGTCATGGCCAACCATTTTAAAACCTATTCTGATAATCTCTCGGACTCATTCCATACCGCTTGGTAAACAACGATGTGAAATATGATACATTTTCATATCCCACCATGCGGCTCACTTCCTTTATTTTCAACTTTTTATCTTTCAAAAGCTGTTCTGCTTTCGAGAATCTATAATCAGTAATATATTCCAGAATCGTATACCCCGTCATATCTTTATAAATCGTCCGTATATAGTTTACGGACAAATACAGCCGCTGTCCCAGACTTTCCAAATCCAGAACATCCATATAACTCTCTTCCACATATTCCTTCACCTGCCGCACCACTCTGGACTTCTTTCCCTGTCCCTGTATCTGATAATAGGAATGAATCTGCATAATATAGGAGCGAAAACTCTTTTGGGCGCAGCTTAAAAAGGCAGAATTATCGATCTCTTCCTCTGCCATTTCCAAGGTACAGGCCAGAAATGGTTCAATACCTGGATTTCCGTGCACAAAGTATTCCTCCAACTGGCGGAGTACTTTCTTTAAGCATTTCATCACCTGCGTTTTTCCCCGGAGTCCGCTCTTAATACTCGTAAACAGTGCTTTTTCTATCTGCTCTATCTCCGCTGTGTCTCCTTCCGGGATGCTCGCCGCCAGATAATCGGTTATCGACTGCATCATAACAGCAGACAGCTCCTCTTTTTTAGTTGTATCTACATGGCTTACAGTAAGCACCGTTCCCGGCCCCATCATAAAAATCCGTTCCGCATAGGATCCGCATACCTCATATGCACTATGCAATTTCCTCACTTCCTTTGCCTCTATATAGCAGACGGCAGCCCGTTCTCCCATCTCAGGAAAAGCGTCCAGTATCTTCTGTGCCGTCACTTTCGGATCAAGGCGCTCCTCTAGAAGAAACGCACAGTTCTCTGCGCCGAATACACCATAAGATATTCCCGCTATCTCCTGCAGCACTTTCTTATAGACTTGTTTCTCCCATCCTCCATAGACCATAATCAGAAAATACCTGCTCGGCTCACCTGCAAACGCTCTGTATAGTTCTTCTGAATTTTCTCCCAGTATCAGCTGTTCCATAATCAGATGCTTCGACACCTCGATTAATGTTCTCATCCCCCGTTCCTTTTGGATCCGCTCTATCGTCCGTCTCAGCACGCTCCTGATTTTTACCGGTATTACAGGTTTAAGCACGTAATCCACAGCTTCCACAAGGAACGCCACCTGAATATAAGAAAAATAATCGTAACTCGTCAGAAATATAATCTTGACCTGCATCTCCTCAGCCCAAATATGTCTCGCAAGGGTTAGTCCATCCATAAGCGGCATACGGATATCCGTTATCACAATATTGGGCATCTCCTCTTTAATCAGCTGAAGAGCCCGTTTCCCGTTAGAGGCCCTTCTCACCTGATCAACCCCAAATTCTTCCCATTTAACACTGTTCTCCAGCAAATCCAGAGCAATCGGCTCTTCATCAACCAGAAGTACTTTGATTCTACAATCACCCATCTACATCATCTCCTGTAAAAACCCATTGAAAAAAGTCATAAGCATCTGCCCGTTTAAAAAATGAAATCTCGCCAGGAAAGACATAATAAACATGATGTCATTTGGCCACAGTCAGATTCCCTTATCCCTTTCCTGGGGCAATGCAGAACCTAAGCAGGTAAGTCTTAATTTCATAAGGCTTTATCACATCCTGAAATCCCCTACCCTCAGTCCTTATGCGTCCAATGGGCCGCTCCAAAAGATCACATTCCTCCACTTCATCCAAATCAAACCCTGTCTTAACCTTCATAATAGTTCTTGTATTCTGATTTTCATAAATCCGCAGAATATATCCATCTCCATTTTCTGCTGTCTTTATCATTTCCATAAAGCAGTTTTTATTTTCTATGGAAATCATACTCCAGCTTTCCTTTTCAGGCTTTCCCAAATTGCACATAAGTCGTCTGGCAACCAAAGGAATATTCAAATTATAAGCCTGTTCCACTGTCTCAGACTCCTGCCATCTTCCCTGATGAGGATAAATGGAATACGTAAATTCATGATGTCCTATATCAGCATTTTCATTCGGATAAATTCCTGACTTTATAAGGGTGAGTCCCATTTCCCCGTCCTTTATGCTATGCCCATACTTGCAGTCATTTAAGAGGCTGATTCCCAGTCCATTTTCGGAAAGATCCGCCCATTTATGGGCACAAACCTCAAATTTCGCTGTATCCCAGCTATGATTGCTGGTGGTCTCCCTCTCCAGATTTCCAAACTGGATTTCGTAAGATGCCTTTACCGCATTGATCTGAACTGGAAAATTCACCCTTAACAGCACATGATGATCCTTCCAGTCTGCACAAGTCACGAAATCAATTCTTGGCAGATCTTTGTAAAAAATAACCTCCTGCTCTATGACAGATTGAGCAAAGCGATGCTCTATAGCCACAACGGTGCGCACTGGACCAATCTCTTTTAAGACTGCATTTGTACTTGAATCCGCTTCATAGCTTTTTCGGCGGTAAAACAAATCCAGATCCCAATTATCCCAGTTCATAGGTCGGTCTTCATAGGTGCACAGCTGATTACCAAGACGGCCTTCTTTTATCAGTTCAAATCCAGTTTCTTTTTCAACAAGTGATGTAAGCTCCATCCTTTCATTAAATTGTGCTTTGTACCAGGAGTTTTCAAAGCTGCCTTCCCAGGCCATTTCCTCCTTCTGTATCCGTTTTTCCCCCTGTACCTGGTTCAGTTCCTGAAGTTTAATTTCTCCACAAAGCCTATATATCTGATAACCGACAGACGGTATTCCTTTGGCAAAAAAGATAAGCTCTCCCTTATCAGTATATTGAACCGGATACCGCTTGCCTACGCCATCCTTTGCAAATACGATACCTTTTTTCCTTATTCCACTGATTATTACTACGTCATCTCGTATATATCCCTGTGTATTAAATACAATGACAGAAATCTCCTCTTCATCTTCTGAAGCAAAAACAGCCCTGTCCTGATCTCTCACAAGGGACCCGCCTATCTGTTCGGCAAGGCTCCTGAGCGTCTCCTCACCATCCTTTAATATCTGGTCATATTCCCGGTCCGTCTGTACATAAACCGCCTCCACAGCACTGCCCGGTATAATATCATGAAACTGGTTAAGAAGGATGGTATCCCAGCCATTTCTTATAATATCATAAGGATACCGGCAACCATGCAGTTCTGCCATAACTCCCAGAGTTTCCAGCTGCTCATAAAGAATTTCACTTTTTCGGTTATTCCGTTTGTTTTTTCCAATAGAAGTAAGAGTTCCCCTGTGATACTCAAAATATAGTTCTCCATCCCACACCGGCATTTCCTTTTTTTCTGATATCTCTCCGTAAATGCGGTCAAAGAAATCTCTTTCCCCCTCCTGAACCAGCCTGGGGATTCCGGGTATACCATATTTTAACCGTTCCGCTTCCTCAAGCATTTCTTTCGTGGGGCCTCCCCCACCATCTCCGAAGCCAAACAGCATGAGAGTATTTTCCGTAAGATCCCGGTTCTGGAAACGTTTAAAGGTTCCCAGGGTCATATTTGGATTAACGATTCCTGTATAGGTAGTGGTATTTCGTGTATCTGTAAAGGATACGTTTAATCCCAGAGTTTTGTCAAAATCACAGGTGGTTGGCATGAACACAAAAATCCGGCTACCATCAATTCCCTTCCAAAGGAAGGTATCATTGGGAAGCTGGTTAAACTGGTTCCAGGCAATTTTTGTGGTCAAAAAATAAGGGATCCCGCATTTTTTTAAAATCTGGGGAAGGGCCGCAGAATAGCCGAATACATCGGGAAGCCACAGACATTTGCTAGACACTCCAAATTCACTGTTAAAAAAAGCTTCACCCTTCATGATTTGGCGAACAAAGGCTTCCCCACAGGGAAGATTGCAGTCAGACTCCAGCCACATGGCTCCGTCTGTCTCCCATCGTCCTTCTGCAACTCTCTCTTTTATCATTTCATACAGCTCTGGCTCCTGGTCCTTCATAAACTGATACAAAATCGGCTGACTTGACATAAAACGGTAATCTGGATACCGTTCCATAAGTTCCAGTACAGTAGAAAAACTACGGACTACCTTCTCCCTTGTCTGCTCCACAGTCCATAGCCAGGCAATATCAATATGGGTGTGCCCCACTGCACTTACCACAGCCGCCGATTTGTCTGTATTTGTATAAAACTCCCGGATAAGTATCTCTTCCATTCTCTTCAGGGAATCATAAAACTCTTTTGAATATGGAACTCTTAGATCCAGGGCATCTGCTGCTGGTCCCATTTTGACCAGAATTCTCCTGTAATTTTCCTCGTCAGCTTTTTTTAGAAGCCTTGCAGATTTTAACGGAACCAGAAAGTCATAATATGCCTTTTCAACACGTGGCTCCACCTGTACCAGCTCCGTGCGAATCATCAGATCCCCTGTTACGGTTCCGCTATATGCCAAAATCGCAATGTCGTAGTTCTGCCCGAAAGCGGCGCATGGCGTAATAAGGATCTCCCTGTGATTTACGTCCACTCCCTGGACGATTTTTCCATTAAGATAAAAAAGCATCTGAGGATTGGTGGCGTCCCACTGACCTTCTCTGCCAGTTGTAATAAAAAACTCAACATGCTTCTTATCCATTTCCTCCGGTATCTCAATGGTTGTACGATACCACCTGTGGCTGTCCGTTTCTCTCCAGGGTTCATCAATCCGGCAGTTTTCCCAGTCTTCTGTACTTTCAATCTCATTCCCTTGTGCTTTTCCGTCTTTCCTTTTATAGTTCAAAACAGGGATTCTCAGCGGATGTCTCAGCCGGTTTAAATCTGCTGACAGACGTTCCATTCGTTCCAGTTCAAATAAAATACTCATACATTATCTCCTGATCAATTATTTATCTAAATTTCCCCCTTTATACAGGAATATCCTCCCTCCCCATTACCTTCCCGTGAATTCAAACAAATACTGCGGCCGGATTCCGATCCGGAAAGCCGTCCGCAGTATCTGTCTGATTCCAATTTTTATTTCACCGCACCTGTAATACCCTCTGCAAAGCTTCTCTGGAGCAGGAAGAAAATAATCACAGTAGGAATGGTACAGATCAGTACGGCCAGCATAAGTACTCCATAATCGGTCACATATCCGCTGGTTAAATTGGCTACCAGCATTGGCATGGTAATACTGTCCGCATCGGACATAATCACCTTGGGCCAAAGATAGCTGTTCCATGCGCTCATAAAGGTTATAGTCATAGCTGCCGCATAAGTGGAACGCATGGTTGGAATAAACATCCGAAAGAAAATCTGCAGTTCATTTAATCCGTCAATCCTTGCTGCCTCCATAATGTCTGCCGGAAACGCTCTGGCGCTCTGGCGAAAAAGCATAATTAAAAACGGGGTGGCTATGCCTGGAAGGATGAATCCCAGGGTAGTGTTTAACAGCCCTGCCGACGCAACCATCTGGTAAAGAGGAATCATAGTTGCCGCAAAGGGAACCATCATGGCCAGCAGGATTATACGCATAACCCAATCCTTTGCCTTATCATGAAAGACCTCAAACCCATATCCGGCAATGGAGCATATCAGAAGGGTCATAATGGTCATTATAACGGAGTACTGAAAAGAATTAAAAAGGGCACGGGTTATATTTTGAGAAGCAAATAGCTTTTTTATGTTATCAAAAAGTGCTGTTCCGAAAATAAGCGTTCCGCTGGTCACATCTGCGCTTTTATTAGTAGATGCAACTATCATCCAATAAAGCGGAAATACCGAAAGGAAAGAAATAATGCTCAAAAAAGCATATGCAAAAAACTTTTTTCCCTTAGTCACGTTTATCACCTACCTTCATCTGTATCAATGCAAGAGCTGCTACCAAAATCATAATCAGGTAGGACATGGCTGCCGCATACCCGAAGTTGGGAACTCCTGTGAAGGATACATTATAAATATAGTGGGACATGGTAATAGTGGAATTGGCAGGTCCTCCGCCTGTTAGGTTCATGGATTCGTCAATCAGCTGCAGGGTTCCGTTGGTCGACATAATGGCGGTTAACAGGATGGTCGGTTTTAAAAGCGGAATTGTAATCTGGAAAAAGGACTGGAGCGGAGATGCTCCATCGATTTTCGCCGCCTCGTACACAGAATACTCAATGTTTTGCAGACCCGAAAGATAAAACACCATGTTATATCCAGTCCACCTCCAAATCAATGCCAGGATAATGACCAACCTGGCAGAATCAGGATGTCCCAGAAAATTGTACCCTGTGGAAAGCAGCCCCAGCTTGATCAGAATGATATTGACCAGTCCATCCACTGCAAACAGGGTGCGGAAAATAACTGCATAAGATACCAGGGAGGTGGCACAGGGTAGAAAAATCGCAGTGCGGAAAACTCCCTTGAATCGAAGATCCTTATGATTCAGCAGGGACGCCAGAACCAGAGCCGATACAAGCATAATTGGAACCTGGATAAGTAGATAGAAAAAATTGTTTTTCAGGGCCTGCATGAAAATACCATCCTGAAACATTCTTATGTAATTGGTTCCGCCTGTCCATTTCATATTTGCTCCGATTCCCGACTGAAAGGAAAGGAACAGCGCCTGGAACATGGGCAGAAAGCTCATGATCACGATCAGAAAAACCGCAGGTGATAGAAACACCCACCCTGTAAGGCTCTGCTTCTGACCTAAGGACAGCTTCTTTTTTGAATTTCCCATCAAAATGCCTCCTCCCTATTGCTTATTTTCCCATGGCAAACTTAACTGTATCCTCTGCTGTCTTGATCTCTGCATCAATATCCGCGCCTGCAAGTACATTGGTCATGGCCGTCATCAATGCCTGATTTGCTTCAGCATAGTAAACTCCCGGATTATAAGATGGTACTTTTGATGCAAACTCCGTAATTTGGGCGTATACCGGTTTTCCACCGAAAAAAGCCTGCGGTTCGCTGTAAACCTTGCTATCTGCCGCCGGAAGATACGCTGCCAATGCCCCTGATTTAGGAAGAATGGTCTCGTAAAGCTCTGTGCTGCCTCCAAAGGTCTTTGCCAGGAAATCTGTGGCCAACTCAGGGTTCTTACTGCTGGCAGCCACTGCCCAGCTGGAGCCGCCCTGGTTGGCATAGTTGGTCGCTCCATCCACACCTTCCAGTTTAGGTACATTGGTAATTGCCCATTTTCCGGACTGGTCTTCCGCAGTCTGGATGCTTCCCATGATCCAGCATCCGTTCATGACTCCTGCCACAGTGCCGGTTGTTATGGTGCCCACATACTGATCCCATTTATTGACTTCCACAAGCACCCCATTCTTAACAAGGGAAGCATAAGCTTCCATAGCCTTTTTCAGCTTATCATTTCCAACCATGCTCGGATTACCCTCCTTATCAAAAAGGCTTCCTCCTGTGGATTGGAGCATGATCCTCAGAACATCCCCGTCTCCTGACGTACAGGATAAAAGAGGCTTTCCTGTCTTGGCTAAAATATCATCGCCCAAGGCCTGATACTGTCTCCAGGTTATGTCTGTAAAATCATCGATTGTATATCCGGCTTCCTCAAGGACGTCGGTACGGTAAGCCGCGATGGCAGCCCCATTATCAAATGGAACTCCATAATGTTTCCCTTCCACGACAGAATAGGCTGTCTTTCCCTGGGCGAACATGGAAAAGTCAATTCCGCTGTCCGTTAAATCCATAAATGCCTCAGGAAAGCTGATTACATTTTTCTGAAAGGTGCCATCCTGGATCAGCATAATATCCGGAAGGGCATCCAGGTTTTTTGAGGTAACAGCCGTAGCCAACTTGGTCGTGATTGTATCAGTCGGTGTCTCCACCACATTCAGCTTAAAATCCGGATGATCCTTCTGATATATCTTTGCCGCTTCTTCCATTGCATAGATGTTAAATGCCGGATCCCAGCACCACACGGTCAGCTCATTTGCCATTTTTCCCTGGCCCCCCGTCTTCTCTGCGGTCTTTTGTCCTGCACTGCCGGAACCTCCGCAGGCCGTTAAAGACACTGCCATGACTCCTGCCAGTAAAACAGATGTAATTCTTCCCTTCATTGTAAAACTCCTCCTCATTCATAGTGTGTTAACATTTTATAAGAATCTCCAAGTCTTAACTTCACAGGCTTACAGTTTCCCATCTCATTAAAATCCCCGTCAGGGTAATGCCGTTAATGCTTCAGCATCAATGTCATGATATCAAATGGCTTCACGAGTATGATAACAGAGTTCCCACCTCCCATAGCCGTTTTCTCTTCTTCCTTCTCTACCTGTATGCTATATGCTATAATATAGGTTGTTTGCATAAACTAAAACCCTAAATTTGCTTTTGAATATCCCGATATACTACATCCAGTAATTGCTCATTAATAGCCTGCGCTTTCTTCACATTTCTTTCACAGATGGCTTGATACAATGTTTCATGCAATGGCATACTCTCAAAAAAAGGCTCCTCCATATTGAGAGGAAATTCCCAGAATTGATCCATAACACTGCTGATGGATAAGATCAGCTTATACATGATCTCATTGTGAGACAAACGGTATATCATATAATGAAACTGCTTGTCCTCTTCTGTCTGTCTTAATCCCTGATGAAATTTCTCCATTAATATCTTAACAATACCGCCCAGTTCTTTCAGTTCTTCCTCAGTGGCTCTATGGATCACCATTGGTAGAATTCCGTGTTCCAAAATCTTACGCACTTCCAAAACATTCAAAAGTTCTCCTTTTTCCATGGTAAAATCAATCAGGGACAAAAAGCCGCTGTCCTTTTGGTTGCCTACAAATACGCCCTTTCCATTTCGCGCTTCCAGGACATTACGTGCCTCCAGAGTCTTCACGGCTTCTCTCAGCGATGTCCTGCTTACCCCCATCATTTCCAACAGCTGCTCCTGGGAAGGCAGCTTATCCCCCGCTTTTAAATCATTTTCTTCAATATAATTTTGTATGTAACGAATAATCTCTAACTGTAGGGAAACTCGTTGTATCTTTTTTGCCATTTTATTCTCTCACATATCTTTATTTGTATTTATTTTAGCATGGTTTGACTTATATGTCAATATTTGCCGGATATAAATGAATACTTTTATGAAGAATGCATAAACAAACTTTTTTAACTTTCATATGTTTTTCTGTAAAATGCTGGATCAAAAGATCCGACATAAGGGCGGCGGCATGGATGCTGCCGAGGGAACATTTATACTCCAAGTCGCGTGCACCATTATATCAGAATAATTCACTGTAATATTTACTTTTGCAACTATACTTCGGAAAGATGAAGAAACAGACAAATAATAAGTTTAAGAAAAAAAGCAGCACATAAAACAAGCGCTTTGATCCGGCTATGGCCGTTTCAAAGCGCTTGTTTTTGTTTTCTGGAAATTAGATCTGTTTCTCATTTCGTTTGGTGATATCACCGGACTTTTATTGCCCTTTTTATTTAAAATACAATCCGGCAAAAATACATAAAAAAACACCGATTCCACCTGCCACTATAATAAAATCCAGTTGCCTTACACTTAGATTCAGCCTGTCATACAGCTTGCCCTTACTGTTAATCAGTTCCTGTTCTTTCTTTTTTATATAAGCCTCTCTTCTATCCAATTCCTCTTCCCGCCTTTTTAAGTCCAGCTGATTCAATTTAATCCTCCTTGCACCGCCTCTGTTATAATTGGCAGCCAGTTAAGTACCCTCTAGAATTCCTTCCTTTATTATGGTTGATATATATTATAAAGCTCTGATAGCAGAACAGATTTCATTGATACAGTCCTCTGATTGTGGAAATTCTCCGGGATGTTCAAAAAAAGCATGCCCCATTCCCAGGTATCTATAAAAAATCACATCAACCTTTTCATCCAGCAGCTTTCTTCCATAATTTTCTGCCTCTGTACGCAGCGCGTCGTATTCTGCTGTGACAATCATGGACATAGGCATTCTGTTAAGCTCTTCAGACAACAGAGGGGAAACTAGTGGGTTCTCTGCATCTTCAGGGCAGTTAAAGTAAACCTCTTTTATCATTTCATTGCCTAATCGGGTGGAATAAACCATATTTTTCTTAATTTGTGTTTCACCTTTCATAGAAAATGCATTTTCGTCCCAGGAATCATAAAACTCCTTTGTCTGAATCAGTGTGGGATACAGTAAAACCTGTAATTTTATAAGTCCTTTTGTATCCAGAATACAGCAGCCTGCTGCCAGATTGCCTCCTGCGGAATCTCCTATCACCACCAGCTTCTGCGGATTGCCATTGAGAGCCTTTCCATTTTCATATGCCCATTTAACAATTTCATAGCACTGGTTCAATCCCTTCGGAAATTTATTCTCCGGCGCTAGGCCGTAATCCACAGAAATAACTACTGCATTTCCTCTTTCTGCTATTAATTTACAACAATTTTCTACCACCGCTGTGGTTCCTCCATAGAAACCGCCTCCGTGAATATAGACAACAACTGCCTCTATTTTTTCAGGAGAAGGAGCATAAACAGAAACAGGAATTTTTCCGTGCGTTGTATTTATTACTTCCTCTCTGCTGATGATCCCATTTGATAAATCCAGATTCTTACAGCCCATCCAGGCCCGGATTGCCTTAACTTCCGTCATTGTGGGATTCTTTAAATCTTTAGGCAGGGGACATGGCCTGCATTTCCTCTCCCATGCAAGCGCCCTCTCATCAATGGCACCCTGCTCATCTGTTTCAGGTATGGGTTTCATGCGGATGGCCAGCCCTTCCTTATCAATTATATAAGTTCCATTTTTCAATTTATCCAAACACTCATTATATGTCATTGTTATTCCTTCTCCTCCATTCTCCTATGGTTTTTCCCATATTCTTTTTAAAGACCTTACAAAAATAGGTTACATTGGAATAGCCTGTTTTCTGTGCGATCACCTGTAAGGTATTATTAGTTTCCTCTGCCAGTCTGACTGCTTCTGACATACGCATCATGGTCAGGTACTCTATAAAAGTAACCCCCAGCTCCTGTTTCATCAAACGGCTTAAATAAAAGGGGCTGATTCCTATGTGGTCTGCAGCGGTATCCAGAGAGATAGGATGTGCAAATTCCCGCCTGATATAATTCAGAGCCTGAGCGACATAACCGGCAGATACGGTTTCCGGTTCTACAAAAAACATATGATTCAGCTGTTTGATTCTGGCTTTTAGAAGGGGCAGAAGCTCCTCTTCAGGTGTATCATGGAATACAGACAGAATAGAACCCGAGACTGCCTGATGATCAATTTTAAAATCATTTTTATAGTCGGCAGACCGTTTAATACACAGTGTCATGAGATTGGCATAATCTTCTCTGGAGTGAGCGGTATTTTTAAAAAACTTATCCAGAATCTGATCCGCTTCATTGCTTTTTCCTGTAATCAGGCAGGATATAATCTGATCCGCTATTTTGCTGAGAGTAATAAAGCCTGGATATTGTTCTGTCAACCGTTCCTCTTTACCAAAGAAATTAACGGTTCCTTCTCCTTTCCTTAAAGCTGCCAGACTTTCCTGATAGGATAGGGACAGTTCTGCCGCATGTTTAGTCAATCTGCCGGCCCCCGCCCTGTAACTGCTCTTTTGTTTATTAAGGGAATCCATTAAAATCAGCAAAATATCCCTGATATATTGCTCTTTATCTTCTGCCTGTGCAGAAAAAAATATCAAAACAGAAATCCCTGCATCTGTCACCTGTACAATATTGGCACAAAGTCCATCTAAAATATTTTTAACAAAATTCTTTAAGTCAGGCTTATGTTCCATTGTATTTAAGTGATTTACAATTGTAACAATTGTCCCCCCATCAAAAGAAACTCCTAAGATTTTGCAGTACGAATTAACACTGCTTTCCACATCTTCACTCATAAAAACGGAGTACATAACCTCATTTCCCAGGACCGGGCGCATTTCCTGGTAGAATTTTAAATATTTATTCTTATTAGCCTGATCCTTTTTTTCCCCATCAATACTCTTTAACAGTCTGGAGATAGTGTGGACCATATTATCTCTCTTCTCTGGCTTCAGAAAATAACCGTCCACCTCTAAATCTATGGCTTTCTTTACATAATTAAACTCATCATAAGCAGTATTGATAATATACCTTGTTCTGACCTCATCAGATTTCAATATACTGATTGCCTCAATTCCATTGATACCCGGCATATTGACATCAACTATGGCAAGATCCGGCAGTTTCTCTCTGATAAGAGAGATCATTGACAGCCCGTCCTCTGCAATTCCCACAATCAGGATCTCAGGAAATTCCTTTTTTATAAACAGTTCAAAGCTTTTATATGCAATCTTTTCATCATCTGCAATTATCATCGTATACATTTACATCCCTCATATTTCCCCGCTGTGTTCCGGCATGCTGATATAAACTTCAGTGCATCCTGGTATACTGCTGATATGAAACTTTAAATCATCAGAGTAAAACAATTTTAATCTCATGTAGATATTTTTAAGCCCGATTTGTTTTCCGTCTTCGGGATCCTTTAAATGATCCCTGAATTGCTTTAAGACCTGGCTGTCAAACCCTTTCCCATTATCCTCAACTTCAATACAAATTCTGGACTCCTGTTTATAGACTCTGATGGCCACCCTGCCGCCATTTGACACGTTATGAAGACCGTGCCTGATAGAATTTTCCACTAGCGGCTGTAGGATCATACAAGGCATAATCTGATTTTCACAGATTTTCTCTATATTAAATCCAAAGCTGAAGCGGGTATCAAATCTGATTTTCTGAATCATCACATAGCTTTTAACATTTTCAATTTCTTCTTTTAAAGTCACAGCTTTTGTTAACTTTTCAAGATTATAGCGAAGATACTCTGCTGTTTCTTCCATCAGCTCCACTGTTTTCTCTGTGTCCCCCATTCGTGCATAAGAGGTAATGGAATTTAGAGTATTAAAGAGAAAATGAGGATTGATTCTGGATTGAAGGAGACGGAGCTGGCTGGTTTTTAAATCATTGTGCATTCTGAGATTTTCAATCTCAACCTGTTTCAGCTGCTCCTTAATAAAACCGCTTTCCTCCAGTTCTCTCATCTGTTTCTCTATCATATCGAGAAGATCATTTAAAGTGTCAGAGAAAATAGCCAGTTCGTCCCTGCTCTTTAAATGAAGCCTTTCCCTGCTTCCAGGATTTTCTTTGATTTTTTCCACAAAATCTGTCATCCGCTCAATTGCTTTGGTTATTCCGCTTAAGACTCTCTCATGATAGATAATACTGATAAGCACAGCAAATAACAAAAGAATAACCTGAAGAGCCTGTATAAAACAGGTCACTTTCCGTATTTCAAGCTGAAGGTTTTCTGCCTCCTGTAATTTCTCGGAATAAATATCTTTAAAGCTTATATTGATATAGAAATATAGCTTCTGCGTTTCATCGTACAGCTGTTCCATACCTACAGCCATTTCCGTTGAATTGATCTGATGCTCTTCATAGGAATAGAGCAGATCCTTCAGAATTCTGCACTGATCCAGATAGGCCTCAACCATGAAAACACAATCTGTAACATTTCTGGAATACTTCCGGTCCAGTTCCTCCCTGACGATAGCTGCCTGTATACCGGTTTCTTCAAATTGTTTTTCGAGTTCACTCCAGCTGTCATAACGGAGATAGAGATAGCAGTCATAAATAGAGCTGTTTGTCGACTCAACGGTAATGAAGAGACGGTTGATGGATAATAGATTATCCAGAGTGTTCTGATAGCGCTTTGAAAGAAGATGATTGCCCAAAAAAGAGGTTAGAAAAACCATGACAAGCAGAATCAGCAGCAAAAAATATCCATTACTGTATTTTCTGCTGATTGAATCATTTTTTTCCATAGCCATTCTCCCTGTCTAAATCCATTAAAGTCATAAAGTAAATATCAGTAAAAATAACATCAGCGTCATAGTACCCCTGTTCAGCCTTTTGCTTGGCCTGTTCCACTGCCAGATATCCCATATATTCCTGCTGCTGGACAATGACGCCGTGTAGAATCCCTTCCTTCATGGCATTGACGGCCTCATTATTTAAATCAAAAGCTAAAATATGATCATAGATTTCTTTTAGATTATTGTTTCTTCTGCCTAAAGTCTGTGCGGCTGTACCTTCGATACAGACCAGGGTATCTGCCTCAGGGTATGTCCTTTTTGCTTCATAATAGCTGTCGCTGAACTGAAGGGCATCATAGTAATCATATTTAAGGTCTAATATTTTCATATCAGAATAGGACTTAATGGCATCCTTAAAGCCTTTATAGCGCTGCTCCAGATTAGGATATCCCTCAGCTCCTGACATAATGATAATATTTGCTTTCTGTTCTGTAGCTTCCGCCGTTTTTTCTCCCATCAGATACCCAGCACTGTAATTATCTGTTCCGATATAAAGCCTGTTTGGGAAATTCTCTATATCAGTATCCACAAAGATAATCTGGATTCCCTTTTCCTCTGCCTTCTTAAGCGCTGATAGATAACAGTCATCTTCAATTCCCTGAACAATAATGGCATCTACCTTTGCTGCAGTGTTTTTTTCTATGAGAGACGCCATCTGATCCACATTATAGTTCAACTGAGGGATTTCCACTTTTACATCTACCCCAAGATCCTTTCCTGCCGACATAACTCCATTTCCCACAATGCTCCAATAGCCATAATCACTGTGGGGCAAAATCATGGTGATGCGAAGGGGTGATGCTGTATTTTCTCTTTTTCCCTTATTTTGAGACAGGAGGAACCCCCCCGTTCCCAGAGATACAACAATAAATGCTAAGAACGCATAAAAATACCTTCTTTTTTTCACCTTGCTAACCTCTCTCTTCTAATAATAAGAATATTATAATAGAGGCACAAATAAGTTGCAATTTTTAAATTTTTAATCTTTTCCAGCATATTTACGGACATCTATAGCAACAGCAATAATGATAATCAGTCCTTTTACAATAAACTGCCAATAGGAGCTGAGACCGATAAATGTCAGTCCGTAATTAATAATGTTAAAAATCAATACACCGAAGACCACCCCGCCTACAGTACCCACTCCACCTCCTGCTGAGCATCCTCCTACAATACAGGAAGCAATAGCATCAAGCTCATACGAAAGGCCATAGGAGCTGGAGGCTGAACCAGTACGTGTGGCTTCCAGACAGCCGGCCAACCCATACAAAGCTCCTGCCAGCATATAGGTAATCATCAGTATTTTAAATACATTAATACCGGATACCTTTGCGGCAATAGGATTTCCCCCAACTGCAAAGATTTCTTTTCCAAGACAGGTTTTTGTCTGTAGTATCCATACTGCCACTGCGCAGCCCAAAGCTATGATTACCAGATAGGGGATACCTGCAATATTGCCTGTACCGATCCTGCTAAAACTCTTTAAGTACCCGCCCAGGGGCTGAGAATTATTAGGAGCTTTATTAAAATACAAACAATTGATGCCGTAAACAACCATCTGAGTTCCCAAAGTAGCGAGGAAAGCTGGAACTTTCAGCTTTGCCACAGCAATTCCGTTAAAGGCTCCTACTAGGACCCCCACCAGAACAGCTGCTAATACAGGTATAAAAATAGGCATTTCTGGCAGTCCTGGCCAGAATTTAATATAATATTCACTGGTTTGGGCAAGAGAGCCGGCTACCACTGCGGTAAGCCCCACAACCCGCCCCCCAGAAAGATCCGCTGAACCAGAAACAATTATAAACATACAGCCTAGAGCCACTAAAATACGGGTAGAACTCTGTGTCAGAATATCTGTTAGCACTCTCAAAGATAAGAATCTGGGGGAAATCATGGCAATTGCCCCAATCATAATGATCATAATGATATAAAGAGCATAGTTCATCATAATAATTTTAAGATCTGATTTTTTACTGTACATCTGTTCCTATACCTCCCTTTTATCCGATGATTCTGTTTTCTCTACTGCGCTTGCCAGATGCATAATCCGTTCCTCAGTCACTTCATCGCCTTCTATAATTCCTGATACTCTGCCCTCACACATCACCATAATCCTGTCTGACATCCCCATAAGCTCAGGCATTTCAGAGCTTATCATAATCACACTTTTTCCCTCGGAAGCCATCTGCTCCATCAGACTGTAGATTTCATACTTAGCTCCTACATCAATGCCTCTTGTTGGCTCATCTAAAATCAGCAGATCCGGATTTATCAGCATCCATCTTCCAAGAAGAGCTTTCTGCTGATTTCCTCCGGACAGATATTGAATCTGGGTCTTCAGTCCGGGAGTTTTAATAGAAAAAGAGTCCACATATTTTTTCGCATCCAGTGTTCTCTTTTTCCTGCTGAGAAAAAGCCTTCCTCCCGTATACTCTTTCTTATGGGCGCTCTGATTTGCCATAACAATATTTTCTTCTACAGACAGCATGGGGAATATTCCGGTGGATCTCCGTTCTTCTGTCAGAAGCGCCATCTTATGTTTGATCGCTTCTGATGGAGAATGAATGGACACCTCAGTCCCATTGATGAATATCTGTCCTCCCGCTGTTTTTCTCAGCCCAAAGATTGCCTCCATCAGTTCTGTCCTCTGAGCGCCCACGAGCCCGCCTATCCCCAGGATCTCCCCTTTTTTTATCTGAAAGCTGATATTTTTAAAAGAATGAGGATTTTGTGATGTGAGGTTTTTTGCTTCCAGCATCACGCGTTCTGGCTTATGATTTTTTGGAGGAAATCGGTTGGTCATCTCTCTCCCTACCATTCGGTTGACAATTAAATCCATATTCATTTCATTGGAAGCCCAGCTTCCAACCAGCTTGCCATCGCGCATGATGGTCACTTCATCAGAAATTGTTAAAACTTCTTCAATCTTATGAGAAATATAAATAATCGCTACTTTCTGTGCAGTTAACTGCCTGATGATCCGAAACAGAAGCTCAGATTCTCCATCTGTCAGGGAGGAGGTAGGTTCATCCATAATAATAACCTTTGCTCCGTAAGAAACAGCTCTTGCAATTTCCAGAAGCTGACAATGGGAGACTGATAAATTGCTTACCATTTCCCTGGGATTCACAGCGATTCCAAGATGATCAAACAGCCCGGCTGTCTGATCATACATGGTTTTATAATCCACCCATTTGATTCCACCTATTTTTTTATAAGGTATTCTGCCTACCCAGATGTTTTCCATGACATTTCTGACTCTTATGGGATGTAGTTCCTGATGAATCATGGAAATTCCATGGTCCATTGCATTTTTTGTATCAGCAAAATAGACCTTTTCACCATTTATAAAAATTTCTCCCTCATCCGGATGATAGATGCCGAACGCACACTTCATCAGAGTGGATTTTCCTGCACCGTTTTCTCCCATAAGAGCATGAACAGTTCCTGCTTTTATTTTAAGTGAAACCTGATCCAGCGCTTTCACACCCGGAAAGCTTTTGCTTATTTCTTTCATTTCAAGGACAATCTCTTGCTCCTCCATTTACAATACCTCCTTTGGGGCAAAAAGAACATGCTGATTTTCTATGGCACTTTTTAAAAACCAGCATGTTCCGTATTGGCTGTAATCTGTTGTCAGCACCTATTATTTAAATTTCACATTAGTAATGTCGTAATTGGCATCTTCCACATTGTCCTTTGCGATTGTCTTATAATCCAGCCATACTCTGTGACCTTCCACAGTAACGCTTTCCATTCCCATAGATTCTGTTGTTACTTCTTCTCCCTTACTTGTCAGATACATAACTTTATAGATGGCTTTGGCTAAATTAACAGGGTTGTTTAAAGCGGTTACAAGCAGGGTCCCGTCTTTGACGGCTTCGCATCCTACTACAGTGGCATCTACACCGGTTACGGGAATATACTGGCCCTCTCCTTCAAAGAAGCCCCCCGCTTTTAATGCTTCTATTGCGCCAAGTGCCATATCATCATTACATGCAATAATTGCATCTATATCATCTCTGTAATTTGCAAGTAGTGCCGATACTTTCTCCTGTGCAGTTGCTCTGGAATAATCGCATACAATCTCCCCGCCTATATTGTTCAGACCGATTCCAGCCGCTTTGATAGCATCTACGGAGTATTGGGAGCGCACAATGGTGTCATAATGAGACTGTATTCCAAGAAGCATAACATAGTCCATTTTACCATTGCCGTTTCTGTCCGCTTCCGGATGGGTTTTCCAGTATTCCACAAGAGCTTCTCCCATGATGCTTCCTGATTTTGGAGCATTGGAACTTACCAGATATAACTTATCATTTTTTTCAAAATCTTCATCCTTCGGAGAGTCTGTGTTTGCAAAAATTGCATAACATCCGGCTTCTTTCAGCTGATCGCAAATCTCACTGATCGCACCTGTATTGATGTTGTTCAGTACCAGATAATCCACATCTTTTGTCAGGAAGTTGTTCATATTATTGGTCTGGTTACTTGTATCATTCTGACTGTCCGCATCCATTACCTTAATGGTCTGATCTGCTTCAGAAACGTTTAAGAGTGTCTGGCGTGTATTTGAGATAAAAGTATCTGCAAAGTTGTACCAGCATACCCCTGCAACCATTTCTTTGCTGCTGTCTCCTCCCTCTGTGTTATTTTCCACATTTCCACTGCTTTCTGTAGTCTTCTCGATCTGCGCATTTACCGGCTCAGACTTTCCGGCAGTACTGCTGCAGCCACTTAGCACCAAACATGTTCCCATAACAAACATCATCATCTTTTTCTTCACTGTATTATCCTCCTTTTATATAGATCTTGCAGATTCACTATAGCATGGGGAAGATACCGATTAAATTCTAATATTTTGTAATCAATATTGGTTTTTTGTCCAGTTGCTTAAAAACTTTCAACTATTTTGTCATTGTTATACTTTCTTGCATTACGGAGCGTTTTCCGCCTACCAGAAAACTTATACTCTTACGCTTTATATTAACAATAACGTCAGAAAGAATGGCTTATAAGTAAGCGATGAATAAGATACC